>CAZOPF010000141.1:0-9589 GCA_964581605.1 uncultured Ardenticatenaceae bacterium
GGTGTAGATGTCGTTGGTGATCACGGCCAGGTCGATTTCGGGCCAGAGCGCACGGCAGAGCATCTCGACCAGGAGCGTCTTCCCCGATCCCACCGGCCCGCAGACGCCGAGGGTGAACACGGAACGCTGTGTCCCGGCATAGCGGGCCGGCAGGCGCTCCAGGTGCCTGGCCACCGCTTTTGAGTGGCCTAAAAAAATCCTTTTACTTTTACAATTGGTTTTTCTGACGGCAACTCAATCCCCCTCCGCCAATACCAGCTCAAACTCCCACTCGTCTTCAATGGGTATGCCGTTCAGCCCCAGGAGTGGGATTTCTGGTTTGAGTTGGCGGGAAAGGGCGAGGGCGTTTTGATGGACGGCCGTTAGCCGCCACCCCCGCTTCTTATAAAAACGAATGGCCGGTTCATTATCGTTGGTGGTGATGAGCCAGATACGGTGGCAGCCTTGTTGCCGGGCATAGTCGGTGGCGGTGGCCAACAGTGCGGAACCAAGCCCACGCTCCGGCACGGCCGTATGCAGCGTCACCACTTCACAGTCATGGCCGTTTACATGCACCGTCACCAACCCCACCCGCTCCCCATCCAGACTGCCGATAAAACCGGGCAGCTCGTCGCACTGGTGCAACCGCTCGCGGGACACCATACGTGTGTTACCTGCCCACTGCCACAAAAAAGCGCGTACCCATTCCCGGTCATTTTCCTCAACGGGTTGGATGGTAATTGGCATTTTTGTTACCTTTGCTCACCCAGTTCCGGCTCAACCCAAAAGGGCTAAGTCTGCGCCTGACCAGGTTTGGCGTACGGCTGCACCCGCCGCCCCCCAGGCTGTTAGTTTCGTAGGAGTGATTTCGATCACGGCCGTATATGCCTCATCACTGGCAATGTCCCACTCATATTTCTGTTGGAAATGAGGCTGCAACACGGCCGTCAGCCCCGCCACCAGCCGCGCTTCCCCCTCAATAATGATCACATCCATAGGGTCAGGGTAGGTAATGGTGACAAAGGGGTTGGCCTGGATATTGCGCGTTTTCACGGCCGTCTCCTGCGCCACCACATAAATCCGCCCCCCATGCCACACATGCCACACCGGCGCACTATGGGGTTTGCCGGACGGCCGTACCGTCACCAACCAGCTACACTCACTCTTAGCAAACTTATCTAAAACCGTCTCTAACATTTTCTTCATCCCTATTCCCATTACCAATTTACTGCTCACTGCCCACTGCCCACTGCTCACTGCTCACTGCCCACTTTCACCCTCATCCCACCAAATACGTCGCTGTACCCAACGCAATCTCCAGGCCCGCCTCATTGTGCAACTCCATGCGTGTCACTGCCACCTTATTCCCCTTCCGAATCACCCGCGCCGTCGCAATAAACGCATCCCCCCGCCCCGGCCGCAAATAATCAATGCGAATATCAATCGTGCCCAACTTTTGCAGCCGCCGCTGCATCTCCTCTGGCGACAGGTCAAGCAGTTCCACTACCAGATTGGCCATCGCCACCATTCCCCCGGCCGCATCCAGCAGCGAAGCCGTCACCCCGCCATGCAAAATATGGTAAAACGGATTGCCCTCCAGCTCCGGCTTCATCCGCACCCGCAGCGCCACACTCTCCGCCGTCAGCGCCAATACCTCCAGCCCAATCAACTGATGAAACGGAATATGCTGCGCATACAACCCCTTAATCAACTCCAAAATTTCTGTATCTGTCACGGCCGTCATCCTCCACACTTCCGTACACTCTTGCGGGGCCATTTGGCAAATCACCCTACAAATTGTCAGCCATCTCTCATAGATGTGCAATCAGCCTGATTAGTGGTATGCTAGTGCCTCGTTTGTAGTAACGACTTTAGTCGTCAGATCGCTACGGTGGTTACTACAAACCAACAACATTCAACCCGGCGGTCACAATGCCCACATTGTGGCCGTTTTTTACGCTAAACAGGATATGACTGAACAAACCGCAATTACCGACGGCCAGTTAACGGCCGAAATTCAAAAAAGGCGTACCTTCGCCATCATCTCCCACCCCGACGCGGGCAAAACCACCCTCACCGAAAAGCTGCTGCTCTATGGCAACGCCATCCACCTGGCGGGCAGCGTGCGCGCCCGCAAAAACCAGCGTGCCGCCACCTCAGACTGGATGAAAATGGAGCAAGAACGGGGCATCTCCATCACCTCCACCGTGCTGCAATTCCCCTACCAGGGGCACATCATCAACCTGCTAGACACACCGGGCCATCAAGATTTTTCTGAAGACACCTACCGCACCCTCACCGCCGCTGACTGCGCCGTCATGGTGCTAGACGCCGCCAAAGGGGTAGAGGAACAAACTGTCAAGCTCTTTGAAGTATGCCGTCGCCGCGGCATCCCCGTCTTCACCTTCATCAACAAAATGGATCGGCCGGCGCTGGATGCGCTGGCCCTGCTGGACGAGGTAGAAACCGTGCTTGGAATGCAGCCCGTGCCCATGAACTGGCCCATCGGCGACGGCGATACCTTCCTCGGCGTATACGACCGGCTCACCGAAGAAGTACACCTCTTTGACCGCACTGCCCACAACCAGACCATTTCGCCGGAGTACATTACGGGGTTGGACGACCCGCGCATTGCAGCCACCCTCAGCAGCCACCAATTCGACGACCTGCACACCAACATTGCCCTGCTAGATGAAATGGCAACCTTTGATTTTGACACCTTTCGGCGCGGCGAGCAGACAATGGTTTACTTTGGCAGCGCGCTCACCAACTTCGGCGTTCAGCTATTCCTGAACGACTTCATCCAATATGCCCCCGCCCCTACCACCTACCCCAGCGATGCCGGGCCAATTGACCCGTACCAGCCGGAATTTACTGGCTTTGTCTTCAAAATTCAGGCGAATATGGATCCCCGCCACCGAGACAGTGTGGCTTTTTTGCGGGTGTGCAGCGGCCGTTTTGAACGCAACACCCAGGTCAAACATCCGCGCACCGGCAAGGTGCTCAAACTCTCCCGCACCTACACTTTTTTTGCTGATGACCGGGAAGTGGTGGATGAGGCGTTTGCGGGGGATATCATTGGTCTGCCGGGCAATCGGGAGTTTAACATTGGCGATACCATCAGCGCGGGGGCGACGTTTAATTTTGCGCCCATTCCCCGTTTTCCGGCGGAACATTTTGCCCGGCTGGTGAACCTGGACGTGAGCAAACAAAAGCAGTTCCAAAAAGGCATTGCCCAACTGGAAACAGAGGGGGCGATGCAAATTCTGTATGAGGTGGATGGCGCCCGGCGGGACCCAATTCTGGCCGTGGTGGGGATGCTGCAATTTGAAGTGGTGCAGGCGCGGCTGGAAGAGGAATACGGCGTAAAGACAAAGTTGGAACCGTTGCCCCACCGCCTCTGCCGTTGGGTGGAAGGGCCGGAGGAAAGCATCGAAAAGCTGCCCTGGCGGTATGGGATGATGAGGGCGCGGGATTATGACGGCCGTCTTGTTGCCCTTTGTAACTCCCCCCATGAACTGAACTATTACCAGGAAAAGTACCCTGAATTGACGTTTCGCAGTATTGGCTAAAAGGGCAGGCGTTACGCTGCGGCGTGGTGGCAGGCGACGGGGTGGGGGAACACGGCCGTGCCCAATTCTCTGAGCATCGGTGCCTCTACCCGGCAAATGTCTGTGGCAATGGGGCAGCGTGGGTGAAAACGGCAGCCCGTTGGCGGATGCGCCGGGTTGGGTGTTTCCCCTTGCAGGATGATGGGCTGGCGTTTGGCTTCCGCGCGCGGGTCGGGCAGGGGAATGGCGGAAAGCAGTGCCTGGGTGTAGGGGTGCAACGGTCGTGTAAACAACACATCCCGCCCTGCCAACTCTACAATCTGCCCCAGATACATCACCGCCACCCGATCACTCAAATAACGCACCATGGCCAGGTCATGGGCAATAAACAGATAGGTCAGCCCCAGTTCCTGCTTCAAATCATCCAGCAAATTGATCACCTGTGCCTGAATGGAAACATCCAGCGCCGAAATCGGTTCGTCGGCCACAATAAAACGCGGGTTGGGGGCCAGGGCGCGGGCAATGCCCACCCGCTGCCGCTGCCCGCCGGAAAATTCATGTGGATAGCGGTTGGCAACGGCCGTGTTCAGCCCCACCAGATTCAGCAATTCCTTCACCCGCTTCTGCCGTGTGGCGCCATCCCCCAGGCCATGCACCCGCAACGGTTCCTCGATAATGTCGCCCACCGTCATGCGCGGATTCAGCGACGCATACGGGTCTTGAAAAATGATCTGCATCTGCTGCCGGAATGGCTGCAATTGGGAATCTGAGAGGGGCACCAGGTTACGGCCGTTCAGCCAGATTTCGCCCGCCGACGGCCGTATCAACCGCAGCAGCAGCCGCCCGGTGGTAGATTTGCCGCAGCCACTCTCCCCCACCAGCCCCAACGTCTCCCCCGGCAAAATATCAAAATCCACGCCATCAACAGCCTGCACCAGCCCCACTTGCTGCCGCCGCCAGCCGCGCCGGATGGGAAAATACTTCTTCAAGCCGCGTACCTGCATCAATGGTTCAGTCATGTCATTTAATCCACAGATTCCACAGATGACGCAGATTTTTTATCTGTGAAATCTGTGCATACTCCTTCTCACCGGGCAGCCCGCACTTCGGGCCAGCGCCAGCAGGCAGCATAATGGTCACGGTCAATCAGGGTCAGCGGCGGCCGTTCTGCCCGGCAACACGCTTCCACAAACGAACACCGGTTGGCAAAAGGACAGCCCGTTACCTCCGCCAGCAAATCGGGCGGTGTGCCTTCAATGGCCCGCAACCGTTGCCGTTCCGGCTGGTTCATCTTTGGTAACGATTCCAGCAAGCCCAACGTGTAGGGATGGCTGGTCTGTTCATATAGTTCCAATACCGGAGCCATCTCCACAATATGCCCGGCATACATCACCGCCACCCGGTTTACCAGGCTGGCCACCACCCCCATATCATGTGTAATCCAGATGACCGACATGCCTAATTCCGCTTTTAACTCTTTGATCAACGTCACAATCTGCGCCTGAATGGTCACATCCAGTGCCGTTGTCGGCTCATCGGCAATCAGAAGTGCCGGGCGGCAGGCCAGGGCCATGGCGATATTGATGCGCTGTCGCTGCCCGCCGGAAAACTGGTGTGGATAATCATCCAGCCGCCGCGCTGCATCGGCGATGCCCACCATTTCCAACAGTTCCGTTGCCCGTTGCCGGGCGTCGCTGCGCTTTAGTTGCAGGTGCATTTGCAGGCTTTCCATCACCTGCCGCCCCACCGTCAGCACCGGGTTGAGCGAGGTCATCGGGTCTTGAAAAATCATGGCTATATCGCGCCCACGAACCCGACGCAGCTGGCTTTCGGGCATTTGTAGCAAATCTTCTTCCTCGAAGAGGACACGGCCGTCTTCCACTTTTCCCGGTGGCGAAGGCACCAACCCAACGAGCGAGAGCGCACTGACCGATTTACCGCAACCGCTTTCCCCCACTATCGCCAGCGACTCCCCCTTCGCTACTGTGTAGGAGATGCCATTCACAGCATGGACAACGCCATCCTGAGTATAAAAACGGGTGGTCAGGTTTTCTACTTGAAGCAAGGTAGTCATCTGTGCTAAAGGGGCCACGCACTATCACAGTGCGTCATACCGGATATTACACACACTATTTCCGCCGCCAGCGCCGCCGGGGGCGGGTGACATCCATTTGCCGCCGTAACCCTTCGCCGAGCATATTAAAGGCAAAGATGTTCAGGAAAATAACCAGGCCAATGAGGGCCACTTCCCAGGGGGTGAGCAGCATTTTGTTCCAAAAGTCAGAGAGCATCTGGCCCAGTTCAGGGTAGCCGGCCGTCAGGCCAACCGCCATGACGCCGGCACTGTTGGGGTCTTCGCTCATACGCACAAAGGCGTCGCCAATGAACATGCCCAGGAAGCCGAGTTCAGCCAGCACCAGCAGGGTGGCGGCCAGTTCAAAGGCGATGAGAGCGGGCAGGGCGGGCCACAGTTGGGGCAGCACATAACCGCGCAGAATGCCAAACGGCCGTACCCCCACCGCTTTTGCTCCTTCAATGTAAGGCGATTGTTTGATCACCAGCGTACTGTTTTTAACGAACACGGCCGTGTTTGCCCAACCCGTTGCCACCAATGCCACCATAAATGTGGACAATCCCCGGCTGCCCATAAACGAAATGGCCGCCAGCGCAAAGAGCAGAATGGGAATTGCCAGGCTAATGTCCGTCAGCAGATCAATAATCCGGGTAACAAGACCGCCAAACCAACCGGCCGTCAGCCCTAACACTGTGCCCAGAAATATACGCAGCGAAGCGATGATAAAACAAAGCAGCAGGGTAGGGCGGATGGCCCACAACAGACGGCTGTATAAATCGCGGCCGGCGTTATCAGTACCCATGAAAAATTGCGCCAACGTCAATGGCGGCACAGGCAGCCGGGAGGGGATATACACCTTTTCGCCCACCGTGAGCACATCGTCAAATACCTCCATGGGGTCAATGGGCGCCAGGCGGGGGCCAATGATGGCTATAAAAATGAAAAAGCCGGTGAGGGCCGCACCAATCCAGAGTGGGTAATTGCGAGAGTAAGCCTTTTTCATGGCTGTTTATTTAGACCCCAGGGGTTTCAGAAAACCCTTAGGCTCTTCTGCTTCCTCGGCCGCCTGGTGGAGGCGCGGGTCCAGGCGATAGGCCAGGATGCTGGCAAACAGATCGGCGACGAGCAGCCAGCTTCCCAGGATAACGGTGACGATGGCGATGAGTTCAGGATCGCCAAAAAACTGCCCCTGGGCCCGTGCGTCTAGCCGCAGACCGATGGTGAGCAAGAAGATACGGCCGATACCCGGCCACAAAAAGATCGCCTCCACGATGACCAGTTCACCCACCATCAGCCGGGTGGCTTCGCCGATGGTAATGAGGATGGGTGAGAGCATGTTGGGCAGGGCGTGCCGCCAGAAAAGCTGCCACCAACTCAGCCCTTTGCTGCGTGCCACCTGGATGTAATCTTTTTGCAGTTCATTTTCCAACAAACCGGCGGTCACTTTAGCCAGGTGGAAAGTGGGCTGAATGGCTAATACCAGCACAGGCAGAATGAGATGCTGGTCTATGCCAAAGCCGCTGATGGGCAACAATGGCTTTTTATAAGCAGAGTAGAGGATGCGGTAAACAATAAACGAGAGCAGAACAGCGCCAAGTACGAAACCGGGCATAGAGGATCCGGCCGCCAGAAAGGTGAGCGCCAGGGGATGAATGCGCCGGGTGCGGCGAGAGATGGCCAGAAAACCAAAGAGCAACCCCAGGGTGATAGTGGTGAGCAGGGCAGTGGTGAGCAAGATCAGGCTATTTTTGATGGGGGCGCGGATAACTTCGGCGACTGGAGTGCGGGCCACTTCGCCTAAATCACCGGCCAACAGGGCTTGCAGGTATTCATCATAATGGCTTTCTCGTTGTTCGGCGGCTTCGCCGGCGGGTGAAAAGAAGAGATGAGGGTGAAGCAGGGCGTAATGGTAGGCAACATAGTTAAGCAGCCCTAGAATGATGAGCATGATGATGATTTTGCGGGTGATGAGGCTGGCCATAGGGTTTTGTTGCAGTTGGTAATGGGTAATCCGAAATCAGAAGCCGGGTTTCGGACTTCGGCATTAGGGTGAGAGGGGTTGGAATTGCTCTGGATTCCAGAAGCCGGCCAGGTGGTTGAGACACGGCCGTGACCAGATTTACGAACAAAAGAGATGAATGAAATTCACGTCTCTGGCAAGCGGTGGCGGTGATTGCGGTAGACGATAAAACCAAGCAACAGGACGATGAGGAACAAGGCCAGTTCATCCACTAAACCAGGAAGCCAATGGTGGCCAAACCAGGCATAAATGCCGGTAATGATCACCGCCAGCAACAGATAGCTGGGAGCAATTTTTTTTACGATCAGGGTGGCGGTGAAAAAAGCACCAACAGCCATGACGACGGCATCTTCGGCCGGGCCGGGCACAAAATCCGGGACGATGGTGTAGAGAAAACTCGAAAGGAGAGGGAGGAAGGTAAAGAGCCAGCTTAGATTTTCGATGGTGAAGGCGATGAGCACGGCCGTAGCCATCATCAACACAAATATCCCCCCACCAATCATCATCCCGGTCTGTGCATCCCAGCGCCCCCAACCCGCCGCAAAACCAATGATTGGCAAGATAAAGGCCAGCAGCATGAAGGTGCAAGAAAGATATCCTTTTCTGCGGTCAAGCGTTTCCAAAAACCAGACCTCCGCTAACATAACGAGCCATCCCGGCAGCCAGGATGGCTCGTTAAGACAAATGCTCCATGACGGTCCTGGAGACCAGTTAAGAGCCTAATGCGCCCAGACCCACGGAAACTCCCAGCCCTAAAGCGCCCAGAATGGCACTCAGGACAAAGGAGACAATGACAACGGCCACAAAAGCAATAATCGCCGTCAAGAACGCCTTGGTATTATCCAGGTCAAGCCCTTGTCTGATGGCAATAAACGTGCAGGCCAGCGTCCATATCCAACCCACAAAACCACCACAGACAGGGATAATGGCTAAAATGCCCGGCGCCTGGGCAAAACCCAATACACGGAGCATCTCGCCCATTGTGGCCTTGCCACCAAAAAAGCTGGTGCCGACAAAATAGGTAGCTGCCGACCAGACCAGCCAGCCAATAAAGGCGCTCAACAGGGTGTATACCAGCGTCCCCAGGAAGTTGCCACCCATCACAGAGCTAATAGCGCCACCAAGAACACCGCCGATGATGGCTACCACGGCCACCACAATGGCTGCCTGCGTGGTCGCATTTTCATCCGCTTCGATGGCTTCATAAGTCGCTGCATCCAGCTTCAAAACACCAATAATTCTCTCGATCATGATTTGCCTCCAATTTAGGTAAAAGGTTTGTAAATCGCCAAACTTTGAAACCCTGGTTTGCCAGAGGAGTTTCCTGAATAGAGAAATCCGCTCTCTTTTTTTAACGCTCTAAACCTGAAAGGCATACCGCTTGCGGCGCTGGCGGCGGCGCAGGAAGCGTATCGCGGCTACTCCGCCAAGCACGAATAAAATAGCGGCCAGGATGGGCACAAAAATTGCCAGGAGGGTAACAATCACGGCCGTGACATCCTCTACAATGCTCACTGCCCAATTACCGGTACCCGCTGTAGCGGCCGTAACCACAGGCCGCGCTGTCGTCTTCACCGTATGCACACCACCAGCCACCAACAAACCGGCTAACAATGCAACTGCCGGGTGCATATCGGTGATCAGATTGGCATTGGCGGCAAACAAAATAGCCCCCGCTGCCGGCCGAATGAACGTTTGGATGCCGTCATTCAGGCTGTCTACGGCTGGTATCTTGTCTACCAACATTTCGATAATCAGCAAAATAGAAATAATGACGATGGCCCACCATTCCCCCAGCATATTGTACGGTGCTGCCAGTTTCAGAATGGGATCACCTAATGGATAATGAGCCGCTACCGCTACTAAAAGCAGTGGAATGTAGGCGTTGAGGCCAGAAGCTCCGGCCAAGCCAAATGCAGTGATGATGTTTAGCATAAGATCCTCTTTATTGGTCAGTAAACAGTG
>CAZOPF010000141.1:9689-12136 GCA_964581605.1 uncultured Ardenticatenaceae bacterium
CTTAAAGACCGGGAAACCCGGTAATGGTGCCAAAGGATTGCAGGCGGATGTAGGTGATCACGCTCAACTGTCCAATGGCTAAAATAAGACAAATGGTTAAGGGCACGGCCGTGTCTCGCCACTGCCTGGCCCGCCCATCACGCCGCAGCAATACCAGCAACAGAATGGCATTGATGCCCGTCAGGATGAGGAGTTGCCCGGCTACGCTGGCTAAAGCCAGTACGTACAGCACCGTGGGCTGGTTGCTCAAAACGAGCAAAACGGCCGTGCCCGCCACCAATAGCAGCCCCGCCAACTCCCGAAAAGAGCCAATGGCCGGTCGCCATTCACTTTCCGCCCACAGCGTTTGCGCCAGCACCGGGAACAAAAACAGCCCCATCGCCAGCCCCGCGCCCATACCCGTTACCAGCCGCAGCCAGTTGCGCGGCTCATACACGTGTGGGAAGTCGGGGAAAAAGTGCGTGTACGAGTTCACCCCATCAATGCCCATAATGCCAATAAAGGCCAGAAGCGTGAGCAAAATGGGCCAGCGCGGCAGTTCACTCCAACGCGCCCGGCCGGCCAGCAGCAGCGTCAGCAGCACCAGAAAAACACCCAGATACATGCCGGTACACCGGGCACATAAAGGGAATTGACGGCCGTTAATCATAAACGAGCGCTCTGTTATGCGGTGACAAAGCGCGGCTCCCATCCAATCAGCCCCATTCAACAGATGGCTATGTGCTGCGGACGGGGCGTCGGTAAGGGTATAAACCCCCATTGCTACCACCACCAGCAACAGCCAGAGCCAACGGCCGTAGCTCCCCCGCCGTTCAGCCAGCCGATTAACCGCTTTCTTATCCACCCTCACCTGACGGCTCGTCAGCTTGATCGGGCAGGGGAACAAAAAAGAAGAACCATGCGGCCGCCGCTTCTACCGGATGGTGCATGTTTTCCACGAACCCTACATACTCATCACGCCCCATGCGTACATGCCGGTAAATTTTGCCTTCGGCCGTTACACTGGCAGCATAATCATCCGGGCCAAACTGATGCGCATAAATATGGCCGTCGCCGTCAACACGGCCGACGTATTTATCAGGGCCACTCCTGTGGGCATGAACTTCACCGTTCCCATAATCCACCCGGCCAATATAGGTGTCAGGGCCAAAATGCTCGCTATACACACGGCCGTTATCAGGATCAATCTTACCAACATAACTATCAGGGGCGTTGTTACGGTGCCTGTAAATTTTGGACATGTAAAAACTCCTGCGCGTAAAAACCCTTTGCCCCTTTGCCGGGATTCAAACTTCTCACGTGGCATTCAGGCAAACAAAATTCATACAACGATTATACGTTACCCCACTTTGACAAAACAAACCCATCCTATTTGCCATATCCATTTGGGTGCGCCACGTGCCAGTTCCAGGCGGTTTCGATGATGGTGCGTAGATTGGCGTAGCGGGGCTGCCAGCCCAAATCGTGGTTGATGCTTTCGCTGCTGGCGATCAGCACGGCGGGGTCGCCGGGGCGGCGCGGGCCAATGACGGCGGGAATGGGATGTCCGGTCACGTCGCGGGCGGTCTGGATGACATCTTTGACGCTGTAGCCACGGCCGTTGCCCAGATTATATTTGCCGCTTGGCCCCCCATTCAGCAGAGCACGCATGGCTAAAATGTGTGCTTCAGCCAGATCAACTACGTGGATGTAATCACGCACGCAGGAGCCGTCCGGCGTGTTGTAATCATCGCCAAAAACGGTGATTTTTTCGCGCTTTCCTAAGGCCACTTCCAGCACTAAGGGAATAAGGTGTGTCTCTGGGTCATGGTCTTCGCCGCGCTCTTCGGTGGCGCCGCAGGCATTGAAGTAACGCAGGCAGGTGTAGCGCATCCCATACAGCCGATCCATCCAATACAGATAACGTTCGATGATATTTTTGGATTCCCCGTAGGGGCTGCCGGGCACAATGCGTTCGTTTTCATCTATGGGCATGCGTTCGGGGTCGTCAAACAGGTTGGCGGTGGAGGAGAGAATGAACCCCTTCACGCCATGCTGCACGGCACTTTCCAGCAGGTTGAGGCCGTTGACGATGTTGTCGCGCAGGTAGAGAAACGGCCGTTCCATTGATTCGCCCACCAGTGTGTAAGAAGCAAAGTGCATAATGCCGTCCGGTTTGTGGGTGGCGATGGTGGTTTCGACGGCCGTCTTGTCCGCCAGATCCCCCTCTACAAACAGTGCATCTGGGTGGACGGCTTCCCGGTGTCCCTGATACAGATTGTCAAAGACCACCACTTCTTCACCCGCCTTGATCAAACATTCCACCGCAATACTGCCAATATACCCGGCCCCGCCGGTAACAAGAATTTTCATGGATGTGTACCTCTCTGATATTAAGTGATAAAGTGTTTGAGTGATAAAGTGTTTGAGTGATTGAGTGTTTGGGTGTTTGGGTGTTTGGGTGTTTG
>CAZOPF010000142.1:0-12015 GCA_964581605.1 uncultured Ardenticatenaceae bacterium
TCCATATAGCGCAAATAAGCAGGGCAGTGCAATTCATGTTTCACAAAACTGTCCAATTCATGCAAATAGACATTGGCCCAAAACTGGCTGGTAAGGTTGCCAATGGGCAGCCCCCGCGGCCGCGCCAGGGCAAAAAGATCATCACCTGGAAAAAGATGATACGGTGTTTCTTCTGCCTGAACACCAACGCCATTTTCCAGAATGGCCTCTATTAACCACATCACCTGGGAATCGGCCAGATGATGATGCAGCAAACCACGCAAAATAGGGTGGTCAATACTGGGAAAGTATTTGACAATATCG
Source organism: uncultured Ardenticatenaceae bacterium (assembly GCA_964581605.1). Classification (GTDB taxonomy): domain Bacteria; phylum Chloroflexota; class Anaerolineae; order Promineifilales; family Promineifilaceae; genus CAADGU01. Next base: position 304 of record CAZOPF010000142.1, read on the forward strand.
CCATGAAAGGCATAGTGGTATTGCTTCACCCACTGATGGGCTTTAGCCAACGCTTTGTGTGTGCCTTTACCCACACGACAGGCATAGCTGGTATCAAAAAAGCGGGTTTCCCAAATGGGTTCAATGATCTGGCAGAGGGCATGATGCACCACACGATCACGGAAAGGGGCGGCACTGATGAGTCGTTTTTTAGGTTCGTAAATGTAAAAGTTGCGATAGGGGCCAGGCTGATAGCTTTGCTGCTGCAACTCGTCGGCCAGGTCAATCAGTTCCAATTCTGCCTGCATCTCAAAATCGGCCACAACGGCACGGGTACGTTTTCCTCGCCGGGCCTGCAGATAAGCCTGGTAGAGGTTGGTAAACGTATGGATGCGTGGGTACAGATTTTTATATGTTTTCATCTTACTTGCTGTGGCCGGTTTCTCACTGCGCCACTTGCACCGGATTGAGGGGGGAAGCCCCCCTCAAACTCCCCCCACAGAAAACCAGAAAACAGAAGACCGGAAGACCTAGCCTGGGGGCGCGACACACCGAAAACCGAGATTGTTGCTCGAATCATCCGGGACGTGGACGTCGCGGGACGCCGCCCGCACAAACGGCTGAGTGAAGTTCCAACTGCCGCCGCGCAGCACTCTGCTTGTCCCTTCTGCAGGGCCGGTGGGGTTTTCGTCGGGTGCGTTTTCATAATAGTCGGAATTATACCAATCGGCCGTCCATTCCCACACATTCCCGGCCATATCCAACGCGCCCACCCAACTGTCCCCGTCAGGATAACTACCTACAGGCGCAGTCAGGGCAAAGCCATCATCCCAATCCGTATCACTGTGGCTAAATGAGCAGTTGACATCACAAAAGTTCACTTTTTCGCCATCAAATTCATTACCCCAGGGATAAATGAACTCTTCGGGGCCGCGGGCGGCATATTCCCATTGGGCTTCGGTGGGCAGCGTGGCGGTTATGGCTTCACCACCGGCCCAGGCGCAGTACGCCTGCGCCCCAAACCAGCTGACTTCCGTTACCGGGTGGTCGGCAAAGCCGGCCTGCGGCCGAAAGGCGCCGTCTACCTGTTCAATGCGGGCGTCGGTATCGGCCGCATCCAGCCAGGTAACGCCCCCTTCGGTCTGGTTACCCATCTCGTTCAAAAAGGTGGCAAATTGGGCATTGCTCACTTCTTTACGGTCAATCCAAAACGGATCCAATGTTACCCCATGCTGTGGCTGTTCATCACTGTCAGCATCGGTGTCCACCTCCGGGTCGCTGCCCATCGTAAAGCGGCCGCCGGGCACAAACACCATCTCCATGCCATCTGTCGGCCGTGTCCAGGTCATGCCCAACGTCGCCTCAATGGGCAGGATAAAAGGATCCGAGGTTTCAGATGGTGCAGGCGTTTCCGCAATACCCGCTCTTTGTGTGCTTGTACTGGTGGGCGTCATCGTGGGCGGCGCTGGAGTTACCGAAGGGGTTATGGATGGTGTAGCCGTCACCACAACCGTCACAGGCGCCGGCGTGGCGGTTGGCGCACTGCGCAGCCCTGCCAGCCAGCCGCCGCTGCCACCCAACAGCAAGCCCAGCAACAAGAAAAAGCCGCCCACCAGCAGCAACCGCCGCCAGGACTCCACCTTTGCAATTTTTGCCTGCAAATCGGCGTTTTGCTGCGCCAGAGCGTCCCGCTCCTGTGTCAGAGCAGTCAATTGGGCGCTCTGCTCACGCTCCTTTGTTTGTAAACTCGCGGCGTCTACGGCTTTGGTAGCCAGCAATAAATAGCGAGCCGCCTCTTTATAATCTGGTTTTTCGGCAATGATTTCGGCCAGCAATTGTTGGGCGGTGGCCCGGTCGCCCGTTCCCTGCGCCCCTAACGCCTGGGTATATTTTTGCTGCCAGGCGGCCTCCTTTTCGGCGTGGGCCAGGCGGGCCTGCCACTCCGGCTCTTCTACCTCCGCCAGCATATCCTGGTAAATGGTCACCACTTCCGGCCACCGCTCTTCCCCTTCCAGCCTGTCGGCACGGCTGAGCTGGCGGGCAATCTCCTGTTTACGCCGGGCGGCCAGGATGGCCTGCTGCCGCTCCAGGGCCATTGGCTGCTGCCGGTCTATTTGCAAGATGCGTTCATAGAGGGCCAATTGTTCGGCTTCTTTTGGCTCTTTTTCGGCCTGCGCCAGCAGCGCCCGCACCAGGTCGGCCCGCGCCGCCCGCTCATCATACCGGTACGCCTCTTCTAAAACGGATACGGCTGCATCCAGTTCTTTTTCCTCAAAGAAGATTTGCCCCAACAACAGCCGCGCCTTTAAGTGGTTGGGGTTAATCTCCAATGCCCGCTGCAATTGATATTTCGCTTCCGTTAGATTGCCCTGGGCATAGAAATCTTCGCCAGTCTTGTATAGGCGGTCGGCCAATGGGTCCAGCCGATCCAGTTCATCTTTGACACGCATCAAGGGCCGATTTTGTTTCACCCAACGGCGCAGCAGGGGCACCATGACTTTGAAACTTTCATCCTGGCGCTGCAACAGCCCCCATTCGACCAACATTTGTGGGGCCACGTTTAACTGGCTGACGATCAGGCGCACGCCGCTGCGGTTTAATATCTCCACCAGATCATCACCGGTAATCAGTTCCTTGTCCGCTTCGGCAATGGCGGCCAGGATCACCCGCTCGGCCGGAGGCAGCCCCTCCCATAACCAGACAAAAGCGTTGGCCCCTGCCACCAGGGCCGGGTCTAAGGCCACTTCCACCAGGGCCGGGGTCACGATGGGGGGTTCATCGGCCGCTTCTTCCTCTTCGTGGGCCTGGTTCCAGATGGTTTCACACAAGAGTTGGATGACGTATGGATGTCCTTGTGACCAGTTCCACACGGCGGCTACTGCTTCATCCGGCCATTGCAAACTGCCATTTTTCTCGGCCAGCCGGATGACCATCTCCGCATCTTTTTGCGCCAGCAGCGCCACGCGGCTGGCCTTGACATTTTTGAAGGCGGACATGGTGTTGGTGGACAAATCTTCGGGGCGACGGCCGATGACAAAAACAAACTGCACTTTGGCCGCCTGGGACATCCAGCTACGCAGATAGGGGAAAAAGGCGGCCCCGGCCTGCTCCTGGGTAGGGCTGTCCAGCACGTCAAATTCGTCAAAGAGCAGCACCAGGCCACCGGCAGCCGCCTGCGCGGCGGCCTGCGGCAGGAAGGTGTCGCGGAAATAGACGCCTTCGTGGTCAAACAGCGGCCGGTCTGGCAGCGGTAAATGAAGCGTCAGGCAAATGCGCTGCGTCAGCTCCCACAAGACGGCCGTGAGTGGTTTACCGGCCTTGTCCATCAAATCAAAATAAACGGGGGTGTAACGGCCGCCATCAGCCAGCCGCCGCTCCAATTGCAGCAGAACGGAGGTTTTACCAATCCGCCGCTGCCCGTAGAGGACGATGGCGTTTTGTTGGCGATGGCTGAGTACCTGGTTTACGTCGCGGAAGATGTCTTCACGGCCGTAAAACCCATCATCACCGCTTATAGGATTGCCGGCAATATATGGATTCAGTGGCATGATGGCTAATCATACCCGCACAGGGGGGAAAGTGGCAATGAAATGGGCGTTGGTTTTGGTTGCAAGTGGCAGGTGGCAGGTGGCTGGTATCAGGTTCGAGATGAGATGCGGACAGAGGGTCGCTTTCTCTGGCATCGTCCAACCAGTTGGTTTTCATCTTTACAAATGACGACAACGGATTTAGAAATAAACGGATAGTTCAGTCGGGTAATCCGTTGTCTTCCCTATCCGTTGTAGTCTCCACCTATTCTCTTGTTGGTTTCCTGCTTCAACCAGTAGCGGATGCCCTTCCCGGCCAACGGCTCATCGCCGTAGCGAGGAATGACGTGCAGATGGGCATGGAAGACTTCCTGTCCGCCCACCGCACTGACATTCCAGCCGACGTTGTAACCATCAGGTGCGAATTGCGCATCCAGCCAATTTTTCACGCGCTGTAACAAGGTGTAGGTGTCCTGCCATTCAACGGCCGTCAAATCAAAAACCGTCTCCCGGTGCTGTTTGGGGATGATCAGCCCGGAGCCGATCAAAACGGTCTGCGGCTGTTGCAGAAACAGGCATGAACCGTGTTCTAAAACGATTTCGGCCTCATTCAACCAGGGTGGGCAAAAGGGACACGGCCGTGTCATTTTACCCTTTGCACCCTTCGTGGATCATCCGCTCTATCTCCCAAACCACTTCGTCCGCCGTTTTGCCGGTCGTGTTAATTTGCGGATAACGGCCGTACCCCGCCGCCCGTTCCGCCAACAATCCCCGTATGCGCGCCGCCGGGTCGGGCACGTTGAGCAACGGCCGTCCACCACCACCTACCCGTGCCAGAATCTCCTCTGGGGAAGCGGTCAGACAAAAGACACGGCCGTTTTTTTCCAGCGCGGCCGCGTTAACCGGGTCGAGCATCAACCGGCCACCGGTAGCAATCACCAGGTTAGATTGGGTGGATAATTCCAGGGCTACGGCCGTTTCCAACCCGCGGAAATAGGCCTCGCCTTCTTCGGCAAAGATGGTGGGGATGGTACGGCCGTCGCGCTGCACAACCAGTTCATCCGTATCCACAAACCCAAACCCCAACCGCTCTGCCAGCAGCCGCCCGACTGTTGTTTTGCCTGTTCCCATGAAACCAGTCAGAACAATATTTAGCGCCATGAAAGATTGGAGATTGGAGATTAGAGATTGGGACTGACGTAATCTCCAATCTCTAATCTCGTTAGTGTCACCAAGTTTTCGCCACTTTCGTAAGGCTACAACGGATAGAGAAATAAAAGGATAATTTTCCAGAGGGGAATCCGTTCAATTCTTTATCCGTTGTCGTCATGGCAAAAAAGTAAAGACATTGCCTAATCTCAGGTATAAAAAAACCGCCCCACAGCTTGGAGCGGCTCGGTGCATGACCCCGGAAGGACTCGAACCTTCAACCTCGGCATTAAGAGTGCCCTGCTCTGCCAGTTGAGCTACGGGGCCTTTCTCGTCAGGCGCGGCGGATTATACAAAATTCCGGGGCAAAAACCAAAGGTTCATGGTGGTTGTTACAGCCATTTCGAGAGGTGGCTACCAAAGCAAATTTGACTACCCTGGCGACAATGCGGACAATGGTAATCCTCGTCAGCATACTTTGAAAGCAACCTATTCACATCCCTTACTATTTGCAAAATTGGAGCTTGTTATGCCTTTTACCACCATCAATCACACAACCGTTCATTACCGGCTAGACGGCCGGGCTACAAACCCTGCTCTGCTATTTCTCAACTCGTTGGGCAGTGATTTACGCATCTGGGATGGCGTAGTAACCCATCTGGCCGACCACTTTTTTATTATTCGTGCGGATAAACGCGGGCATGGCCTGTCCGACTGCCCCCCCGGCCCCTATACCATCAGCCAGATGGCAGATGATGCGGCCGGGTTGCTGGATTATTTAGGGGTGAAGACGGCCGCGCCCGTTGGCATTTCCATTGGCGGCCTCATTGCGCTGAGCCTGGCTGCTCGTTATCCAGCGCGGGTTTCCAAACTGGTCTTGTGTGATACCGGCGCGGTAATCGGCACGAGCAACTTCTGGAATGACCGTATCGCCGGTTTACAAGCCGATGGTTTCACCCATCTGGGGGCAAACATCATCAGCCGTTGGCTTTCTCCCACATTTGCGGCCGCCCAACCTGCCGCTTACCAGGGCTATACCAATATGCTCACCCGCACCCCTTTGCCTGGGTACGTGGCTGCCTGCGCCGCCATCCGTGACGCCGATCTACGCCCGGCAGCACGGGCGATCACCGCGCCTGCCCTGGTATTGTGTGGCGCGGAAGATGTGGCTACACCCCCAGATTTGGGGCAAGAATTGGCGCAGATGTTAATAAACGGCCGTTTTCACCTGATCCCCCATGCCGCTCACCTGCCTTGCATTGAGCAGCCAGAGGTGATGGCTGACCTGCTTAAAAGCTTTCTCATGGAATAATTGGACATTTACACGCCTACCGTATTTTTCCCTTTACGGCCGCCGCCTGCTGCAAGATGGATTCCGCGCCGCCGGTAGCATGTTCGCCACGAGTGCCCAACATAGCCGCCAGTTCCCGCACACGGCCGTCCCGGTTCAAACTCTCCACATGGGTCAGGGTACGGCCGTCATGCACCTGTTTGCTCACATGAAAATGCACATCCCCATACCCGGCCAACTGCGGCAAATGGGTGACGACAATGACCTGATGGTTGGCCACGGCCGTCAATCCCCACAATTTGCGCCCCACCACATCCCCAATACGGCCGCCAATGCCCTGGTCAATCTCGTCAAAGATCAGCGTCGGTGTGGCGTCTACCTCCGCCAGCGCCGTTTTCAGCGCCAGCATCAGCCGCGCCGTCTCACCGCCAGAGGCCACCCTGGCCATCGGCTTCAGCGGCTCGCCGGGATTGGTGGAGATGAGAAACTCGGCCCGGTCAATGCCCGTCTGGTCAAAGGCCAGCCGCTGCTCGCCCACATACACCCCGTCCGCCTGTGGTTCGGTGGTGAAGTGAACGCTAAACTGCGCCCCCTCCATGTTCAGGTCGGCCAGTTGGGTGATGACGGCCGTGGCCAGCTTGCCTGCCGCCGCCTGCCGTTTTTGCGATAGTTTAGCCGCCATCTCCCCCACCCGCCGCAGATACTTTTCCTGCTCCAGCTCCAGTTCAGCAATACGCGACTCGCTGTTGTTGATGTAGGTCAATTCCGTTATCGCCTTTTCCCGCAGCGCCAAAATATCCTCGATGCTCTCCCCATATTTGCGCTTCAGACTGGCAATCAGTTCCAGCCGCTCCTCCAAAAAATCGAGACGCTTGGGGTTAAATTCCAGCCCATCCAGATAACTCTGCAAATCAGACGACAGCTCGCTCAGTTGGAAAAGTAACCCTTGTAATGTTTCCAGCCGGGGTGACTGCGTATCATCGTAGCGCGTCAGCTGCACCAGGGCGCGTTCCGCCTGCCCCAGCAAATCGGCCGCCGAGCGCATTTCATCATCCATACCGGTCAGCAGCGCCACCGCTTCCGTCGCCGCCCGCATCAACTGTTCGGCGTTGGCCAGCCGGGTGCGTTCGGCGCGTAATTCTTCTTCTTCGCCGGGCGCCAGTTTGGCCGCGCCGATCTCTTCAATCTGGTATTGCAGCATGTCGGCGCGTTGGGCGAGGGCTTTTTCATTCTGGCGCAGATCGGCCAGTTCAGAGCGGATTTTTTGCAGGGCAGCCACTTCGCGGCCTAACGTTTTGCGTTCCTCTTCCAGCCGGGCGTAGTTGTCCAGCAGCGGCAGGTGGGATTTGGGGCGCAGCAGGCTGAGGTGTTCACCCTGCCCATGAATGTCAATGAGCGGTTCGGCAATGTCCCGCAAGATGGCCAGGTTGACGGTACGGCCGTTCACCCGGCAAATGTTACGGCCGTTGCTGCGAATCTCCCGCGCCAGCACCAGGGTATTGCCATGTTCATCGTCCAGCCCTTCCGCTTCCAAGGCGGGGGCAACGGCCGTGTGCAACTGCGGCGTCAGCGTAAAAGCGGCTTCCACATAAGCCTCCGGCGCACCTGCCCGCACCATCATCGTGTCCGCGCGGCCGCCCAACACCAGCATGACGGCATCCAGAATGATAGATTTACCGGCCCCCGTCTCCCCGGTCAGCACATGAAAACCGTTTTGGAAAGAGATGGTCAGTTCGTCAATAATGGCAAAATTGCGAATAGAAAGTTCGGTAAGCATATACTCATTTCATCCAATAAAACGCCGAGCCACCAGCCACAAAGAGGTAAACCGCCGGCGTAATGAAGGCGAACAACGCCCCGCCGCCACCCATCACCGCCAGCAACTGGGGCAGGCCAGGCAATATCACCCCCACCGCCATCATCGCCACCACCAGATGGGGTATGTAACGGCCGCGCCGCCCGCCAATCGCCTTTTTAGTCAGCTTGCCAATCAGGCCGCCCACAGCCCCGCCAATAAACACCATAATAAAAATGAAGAAGATGCCACCACCCAGCAGCCAGACCAGATACCCGGCAATCAGGCTGAGCGGCAAAGAAACCAGGGCGGCAATCAGGTAATCGGTGGTTTTGGCGTTGAAGAATTTGTCTTCCAAATCCCGTTTGCAATCCGGGCAGAGGTAGCCAACGGAAGTTTTGTTGGAGCAGCTCACGCAAATGGGATTGTGACAGTTGTAGCACCGTAACGATGTGCCCCGGTCAGGGTGGCGGTAGCAGGTGAATTCGTAGGTTTCGATGTGGCCGTCAGCGGGGGGGGTGGCGACGGCCGTCGCCGCAGCGGCAGCCACTTCTTTCTTCACAACCAGCATTGGTTCCGGTTCTGGCAGCCGCGCCGCTTCCGCTTCCTTGCGCCAGGCATCCGGCACCGGCTCGCCGCGCAAATCGGCCAGCCCCACTTGCGCTTCTTTATTCTCCGGCTCTAATTCTAAGACCCGCTCATAAGCATCTGCCTGCACAACCGGATCGCTCGTCATCCGCGCCAGCCCCAACCAGGCTACGGCCGTGTCTGGCGCTTCTTCCACAATTTGCCGGTACAGCTGCTCCGCCGCCGACCGCTTGCCAGCCTCTTCCACTTTAGTCGCCTGCCGCATCAGCGAGCGAATTCTGGGTTGATTGATCTCCATAAATTTCCCATTGAGTAGGGGCGTATGGCTATACGCCCCTACTCCTGCCGCATATGCCCCAGCCGGGCCATCAGGCGGCGATAAAAATAACCCGCACTTTCCACGCGGGCAAATGTACAAAAGTTGGCATCTCGTTTAATGATGACCACATCATCATTTTGGGCCACAATGCCATGTTGTCCATCGGGCGTAATGTATGCCTCATGATCTAGGTTGATTTTGATGGCGATGACGGCCGTTTCATGCAAAATCAGCGCCCGGTTAAAGGTGAGATGGGCGGCGACGGGCACAACAACCAGGTTTTGCAACTGCGGCGGCAGCAGCGGGCCACCTGCGGCCATCGCATACGCCGTGGAGCCGGTGGGGGTAGCCACAATCATGGCGTCGGCGGCATAGGTCGTCACCAGGTCACCATCCACCGACAAGTGAAACTGCACCACCCGCGCCTGCGCCCCACGCCCCACCACCACATCATTGAGGGCGGTGAAGGTTTGAATGACACGGCCGTCCCGCTCCAACACCGCGCTCAACATCAACCGCTTTTCAATCCAGAAGTCACCCACCAGCACCCGCGCCAACTTATCCGGCCACTCGTTGGGCTGCGCCTCGCTCAGAAAACCCACCTTGCCCAGATTGATGCCAAACAAGGGCACATCACAGGCCGTAGAAATACGCGCCGCCTGCAACAGCGAGCCATCCCCACCCAACACCACCAGCAGTTCACTCTCCGCCAACTCCGGCCGTATCTCGGCCATATCCCAGGTGGAGGAAATCCAGGCGCGTACCCCCTGGCTGGCCAGCCAGCTATACACTTCGTCGGCCAACGGCCGTGACGCTGGAATTCGGGGGTGGTGGAGGATGCCGATGGTGTGCATAGAGGTGTTTGAGTGTTTGGGTGTTTGAGTGTTTGGGTGTTTGAGTGTTTGAGTGTTTGAGTGTTTTGGTGTTTGGGTGTTTTGGTGTTTGAGTGTTTGGGTGTTTGAGTGCCACCTGAACACAAAACCACAAAAACACTAATTCACTAGATCACTAGATCACTAGATCACTAGATTACTAATTCACAATTCTTTCAATGACCTCATCGAGGGGAATGGACTGCTGCTCGCCGCCGTCTAACGGCCGTACTACCACCACTCCTTGCGCCACTTCTTCTTCGCCCAGGATGAGGACGGTCTTGATATTGTGTTTGTTGGCTTCGCGCATCTGGCTTTTCAGGCTGCGCCGTTCGCGGGCAAAGGCCAACCGCGCCCCGATGCCCGCCGCGCGTAGACGAAATGCCAGTTGTACGGCCGTTGTCTTCGTTGCCCCGCCAAAATGGGCTACCAAAATCTCCGGCTCTGGAATGGTTGGCGGCTCAATGCCCGCCTCCTGCAAACCGAGAATGATGCGCTCAATGCCACTGCCAAAACCAACGCCGGGTGTGCTTGGCCCGCCGATGCTTTCCGCCAGCCCATCATACCGCCCGCCGCCGCATACGGCCGCCTGTGCCCCAATCCCTTCCGCCCACACCTCAAACACCGTCTTGGTGTAATAATCAATCCCCCGCACCAGCCGGAAGTTGATGGTGTAGCTCTGATCCAGGTCGTCCAACAGCCCACGCAGTTCGTTAAAGTGGTCTTCGCAATCATCACACAGGTAATCCATGATGTGCGGCGCGTCGGCCAGCAGTTCCTCCATGCCCGGCTCTTTGCTGTCCAGAATGCGCAGCGGGTTGCGCCGCAGCCGTTCCTGGTCAATGGGCGCCAGTTTGGGCAGATAATCTCTCAGGTATGTTCGCAGCGCGTCCACGTAGACCGGTTTACAGGTGGGGCAGCCAGTGCTGTTCAACTGGAAGGTTAAACCTTTGTATCCCAATGCCCGGTACAGGTGCATAGCTAACAGCATCACTTCCAGGTCGGCGGCGGGGTCAATTTCGCCCAAAATTTCGCAGTTGAACTGGCTGTGCTGGCGGTAACGGCCGGCCTGCTGCCGTTCGCGGCGGAAGGCGGGGCCAATGGTATAGAGCTTCACCGGCTGCGGCCAGCTGGCCATGCCATTTTGAATGTAGGCGCGCATAAATCCGGCCGTAAATTCGGGCCGCAGCGTCAGGCTCACTCCTTCAGACTCGTCTACTTCGTATGTCTCTTTTTTAACGAAAAAGTCAGAGGCGTCACCCACCCCCCGGTGATACAGTTCGGTGTATTCCAGAATGGGTAAATCTATGCGTTGGAAGCCGTACCGGTTAGCCAGGGTCACGGCCGTGTCAATCACTAAATCCCAATAGCGGCGATCAGCGGGGAGAACGTCTTGCATCCCCTTCGCCCGTTGTATGGTGGTCACACTGCCCTCCAAAGATATAGGATGGAGGGGATTATACCCCGGAATTGGCAAACAGTAAGCAGTAAACAGTGAGCAGTGAGCAATGAGCGGAAGGGCATACTGCTCACTGCCTACTGCCAACTGCTCACTTTCTACTCACCCTAACCGCTGCACACACTCCCCGCGCACGCCGCAGCGGGCACAGCGGTTCCAGTCGGTGTGGTCACGGTTTACATCGGGGGCAAAGAGGTCGGCGCGCATATCAGCCAGCAGGTCGAGCAAATCGTCTTCCAGTTCGGCCGTGTAATCCACTGCAAACGACTTGTCCCGATACTGGATAATGCCATATGCCGGGCGAAGGCCATAATTTTCTTCCACCAACAGGCAGTAAGCGGCCAATTGCAGGATGTGACCTTCATGGGGTTCTTTTGGGGCCATGCTGGACTTCAATTCTACCGGCACAATCATGCCGTCTGGCTCTTCTACCAGATAATCTGGTTTGCCGGTCAGCCGTAAATGGGGCGAAACCAGGGCGTCGTTGTTGCTGAACCAGGCGCTCCCGGCGTCGGTGTAGATGACGTTGCCATCCGGCAAACCGGCCTCCTCCTCCAGGTTGCGCGACCAGAGCCACAGCCCTAAGGCCAGGGCCAGGAGGAGTAAACCAATGGCGAGAGAGAAGGTGCCGAATAACATCTTGAAGAAGGTAATTGGGTAATTGGGTAACTACGCAATTACTTAATTACCCAATTACGAGTTGGTAAGCGAAGAAGGCAATGGTGATAAACAG
>CAZOPF010000143.1:0-11607 GCA_964581605.1 uncultured Ardenticatenaceae bacterium
GTGTTAAAGTATTCAAGTTCCCCAAAACCAAAACACCAAAACACCAAAACACTAAAACACCAAAACACCATTTTGGAGAATTATGACCTACCAACCAGCTGAAACGCGATACGATACGATGCAATATAAGCGGTGCGGCCGTAGTGGGCTGAAATTACCGCTTATCTCCTTAGGGCTGTGGCACAATTTTGGCGGCGTAGACACGCTGGCCAACGGCCGTGCCATGCTCCGCCGCGCCTTTGATCTGGGCATCACTCACTTTGATTTAGCCAACAATTACGGCCCCCCGCCCGGCTCCGCCGAAGAAACCTTCGGCCAGATCATGCGCCAGGATTTGGCCCCCTACCGCGACGAACTCATCATCTCCACCAAAGCCGGTTACGACATGTGGCCCGGCCCTTACGGTGAATGGGGATCACGCAAATACCTGATCGCCAGCCTCGACCAAAGCCTGAAACGCATGGGGCTGGCGTATGTGGACATCTTTTACAGCCACCGTTTTGACCCGGACACCCCGCTGGAAGAGACGATGGGGGCACTTGACTATGCCGTGCGTAGCGGCCGTGCCCTGTATGTGGGCATCTCCTCCTACAATAGCGAACAGACCCGCCGCGCCGCCCACATCCTGCGTGAATTGGGCACCCCCTGCCTCATCCACCAGCCATCCTACAGCCTGTTCAACCGCTGGGTGGAGGCTGACGGCCTTCTGGACACCCTGACCGATGAGGGAATCGGTTGTATTGTCTTTTCCTCGCTGGCGCAGGGTTTGTTGACGGACAAATATCTGCGCGGCATCCCGGATGATTCGCGGGTGAAACGTTCTGGCGTCTTCCTGAATGAGAGCCACATCACGCCCGAAACGGTGGACAAGGTGCGCCGTCTGAACGAGATAGCTCAATCACGTGGGCAGACGATGGCGCAGTTGGCGGTGGCCTGGGTGTTGCGGCAAACGGCCGTGACCTCTGCCCTGCTTGGTGCCAGCCGCCCTGAGCAGATTGATGATATTGTGGGTGTGCTGAACCATCTGTCGTTTACGGCCGACGAATTGCAGCAGATTGAGGATATATTGCGGAACTAAACCTGACAGGTCTTTTGAGACCTGTCAGGTATTAGACCGCCAATGGGGTCAAAATGGACAGAGAACCAGGATTGGACAGTGCGTTGGTGCAGGAATTTGTGGGCAATGCGCACGGCGACCTGAACCGGGTGCAGGAACTTTTGCAACAAGAACCGGCGTTGGTGAATGCCTGTTGGGATTGGGGCGGTGGTGATTGGGAAACGGGGTTGGGCGACGGCCGTGTTCGCCTACCTCGAATCACGCTAATCTCCATCAATCATACGGATAGATAATCCGGCCGCAGCTGCCGCAGTAGGCCTTTTTCCCTTCTCTGGCCTGCTTGATGTTGTTGGCGGAGACGGTCATGCGGCAGCCCAGGCACATGTCTACCCGAATGCGGGTGACGGCCGTGCCCCCCTTTTTCTTCGCCAGCTGTTCATACTCTTTCAACAAGGCGGCGTCTACGACACTGGCCTGTTCCTGCCGCCGTTGCAGCAGCCGGTTCAGCCGCATGGCTAAATCCGTTTTCTCTTTTTCCAGATCAACAGACTCTTTTTGCCATCGTTCTTCCGCTTTGGCGGCCACCGTTGCCGCTTCGTTCCTTTCCGCTTCTGCTTCTTCCAGCAGCAGCATCAGTTCCAACATCTCATCTTCCAGCCCGGCGGCGCGCTGGTTGAGCGATTCAATTTCATGCTGCAAGTCAGCCATTTCTTTGGTGTTGACCACTTTGCCGGAGTAGAGGCGGGTTTCTGAGTTTTTGGCTTTGGTGCGCAGGCTTTGTAGCTCCAGGTTAAGCGTGTTGCGCCGGCTTTGCAAAGTGTTGACTTGGGTCACGGCCGTCTCCAGAGCCGCTCTGGACTTAAGCAACCAGGGGGGGCCTTTCAACGTTTGCAGCACTTCGCCCAACCGTTGCTTTTTGTCGCGTATTTCCAGGTCGGTTTCTTGCAGTTGATACAGTTGGTGTACTTGGGTCATGGCCTGCCTTATTGGGTATAGATTTGTGGAGTGGGGCGATTGTAACACAACCGGAGATATGTGGCATAGGTGGAGACCCGAAGGGTTTTGAAAACCCTTCGGGTCTGTGGGGGGGTTGACAAAACGGTGGGGATCGTTTATCATGTATGCAACTTACCCGGTTTACCGCATAACTCGCAAAATAGGGTAATAAGAATAAAGGAATCTGGAAATGCCCGTCACCGATTTAGCCAACCCTTTAACCCAAACGGCCGTTCGTGTTGCCGTCGAACCGGCCCACACGATGCTCAACAGTCTGGTGCTGCTCAACCGGCGCGAAAAGATGCCCGGCGTGCATGAATGGGTGGAACGCACGGCCGTTTCCCTGACACCGGAACAGCGACACACCAATATGCTCGTCATGGAGGGCTTTTTCTATGCCGTCTCGCCTCACCGAAGCTGGTCTGGTTTTCCGGCTTACCTGAATTACATGGAACAGGAAGACCCGCTGGTGCTGCGCCAACGCCTTTTCGACACCTATGAGCAGATGAAGCCATCTTTAGAAAGGACCGGGCAACCTTTTAACATGGAAGCCACACTGGCGACGGTAGGCAGTTATCTGGATTATCTCTATGCCCGCTTCTCGGAAGATCACGTCCATGTGCAAATAGAGACAGAGGCGTACCACTTGCTGCAAAACCCGCCCGAAATGCAGGCGGTGCTCGTCGGTCATTTGCGGCAGATGTGGTATCTGGTGCTGCAAGAGGAGTGGGAACGGACACGGCCGTTGCTGCAAAGCAGCGCCCAGGCATTTAGCCAGCTTGATTTCAGCGGTATGACTGTGCTGGAAGCAGCTCAGACCATTGTTGGCACCGACATTCCTGAATGGTGGCACAAGTACACCGATCGGGGCAGCTACTCGCAGTTCATCTTTGTGCCCTCGCCGCACATTGGGCCATATGTCAGCACTTTTGCCGCCGACAGTACCCTTTGGCTCTTGTTTGGGGCGCGGCTGCCTCAAGGCTCGACGGTGGATGCACCTGACCTGAGCCGCTCGGAACTGCTGGTGCGCCTGAGTGCCCTGGCCGATGATACCCGGCTGCGCATCCTGCAACTGCTGAAGGAAGAGGGCGAACTCTGTTCCCAGGATATGCAGCAACGATTGGAACTGAGCCAATCGGCCGGCTCGCGCCACATGCAGCAGCTCAGCGCCACCGGCTATGTGCGCGAGCGCCGGGTGGAAGGGCAAAAATGTTACAGTTTGAACGAGGAACGCATTGAAGACACATTGTTGGCGTTATCCCACTTCTTAAAAGGGTGATGCCCAAAGGAGTTAAAAGCATGAATCTGCTCCATGCCGAAATGTTGAATGAATTGCATCATCGCCGCATCCGAGAGGCAACGGCCGTAGAGCCATTGCCTACCTTACCGCCGCAACCGTCTAACTGGCGTGGTCGGCTGGCTAATGGCGTGCAACTACTCACCCGTTTGCGCCAGGTGCGTGTGCAGGTGACGTTTGAACTGGTTGAGCCCTGCCCGGAGGGGTAAAGGTTCCTGGCAATGTGTGGCTACCGACAGGCAGCCACACACCTCAAAAGGAGAGAAAATGATGGCATCCATATGGTCGAGTGTGCAAGAGGCTTTTCAGGCGATTGGCCCCCATTATCAACCCGTGTCCGGGCCGTTCGTCCGCGAGTCAGGCTATGAAGATGGTGATTGGTTCATCTCCTTCGTTGCCTATGGTTTGGATCCGGAACCGCTCACGGCCGTGACCCTGCAAAAGAAAATCTTTGTCTATTCCCATCCTGACCGGGTGCAGCAGCTATTGACCGGGGCAACGGAACGGGGTTTCCTGGCCGAAAAGCAGGCCGGGCAGTATACCCTCACCGCCAAAGGGCGGGACGGTATGGAGCGATTCTTTGAGATTGCCTGGGATGCGATTGCCGAACTGCTGCCTATCCCCGAACCGGAGATGGAGCGGCTGGCGCGTCTGCTTTACCGGGTGGTCGCCGCCACGGAGACGGCCGCCGAACCGGCCGAAAAGACCAACCTCAAAGTGAGCCGCCGCACCGATCCCGGCCTGGATGCGCCGGAAATGGTGCGCATAGACCAATATCTGACCGACCTGCTGCGCTACCGGGATGATGCCCACATCGCCGTCTGGAAGGCATATGGGGTCAGCGGCCCGGCCTGGGAAGCGTTCACCATGATCTGGCGTGGTGACGTGCAGACGACGGCGGAACTGGTGGAAAAGTTGCCCAATCGTGGGCACACGGCCGTCGCCTACGACGAAGCCCTGGCAATCCTGTTGCAAAAGGGGTGGCTGACGGTGCAAGATGGCGTGTATGCGGTCACGGCCGTAGGCCAACAACTGCGCGACGCGGCCGAAGTGGAAACCGAAGAGAATTTCAACGTCGGTTTGTGGGCGCTTGACGCAGCCGAAATTAAAACATTGCGCTCCCTGCTGGTTCAATTCAAAGAAGGATTGATCATTCCTGAGCCAGCCCTCGTATAACTCAACAACCCTTCTTCCTCTTCCTCTACCATTTTTTTGACGATGACAAACGGCCGTCCCCCAGACGGCCGTTTGTCGTTTTAGCCAATGTGCAGCCGATCCCATGACATCCATCACTATAGCCTGTGGCTGCCTTTCTCTTATGCTTTGCCCAACCTGGTTCAAATTCAAATAAGGCGAAGGCACGTGAAACGTTCGCTTTTGGTTCTGATTTTAGTCTGGCTGGGGTGGGCAGCGGTGGCTTGTACACCGGCAACAGCCCCATCATCGGTGGCCGAAAATGCCCCAACGATCATTACCGTTTACAAGTCACCAACTTGCGGTTGTTGTGATGGTTGGATTGAGGATGTGGAAAAACACGGCTACCGGGTGCGCGTGGAGGAAATTACGGATGTCACGTCAATCAAGAACCGATACCAGATTCCGGTGGCGTTACAATCTTGCCATACTTCGCTGGTAGGTGGTTATGTGGTGGAGGGGCATGTGCCGATTGAAGCATTAGAGCAGTTATTGGCGGAACGGCCGTCGGTCAAAGGTATTGCCGTTCCCGGAATGCCCATTGGCGCGCCGGGCATGGAACAACCCGGCACGGCCCCCCAGCCCTATGATGTGATGTCGTTTGATGAGGCGGGGAACACGGCCGTGTTCAGCAGTTACACCCCATAACCATAAGCACAGAAGCAGTGAGGGGGGAGCCATGCAACCGCTATGATTGATTACACAGGAGTTGTCATGGGCAGCAGCGCACCACGATGGATGTGAATTGTAGGGCGATTTTCCAAATCGAGTGGCGATTTGGAAAATCGCCCTACATTATCTTTGATTCTTTTCAGGACAGAGTTCACCGAATCCTGCTGGATACCGCCTCATACCCACCGCCACCAGGGTATACCCAGCCGCCGGTCAGCGTGTTGCCATCTGCGCTTAACCGGCCCTGGTAATATGCCGGAGAGCCTCGCTCCCCACCCCAAATCGTGAGCATATCCCCGTCCATCTCATACACATAATCCAACGTCATACCATCCAGGTAACTGTAAAAACGTGACTTTATGTCCGGGCCTGGTTCTTCGCCAAATAAGTGGGGATGCCCAATAATCTCCATTCCCTTTATTTTGTGCCCGTCGTGTACCAGATCAACATGTTGCAAAAGAAAAAAGCCCCCTTCTGCCCATTCATAGCTGATGTTGCCTTCAATGCCCCCTGATTGTTTCCATGTGCCAACTAATCTGTCGAGGCCCTTCAGATCAGAGTTTGGCGTTGGGGCGGTTGGTGGATATTGTGTGTTGTGACTATCATCTGTCATCGTCATCTCTCCTTTATTTCCAGGCAAGGAACACGGAT
This sequence comes from uncultured Ardenticatenaceae bacterium, assembly GCA_964581605.1. Taxonomy (GTDB): domain Bacteria; phylum Chloroflexota; class Anaerolineae; order Promineifilales; family Promineifilaceae; genus CAADGU01. Next base: position 5,868 of record CAZOPF010000143.1, read on the forward strand.
GAAATAAGTTACAGAAGAAGTTCAACTTCTTCGGAGAAGTTGAACTTCTAAATGGGCAGTTTTGTTATCCTGAGGAATCGCCTGGCTGTTCGTAAGCCCGTTTTAAGGCGGCAATATCAATCTTCTGCATTTGTAACATGGCTTGCATCACCCGTTGGGCCTTCTCTGCATCTTCGTCTTGCATGAGTTCGCCCAAAATGGTGGGGATAATTTGCCACCACAGGCCATATTTGTCCTTTAACCAGCCACACATACTCTCTTCGCCGCCATCGGCCGTCAATTTGTACCAGAAGTGGTCCACCTCTGCCTGGTCTCCGCAGTTGACATAAAAAGACACCGCCTCCGTGAATTGGAAGCGTGGGCCGCCGTTTAAGGCCATAAACTGCTGCCCATCAAGCTGGAACGTGACCATAAACACCGCCCCATCCGGCCCCCGCGAGACGCTGCCCAGGCTGGAGTTGGGGAATAGGGAGACGTATAAATTTGCCGCCTCTTCCGCCTGATTATCAAACCACAAATAAGGAACTATTTTTTGCATCTTCATTTTTCCTTGTCAGAATGATCAAAGATTACGCAGATCCCGCCGATGTAAAAATCGGTGTAATCTGCGTAATCTTTGCTGTGCCATTACATCTTTTCGAGTATCTCGTCGAGCCGTTCGTACCCTTCATTGACGCCTTGTTCCATGCCAGACTGGATCATGCCGTCCCGGTCGGCTACGGACTGGTAAACGGACTGGGTTTTGATGCGGGTACGGCCGTTGGGCAATTCTTCAAACACGGCCGTTTCCAAAACGACATGCCCACTTTCCGGCAGCCCTTCAAATTCAAAGGTGCCAATCAGACGTTCGGGAGCTTTCACCTCATGGTTCACACCGTGGAAGGCGTATTCGTTACCTTCGGCATCCTTTTGGGTAAAACGCCAACGGCCGCCGCTGACCGGCTCAAAAATTTCAAACGTGGTGCTCAGCCCGCGTGGCCCAAGCCATTGGGCATACAGGTCAGGGTCAGTGTGTGCCCGGAATACCAGTTCACGCGGGGCGTCAAACTCTCTGGTGATAAAAAGTTCTTGTTTGCCGGGTTCGGCCGTAATCATGGTCTTATTCTTGCTGGTCATGGTCAATCTCCTTTTTTTGTAACTCTTGCAGCAGTGCGTCTAATCGTTCATACCGCTGCTCCCACATTTGCCGATATTGCTCCAGCCAATCCGTCACCTCGTTGAGCTTTTCCGGCTGAACCTGGCAGGTGCGTTCACGGCCGTGACGCTGCACCACCACCAGCCCACATTCAGCCAAAATCTTGATATGTTTGGAAACGGCCGGGCGGCTGATGGCAAAATGGTCAGCTACCCCATTCACCGTCAGATTTTGCCGGGCCAACAGTTCTAAAATGGCGCGTCGGTGTGGATCGGCTATGGCTTGAAAAACATCTCGTCTCATCATATGTAACCAATTGGTTACAAGTATTGTAGCACAGACTTGCAAATAAAACAAGTGTTCTATGGATTTTGGGCGTATCGGATTTTTTCGATGGTGGGGTATCACCGGGTGATGTGTGGGCAATCTGGCCTTAAATCAAGCTATCGCCAACGGCTTCCCCATCCAGGCTCACAAATTCAGCTGTCTTTCATTCAGGCGTTTCGCTCTGTCCCGTACCTGCACTTGCCTCTTGACGAAAGCACAACCATATCCATAATTATGGTCATGCCAAGGGAATCTTATCCCTACCAATTGATTTATGCTTCCCGGCTTAAAGACCATCTGCGGGCTATTGATCGCAAATACCATGCCCTTATCAGGCAGGCTATCGAAACGCAGTTGATATTTCAACCCACGGTAACAACCAGGAATCGTAAACCGTTGCAGGAACCAGCCTTTTTCAAGGCTACCTGGGAAATAAGGTTCGGGCCAAACAATCGCTTTCGGGTTTATTACGATGTGGATGAGGCAAACCACGAAGTCAACATCCTGGCCATTGGCGAAAAGAAACGGCATAAACTGTCTTTTGGACAAGAGGAAATCGAAACATGAAAATCGCCTCCGTCGCTGATGTAAAAGCTAACTTGAGCAGTTACTTAAAAGAAAGCCAGGAAGGGCCGGTAATTATTACCAAAAATGGAAAGGCTACGGCCGTCATCCTGGCCGTGCATGATGACGATGACCTGGAACGGCTGATCCTGGCCTACTCCCCCCGCTTTCAGGCCATCCTGGCCCAATCGCGCCAGGAAATTCAGGCGACCGGCGGCCTGAGTCACGAGCAATTCTGGCAAGAAGTCGAGGCGGAATAAGCCTTGTAAAGTAACCGTGCCGTAATTATGTAATTGAGTAATTTGGTAATCAAGCTATCGCCAACGGCCGTGCGTAGGCAATCTCGTTCTCACCAATCGGCCGTATTTGATGAGCAAAGAGAGAAGTGACAGCTACCGTTTCCCCATCCAGGCTGACAAATTCTACTTCAAAACCTTTGCTACTATCGTGAACCAGGACAACCGTGCCAATATCACCTGCTCTCAGGCCGTATGAAGGCAAATCAATCGTTAAAATGACGCAGTCTAATTCTTCAATCATATTCGCCTTTGCCAAGGGTAAGCTGTCACCAGAAAAGGTGCATCGGTTCCATCTTCAATGAACCAAACCGCCTGAATGAGGGGGGTACGGCCGTCGGGAGCATGGCATTATATCATCAAATCATGCCGGTATTGATTCAAACTTCGCCCCACTTCATCCGCTTATTTGCTTTTATCCGCTGCCCTGCCGCGCCCATTTCTGGTATCATTCCCCAACCTTTCAGCCAACCATTGACCAGGAGAACCCACCATGAGCCTGCCCGCCTTGCGCGACCTGCTCAACCAACATTTCAACGACGCCGAACTGCGCCAGCTAACCTTTGACCTGGGCATCGAATATGAAAACCTGCCCGGCGAAAAGACCCGCATCGGCAAAGCCCAGGCACTCGTGGAACATTGTTTGCGTCACGGCCGTCTGCCCGACCTCACCACCCGCTGCCAAAAACTCCGCCCTCATGTTCCCTGGTCGGACGCCGCCGCTCTGATCGCCGACGGCCCACTTCCCCTGCCCTGGCAGCGATATTACCGGCAGGCCGTTGACGAAAACACCGGTTCTCGCTACCAGCTTGATCGCCGCTTCGTTCGCCTGACCCTGTTGCTGGATCAGGGCCAGGACAACCCCAATCGTTTTATCCCCGATGACAGACGCCCCGAATATGACGACCTGGGCCGCCTGCTCGAAGAAGTCAACGATCAAGACCGTATCCTGGTGCTGCTGGGCAAACCCGGCGGCGGCAAAACAACCCTCCTCCGCCGCCTGCAACTGGAACGCGCCCAGGCCGCCCTGGACACTCAGGACAGTCAGGCCACCGTTCCCTTTTTCCTGCCGCTCAACGCCTACCGTAGCGAGACGCCCGGCCAGCCGCCGCCCAAGCCTCTGGATTGGCTGATGCAGGAATGGCAAACCCGTCACCCCCACCTGCCAGATTTTGCCACTCTCTTTTACGCCGGGCAGCTATTACTGCTGCTCGATGGCCTGAATGAAATTCCCCACCTGGACAAAACGGATTATCAGGAACGCATTGGCCAATGGCAACTGTTTTTGCAGCGTGCCCGCCATCACGGCAACACCATCCTCTTTAGCTGCCGCAGCCTGGATTACAGCAGTTTCCTCAGCAGCGAAGCCGCCCCCGTGCGCCAGATCAATTTGCAGCCCCTCACCCCGCCCCAAATTGAAAAGTTCCTGCAAGATTACCTGGGTGAAAAGGCCGTTCCCATCTGGCAGCAGTTAGAACGCGATGACGAGCGGCTAGAACTGTTTGCCACCCCCTTCTTTTTGCGTCTGCTGGTGGAGCAGGTGCAGGCTGATCCCGGCGGCAAAATGCCCGACGGCCAGGCGGCATTACTCACCGGTTTTGTCCGCCGCGCCGTAGCCCGCGAAGCCGAACGCCGTCACCGCCTTTTTGTGCCCGGCGTCTTATTGAGCGAAGAGGATTGCCAGCAAGTTAATCAGGCTGATTGGGATACACCCACCGATCTGCCTGCCGACAGCCCGCTCTTTCCCCGGCTGGCCGCACTGGCCTATGCCATGCAGGCTGGCCGTCCCGGTTTTGAGCGTAGCTCCGTGCGGCGGAAAGAAAGTGAAGCCCGCCAGATAATCAACCATCCCCAGGCGGCCGACATCCTGGCTGCCGGCTGCCAGCTTAACGTGCTGGAAAAAGATATCAGCCAGCGGGAAATCACCTTTTACCACCAGCTATTTCAAGAATACTTTGCTGCCCGCATGTTCGTCGCTGCGCCCGATCCCAAACATGCGGCCGTGCCCTGGCTGGCTGACCAGATGCAAGAGCCGCTGGCCAAACCGTTGGCTGCATGGCTGGAATCCGCCGACATCAGCGACCCCCTGCCCAACGCCCCCACCACCGGTTGGGAAGAGACAATAGCCATGGCCGCCGCCATGACCGCCGACCCGGAACAATTTGTGCGCAACCTGATGCCCCTGAACCTGCCCCTGGCCGCCCGCTGTGCCGCTGCCCCCGATGTGAAAGTCTCGCCGGAACTGGTAGCTGAATTGCAACAGGCCTTGCTCACCCGCATGGGCGTAGAGCGGGCCGACCTGCGGGCGCGTATTGCCGCCGCTCTGGCCCTGGCCGACCTGGGCGACCCCCGTTTTACCCGGCAGATTGGACCACACGGCCCTTACCTGCGTCCGCCGCTCGTTCCTGTGGCCGCCGGAACATACCCTATTGGTGATGAAAACAGCCAGTACAGTGATGAAAAACCGGCGCACACGGTGGCAGTGGCTGCCTTTGAAATGGGCATATTCCCGGTGACTAACGCCGAGTACCGCCTTTTTGTGGACGCCGGTGGTTATAAAACAGAGCAGTGGTGGCAGACGGAAGCTGCCCGTGCCTGGCTACGCGGCGAAGGCAGCGAAGCGGGCAAAGCCTACTACCGTGAGCAGGTGGTGAAGCCATTGCAGAACATGAGCGATGAAGCGATCCGCCAGCTTCCAAACTTCACGCCGGAAACAGTAAAACAAGCGCTCTGGCTAAAATATGCTACACCGGAGCAACTGGAACAGTTCTTGTCCCAAGTTTACAAGTCGGGTGAGCCGTTTGAAGTGCCGGGATTCTGGTATGACAGCAATTTCAACCACCGTGCCCAACCGGTGGTGGGTATCTGCTGGTTTGAAGCCCAGGCGTATTGCGCCTGGCTTTCGGCGCAAACTGGCGAACGGTACACCCTGCCCACAGAGGCAGAATGGGAAGCGGCGGCACGCGGTCTGGCTGGTCGTGTTTACCCCTATGGCCCCACCTATGACCCGGCCCGTTGTAACACCTTTGAAACCCATGTCCGCCGCACCACCCCCATTGGCGTTTTTCCCGGCGGCCGTACCCCCGATGGTGGCATAACCGACCTCAGCGGCAACGTCTGGGAATGGACATCCAGCGAATATCGGCCCTACCCATATGATCCGGCCGACGGCCGTGAAGACCCCACCGGCGACACCCGGCGCGTGTTGCGCGGCGGGTCGTGGCTCGACCTTGCCGGCAATGCGCGTGCGGCCTACCGTAACCTCAACTCTCCAGACTACCGCTTCAGCCATGTCGGTTTCCGGGTGGTGCGTCGTCCCCCATCTCATATTGATCACTGATCACTGCTCTTGCCTGCGCAATGGTAATGGAGCAGGCAATCTCGCGCCCCATAGGGCGCGAGATCGCGCAAAATTTTT
>CAZOPF010000144.1:0-11537 GCA_964581605.1 uncultured Ardenticatenaceae bacterium
CACCTGGAACTGTTATGGTTTGGGGGAAGGAGGTGGCTGAGGTGGCTCATCATTTTGGTTGGGTGCAGGGGATGGGGTGTTGATACGGCCAGAAAGCTGCTCCACCTGTTGGCTGGCCCAGCGGAGAGCGGCCGATGCACCCTTTCCGGCCTCAGCTTTCCAGTCGGTTTCGCGCAGGCGGGTTTGCATGTGGGCCGCTTGCTGGCGAGCCTGTTCTTCGGCCGCTTTCACCAGATGCTCGTGTAACAAATCCGCACTTTTGGCAGCAACGGCCGTCACCCCCTTTTGTGCCCCTTTCTTCACCGCACCAGTTACACTTTTGCGTGCCTGGCTGTCCCATCCTTTTTGGGCAGCCTGTGCGGCCGCGCCAGCTGCGGCCTGGGCAGCCCCTTTGCCCGACTGTATCGCTCGATCTTTGAAGGTGGAGGTTGGGGTACGGCCGTTTTCTGGCGTATCCGGTGGCGTTTCCTCTTCATCAGGGATTTCAATTTTCAGGATTTCTTGTGAATCATTCATCAGCTTCTCCGGCGTCCCTTACGCAGCCAGCTTGCAACCGTTGCCGCGCAAATTCTGGCGGTTACATCACCCGGTGAGGCAAGATGATGGTGAAGGTGCTGCCTGCGCCCGGTGTGCTGCTGACGGTGATACGGCCGTGGTGCCGATCCACCACAAATTTAGCAATGGTCAGCCCTACCCCCAACCCAGGAAAAAGTTGCGCCGCCCCCTCTCTTTCCAGCCGGTAAAAGGGGTCAAAAATACGGTAAAGCTCCGCTTCGGCAATGCCAATACCCTGGTCTTCAATGGCAATGGCTACCCCGGCCCCATTCTCCCGATACGCGCGAATGGCAACAGGCGTCTTGTCTGGGGAATACTTAAAGGCATTTTCTAGCAGCGCCCGCACTGCCAACACCAGGCTGCGCCGATCCGCAAAAATTTCAGGCACATCGGCGGCGATATCCATCGTCACCCGTGTGGTTTCCGCTTCCATCGTGGCGCGGGCTGTGTTCAGCGCTTCAATCAACACATCGGCCGCATTGAGATATTCAAAATCAGTAGACTTAGGGTGCATTTCATACAACAACAAGAGGTCGTTGGTGTGGCCGATAATTTTTTCCACGTTTCGCGTGATCGAGCCAAGAGCTACTTTCAGAGAATTACCAGTCATCGCTCCCTGGTTAATCAGCCCCAAATAGCCACGAATCGAAGTCAACGGCGTCCGTAATTCGTGGGACAACGTCACAATCACCTGAGAACGTAACGCTTCCTGCGCTTCCAGATCGGCATACGTTGCCTGTAAGGCGGCGTTTTTCACGTTTAGCTCGTTGATCACAGCGCGGTCTGTACGGCGAATGTGGCCGATAATCTGACGCATCAGGGTACGCAGCAAGCTGGGGTTGGTACGGGCAATTGCCATAAAATCTGTTTCGCTGATTTCGATGACCCGACATTCGGTTGTAGTACGAATGGTGGCCATGCGCGAGGTTTCACCCAGAAAGGCCATTTCGCCAAAGTAACGGGTGGGGCGCAGGGTATCTACCACTATTTCCTGTTGGTCATCCGCATGGACGATAATGCTTACTTCACCAGACTCGATGATGTAGAGTGAATTGCCTTCGTCACCCTCCTCAAAAATATCAAAACCGGCCGGAAAGGTGCGCTCCTGGGCTGCCTGAACCAGCGATTCTATGTCTTTGCGGCTGAGATCGGGAAAGGCAATGTGTAATAATTGGATCGTTTCATCAGACAAATGGTCGTTTGTTGTCATAGTCCACCTACAAAAATGAGCCTCGGCAGCATGTGGAAGCCATTGGCCTCATTTTAGCATAGTCGGGAAGTTGTTTGACGGTTAATTTTACGGCCGTTTCACTCCTGGTAATTCACGTCCCCTGAATGGTAGGGACGGCCGTGAAATTTATACTTGTGGCAAAAATCTGGGCGCTACTTCCCTATTGGTGTTGCATGGACAATTTTATTGGTAAAAAGATTGAGCAATTTTTGATAGAGTCGTATGTGGGCAAAGGTAAAACTGGTTCAGTTTATCAGGCGCGAGACCTGAACCTGGATCGGTCCGTTGCCATTAAGCTATTGTCCCCAGAACTGGCTATTCACCCTGGCATCCAGCGCCAGTTAGCCCAGGCGGTGCGTAACGTCTCTTCCCTCAGCCACCCCTCTATTGTGACATTGTATAACCTGGGGAACCAGAACGGCCGTGCCTATCTGGTAACCGATTTTGTCAATGGCATTAGCCTGGACAAGGCGTTGCTGCGGTTAAACAGCCGCCAACAATTTATGCCGCTGGATGAGGTGCTGCATATCATGGCGCAGGCGGCCGACGCGCTGGGCACAGCCCATCAGGCCGGCGCATTGCATTTGAACCTGAAGCCGGCCAACATACTCATCAAACGGCAGCAGCGGCAGTCACGCCCTGGTGAATCATCGCTGCGGGCAATGCTTACAGATTTCGGTCTGGCGTTGATTCCAGAGACGGGTATTCAAACCGCTTTCATTGATCTGCACAGCAACTTCCCTTACCTGGCCCCCGAACAATGCACGAATGGCGCGGTGGACGGCCGTACCGATATTTACAGCCTGGGCATCATCTTGTACGAAACAGTAACCGGCCGGGTGCCCTTTGCTGTGCAGTCGCCCACAGAAGCCATCATGCGTCATTCAGTGGAATCGCCATTGCCTGTGCGTGACTTGCGCCCAGATGTGCCGCCAGCCGTTGCCAATGTGGTCTATACCGCATTGGCGAAGGACCCGGCCCGGCGTTACCAGCTTGCCGAGCAAATGGCCGATGCGTTGCGCCAGGCCAGCCGGGATATGTTGGCTGGCGATACGCCGGCTACTCAGCTTTTTTCTGCGGTTCAGGGTGAAACTGCCAACCAGGTCAGGCAGCCGTTGCCTACCCGCACACTCGCCGAATTAACCGGGCGTAAGAAGAATGGGTTGCCACCAGCAACCCTAATAGAGCAACCAGAGCCAGCCACCCCGCCCCAGCCCGAACCAGTGCAGCCTATTTTTAATTCGCCTATACTGGCATTGTCGGAAACGATGCCGGTACAACCTCAATTTGATACGCCCGTTTTGGGTATTGATACTAATGATATAGAAGTGAAGATAGACCAGGCATCGGAACCGGCTGTTTTGCGGGCGGCCGTGCCTGAAACACCGCCATTTGTAGAGCCAGTGATTACGCCCCCGCCTCCCACGCTTGTTGTGCCTGCACAGCCCACACCGCCATTTGCCATGCCTGTTGTGGCAAACAAAGCCGTTGATGAGTTGCCGACTGATGTGCATGTGTTGGATGTGCCCGCGCAAGATGCGCAGATTGTGATTATCCGCCAGGGGCGTGGGCCGCGCCGGGTGACATTGAGCAAACCACAAATTCTCATTGGGCGGGCTAAGGATAATGATATTGTGCTGAATGCCCGGGACGTTTCCCGGTACCATGCCCGGTTGGACTGGGTCAACGGCCGTTGGCGTGTAACAGATTTAGACAGCAGCGGCGGCACATTTGGCAACGGCCGTCGCCTCATTGTCAATGAGCCAGACACATGGGCACCGGAACAAATTTTACAGATCGGCCCCTACTTTTTGCACTGGGCTTCAGCGACTGAACTAAATGCCGCGCCCAGCCTGGCAAATGAAGAACCCAAAACAGAGTTGTTCCAGATAACAAATGATACCAGCCAGGTGCAAAGTAGTACCGGGCGTTTTTGTGTGGCTTTGCATCCGGCCTTGCTCACGATGATGGCTGGTGACCAGACAACTGTGCAGATCGAACTCTTTAACCAGGGTTCGGCTACTGACACACTTAAGCTGGCAATCAGTGGGCTGCCTTCCGGCACCTTTTCACTGACGCAGCATTTTGTTACATTGGCGCCCGGCGCCCGGGCCAATATCCCCCTGGTTTTGCAACTGCCCTCTACCGGCACACTTATGTCTTACCGCATTGCCGCCGGTAATTATCCATTTGACCTGATTGTTCACTCCAAAACGAGCGAGGCAGAAACGGCCGTCATCGCCGGTATGCTCATAGTCACCACCCAGGAGCAATTTTCATTGGGGCTTTGGCCTTCTCAGGTGGACGATGGTGACAACATCCGCATTCTCATTCGCAACGAGGGGAATGTGCCCAATACCTACAGCCTGGTGGGCCGCGATGAAAAGAGCCGGGTGCAATTTGGCGGGCAGCGCGGCCGAATGCAGCTAAAACCGGGCGAGGCTATTACACAAGTGGTCACAGTGCGCACACGCCAGCGGCCGTTATTCGGCCGTGAGCAGGTAATTCCATTTGAAGTGGAAGTGCGCACCGAAAATGGGCAGCAGCAAGTGAAAACAGGCCAGGTGCGCATACAACCACAGATTCCCGGTTGGGCCATGTGGCTGGGCACGGCTATTTTTGTGCTGTTGTTGAGTGTGCTGCTGGCAACGGCCGTCATCACTCAGGGGCAGGCGCAAGGGCATTCCCCCACGCCTTCATATGTTACTCCCGCCAGTCAACCCCTCACCGATACCGTAAACGTGCAGCAAATGGATAACCCCTAACCTGGACAAGCCAGAGCCAAAGAGGTTTTCACCCCAGAAAGAGGCGCAGAGTTTTACATGCTATCTCTGTGTTTCCGTGTCTCTGCGGTAGGGCTGGTGGTGAGCCGGCTGATCAACTACCGCTTTGGAAAATAGAGTCCTCTGCACTATAATCGCGCCGATTTTCACAAAAGGAGAGTATATCTGGTAATGCAAACTGCAAAATTGTGGCGATGGGCGATGGCCCTGGTGTTTCTATTTGTGGTGGCTGCACCAACGGCCGTGTTTGCTATGGAAAATAGACCTGATAAGCATCATGTACCCTCTGTGGTGTACCAGGAAGAAGGTGAAGAGACACATACCGAAGAAGAAGAAGTGACCGGCCAGGCTGGCGGTAGCGGTGTCACTTTTGTTCTGGCATTGATTGTGGGCATTATTGCCCTGATTATTTTTGTGGTAGCCATCCTGGGTGCAGTTGGCCTGGGGATTATTGGCATTGGTTACGCTTCAACCAGCACAGGTGAAGAATAGTAAAAGAGCAAGCAAACATGCAAACCCTTATCCTGCAATGTAAACCGCGTAAAATGACCACCGGCAATAGCTGGCTCATTGAAGTCATCGGGCCTGACGGCCCGGCCAAAGACCAGCTAAAGGAATCCATTGACAAACTGGAACATCACCCGGCCAAAGCTATCCGCCGTGCGCTCATGGACAGCCTGGGCCTCATCCAGACGCACGGGTATGAAATCAAATACACCGAGCATTTTGAAGCAGACAATGAGATGGAAGGCTGGCTATTTGTGCTGCAAAAACGATAACTGACCGAGGTTGGCTTACGGCCCGCGCAAGGCCGCAATGGCCGCCTGTGTGCTGGCAAAGGCCACGTCGGGTAGAGCCTCCAGGCTAAAAAAGGCGGCCGCATCCGCATCATCACCCGCTTTGAGTTCCCCGCCGACTACACGGCCCCGGTACAAAATGAAAATGGAAGCGCCACCCTGTTCCGGTGGGTTGTGATAGACATCCAACAACCCGTCAATGGTGACGTGCAAGCCGGTTTCTTCCCACACTTCGCGCACGGCCGTGACCATTGGCTCCTCCCCCTGATCCAGATAACCCGCCGGTAAACTCCAGCGCCCAATCTCCGGTCGCATCGTCCGCCGCACCAGCAGTACCTCCCCCGCCTCGTTCACCACCAGCACCCCCACGCCCACTTTTGGATCGGTAAAATGGATGAATCCACACTGGGGGCACACCCGGCGCATTTTGTCACCCACCAGTTTTGTTTGCACGGCCGTGCCGCAGCGGGCACAAAACCGCACATGCTCTGGGGCGGAATTGCTCTCGCTCATACCTCAAGCCCCCATTGCAACAGTTTAGGCGGGACAGCCAGGAATTCAGCTACCGGCCCCAGTTCACGGGCGATAAAAGTCTCAATGCCAAAGCCATCAGTTAACATCTGGTACATCCGGGAAAGGGCGTAACCCACATCATGGGGGCAGTAAATCCCCACTTGCACGTTCCGGTGTTCCTGCAACGCGAATTGGCGGTAGACGACCAGACTTTGCATTTTGTTGTAGTTCAGCACAAAGTTCTCCACACCGCTAAAGTCGCAGAATCGGTTAGCTTCCCATCCCCAGTGACAATTTTTCATTTCCAGATAATAGTTCAAGATAATTTCCGTAGTCAGTTCGCCAATGGGGAACCAACAGATGAGTTTGTCCTCTTCGTGGAAAACCAAACGATCCATTTCAATTATCCCGTCCAGGCACGTTGGACAACTCCTGAAACACCAGCCGCCAACTACCATCACGGCCGTCCGCGCACTTCTCCACCCGCAACCCACTCACCTCCGGGCTGCCCTCGGCCAGCAGCACCGTGTAGGAAATATCTGGCGCCATCGTAAAATCGCCATACCCCACCCCCTGGTCTGGCTTAAAGCCGGTAAAAAAGCGGTCTTCGCCACCGTCCCAGCGCACGATCACCGCCGTACCCGGTACATCATTCAACGCCGCATCCTGGGTAATCACTTCAATGCGCGGCGCACCATCCAGGCCACAAAGTTGCTCCTGGCTGAGAAGTTGAAAAGCAAAAACCTCTGTTGGTTGTGGTGGCAGGGTGGCGGTGGGTGTGAGGGTGGGCACGGCCGTCACCGATGGCAACGGTTCCGGCGTGGGCAAAAAGACCTGGGAAGCCAGCGTGGGCGTGGGCAACGCGGCCGCCGTCGGCGCAAAAACCGCCACCGCCCCTCCTTGCGCCCCCAACTGCTGCGCCAGCGCCGCCAGGTGGCGCAGTGCGTCCGGCGGGGCCAGATTACGCACATAACTTTCCAATAGCGCGTTCACCGTGCCCGGCAGGTCAGGGTCTTCCAGCGCCGCCAACCGCTGCTGCGCCCGCGCCCAGTCGCCATCGGCCGCATAGTTCTGGCTGACCAGGAAAATATACTCCGCCTTATATTCTGCGCTCAACCGCGCCGGGCCAGCATCGGTGTAAACCACCGGGTCTACCACCCAGCTATAGTACAACCCCGCGCTCAACCCGATGACCAGCCCCAGCAGCAGCCAACCGGCCGTGGAAATGCGCTGCCAGAACGGCCGTCGCTCACTGCTGCTGTAGGGCAAACGGCGGCGGCGGCTCATGGCACACCCTCCAGCGACGCGCCCGATGGCTGGTTCAGGTAAGGCGTCATCGCCGGGGAATTGATGCCCAGCGCCGCCGCCAAATTCACCAACTGGCGAATTTCCTGTTCGTTTTGCTGTTGGAGAATGGCGTCAATCATCACGGCCGTTAGCACCGCTTCCCCCTCTTCTCCCAGACCGGCCAACCGGGTCTGCGCCACCGCCAAATCCCCATCCAGCGCATACCCTGCCGCCACCAGCCGCACATAATCCTGCTGATACCCGGTTGCCAGATACGCAGGCGTGGCATTCACAAACTCCGTGGGATACAGCCGCCAGCCAATCAACAACCCTAGCCCCACCCCCGCGGCCAGACCGATAATAATAACAAGTAGGGTACGCAAAAGGCGCATGAAAAAGTGTTTGGGTGTTTGGGTGTTTGAGTGTTCACGCAGTTACGAAAACACTAAAACACTCAAACACATAAAAAAAGAGTTACCCATTTTCCATGAGCAACTCCTTCCATCCATTGCCTGCTGTGGCGATTTGCCCGGCTCCCTGTGGGGGGTTTATAATCCCACCCAACAGGTTCGCTCATGCCGAAGGTGGGAATCGAACCCACACTCCCGAAGGAACACGATTTTGAGTCGTGCGCGTCTGCCTGTTCCGCCACTTCGGCCCTCTGCAAGGTGGCGGGATTTTAGAACATGGCATGGGTTCTGTCAAACCTGGTAAATAGTAAGCAGTGAACTGTTCACTGCTCACTGTTTACTGTCTAGCGAGCCATGGACGAAGCGGCACTTATCGAACAGGCGAAAAAGGGCGACGTGACCGCCTATAACCGGCTGGTGCTGGCTCATCAGCAGGTGGTGTATAACGTTGCCTACCGCATTATGGGTGAGCCACAAGCGGCCGAAGACGTGACACAGGAGACGTTTATTGCCGCTTACAAGGCGCTGCATAGCTTTCGGGAGGGCAGCTTCAAGGCGTGGCTGCTGCGCATTGTCACCAACCGCTGTTACGACGAACTGCGTAAATATCAACGCCGCCCCCAATCATCGCTGGATGACCTGACAGAAGAAAATGAATCCTTTGCCTTTTTGCGCGATCCAGAAATGGGGCCAGAGGAGCAGCAACAGCGGCTGGAATTGATCCGCGCCGTGGAGCGGTGTTTGCAAGGATTACCGGCCGATCAGCGGGCAACGGCCGTGCTCTGCGATGTGGAAGGGTATGACTATGAAGAAATTGCCCGCATTACCCAGGTCTCGCTGGGCACGGTTAAATCCCGGCTCAGCCGCGCCCGCAGCAAACTGCGCGACTGCCTGCAAGGGGTACAGGAACTTTTGCCAATGGCGTATCGTTTAGGAAACGAGACTTAGATGTGGTAATTGAGTAATTGCGTCATTGGGTAATTGCCAAGTTACTCAATCACCCAATTACCTGATTACCTGGTTACTATCATGTTTGACTTTTTGCGGAATTGGACGAAATCAGCAGCAGCTAAACAGCAGGAAGTGATAACCGCTTACCTGGATAATGCCCTGCCGCCGGCCGAACGCCAACGCTTTGAGCAGCAAATGACCCAAGATGCCACGCTGCGGGCAGAGGTGGAACAGCAGCGGCAGACACGCCAACTGCTGCGCCAACTGCCGTCCCGCCAGGTTCCCCGGAATTTTACGCTCGACCCGGCCTTATACGGCCGTCCCGCCCGCCAACCCCTTGTCACCTATTACCCGGCTCTACGCGCTGCGACGGTGTTAACGGCCGTCTTCCTCTTTTTTATCGTCGGTCTGAATCTGTTTAGCTTTGCGGATGAGCAAATGGCCTCAGCCCCGGATATGGCCCTATCCCAATTTGCAGTGGAACCAGCCAATGAAGAAGCGGTCGGCGTTGCGGCAGACTCGGCCACCCTTTCCGGTGACAGCCAGGTGGAAGAGCCAGTGCTAGAGAGCGCGCCACCTGCCGAACCGGCGCTGCCCGCGGCCGTACCGACATCTGTTGGCGAAGTGACAGAAGAAGAAGCTGAGGAAGCATCGGCTGAAGAAGAAGCATCCGTGGAAGGCGCGGTTGAAGGCGCGCCCGCCGCCGCCGCCGAAGCCCCCGCTGAAGCCACGGCCGTGCCCCAGGCAACCCCCTCACCGGCTGCCACGATGGAAGCAGGCATTATCGCCACCCCATTGCCCACCGCCACCGTCTCAGACTTGCCGCGTATGGTGGCGACGGAAGTGGCTGACCGGGCAGAACTGGTGGCAACGGCCGTGCCCGTCACGTCAGAAGCCGATACAGACACAGCCAATATCGCCCCCACGTTGGAAGCGGTGGCAACGGCCGTGACCGCTCCCACAACCTCGCCACCAGCCTCCCCTGTAGACTTCTTGTCGGCACTCGTTGTTGCTCTGTTCCTGCTGCTGGTGCTGCTGATCATTCTCACCCTTTATGCCCGGCGCAAGCAGCCCTGGTAAAGCGATTTTCAAAATCGCGCTACTATCCGCCAAATAGTTCCAGATCGGCTTCTACCATCAACTGCACCAGTTCGGTAAACGAGGTACGGGGCTGCCAGCCCAAATCCAGTTTGGCCTGGGTGTAATCCCCTTTGAGAACGGTAATTTCGGTGGGTCGCAGCAAGGCGTCGTCAGCCTGTACATGCGCTTGCCAATCCAGCCCGGCAGCGGCAAAGGCCACCTGGCACAGTCGCGCACCGAGTAAGAGGTGTGGGTGCCGATGACGTAATCTTTTGGCTGGTGGCCTGGTAAACGCGGGACTGAGGCGCATGGACGCGCACCGCTTCCATGACCCGCACCACGCCCAGCGCCGTAATCTCCTGTGAAAACAGGACGCTGATTGGCGCGGATGACGCGGATAAAACCAGATAATGAGCGTCCTGTTTTCATTCATGTGGGTGGGCTGCCGCCCGTGTCGTCTCCTTTTTTTGGACGCAAAGGTGCAAAGATGCGAAGGGTGCAAAGAAGAAGAAGTACGATTGGGGGATGATAGCGGAAATGGGTGGGGGATTTGTACGGCCGTGTTACGGCCGCCCTGTGTTTTGGGAACGTAATCCGTCAGCCCGATTACGGTTCACGGACTACGGATTACGGTTTACGCTTCCGGGGCGGGCAGTTCAATAAGTGACATGAGCGACTGAAAGGCGGCGGCGCGGTCTTCTTGCTGGCGGGCCTGGTTGAAGCGTTCCACGTTTTTCAGGCGGCTGGGGGCGGGTGGTTCGTTGGTGAGCCAGCGATGATTTTTCAAGATGCGGGTCATGGTGTCATCAATCACGTCAAAGGTCAGCGGCTGACCAATGGAACCAACCAGGTCATTGACACCTTGCATGATCAGTTTCACGGCCGTGCCATCTTTTTCCAGCTTCGTTTGGGCTTCGTCATCAGAGAGGGTGGCAGTGGCAACGGCCGTGGCCTTAATCTGTGCCAGCCCCCAATCCAACAATTGGCTGGCCTCGTCATCATTCAGATTGCTACGCAGGCTGCTGTCTTCCATCAGCAATTCGGCCCAACGCCGTGCCCGCCGCCGCGCTAATCGGTTGCCACTTTGTTGCTCTTCCATGTTATGACCTCACAATTATTCTAACGCCGAGACGCAGAGGTGCAGAGAAAAATCCTTCGCGTTCCTCGCGCCCTTCGCGGATCACTTCTTCAGCTTATCCAACGC
The DNA here is from genome assembly GCA_964581605.1 of uncultured Ardenticatenaceae bacterium. Taxonomy (GTDB): domain Bacteria; phylum Chloroflexota; class Anaerolineae; order Promineifilales; family Promineifilaceae; genus CAADGU01. Next base: position 10,812 of record CAZOPF010000144.1, read on the forward strand.
GCCGCGCAGTTCGCGCACTTCTTTACTCAACCGATTCATGGCATCAATCGTTTCATCCAGATGATAAATGACTTCGGTCAGCAGGCCAATGGCTAACTGTGGCTCTTGCTGAACGAAAGGCCAGAACTGCGCATGTTTGAACTGTACCGCTTTCACCGTAGTCACGGCCGTACAATTGGCATTGCGTGGCGACTGGGTAATCATCGTCAGTTCACCCAGCACACTGCGCGGCCCCCGTTCACCCACCTTGCTCACATCCTCAATTTCAATGGCGACACGGCCGTCTACCACCACATACAAACAATCGGTCAGCGCATCCTGGCGAATGAGCACATCGCCAGGTTGGAATGACACTTCCGCACCGATACGGGCTATTTCCTGCAACCGGTCATCCGGCACATGGGCAAACAGGGGCGTCTTTTTCAAAAAAGCTGTCATTTCCACAGAAAGGGCCATGTTTCACATCCTCTTCCACAGCAGTTAGTAACCGTGCAGTAATTATGCAATTGAGTAATTTGGTAATTAGCCGCTTCAATTACTTAATTACCCAATTACCCAATCGCTAACTTATTTGCAAACGCTCACTTAGTATGAATTATAGCCCTCTTTGCAATTTTGCAGGCAAATACGGCCGATGGCGGCGCCCAAAATGGCGGCCCTTAAAATGGCGGGAGTTTATTAGAGAGGAGATACGCAACGTGCAACTTTCTACTCAATTTAATCGAG
>CAZOPF010000145.1:0-1368 GCA_964581605.1 uncultured Ardenticatenaceae bacterium
CGCATCTTCCCGCTCACACCCGGTTACAGCTTTGCCGCCCTCAACCGCCCGGCGCGGCACGTCGGCGGCGACTTTTACGACGTGATTTTGCTGGATGCGGATGCGGTGGGGCTGGTGATTGGCGATGTCTCGGATAAAGGGATGCCCTCCGCGCTCTACATGGCGCTGACGCGCAGCCTCATTTTCGCTGAAGCACGGCGCGAGCGTTCGCCCGCCCGTGTGCTGCAAAATGTCCACCGCCTGCTGCTGGCGTTGGGCGAGAGCAATATGTTTGTCACCGTCTTTTATGGGGTGGTGGATATGCCTGCCCGCCGCCTGACTTATGCGCGGGCCGGGCACGATTATCCGCTGCTGCTGCGCCAGGGGGTGGTGCAGCGGTTGGGCGGCAATGGCCTGTTTTTGGGTTTTCCGGGGGTGGATGATTTGCAGCTATCGGAGGAGGAGTTGGCGCTAGAAATGAACGACCGGCTGATTCTTTATACGGATGGGTTGACGGATGTGGTGGATGCACACGGCCGTATCTTCAGCCCCGCCCAACTTTTCCCCATTATAGAACAACATGCTCCCTTGCCACTAACAGCGTTTTGCCGGGCCATCTTTACCGACCTGGAAACCTACCAGGGTAGCGCCGAGCAGTATGATGATATGACATTGCTGGTAGTTGAGATGACGTGATGCGTAACCCGTAACCCGTTATCGGTAATCGGATTATGAATAACGGGTTACCAGTTCTATGCGCCTGCCAGTGCCCCCAGAAAATTCATCACCACCCCCAACCCAATCAGGTAAATAAACCAGCCAATCAGGACGGTTACGGCCGCTTTGCTACCTTCACTTAGTCCCAGGACGCTTTGCGTGGCAAAGTAGAAGGAGACCACCAGCCAACAAGCCACCAGAAATTGGATGGCGATGCCCAGAAGCGGGATGAAGGAAAAGATGTTAAAAGCGGCCGGGGCGTAAGCAAAACCCAGAACACGCATGATCTGGCTCATGTTGGCGTCACCTTTGAATACCTTCACGCCAATGACATATATTGCGCCGGCCCACAGCAACCAGGAAACAACCGCCCACACCAGCAATGAGCCAAAACCGGTTGGGATGCTACCGGCTAACAATCCACCACCTACGGCCGAACAAATAGCCGCTACGATGACGACTAATAACGCCTGCAAGGTCGCTTTTTCATCAGCCTTCAGGGCCGCGTAGGTGTCTGCATTCATGGTCAGAGCGCCAATCAATTTTTCTTTCATGTTCTTTTCCTCCTGGATTCTTTAGTACAGTGTTAACCGTGTATTTAGAGATTGAAGACTGGAGATCAGGCAGACAACAAAGTTGCCGATCACGAATTTTCCGTCTTCTTTATTCTGT
>CAZOPF010000145.1:1468-11509 GCA_964581605.1 uncultured Ardenticatenaceae bacterium
CAACATGGAACAAGATGCCAATCTGCGTGCCAACATTGGTGTGGGTGGCAGCATTGAGCAGTTGGCCTATCGGCTGCCAGCCGGAACGACCTGGGACCAGGTGAAGAGTTTTTATGACAAAGAGTTAGATTCGGCCGGATGGGAGAGTGGCATGGGTGGCCCTGGTGGCGATCTGGCCAGCGGTATTTTAGAATCGGTCAATACGGGCAATGAATTGTTCCAAATGGCTTCCTGGAATAAGGGGGATCAAATCCTGACGCTGATTCGTAACATCAATCCCACGGATGAGTCTCAGGTTTACCTGATCATGTCTCTAAACACGAACTAATCGGCGTAAACCTGACAGGTATTGCAAACCTGTCAGGTTTGATTTGCCCCATGAATCTTCACGCCATTGCACTGGTGCAGGAGACGTTGGCTCAGGTGGAGCCAATGGCCACGGCCGTCACCTTTTATGATCGTCTCTTCACCCTTGACCCCACGTTACGGCCGTTGTTCACAGATGATCTGGAATTACATGGTGTTCATTTTCTGGCCGCGCTGCAAATAGCAGTAGGTGGATTGAGTGAGCCGGAGTTGATGGTGACGGCCGTGAAACAACTGGGCAAACGGCATGTGGACTATGGTGTTCGCCCTGAACATTACCACACCTTTGGCACCGCCCTCTTCTGGACGTTGGAACAGCAACTTGGAGAGCGTTGGACGCCTGATGTGGCTGCCGCCTGGGTGGAAGCGTACTATTTGCTGGCGGGGCTGATGAAAGAGGCGGCGAGGAGGGAGATGGTAAGTGGGTGATTGGGTAATTAAGTAATTGAAGCGGCTAATTACCCAATTACTCAATTACATCATTACGGCACGGTTACTTAAGAACTTTTCCGCCCTAGCAAAAATGCCAGCAGTAGCACTACGGCCATACTGAACAGCCCTACGGCCGTGCGCTTTTCCAGTTTGCGCGTGGGGGAATCGGGCACGGCCGTGTGCCCGGCTGGGGGGGCAATGTAAATGGGCATGGCATAAACTGGCTCTTCTGGGCCGCGTCGCTCCTCACGGATCAAGATAGTAGCATGGGACGACGGCCGTACCTTTGAGCCATACTTGTTGGCATACACATAGGTAAACTCCGCCCCAAAAAACAACATCTGCGCCGAGTAATAGACAAAATAGAGCAGCACCACCAGCGAACCAGCCGCCCCATAAACCGATCCCGTGAAAAAACGGGTGATAACAAAACTCAACACCTGAATACCCACCAGCAGCAGCAATGTCGTCACCACTGCCCCCAACCACACATCCCGCCAGGCCAGATGGGCATCCGGCAAAATCTTAAACAGCAGCGCCACCAGGATTATCATCATCGGCAAGACGACCAAAAACTGGTAAAAAGCAGCCAGTTGGCCTACCGCCGGCAGCCACTCCACCAGGTAATCATCCAACGTCGTCAGGGCAAACATCAGGGCAAAAGCCACCACAAACAAAAACCCCAATGTCAACACCATGAACAGCGCCAATGACCGGGTTTTAATATAGTTGATAAGCCCATTTTTCGGTTCGGGAATAATGCGCCAGATGACGTTTAGCGCCATTTTCAACTGGTAAAAGACGTTAGACGCACCATACAGCAGCAGCGCCACACCTACGATGGCCACAATACGGCCAGCGGCCTCGTTAGCCGCATTTTCTACCAGCAACGCTACAAACGCCGCCGTTTCTGGCCCGATGACATTCTCTAGCGTATCAAAAAGCTGCCCTTGCACGGCCGCTTCACCAAAAATCGCCCCAGCAATATCAATCACAATCACCAACGTTGGCGCTAAGGCAAAGATCATGTAATAGGCCAGCGCCGCCGCCATCAGGTGCCCCTTGTCCTGCCCCCAACGGACAACAGATTCTTTTAACAGGTCAATGATCGCTTTGATATATCGCATGAACCATTTCGCGTTCTTAGTAACCGTGCAGTCATGATGTAATTGAGTAATTTGGTAATTAGCCGCTTCAATGTAACTATTCAGACCTGACAGGTTTCTGCCAGAGAAGCGCACCCCGTAATCAACTTAAAAAAACCTGTCAGGTCTTGAGGGGCTGTATAGTTACGCTTCAATTACTTAATTACCCAATTACCCAATCACTAACTTATTGGCAAACGCTCACTTAGCGGATTTTCCCCAACGCCTGCTGTAAATCGGCAATCAGGTCAGCGGCGTGTTCAATGCCGACGGATAGGCGCACCAGACCGGGGTCAATCGCCAGCGGCGAATCGGCCACGGAAGCGTGGGTCATGGGCGCAGGCAGTTCAATGAGGGACTCCACACCGCCCAGTGATTCGGCCAGGGTGAACAGCGTCGTTTCTCGCGCCACCAGACGCGCGGCCGCTTCACCGCCATGCAAGATGAAGGAGATCATGCCACCCGGCCCGGCCATTTGCCGCTGCGCCAGTTCATATTGTGGGTGGCTTTCCAGGCCAGGATAGATGACCTCGCGCACGGCCGTATGGTCTGCCAAAAAGTGCGCCACCTGTTGGGCGTTGTGGCAGTGCTGCGCCATCCGCAGGGCCAGTGTCTTAATGCCGCGCAGCGTCAGGAAACAATCCATCGGCCCCGGCACCGCGCCAATGGCATTTTGCAGAAATTTAAGCCGTTCATACACGGCCGTATCATGCAACACCACCGCCCCACCCACCACATCTGAATGGCCGCCAATATATTTAGTGGTCGAGTGCAGCACAAAATCTGCGCCCAGGGCCAACGGCCGTTGCAGCGCCGGCGAAGCAAACGTATTGTCCACCCCCAACCAGGCTCCACCTGCATGGGCAATTTTGGCAACGGCCGTTATGTCTGTCAGGCGCAGCATCGGGTTGGTGGGCGTTTCCAGCCAGACCAGGCGCGTGTTGGGCTGCATGGCGGCCTGTACAGCCGAGACATCCGTCGTATCCACAAAGCTAAACTGCACCCCATACCCGGCCAGCACCTTGTCGAACAAGCGGAACGTACCGCCGTAGACATCATTCCCACTCAGCACATGCTCACCGGGCTGAATCAGGCGCAAAATCGTATCAATCGCCGCCATACCGGAGGCAAAGGCCAGGGCGTGCTGCCCCCCTTCCAGCGCCGCCAATGCCTTTTGCAACGCCGTGCGGGTGGGATTGTCCGTGCGCGAGTATTCATATCCCTTATGCACAGCCACATCCGCCTGGGCATAGGTAGAAGTCTGGTAAATGGGCGTCATCACCGCCCCACTCACCGGGTCTGGCTCCACCCCGGCGTGAACAGCTAATGTTTCCAGATGGTAGGGGAGATTGGTACTCATTTCCTCTCGCGTTTCGTGGTGTGTCATGCGTATATGGGTCACAAGCACCACACCAACGTCAACTCTCTCAATTCTCAAAGGCCCCAATGGTTTGCTGTAACGATACAGTCTCTCCGGTTGTGGTTTTGCATCCGTACCACAGTCAGAGAGACTGTATTGTTTTCTATCAGCTAAGGGTTGGTAAGTTGATGTTATTCGGCGTACATTGACTCAATTTCATCCGCAAAGTGTTCATTGATGATCCGGCGTTTGATCTTGAGGGTGGGGGTCATTTCGCCGTCTTCAATGGTGAAGTCACGTGGCAGCACCCGGAACTGGCGCACCTGCTCCACACGGGCAAAGAGAGGATTCACTTTGGTATCAATCTCACTCTGCAAATGTTCCAACACTTTGGGATGATTGTGCAGCGTTTGCCCCTCAATGCCATTGGCCTGGGCAAAGGCGGTGGCGGCTTCCGGGTCTAATGTGAGCAGAGCAGAAATGTATCGCCGCTGTTCACCGATAACGACAGCCTGTGAGACGAGGTCACACTGCTTAAGAGCCGCCTCGATATTCTTGGGGGCGATGTTCTTGCCGCCAGAGGTGATGATGATCTCCTTCTTACGGCCGACAATGCTCAAATAGCCATCTTTATCAAATTGCCCCAAATCGCCAGAGTGCAGCCAGCCATCTACCAAATCTTCACTGGTCGCTTTTTCATTACGGTAATAACCCAGAAAGACATTGGGGCCTTTGAAGATGATTTCGCCATCTTCGCCCAGGCGGATTTCTGTTTCCGGCCAAAACTGGCCGACTGTGCCAATTTTGTTGGCGCCTGGCCGGTTGGTGCTGGTTGGCCCGCTGCCTTCCGACTGCCCGTACAGTTCGTAAACGAAGATGTCCAGGTTAGCAAAGAACTGCAAAATTTCGGGCGAGATGGGGGCGGCGGCCGTTACGCCCACCCGCATCTTTGTAAAACCCAATGCTTCTTTCACTTTGCTAAAGACCAGTTTATGGGCGATGTTATATTGCACGCCTAACAAGCCGGTTGGCATTTTGCCCTGGTTCTTTAAGGCGGAGCTTTTGTTGCCCACATTCATGGCCCAACTGGCGATCTTTGCTTTGATGCCGGTGGCATGGCTCAGGTTGGCCGCCACGGCCGCCTGGAACCGTTCCCAAATGCGGGGCACTCCAAATACCAGGGTGGGCTGCACTTCTTTAAGATTCTCATTCAGATGATCCTGTGGGGGGTATTGGGCAAAATAAATCTGATAACCAGCAGAAACGGCCGCATGGATGGATACCATCTGCTCGGCAATGTGCGAAAACGGTAGATACGATACGGCCGAATCTGTTGGCCCAAGATTCAATAAGTTGACGGCATTATACGCCGTGCGTGCCAGATTTTTGTGGGAAAGCATCACCCCTTTGGGCGGGCCAGTAGTGCCAGAGGTATAAATCAGGGTGGCTAACTGATCTTCACGCAGCGATTCCAGCCGTTGGTCAATTTCTGTGTCTGGCACCTCGTTCCCCTTGGCCAAAAAGGAATCCCAATCCAACGTCATGGGGTCATTTATCTGGACCCCTTTCATGGTGATAATATGTTTCAAACAGGCAATATCCTCGCGGACTTCCTGGATCTTCTGCCACTGACCTTCGTTTTCTACCAGGATGACGGGCGTTTCTGCATTTTCGATAATGTATTTACACTCGGACGGTGAATTGGTTGTGTAAATGCCAGCCGGCGCGCCACCAGCCAGCATGGTTGCCAGATCAAAAACAACCCATTCGGCGCGGTTAAAACCGAGAATAGTGCTGTTTTGGCCGGGCTGGAACCCTAAAGCAACCAGCGCTTTTGCTGCCTGGCGTACCTGTTGCAGATACTCTTGCCAGGTGGTTGGCACCCAGACATTGTTGCGTTTTTCATAATAGGCGGGTGCATTGGGGCGCGTACGGCCGTTCTCGTGCAGGCGATGTAGGATTGTGTCTGTCATCTATATCCTCCTTTGGTTGGGTATTTGGACAGCAGTTAATGGAATACATCCAGTATACATAAAAGGGTTCGAGTTGCGTAGTGTGAAATGTCATACGTCATGGGCAAAGAGGTAATTGGGTACTTGAGCAATCACCCAATTACTGAATTACAATCAAACCGCCAGACAGCCTCGCCTTCACGATGGGCACGGCCGCGCCGCACCAGATAATCCAGGTGGGCTAATGTTTCCGTGGCCGCAAAACGCATCTCGTGAACAGTCAAATGGGCATGGTCAAACAACCGTTGGCTGACTTCATACACCGTCAGCGGTTGGTCTACTAACGCCAGGGTTTGCTCCAGACGGTCACCATGATGGCGGGTAATCTGGGCCATGCGGCCGGGCAAATCTGTCATCATCGGCCCATGCCCCGGCAGAGCCAGCTGCACCTCCACCTGTGCCAGTGCAGCCAGCGATTCCAGGTAACGCCCCAACGGGTCTGGCTCGCCATCCGGCCAGAGGCTGATGTTCGGCGTAATTTTTTGCAACACGTGGTCGCCACACAACAGCAGCTGGTCGGCCGTATCATAAAAAAGCAATTGTCCATCACTATGGCCGGGCATGAGCAGCGGCCGCATCAAACGATTTCCCAACTGAATGGGGTGGTCTGGTTCAATGAGTTGATATGCGGCCGGATGGGGGTAGGTGCGCTGGCGGGTCTGCTCTGTGGTTTCGATGATCGCCTGCGCCAGATGGTCTGGCACACCGCATTGCTGCCAAAAGGCCAGATAGCCAGGCTGTTGCCACACCTCTCGGCCCCAAAACCGGGCGGCCATTTCTGCTTCACGCCTGGAGAGGCGCACAGGCGGGGGGCTGCCGCCATCAGCCACACAGCTCTCCACCAACCAGCCCGCCAGCCCATAATGATCTGGGTGGATGTGGGTGAGGACGATCTGCTCAATCTGGCACGGCCGCAGGTGGAGTTGGGCAAACGCTTCTTGCCAGGCGGCGCGGGCCTGGCTGGTGTTCAACCCGGTATCCACGATAGTCCAGCCAGATTTGCCGCGCAGCAGGTAACAGTTAACAATGCGCAGAGCAAAAGGGAGCGGAAGTTGAACCTGGAAGATGTCGGGGGTTACGGCCGTAATCAACATGGGAGACAGGGGAATTGAGAGATTTAGAAGACATCAAGACCAATCTCACAGTCTCCCAGTCTCCCAATCTCCTCTTTACCGGATCAATTCTATGACCGTTGCTTCACCCTGCCCCACACCAACACACAGGGTTGCCAATCCGTAACGCACCGGCTGGCCTGCATCGGCGCGGCGGTGCATTTCATAGAGCAGGGTGGTGAGTATCCGTGCGCCTGAGCAGCCGAGTGGGTGTCCCAGAGCAATCGCGCCACCATTCACATTGGTAATTTCGTGGCGCATTCCCACTTCACGCATGACGGCTAATGCCTGCACGGCAAACGCTTCATTCAGTTCAATGAGGTCTATTTCATCCAGGCCAATACCAGCGCGGGCTAAGGCTTTGGGCACGGCCGCCACCGGCCCCAACCCCATCACCCGCGGGTCTACACCGGCGGCCGCAGAAGCCACCCATCGGGCCAACGGCCGTAACCCCAATGCCTCTGCTTTGGGGGCAGACATGAGCAAAATGGCACAGGCCCCATCATTTAGCCCGCTGGCATTACCGGCCGTCACTGTGCCATTTTTGCGGAAGGCAGGGCGCAAATTTGCCAGCGTCTCCCTATTCGTATCCAGTTCATAGCCAGTTGCCGTCTTCTTAATGCGCGGATGCTCGTCTGTCTCCAACAGCACCGGGTCGCCTTTGCGGGTGGGCAGAGGCACAGGCACAATCTCCCGGGCAAAGTGGCCGTTGTTGATGGCCTGGCAGGCGCGGCGCTGGCTTTCCAGGGCAAAGGCATCCTGTTCCTCGCGGCTGATGAGGCCGCCCACAATTTGCCCGGCGGCGCTCATCTCATAAATGTTTTCGGCCGTTTCCCCCATTGCTTCCAGAGGAAACAACGCTTCCATTTTAGGATTGGGGTAACGCCAGCCCAGCGTGGTATCCCAGCCGGTTATATTGCCACTTGGCCCCCAACCTTGTGCATTTTTGGGTAACGAATAGGGGGCACGAGTCATGCTTTCCACGCCGCCAGCAATAAACACATCACCTTCGCCACAACGGATGGCGCGTGCGGCCTGATTCACGGCATTCAGCCCACTGGCGCAGAGCCGGTTCATGGTAACAGCCCCTACTTTCTGGGGCAGACCGGCCAACAGTGTGCCCATGCGGGCTACGTTGCGGTTATCTTCGCCGGCCTGGTTGGCACAACCCAAATACACCTCTTCTATTTCCTGGGGGTCAATGCCGCTGCGAGCCACAACTTCTTTAATGACCAATGCGGCCATATCATCCGGGCGCACGGCCGCTAATGCTCCGGCATGTCGGCCAATAGGCGTGCGCACAGCCTGGACAATGACAACTTCGTTCATGTGGGAATCTCCTTGATGGTGGCTGGTGGTTGGTGGCTGGTAAAGGCTACCACCCGCCTGCCGCCCGCTATTACCAGTTATTATACGACGGTGTGGGTTTTGGGCGAAGGGGATGGTTATAGATCAACAACGGCCGTTTGGTGACATTCCTCAGTTTTCGATGGGCGATACGGCCGTTATAATGCGCGTGTTCGTTACAATTTCCCACATGGCTCAACCTGACAATTCTCAAAGACCGTCGGGTATGAAAGTAGGGTTTCCCATGAAAATTAGCAACATCCTGATGACAAAAGCGCATCAACTGGTAACAATACGGCCGGAGCAAACGGTGGCTGATGCAGTGGCGCTGCTGCGTGCGCACAATATCGGTGCGCTGCCAGTGGTGACGGCCGACGGCCGCCTGGCGGGTATTCTTTCCGAACGTGATATTGTGCGCCGTTTGCCAGATTATGAGCAGATAATGGCGGTACCTGTGCAGGTTCTGATGACCAGCCGGGTGATTACGGCCGTGCCCGACGATGACCTCATGTCCGTCGCCCATACCATGACCGAACGCCGCTTTCGCCATATGCCGGTGCTGGATGACGGCCGTCTCATCGGCATCATCTCCATCGGCGATGTCCTCAAAGCCCAACGCGACCAATATCGCGGCGAAATTGACACCCTGGAAACGCAACTACTGGCCGGAAGTCAGTAAACAGTGAACAGTGAACAGCTGCATTTACTGTTCACTGTTCACTGCTAACTCTTTACCCATCTTCCACAAAAATAAGGAACAACTTTATGACCCCCACTGGTACCCCTGAACATCCCCTGCGTGTGGCCGTTATTGGCGCTGGTCCGGCCGGGTTTTATGCCATTGAACGCCTTTTCAAAGAGAAACATTTGAGTATTGAAGTGGATTTATATGACCGCCTGCCTACGCCATATGGTCTGGTGCGGGCCGGTGTAGCGCCCGACCATCAAAAAATCAAGTCTGTCACCAAAGTGTTTGATAAGCTGGCGGCGCAGCCACAGTTCCATTTTTGGGGCAATGTGATGGTGGGGCGCGATGTGCAGGTGGCCGACCTGCGCCGTTTTTACCACGCCATGATTTACACCACCGGGGCCCAAACGGATAAGGGCCTGGATATTCCCGGCATTGATCTGCAAAATAGCCATGCGGCTACGGAGTTTGTGGCCTGGTATAATGGCCATCCCGATTATCGTGACTATCAATTTGACCTGTCGCAGGAGCGAGTAGCGGTGGTGGGTGTGGGCAATGTGGCGGTGGATGTGGCCCGTATTTTGTGCCGCACGCCGGCGGAGTTGCTGGAGACGGATATTGCGGAACATGCGCTGGAGGCATTGCGCCACAGCCGGGTGAAGGAAGTGTATATGCTGGGACGGCGGGGTGTGGCGCAAGCCGCCTTTACAACGGCCGAAGTGAAGGAGTTGGGTGAAATGGCAGGCGCGGCCGTGACTGTGCCCCCGGCTGAAGCGGCACTAGACCCGGTGAGCCAGGAATCATTGGCCGAAGCAGACCGGGGCACCATGCGCAAGATAGAGATTGTGCAGGAGTATGCCGGGCGGTCATGTGCTGGCAAACCGCGCTGCCTCACGCTCCGTTTTCTGGTGTCACCGGTAGAGTTGATGGGGGATGCCGACGGCCGTGTGTGTGCCATGCGCCTGGTGCGCAACGAACTATACAAAACGGAGTCCGGTTCGATTCGTTCACGCTATACTGACCAGTTTGAAGAGATTCCGGTTGGTCTGGTTTTCCGCTCCATTGGCTATGAAGGCGTGCCCATTCCGGGCGTGCCGTTTAATGAGCGATGGGGCGTTATTCACAACGAAGCCGGCCGGGTGATGGATCCACAGACCAACCAGCCAGTGGTGGGCGAATATACCGCCGGCTGGATCAAACGCGGCCCGTCTGGGGTGATTGGCACCAATAAGCCAGATGCAATAGAAACGGTGGAATGTTTGCTGGCCGATGTGCAGGCGGGCAAGTTGCTTTCGCCCGAACAGCCCACATTCACGGCCGTGACCGCCTTCATTCATGAGCACCAGCCCCGTTTTGTAACATATGAAGACTGGCTGCGGCTGAACGAAATGGAAGAAGCAAATGGGGCCGCATACGGCCGTCCCCGCCTCAAATTCACCCGTATCGAAGAGATGTTGGCAGCTCTGGGAAAATGAGTGTTTGAGTGTTCATGTGTTTAGGTACTCACGTAAACACCTAAACACCTAAACACCTAAACACCTAAACACCTAAACACCTAAACACCTAAACACCTAAACAC
>CAZOPF010000146.1:0-7397 GCA_964581605.1 uncultured Ardenticatenaceae bacterium
ACTGCTCACTGCTCACTGCTCACTGCTCACTGCTCACTGCTCACTGCTCACTGTTCCCCCCTCCCCCGGCAACATGCGCTGCACAATCGCCAGCATGTCGGCCCATTCGCGGAAGTAGTGGACTTTACCCGTGGGCACATATTGCACACGGCCGCGCCATTCAGTACGGCCGTTCTCAATCTCCTGCGCCCAAATGCGAATGACAAACAGGTGGCCTGGTAGGGGGCTGCTTTGATCCATGCCGCCAGCTTAACCGGTGGCTATCGTAGGGGTATCGCAGGGGGAGGTGGTTGAGGGGAGTAGTGTGACAAATCGTGAGGCGTGCTGCCTGACCGGAGGGGTTTCACGCCTCACGCCTCACGGTTCAACGCCTGCCGGTCCCGCAAAATGGTACGGCGGCTAACGCCCAGGGCCTGCGCCAGGTCATCATCGGTGGCGGCGGCACCCTGGGCGGCGGCTTCTTGCAGGAGGCGTTGTAGAATGGATTGGCGGCGGGCGGCAGGGGAGGCGGCCAGTTCGTCGGCGACGGTGTAGAGCGTCCAGGTCACGGCCGTGTAATCAGCGTCGGCCAGGCGGCGGCCAGAGGGGGTGCCTGTTTTGACGAGTTGGGTTTGCGTGGTGCGGGTGTGCTGCGCGACGGCCGTCCGCACCACCTGATTGCGCGGGTTCAAGTGCAGGAAAGACGGCCGTTGTGCTTCCGGCAGAGCATTGGCCGTTTGCCACAACACCTGCTCCGCCAGCGCCAATTGATAAAGCGCCTTTGCCTCCTGGCCCTGCGCCCGCAGGATTTCATAGGCGGCAAAATGAACCTGCTGCCGTGCTTCTGGAATGGTTTGCGGCGAAAGGCCACCCAGTGCCGCCTGCACCGCGCTCTGGGCAGCAGCCATGTCCCCCCGCGCCAGCAGCGCCAGCGCCAGGTCGGCCTGGGTAAAACAGAGATTGCTGGTTTCACCCAATTCAGCGCGGATGTGTACGGCCGTGGTCAAATCCGCCACCGCCTCGTCCCATCGCCCTTCCTGATAACAGGTCACGCCACGGCCGTGCAGCGCATACCCCTCACTCCGCCTCCGCCCCATTTCCCGGTTGAGAGTCAGCGCCTCGGTGAACAAGGGGATGGCCTGCCCGGTCTGGCCGGTATCCAGGTAAAGATTCGCCAGGTTACTCAGGTTGATCGCCAGCGACTGCCGGTCACGGGTGATGCGCAAGATGGCTAATGCCTGTTGGATGTGCGCAATGGCCGCCGCAAAGTCGCCAGTGAGCGCATACAGAGCGCCCAGGTTGCCCAAACTGCTGGCCTGTGCCCACAACTCACCCAATTCACGGTTCAAAGCGAGTGCTTGTTTGGCATGGGCAATGGCCTGGTCATAATCACCCAATCCCCAATAAACCGTTACCAGATTACCCAACGCCAACGCCTCCAGAGAACGGCTGCCTATCTGCCGGCTGGTTGCCAATGCCTGCTGGAAAAGGGTGATGGCCTGGGTGAAATCGTTGAGCCGCTGCGCCACAATGCCCGCCATGACATAGTTGTTGGCGACGCCAGCCGTGTTACCCAACTGCTCATACAACTGCCGGGCCTGGGCGAAGTAAGCGCGGGCGGCCTGGTAATTGCCCTGGTCGCGCTCTACCTGACCCAGCGTCTCCAACAAGGTGGCCTGGGCGTCTGGTTCTGGCGAAAGTTGCAAACCGGCCTGGATGGTCTGGCGTGCCTGGGAAAAATCGGATAGCTGCCAGTAGAATTTGGCCTGTAGGGCCAGCACATGCGCCAGTTTGGCCGGATCGCCCAGCTGCCGGGCCAGGGTGTGTAGTTGGGCCAGGTCTGCCTCTTGGGCCGCTCGCTCGCCCATGGCGCCCAAAGCCCGCGCCCGCCCCAACAGGGCTGCATACCGGTTCGGCCCATCATCTGGCGGCAAGGCGGCCAATGCCTGGGTAAACAGGTCACGGGCGGTCTGGTTGGCATAACGAGGCAAACTCTCCTGCCCGGCTAACAAAGCGTAGCGGGCTACGGCCGTGTTATCACCACTTTCCTGGGCATGGTAGAGCAGGGGCAGGGTGGCTTCCGGGCGTAAATGGGTCAGGGCTGCCAGGGCACGGCCGTGTAACTGCCGCCGCCGTTCATCCGGGGTATCCAGATAGACAGCGGCGCGTAGCGTATCATGGCTAAAACGATACCCGTCTTTTTGCAAAATGAGCAGGCGGCGCTCTTCCAATTCCCCGGCCAGGGTGGGCAGTTCGGCGGCGGGCAGGCCGGTAATCACCGCTTCCCACAGCGCATAGTCAAAATGCAGCCCCAAAACGGCCGCGGCCTGCAAGACGAGCAAACTGGCGTCTGATAATGACGCCAATCGCCGCCGCTGTAAGGACAACAGTTCTGGCGGGGCGGTGGGGTCGTCCAGTTCCAACAGGTTTTGCGCCAGCAGCGGGTTGCCGCCGCTGGCCTGGTGCAGCCGGGCCAGCGCCGCTGTGCTTAATGTACCCCGGCCTAAAGCACGCGCCATTTCCGCCAATGCCTGCGGCTCCAAACCGGCCAACCGCAGCACGATGGCTCCTTGCTGCTCCCAGGTGGTCAGGGTTTGCCATACGGCCGTTTGCTGGCGCAGCTCCCCCCATCGGCCGCTAACAATGAGCAGCACGGACAGTTCCGCCAGCGCCGGTTGCAGGTGGGTGAGCAGGGGCCAGACGGCCGTGTCTGCCCACTGCACATCGTCCAAAATAAGGAGGTGGGGGGCAATTTGGTGCAGGCCGTCTAGCAGCAGGCGCAGAGCTACAGGAAGTTGTTCTTCGGAGCGGGTAGATTCAGGCAGCGGGGGTAAGGTGAGTTCACGCTCAATGGCGGGTACGATTTGGCCGGCCAGGGTGAGCGGCCAGGGGGGCAGCAGGCGGGCCAGTTGTTGCAGGCGGGGGCGGGGCAGCACGGCCGTGAGCGCCTCGGCCAGCGGCGTATAAGGGGCGGGCAAAACAAACTGTTCACCACGCCCCCAACCCACCTGCCAGCCGCGCCAATCGGCGGACTGTGCCAGCGATTCCAGCAGGCGGCTTTTGCCCATACCAGCTTCGCCCAACAGCACCGCCAGGCCGCCGCGTCCATCGCGGGCTTCGCCCAGCCGTGCAAGTAGCTGCGTGCGCTCAAGCGCGCGCCCAACAAAAGGGGTGGTGGTGAGGCCGACGGCCGTTTGCTGCTGAAGTTCCCATTCGGCCCGCAACTGCCGGGCTAACTGCTGCGTGGCGGCGGCAGGGGCTACGTTTAATTCCCCGGCCAGTAATTTTTGGAAGTTTTCGTAGACGATCAGGGCTTCATCCAGGCGATTCTGCCCGGCATGGCAGCGCATCAACCCGCGTTGGGCAGCCTCGTTTAATTCGTCTAGCACTGCCAGACGGCCGTAGTAAGCGGCGGCCTCGGCGAATTGCTGTCCATTTTCGGCGACTTCGGCCAGGGTGAGGAGAACGGCCGTTAACTCTTCGCGCAGCCGTTCGCGCCACCCCCAAATCCATTCGTCTTCAATTTCCGGCGCCAGGTCGCTCCGGTATAAAGCGGCCGCCTGGGCCGGTTCGCTGGCGGCCAATCGCCTGAATTCCCATACGTCCACCCATAGATCAGGCGGCGGGGTCAGGGCAATGCGCTCGGTCTGGGCATCGAGCCAGCTGGGAGGGACGGTCTGGCGCAGGCGGTAAAGGGCATCAGAGAGGGCGCGGCGGCCGCGGGCGGGTGGGGTATCGGGCCAGAGGTGGGTGGTCAGTTGGTCACGGCCGTGTGCCCGTTCTGGATGCAACAACAGATAAACCAGCAATCGTTGTGCCTGCCGGCCGGAAAGGGTGAGCGGGGGTTCAGCCCGAAAACTACCGAAGAGATAGATGCGTTGGGCTGTCATCTAGCCATAATTGAATTTGTACTTGACCCCATCGCGGGTTTTGAGTTCCTGCCAACCAAATTTGTTCAGGGTTACGTCGGGGCGGCGGCAAAAGGCCAGCATTTCCGTGGCGATGGCGGGGGCGGCGTAGACGGCCGTTTCTTCAAACAAATCTACCGGGTTTAGCCCCAATTTTTGGGCGACATGCAGGTATACGGCCATGCCAACCTCCACTTTGCGTTTTTCGGGGATGGTGTAGTTGGCAATGGCAAAACCGGTGAGGCCGCTGTGCAGCCAGTCTGGCTCTTTGCGGCGGGCAGCGATGGTGGCGGCGCGGTGGCCGTAGATGCCAAAGAGGGAGCGGTGTTCAGGGGGCAGGCTCTCTTGAAATTGGGTGCGTTCGGCGGGGGTGACGGCCGTGAACCGGGACACAATCCCGCGAATTTGCTCATCCACCGCGCAGGGCAACGACTCAGCATAATAGTTGACCACTTCAATTTGCCCCAAGAGGGCGATGACGTCTGCAATAAAGGTGTGAATGGCGTTTCCGTTTTTCATGGTGGTGAAAGGTGCGACGCCCTTCAGAAGGGCGTCGCACCTGGCTTATTCGATCAAACTCCGCCCGGTCATTTCGGCCGGTTGCTCAATGCCTAACAAGGCCAGCACGGTCGGGGCCACATCGGCCAGAATGCCACGCGGCCGCAGCCAGTAGTTTTCTGCGCCGATGACAAAAAGGGAGACAGGCTGGGTGGTGTGGTAGGTGTGGGGGCCACCGGTTTGTTCGTTGATCATGATTTCGCAGTTACCATGATCGGCCGTGACCAGAGCAACACCGCCTTTGGCGACAATGGCGTCCACCAGCTTTCCGGCGCACTCATCTACTGCTTCCACCGCTTTGATGGCTGCTGCCAGCACACCCGTATGCCCCACCATGTCCGGGTTGGCAAAGTTGACCAGGATGAAGTCGTCGTCGTGGGTGTGGAGGCGATTGAGCACGGCCGTAGCCAATGGATAGGCGCTCATTTCCGGCTGCAAATCATAGGTAGGTACTTTGGGCGACGGTTCCAGGTGGCGTTCCTCACCGGGGAAGGGGGTTTCCAGCCCGCCATTGAAGAAGTAGGTGACGTGGGCGTACTTTTCCGTCTCGGCGGCGTGGAACTGCTGACGGCCGGCTTTGCTCAACACTTCGGCCAGCGGGTTCGTGATTTCCTGTTCGGGGAAGATCACGTCTACATCAAAGGTGTCTTCGTAGGATGTCATGGTGAGGATATGTAGATCGGGGATGTAGGCGTGGGGGAAGCCATTGAAGTCGGGGAAGAGGAAGGTGGTGACGATTTCGCGCATCCGGTCGGCGCGGAAGTTGGTGAAGATGAGACAGTCGCCCGGCTCAACCCTGACATTCCTGTCGCCCACGTCAATGGCCACAGGCAGGACAAATTCGTCGGTGACGCCGTTGGTATAGGAGGCTTGCAGGGCGGCTTGCACGGAGACGGCCGTAGCCTCCTCTTCGCCGCGATGCAGGGCGATGTTGTCATACCCTTTTTGCACACGCGGCCACCGTTTGTCTCGATCCATGGTGTAATACCGGCCGCATACGGAAGCGACCACGCCGGGATATGTTTTTAGGAAGGCATCCAGTTTGGCGGCAAATTCGAGGGCGCTGTGGGGGGGGGTGTCACGGCCGTCGGTAATGAGATGCAGCACCGGTTCCACGCCTGATTGATTGGCCCGCTTAATCAAGGCATACAAATGGCTGTCATGGCTGTGGACGCCACCCTCACCCAAGAGGCCAATCAGATGCAGTTTGCCGCCTCTGGCTTTCACCTGCTCAATGGCGTTCACCAGAGTGGGGATTTCAAAAAATGTGCCATTGCGAATGGCGAGGTTGATGCGCGTGAGGTCTTGATACACAATGCGCCCCGCCCCCAGGTTCAAATGCCCCACTTCGGAGTTGCCCATTTGCCCATCGGGCAGTCCCACCGCTTCCCCAGAAGCATCGAGCACAGCCCGTTCATAATTTCGCAGCCAGCGATCAAAATTTGGGGTGTTGGCCTGCACCACCGCATTGCCGTGTTCCCGTTCCCGAATTCCCCACCCGTCCAGAATAATTAAAGCTACTGGTTTTCGACTCATCCTGATTCACTCCTTCTCATGCACGGGTGGCCCAGATAAAATAGATTTTATCCTTAATTTCTTTATCTTTGCACCCTTCTGCCTCTTGGCGACTTTGCGTCAAAATCACTGTGAGTATAGCAAAAAAAAACGGCAGACTTTTGCCTGCCGTCCAGTTACTCCTCAGGTTGGACTCGAACCAACAACCCTGCGGTTAACAGCCGCATGCTCTGCCATTGAGCTACTGAGGAACATAGCGAGCGGGATTATAACAAATGAGACCTTTGCGTCAAGATGGGTATGCACAAAAGAAGGGGGCCGGCCGGTGTGCAAGTTGCCGGTGGTATGTGCATCAGATACCATTTTTGCAGATTCACCACTATTCACTGTGGCCGGTTTTTAGCCGTGCCACCACTGGGAGGCGATAATGCACAAAACGGTAATGATTGTTCATGGCGGGGCGGGGGCTTGGGATTTGACATCGGCGCGGCTGGTGACGGCAATGGCGGCCTGCCAGGAGGCGGCCGCGGCCGGGCAGCAGATTCTATTGGCGGGGGGGAGTGTGCTGGATGCGGTGGAAACGGCCGTGCGCATTCTGGAAGATTGCCCGGTGCTGGATTCGGGCCGGGGCAGCTACCCCAACCGGAATGGTGAAATTGAAATGGATGCGTTGATTATGGACGGCCGTACCTTGAACCTGGGCGCAGTTGCGGCCGTGCAGCACGTCCGCTACCCCACCAGCCTGGCCCGCCGGGTGATGGAGGAGACGCCGCACCATTTTTTGGTGGGGGCTGGCGCGGGAGCATTTGCTGACAGCATTGGTTTTCCGCGCTGTGAACTGGCCGACTTGTGGGTGCCGGAAATGGCCGCCCAGTCCCAGCCCGCGCCCACCAGCGATACCGTGGGTGCGGTGGCTTTGGATGTTGAGGGCAATCTGGCCGCCGCCACTTCTACCGGCGGCACACGGTACAAGATGCCAGGGCGGGTGGGTGATAGCCCGCTGGTTGGCGCAGGTGGGTATGCGGATAATCACACGGCCGCCGTCAGTGCCACTGGGCATGGTGAATCCTTGATGAAGGTATTGACGAGTAAACAGGTGTGTGATCTGGTAGCGATGGGTTTTTCGGCGCAGTTGGCGGGGGAGACGGCCGTGCGCCTGCTTACTGAACGCACGGGCGGTGAAGGTGGCCTGATCGCTGTTGACCACGCCGGCCAGATTGGTATTGCCTTTAACACCAAAGCGATGCCTTATGCCTGGGCAACGGGAAATGAGGATGTGGTTGTGGGGCGGTAGATAGCGTTCATTCCTGGAGCAGCAAGTAAGCAGTTTCCAGTTCAAGCCGCAGATCGAGCCGGCTTTCCTGATCTTGCGTAACCCGTACTTTTTTGCGGATTTTGTCACGATAGGTAGTGGCGAAGGCGGTGAACCGGCGCGAA
>CAZOPF010000146.1:7497-11373 GCA_964581605.1 uncultured Ardenticatenaceae bacterium
TTCCATACGCCTGTAAAAAGCGGATGCTGGCTTCAATGCCACTGAAATAGTTGGGCAGGTAGAAGCGTTCGTTGGGGGCGTGAATCTGGTCACTGAGCAGGCCAAAGCCGAGCAACACTGTTTCCAGCCCCAGATGTGTCTGGAACTCACCCACAACGGGGATGGAGCCACCTTCGCGCATGAAAATGGGTTCACGGCCGTAGGTTTCCTGACACGCTTTTTGGGCGGCGGCCATCGCTGGATGGTGCAAATCAGTGAGGCTGGCAGGGGCACCACCGCGCCAATGCAGTTGGTAGGTGACGGTGGGCGGCATAATCTCCGCCAGATAGTTTTCCAGGAGTGCCTGAATTTCTGCCGGGGATTGGTCTGGCACCAGACGGATGGAGAATTTGGCGTGGGCATGGGCGGGCAGAACCGTTTTGCCGCCAGGGCCGGTGTAGCCGCCGATAATGCCGTTGACATCTAGTGTGGGGCGCGCCCCTAACCGCTCAACCAGGGTGTAATCCGGTTCGCCCCAGGGCTGCGGCGCACCAGATTCGGCCAGCCACGCCGCAACGTCAAAGGGGTATTGGGCCAGCAGATGGCGTTCCTCGTCTGTTAACGGCCGTACCCGATCATAAAACCCTGGTATGAGTACACGGCCGTTTTCATCCTTCAGTTTAGCGATCAGGTGCCCCAGCACATTCAAGGGGTTATCTACCCCACCACCAAACGCGCCGGAGTGCAGATCGCGCTGCGGGCCATAAATGTCTAACAATACGTAACAAAGGCCACGCAATCCGTAAACGATGGCGGGTTGGGTGGGGCTGACCATGGCCGTGTCAGAAACAAGAGCGACATCAGCCGCCAGTAAATTTTTATGCTCTGGAATAAATTCCGACAAACTTGGCCCGCCTATTTCCTCTTCGCCTTCAATGATAAATTTGATGTTGATGGGCAGACGGCCGTGACTCTTGAGCAACGCCTCCACTGCTTTGATATGGGCAAAAATTTGCCCCTTATCATCCGATGCGCCGCGTGCGTAGAGGTAATCATCGCGGATGGTTGGCTCAAAGGGGGGGCTGAGCCAAAGGTCAAATGGTTCGGCCGGCTGCACATCGTAATGGCCGTAAATGAGCACGGTGGGCGTGCCCGGTGCGTGCAGCCAATCGGCATAAACCAGGGGATGGCCGGCTGTGGAGATGACACGGCCGTTTTGCAGGCCAACGGCCGTGAGCGCCGCCACCAACCATTCGGCCGCCCGTTGCACATCGGCCGTGTGTTCCGGTTGGGTGCTGATGCTGGGGATGCGTAGAAACTCAATCAGTTCCCGCAGGTGTTGTGCACGATGGGTTTGGGCGTAGGTTAGGGGGTCAGACATCACCATTCTCCGTTCGGTTTTGCTGTTTTATGTGGGTATAATCGGCCAGATTATAACGTGACCAAACCAATCGGGCAGTTTCCAATATGGGTGAAAAAGATATTGGCGGTAAATATCTGATTGACCGTGATCCAGAAGGTTGGGTACGCTGGCTTTTGCACGAACCAGACGCAACGGTTACCCAAACGCTCAGTAGTGAATTTCAGTTTGTCGGCCGTCGTAGCGATTCTTTGTTACAGGTCATGTTGAATGGTGTCTTGTTTCTGGTGCTGATTGAACTGCAATTGCATTATGATCTGGCGATGCCCCTGCGAATGCTCATTTATTGTGCCCTGGCCCGGCAAAAATATAGCTTGCCCGTGTTGCCCATTGTTATTTACCTGGTCGAACCATCACCGGGTATTGCTGTAGCTGAAAATTACCACACAGATTTTAAGGGGTACATCACCCATCAAGATTTCATGGTTGTGAAAATGTGGGAATTGAACGCGCATGAAACGCTCAAACAGCCTGCACCTGCCGGTTTATTGCCTTATGTACCGCTGATGGCCGGTGCCGATATTGATGTTGTTAAGGAGTGTGCCCAACGCATTCGCCAGGAACCTGACCATGAGGAGTTAGAGACAATCCTGGCGTTATTTGCTATGATCAAGCTGAATGTGGAACAGGTAGCACAAATTGTGAGGTGGCATGTGACAATACTAGAAAAATCGCCAATTTATCAGGAGATATTACTCAAAGGTGTGCAACAAGGGCTTGAGCAAGGGCTTGAACTTGGCCGGGAGCAGGAATTACGCCAGAATATCGGCCGTATCTTGACACGGCGTTTTGGCCAACGTGAAAGCATATCGGTGACCATGCAGTTAGAGCTGCTATCCTTAGCCACGCTGGAAACAGTTTTTGATGAGGCGTTAACCGCGCCTGATATGGCCGCTTTTCGGGCGATGTTGGCAGCGGCCGAAGAAGATTGATTTTGTCACGGCCGTTGCCCTGCCTGCTCCGCTCTGGCAGCTAAACAACCATCCCTTGTTGGTAAGTACACATGACCATGACAACGATTCGTGACGAGTTGAGCATTGCTGCATTGCTCGAAAGTGTGCTGTTTGTTTCCAGTGGGCCGGTACCGGTGGCGCGGTTGGCAAAGGCGCTGGAGGTGCCAACGGCCGTCATCAACCAGGCCTTACAAACGCTGACGGCCGATTACCAGACACGCGGTCTGCGTCTGCAATGGAGCGGTGAGGCGGTGCAATTAACCACTGCTCCGGCCGCCAGCAGTGTGATTGAACGTTTCTTAGGGTTGGAACTGACTACCCGACTGAGCCAGGCAGCACTGGAAACCTTAGCCATCATCGCCTACATGCAGCCCGCCACCCGGCCACAAATTGACCACATTCGCGGCGTCAATTCTGATGGGGCGCTACGCAGCCTGTTGAGTAAGGGGTTGATTGAGGAACTTGGCCGTCAGGACACCCCTGGTCGCCCCATTTTGTATGGCACGACGCCAGAGTTTTTGCAGCACTTCGGCCTGACAACGATTGAGGAATTGCCGGAGTCAGGGGAAGAAAAAGAGGAAATGGAGAGATTGAAAAATTAGGAGACGGGTGGTTATTATCGTTTGCTCAAAGCGGTTTAGTTTTGTCCTCTGCGTGGCCATGTTCTGCTGCCATCTGTGTCTTACTTCTCCTCCAATGCCAACAAATCTTGAATGGCAACCTCTATTTCTTCACGAGTGAGGCCGCCAGTTTCCAGGGCAAGATCGGGCAGCAGGAGCAGGCGTTGGAAGATTTCCAGGCCGGTTTGGGCCGGGTTGGCCTCACCCACGAGTTCGGGCGGGGTGTTTTCCAGCCAGTCGAAGAGGAGGTTTTCGACGGCCGCATAATCCCCCATCTGCTCATAATAGCCCAACAGCCGCACACAGGTCTCGCCGGGCAGGTGAAAATCGGCCAGCGCCTCCACCACCCGATCAATGTCGGGGATCAAGTCATCCGTCGGCAGCGGTTCGCTTTCCGTTTGTGCCAGAAAGAGGAGCAGGTGGAGGGCTTTCAGGTAACGGCCGTAAGCCGACTCTTCTTCCCCTTCCTTCATCAAAATATCCGCTTCTTCAACCAGGACGGCCGTGAGAAACAAACATTTATCATCCCAGGCTGACATATTGTCCGCTTGCAGCCGATCAATAATGGTTTCGTCCGGCAGTTTCACCAGACCATCAGTGCCTATGCCTGCCAACTGATGCACTGCCTGGTCAATGACCGCGTGAGCCTCATCATAGTTGCCCGATCGGGCCAGATCCAACACATATGGCAGCAGCCCGCGCAACTGCTCGATCATCCGCAATAGAAAGTCTTGTTTGGGCATAGTTCTCCGTACTCCGTGACCCGTAATCTGTAATCCGATTACCGTTCACCGATTACCGTTATCTGATACAACGGCCGTAACCGCTGGTAATTATTCGGGTAACTCAGCAAATCGGTGTTATCACTCATCTGATCCACACTACCCAGGTAGGGCAGCCGTTT
>CAZOPF010000147.1:0-11022 GCA_964581605.1 uncultured Ardenticatenaceae bacterium
GGCCGCCAGGAGAGAAACTAATGGGCACAATTGCCGACGAGTACATCAAACAAGGGCTGGAACAGGGGTTGCAGCAGGGGCAGGAGCAAGGCCGCCTGGAAGAAAAACGCCACATTGCCCGCCAGCTACTAAAACTGCATGACGTGGTAACGGTCAGCGAAATCACCGGTCTGACGGTGGCTGAAGTGGAAGCGCTGCGGTCTGTAGACAATCGGAATTAGGAGGTACGGCCGTACCCCATGCTCCGATTACGTTTTACAAATCACGTTTCACGGCTTACGGCTCAACTCCCGATAGGCCAGCGTCCAGGCTACGGCCGTGAACGCATGAACCACCCCCTTTAACAGCGCCACCAACAGCGAAAGTAGCACATTCAATCCCGTCGCTAGGATGCCGGCCAGCGAAGAAGATCCGGCAGCCAGGGGCACGGCCGTGAGCGCCAGCACCGGCAGCGTCAGTAAGCTAAACAACCAGCCCAGCACGTAATTCAACCCATACAGCAGCACCGTCAGCGCCAACAACTCACCGAAATGTTGGCGCATGACCTGGCGCGTGTGCCGCATCGCTTCCCGCACGCCATGCCCCAACACGGCCGCATCGCGGAAGGCCAGCGTGCGGTACCAGACAAGGATAATGGTGAATGGCGGAAGGCAGCAGCCCAACCCCAACACACACAGCCAGCCTACCACATAGACGGTCACGGCCGTTGTCGCCGTCGCCTCTGTTTGTAAGGTCAGGTAAGCCAGAAAGAGGGTGTCCACCAGCGCCACGGCCATCATCAACAGCGCCAGCAAAAAAACGGGCAGAAACACGGCGGCATCAATGGCCGCAAACCGGCCCAGATAGCTAAATCCCAGGCGCACGGAATGGTTCAGGCGAGACGGCCGTCCAGCACTCTCTTCAATCGCCGCGCCAATGATCCCCCCCTCCGCCACCGTCACAATCACCCAAAACAGCACCACATAGACAAACAGCCCTACCGACCCTACTAACAAATACCCCCACATCTGTGATGGGGTCAGGTTGATAGCCGGTAGCTGGAAGCTGCCACTTTGCAGCATCTCCAACCAGTAAGCCAGATTCAACCATTGGTCGGGGATGGCGGCACGCAGGAACGGCCGTGCCAGTCCCATCACCAGCCCATTTACCCCCATCAGCAAGCCCAGCAGCCACAAAAACTGGCGCCGCCACACCAGTTGCAATGATTCGGAGAATAATGCGCCGATGTCAATCATAAAATGAGCGGAAGGGCAGAGGGGCTGAGGGGCGGAGGAGATTGTTCCCCTCTGCTCCTCAGCCCCTCAGCTCCCTTTCAAGTCTAGACAGCTTCCACAGTTCCCGCCTTCCCCGTCCACTCCTCATATGCCAGCGTAAACGCCGCCGACTGCCAGGTGGTCAGCACCGAGGCCAGCGCCGCGCCCAAGATACCCAGGCACACGGCCCCACCCGTTAACAGGAAAATTTCGGCCGCGCCCGGTGTGCTGCCATTGGAAGCCATCGCCATCATGGGCACAAACATAATCACCGCTAAAGGCGCTAACACCACGACCATCGCCATGCCAAAGCCAATACTGATCACAAAAAACAACATGGAAAGCAGCAGCACTTCCACAAAATTATGGCGGAACACCTGCCAGCCATGCGACAGGCTGGCTATCGCCCCCAGGCCACGCAGCATAATGCCGCGGTAAGCAAAAGCATTGATAAATTGCAGAAAGACGCCCAACAAAATCAAGCCACAAATCAACCCACAAAAGCAGAAGAAAATGAAGCCAAGCGTAGCCGCCATCGCCTCGCCGGCCGCCGAAGGTTCTTCGGCAAATGAAGCAAAAGTAATGCCCGAACCGGCCAGGAGCGTAATCGCCCCCGCGACGCTAACCACGACGATAAGAAAGATGGGCAGGTAGAGCAGGATATTCATGCCCACCAGCGTCAGAATGCGGGACAACCCGGCGCTGAACGCTTCGCCCAATGTCACCCGTTCGCCGCTGTCAATGCGGGACACGGCCGTGATCAACCCCCCTTTCGCCGCCAGACTCAGCAGCCACACCACCAGCCCAATCAGCAAAAAGCAGCAGCCCAACCCCACCAACAGTGCCACACCTTGCATCATCTGTTCTAATTCTTCTGGCCCCATGCTGGAACTATCAAATTGGTAGCTGCTGCTATTGCTGCTCACGCGCGTCAGCGCCGCCAGAAAACCCAACACCCACAAAAACTTGTTATTCCACGTAATCCGCCAACTGCGGCTGAGAATTTGTCCGTAATCCATGAGTCGCCTCCTTGTTCCGGTAATTGGTTATCGGTAAACAGTTATCGGAAATCGGTTAAATAAAACTAACGAGCAGTACGCAGCGCGGCCGTGACCCGTTGTAACCATAATCCGTAATCCGTTGTACGGGCGAGGCAGGTGGGATATTACTCCTCTCGTTCAAAGCAAGTTTTACCCACCTGCCTCGCCCCTACGGATCATTCCCACTCAATCGTACCCGGCGGTTTGGACGTGATGTCGTAGACAACCCGGTTCACGCCCGGCACCTCATTGACAATACGGCGGCTGACCCGCGCCAGCAATTCATATGGCAGCCGCGCCCAATCGGCCGTCATAAAATCCTCCGTTGTCACTGCCCGCAGCGCAATCACCTCCTGATAGGTACGGCCGTCGCCCATCACCCCCACACTCTTCACCGGCAGCAACACCGCAAACGCCTGCTGCGTGCCCACCTTCAACATCTCCGCCCCGCGCAGTTCCTCCACAAAAATCGCGTCCGCCAGCCGCAGCCGTTCCAGCCGCTCCCAGGTCACTTCTCCCAGGCAACGAATCGCCAGCCCCGGCCCCGGAAACGGCTGCCGCCACACCAGACTTTCCGGCAAACCAAGCGCCACGCCTAGCTGCCGTACCTCATCCTTAAACAACAACCGCAGCGGCTCCACCAGTTCAAAACCGATATCCTCCGGCAGCCCGCCCACGTTGTGGTGCGTCTTAATCACATGCGCGTCCTTCTTATCCTTACCCGCGCTCTCAATCACATCCGGGTAAATGGTGCCCTGCGCCAGAAAATCAATCTGCCCCAATTTGCCCGCCTCCCGCTCAAAAATGCGCACAAACTTCTCACCAATAATTTTGCGCTTCTGCTCCGGATCGGTGATGCCCGCCAACGCCTCCAGATATTCCTCAATGGCGTGAACAGCAATCAGGTGCATCCCCTGTTCTCGTTCAAACGTATCCACCACTTGCAGCGCCTCGCCCAGCCGCAGCAACCCATGATCCACAAAAATGCACGTCAACTGATCGCCAATGGCCCGGTGAATGAGCGCGGCCGCCACTGCCGAATCAACGCCACCGCTGAGACCGAGGACGACACGGCCGTCGCCCACCTGCGCCCGTATCATCTCCACCTGCTCCTCAATAAAATTGGCCGGTGTCCAATCTGGCACACAGCCGCATATTTCCACCACAAAGTTGCGCAGCAGCGTACTGCCCTGCGGCGTATGCGCCACCTCTGGGTGAAATTGCACCGCATAATAGCGCCGCCCCACATCCGCCGCCGCCGCCAATGGCGAATTGTCCGAATGAGCCAACGGCCGAAAACCGGGCGGCAACTGCTCCACCTTGTCGCCGTGGCTCATCCACACCTGCTGGGTATTAGGGGCATCAAGAATATCCGAATCTCTCAATATCCAATTTCTAAACAAACCGTTTTCTGGCACATCTACAATCAAATCTGCCGGGCCATACTCTCGTTTCTGGCTGGCGGCCACCTTGCCGCCCAGGTTATAGGCCAATAGCTGCATCCCGTAGCAAATACCCAGCACCGGCAAACCACTTTCTAACACATAACGCGGCAGCGTGGGCGCGCTGGTATCATAGACACTGTTTGGCCCACCGCTGAGGATGATCCCCTTGGGATTCAGCGCCAACACTTTTTCCACCGGGGTTTTCCAGGAGACCAACTCGCTGTACACGCCAGCCTCGCGCACCCGCCGCGCAATCAACTGCGAAAACTGCGAACCAAAATCGAGAATGACAATGGTGTCGTGGGTCATTTTTCTCCGTGAAAGGTGATGCGTGATGCGTGAAACAGATGTCACGCATCACGCATCACGCTAAAACAATCTTCCCTTCACTCATATCTACAATGGTCGCCGCCGCGTAAATGGGCACATCCCAGGTCGTCAGGGCGGCGCGGCCGCCTTCAAACGTCTTTTCCACGACGGCCGCAATGCCCACCAGTTCCGCCCCCGCACTTTGCACAATGCGGCACAGCGCGTCAATGGTGCGCCCCGTGGCCAGGAAATCGTCCACAATCAAAATGCGATCCCTGGCCTGAATGAACTCTGGCGAAACCATCAGCGAGACTTCATTTCCTTTGGTGTGGCTGGGGGCGGTTTCGATAAAGACTGGCTCCATCATGGTGATCGGTTTGTGTTTGCGGGCATACACCACTGGAATGTTGCCCAGAGCTTTGCCCACCATCGCCGCCGGAATCAGCCCACTCACTTCGGCGGTGAGGATGCGCGACGGCCGTGCCCCGGCAAACTGCCGCGCTATCTCTTCCCCTACCAATTCCATCAACAGAGCATCAATCTGATGGTTCAAAAAACTATCAATTTTGAGGATGCCCCGCCCCAAATTTTTCCCTTCTACCAGAATACGTTGCTTTAATAACTCCATATCACCGCCGTACCTCCACCTTAATAAACATTGCCAATCGGCCAATATCCTATATCATCCTGACCGATGTCTTGCCAGATAAAGGCAATTATCCGCTAAGGAGGAGTGGCAAGGCAACCTGGATTTAGATGGCTAAAATGTGAAAGGTCAAACATAACGACAGTACCTCTTACGTTTTACGCTCGCGCATTTGAGATTTCTTTCACAAACGGCTTGACCTGCCCCTTTGTGTATTTTATAATCTCATCAATGCGTTCAAAAAAAATTGAAAGTTGTGAACGAGGTGGTTGAATGATGGTGAAAGATAAATTACATGAGGGGTTAACGGCCGTAGAAAAACAACTCCGTGACAGTGTAAACAGCGATGTGGAGTTACTGACCAATGCGGGACTGCATATTATCACGTCCGGGGGTAAACGGCTGCGCCCTCAACTGGGCCTGCTCGCTTACCTGGCTGTTGGCGGCCAAAATCTCATGGAAGTGGCGCCTATGGCCTCGGCCATAGAGATGGTCCACACGGCCACCCTGGTTCACGACGACATCAACGACCACAGCCTCACCCGGCGTGGCAAAATTACCGTTCACGCCAAATGGGGGCGCACCTTTGCCCTGCTGGCGGGCGATTACCTGTTCACCAAAGTGTATGAGATGATGGCCCCTTACGGCCCGGAATACAACGTCATCATGGCCGACGCCTGCATTAAGCTGGTGGAGGGGGAGACGCTGCAAGCCATTGCCGCCAAAGCGGGCACGATGGATCGGGAAACGTACAAAACGATCATCAGCCGCAAAACAGCCAGCCTGTTTGAAGCGGCCGCCCGTATGGGGGCCATGCTCGGCGGCGGTGATGAAAAGAGCATTGAAGCGCTGGCAACGTATGCCTATAACCTGGGGTTGACTTTCCAGATTGTGGATGACATTCTGGACATCATCGGCAACCCGGAAGAGATGGGTAAACCAACCGGCTTAGACCTGGCGCAAAATCGCGGCGTGATGATGGCCCAAAATGGCGGCCATACCGATGTGCTGGAAACGGATGTGGCTGTGGCCGAACTGCCGGATGACCCCATTGCCCGCATGATGGCCCAGCTGCGCGAGTCCGGCGCGGTGGAAATTGCCCGGCTGCAAGCGCAAGAAACGGCCGCCCGCGCCCGCGCCGCCCTGGATGAATTGCCCGATTCAGAAGTCCGGGATGAAATGCTGGAGTTGGTAGAGCTGGTCTTGGAACGTAATCGGTAAACGGAACGGGTGAGGGTCACGCATCACCCATGATGAACAAGAGGCAGAGCCAGGCTAAACGTACTCCCTTCTCCCGGTGTACTTTCCACCCAGATACGGCCGTGATGTGCTTCCACA
This sequence comes from uncultured Ardenticatenaceae bacterium, assembly GCA_964581605.1. Classification (GTDB taxonomy): domain Bacteria; phylum Chloroflexota; class Anaerolineae; order Promineifilales; family Promineifilaceae; genus CAADGU01. Next base: position 6,032 of record CAZOPF010000147.1, read on the forward strand.
ATGCTCCGGGCAATTGCCAGCCCTAAACCGGTGCCCTTAATCCCCCGTGTACTCTCGTTTTGCACCCGATAGAACTTGTCAAACAGATGGGGCAGGTCGGCTGCCGGGATGCCAATGCCATCATCTTGCACCGCCACCACCACCTGCGCCTTCTCCACCGTCACCGCCAGACGAATGTTACCCTGCGGCGGCGTGTACTTGATGGCGTTTCCTACCAGATTGAGCAGCACTTGTTTCAGCCGCCGCTCATCCGCTTCCAGCGTGAGTTGATCCGGTAGCTGCGTCTCAATTTGTTGCCCCTTTTGTTCGGCTGCTCCGGCCACTGCAAACAGCACATCCTCTACCAGCGCCCGGAAGTCAAACGGCGTCATCTGCAAATCCAGCCCGGCCTGAATTTTGCCCAGATCAAGCAGATCGGTGACCAACTCGTTCATGTACAGGGCCGTTTGCAGGATGCGGCTGTGCATGTCGCTTTGTTTTTCCGTGAGCGGGCCGAGTTTTTCCAACAGTTCCGCCGCCAGGGTGATGGTGTTGATGGGGTTTTTCAGGTCGTGGGAGACGGTGTTGACGAAATCATTTTTCATCTGGTCGAGTTCTTTGAGAACGGTGATGTCCCGCAGCACGGCCGTCCAGCCCACAAACTCGCCAAACTCCGTCACCACCTGCGCCGTACAGGCTTGCGCGGTACGGCCGTCTGGCAACCGCACCTCTGCCATCTGCCGTTCTGGCCCAAAGAGAGCCAACAAAGCGGGCATATCCACTTTATCGGCCAACCGCTGCCCGGCCAACGCCCCTGGCGGCAGCCCCATCATCTGTTCAAAAGCGGGATTCGCCAGCAACACCAGCCCTTCCTCATTCACCAGCAACACCCCATCCTGCGTACTGGTCAGCACGGCCGCCAATGTACTGCGCTCATCGGCCAGCCGTTGGTAGTAGCGGGCGCTTTCCAGCGACGAGGCCATGCCCGCTGCCAACAGCCGCCCAATTTGCAGATCACCCGCGTTATAACCGGCCGGGTCTTGGGTGGCAAAGTAGAGTGCGCCCAACACTTTGTACTCCTGGCGGATGGGCAGGACAAGGGCGGCATGCAGCCCCAGATAGCTGAGGATGCCTTCCAAGTCTGGGTTGGCGTCCGGGTCTTGGGCGATGTTGGGGATGATTTCGGAGCGGCGTTTTTGCAGGACACGGCCGACGATGCCTTCTGGCAGGGTATACGGCCGTGATGCCACCACATCCCGCCCCACCCCATCCAGCGGAAAGACAAAATAACCGCTCTCTGTTTCATCCACCAGGCAGAACGCCAGAAAATCATAAGGCACGGCCAGCCCGGCATAGTCAGCCAATACCTGGAACTGCTGGCTGGGAATGGGTGACCCGGCCAGGGCAATGAGTATCTCGCTGACCTGTGCCAGCCGGTCGTTTATTTCGTTGCTCATGGGGTTGTTGATAGTAAGCAGTTAGCGGTAAGCAGTAAGCAGTGAACAATACTGCTTACTGCTCACTGCTCACTGCTCACTGCTCACTGTCGTCATCTCCGTCATCGCCAGCAATTCACGGCCGTTGGGGATCGCCTCTAACCCCTTCAAATAAACCAGGTGGCGGATGATGCTGGCTGTATCGAGGAAAAAGAGGCCCTGCTCAACGGCCGTGAGCGCATGATGCGCCAGCCGCCGCACAAAATTCCGGTTCGCCACATCAATCCAGGAGGCGCGCACCGTTTCCAACCCCTGCCCCTGCAAAAAAGCCGTTCCGAAGGCCACCACCGTATTCTTGTTCGCTTCCAGCACCCCCCGGTCGCCGATGTCATAAATGGCATACAGCCGTTTGTCCGGGTCACAGACAAAGGGGTAGGGTGGCGGTGTGGCAAAATACCGCTGCGCCGTTTCCAGCAGGTTGGGAGCAATCTGAATCACCTCGATCCCGGCGGCCGTTAGCTCATCATAATGGCTGATAATGCCCTCCATGTAGCGGCGGCAAAAGTTACAGGTGAAACCGCGCGAAAACCAGAGAATGATACGCTTTTGCTGCCGGTAACTGGCTAACGTAATCAGTTCACCTTGAATGGAGGTAAGGCGGAAATCGGGGGCTTGTTGGCCGACGGCCGGTTTGCTTTCGATGAGGGTGGATGTTTGTGCCATACGCGCTGTATGTTAGCGCATCTGTGCCGGTGTGTATACCAGGATCTGGCAGATTTTTATTTCCATCTTTGGCAGCGACAACGCCGCTACTATCTCCCGAAAGCTGACCAACCTGGTTGCTTGCCACTCTTATCAGGCTCTTCAGGATTTCATGGGGCCGGACACGATGTGTGACACGCAAGGCGTGAATTCTCTCTGTGGTTTCTGGGGCATCAGTCAGATTGTTGCGCTTGTTTTTGGCGTCCCCATTGCCGGGTGCGCCAGGTCCCCACAATGCCATAAGGCAAAAAGAGAACGATAAAGATATACACTGCACCTAATAAGAAGTCGGCTGAGTTACCAAAATAACGGTCCAGAAAGTATTCCAGCAGGCGAAAAACGGCCGCCCCCACCACCGCCCCCGTCAACGTGCCCACCCCGCCAATCAAAATAATCAGTAACGCCGCCACCGTCCAGCCCAGCCCGGCCACGTTGGGGCTGACGATGGGTTGGTGAACGGTGTGTAGGAAGCCGGCAAACACGGCCGTTAATGACGATATCAGCAGCACCACCATCTTAAACTGCCAGGTGTTGTAGCCCAACATCCGCGCCCGCCCCTCATTCTCCCGCACCGCTACACATACCCGCCCCGTCGGTGAGTCCACAAACCGGCGATAAACCAGGTAGACAAAAAAGAGCGCAAACAACGCCAGCAAGTAGAGCCGCAGCCGTTCGCTGTTGGTGTTCAAAACGGCCGGTACAATCACCCCTTGCAGCCCCACATCCGCCCCCGTCCAGCCCTGCATCTCGCTGGAGGTGACGATAATCTGAAACACAGCGGCAATACCCAACGTCACCAGAGCAAAGGTGATGCCCTGCACCCGCCACAGCACCAGGCCAAACAACAACGCCTGCACCACCGCCACCACCACCAGCCCGGCTAAAGTCTGGCCCACTCCCCATTCCAGGTTCTTAAAAGCAATACCCGTAAAATAGGCCCCGGCCGCAAAAAACATGGCGTGCCCAAAGGAGAGGATGCCGGTAATGCCCAACACCAGGTCATAACTCAGGGCGAAGATCGCCAAAATAAACACCTCAATGAGCAACCCCTGGAAAAATTTGGCGTTGCCTGGATTATTCGCCAGCACATCGCCGACCGACTGCCCATCTAGCCAGGCGATGAGAAAGGGCAATAGAACCATCACGGCCGTCAACCCCAACAGCGCCTTGTTCCCCTTGATCCAGGCAACCAATCCATTTCCCGGTTGATAGGTGGTTTGTGCTATGTTTTGCATCTGATCAATCGCTCCTGCCCAACAACCCATTCGGCAGCAGCAGCAAAATAATAACCATCAACAACAAAACGGAAGCGGGCACCAGCGGCGGCGACGGTTTGAATGGTTCGGCCAGAAAAGGCAGGTTAATGCCAATTTGCCCATATTTGATGATGAACTGCTGCAGCAGGCCCACCAGCAATGAACCCACGGCCGCACCCGGAAAACTGGTCAGCCCGCCAATAGCCAACGCGATCAACGCCAGCAATAAAAATTGGGTGCCCATGTGCGTGGAAAGGCCGGTGGAGGGGGCGGCCAGGATACCGCCAAAGGCGGCCAGCGCCACGCCCAGCGCAAAGACAAAGGTGAACACCAGCCGCACGTTGATGCCCAGCGCCTGCACCATCTCCCGGTCTTGCACCCCGGCGCGGATGATCATGCCGATGCGGGTGCGTTGCAGCAGCAGCCAGATGACTGCCAGGACGATGAGGCCCATGAGGATGATGAAGATTTCGTTGTAGGTACGCACACGGCCGTCAAACAAAATCACCGTCGCGCACTTATGCACCAACCAGTCGCCAAAGCTGGTCGCCGGGCAGCCCTCTCCCGAACCCTCAAACAACGCCGCCTTGGGCATGGTAAATTCAGGCCGGCCCCAAATGGTTTGCACGACTTCAATGATGATAAAACTGATGCCCAACGTCATCATCAGTTGGTAAATAGGGCGGTCGTACAACGGCCGTATCAACGTCACCTCGATCAGCCCGCCCAGCGCAAAACCCATCCCCAGCACCACCCCCATGACCACCCAAAAGCGGGCGGTACTGCTCATGTTCAGCAGCACGGCCGTCAAATAGTCATTGGCCAGCACAAAGAGCAGCGTCACCAGCAGCAGCACCAGCGCCGCCACGATGGGCCGCCGGTTAACCTGTTTGCTGGCTGCGCCTGGCTGCTGGCGCACTTCAAAACCGGCCAGCGCCGCCCCCAACACCAGCCCCCCCACCAACACGCCGCCAATGCCCAGGAGAACGTCTGTGAGTACGGCCGTGCTCTCCGGCAATACCAGATTCCCCTGGCTCAACGCCAATGAAAAAGTAATCGGGCTGTCGGCATACACCTCCGGGTCCCAAATAGCAATCGGATAGATGGTCAACGCCAGATACAAAACGGCCAGCGCCAACAGCAGTGCCAGCCAGGGCCAGACGCGCCAGACCCGTGCTGAAAAGGTACGCCGGGACAGCAGCGCCCGCCAGATGGGCAGCAGTACCAATCCAACCATCAGCGCCAACAGCAGCGGCGCCACATCCACAAACGTATCCGGACGCACAAACACCGTCCAGCCCACATACGCCCCCAGCATAAACAGCTCACCATGCGCCAGATTCAGCACATCCATCAGCCCAAAAATCAGCGACAGCCCAGCCGCCACCAGGAAAACAAGCATCCCCGTCGCCAACCCACGCAGCACGGTAATCAACCAATCCTCGGTGGGCATGCCCTGCACGGCCGTAGCGAACAACACCCCCAGCACCACAAACGTCGCCAACCGCACCCGATTCTTCTTCATAATTCCTAATTCCTAATTCCTAATTCCTAATTC
>CAZOPF010000148.1:0-10823 GCA_964581605.1 uncultured Ardenticatenaceae bacterium
GTGGCGGCGGGTGGGTAAACTGGCAGCGGCGTCAAAGCCATGCGGCGCGGCGCGGTCGGCGTGCAGCGGAAAACCCAACGCCCAAACCAAAGCTGGATGACCGGCGAGAAATTGGACGAGGTCACCAGTGGAGTGCAGGCCGTAACGCACCTTAAGGAGCGAAGCGCCAATGTAGGCGGCCAATGGTACCGGCGTATGGTGAAACCAACGACGACAGGCCGGCCAAGGCAGTCGCTCCCAGGCCAGTAAGCGCAGTTGTTCGATAAACGGCCGGCTGACCGCACACTGCTGGACAAAACGGGGCAGTTGGGTGTCTGGCCAGGCCAGACGGGGCAGGTAGCTGGTTTGCCAGCGGGAGAGATAACGCTGTTGCCAGCGCGCCCATACCTGCTGAGTGAGGGCAAGAACTGTGTTAGAATCTTTCTGTTGCATGGGGAAGTCCTCCATAAAAGGTAGATGGGGTTCTGTGGTAAGAACAGTTTACCTGAGGAGGACTTCCTATGTACCATCAGGTCTAAAGCTGGGTTATCATGCGCGAGTGGCCGAAACGAGACCTGACTTTACAAAGGTCTCGTTTTGGGGGACGATGGTCTCGTTTTGCGGGACATCCGTCTCGAAAAACGGGACGTTACTTTCAATAGGGGCTCGTTTTTTTGGACATGCGCGACGCAAAGTGGGACGTGCGTCTCGAAAAACGGGACGCGATGGAAATCGCGTCCAACCCTCCCTTTGGCAACGGGCAGCTTTCGTTTCCCCGAGGGCCGGGCGCCGGATGGGGACTTTGATCAGTTTTGCGCGTTCTTGTTTACTTGCTCCCGCCTACCATTTTTGCCAGCACCTGTTGTCGTGGTTGCTCTGGATTTTTCACCTTCGCCCAGGCATTCCAATACAGCACAAAGTTTTCCGATAAGGATTAGCCATCAAATAACCGGGGCAGCGGCTCTTTGTTAACCCATCTCATTCGCTTTTGCTTTTTTTTCCAGCCGTTTGGCGCGCGGGCCAACAACACGCTCATTGCCTTCCAGCAGCCGTTTGATATTCGGCCGCAATGCCCAGGCCACAATACCCAACGTCACAAAACCGCCGAAAATGTACGCCAGTGTATCAGAATAACCGGGCACATCCGCCAGATAGAGAACAATAAAGGCCACCGGGATCACCGCGCCCATTGTCAGCGAGGCCACCGAGGCTATGCCCACCCCGACCATCATCAAGATCATCACCAATGCGGCGATGGGGAACATGGGCGGCCAGACGGCCATAGCCCAGCCCACATTTGGCCCTGTGCCTGCGCCGCCACGCCACTTGAGGAATACTGACCAGTTGTGCCCGATGACGGCAAAAGTCCCGGCGGTAATGGTAATCCAGGGGAGCAGTTCTTCGCCCACACCGGCACCCAAAAAGAAACGAGCCAGCCAGACGGCCGCAAATCCTTTCAAGGCGTCGCTGATGGCGGTAACAATGCCCACTTTCAAACCGGCGGCCCGCAAGGAGTTGGTGCCGCCAGTACGGCCGCTGCCCACCTCGCGCAAATCAATCCCTTTGCGCCAGTAGACATAAATAAAGCCAAATGGGATGGCCCCACAGATGTAGCCAATAAACGCCGCTAAAACAAAAAATACAATTTTTTCCATTAGATAACTCCTCTACCCATTCTTTGTGGCATGTGGCCAGTGGCTGGGTGCCGGTTACTTGCCACTGGCCACATGCCACTTGCCACCAGGATAACCTATAGAACACGACCAACAAAATATGGTTACTCCAGGATCACGGCCGTTTCCGTTACCACTCCGTTCACAATCATAAAACCGCGTATAACTGGCTGCTCTGGCTCTTGCAGCGAGACGATGAGATACACAGAGTCCGGGTAATAAGCCAATGCCACATCCGTTGGCGATGGGTACGCCGGGCCGTGGGGATGGGAATGGAAAATGGCGCACAATTCATCCCCACCATCTTCAATTTTCAGCATGGTTTCTACCTGTGGCACGGGGGCCATTTCATAGGCGGTGGGGCTGTGCCAGATGTTCTCAATGGGATACACGGCCGTTGCCACACCTTCCCGCCCCCCCAGCAAGCCACATCCTTCTTCCGGGTATACATTTTGGCAATGAGCAAGTAGTTGGGCGGCTAACGGCCGTGAAAGACGCAGCATGTGGCAGGTGGCACGTGGCAAGTAGCAGGTGGCCTGTTACTTGCCACCTGCCACTGACAACTATTACTTTTGAATCCCACCTTCTGTGAGATTATGCACATTCAGCAGACGATCCACTTCCTCGCCGGGCAAATACCCTTTTTCCACCACCACTTCACGCACGGTGCGGTTGGTGGCCATCGCTTCTTTAGCCACTTCGGCCCCCTTCAGGTAGCCGATCACCGGGTTCAACGCCGTCACCAGAATCGCATTTTTAGCCAGCCAGCCGGTCGCCTTTTCCGGGTTCGCTTTCAAATTAACCACACATTTTTCCGTAAAGGCATTGACGGCATTGATAATAATGTCCATGCTCTGGAACAGGTTATAAGCAATAATCGGCATCATCACATTTAGTTCTAGCTGTCCGGCCTGCCCGGCCATCATCACCGTCAGGTCATTGCCCATCACCTGAAACATCGCCATATTGAGCATTTCCGCCAGCACCGGGTTCACCTTGCCGGGCATAATGGAGGAGCCAGGCTGCACGGCCGGTAAACGAATTTCATCCAGTCCGGTGCTAGGGCCGGAGGCGAGCAGCCGGAAATCATTGGCGATGCGCGTCAGGTCTTGGGCCAGGGTGCGCAGCGCGCCGCTAAAATGCACAGCATCGGCCATGCTTTGCATGGACTCAAACAAATCATCTGACTCATACAACGTTAGCCCGGTCAGCCGGCCGAGAACAAGGATCATACGATGGTGGTATTCAGGATGGGCGTTCAGACCGGTGCCGGTGGCCGTGCCGCCAATACCCAACCGGCGCAGCCCTTCGGCCGCCAGCACAATTTTTTCCCGGTCGCGCTCCACAGCGCGGGCATAGGCGCCAAACTCCTGCCCCAGACGCACGGGCACGGCATCTTGCAAATGGGTACGGCCGCTCTTGACAATATCATCAAATTCCACAGCCTTTTCGCGGAGAGCGGCCGTTAGCCTGTCCAGCGTTTCCACCAGTTCATCCACCCGCCACAGACAGCCCAGGCGGATGGCCGTGGGAATGGTGTCATTGGTAGATTGGGCCATGTTCACATGGTCATTGGGGCTGATGGGTTTGGCTTTGGCGCTGAGCACGTAGCCCAAAATTTCGTTAGCCCGGTTGGCGATGACTTCATTGATGTTCATGTTGTGGCTGGTGCCGGCCCCGGCCTGAATGGGGTCTACGACAAATTGATCGGCGAGACGGCCGTCAATCACCTCATCCGCCGCCATCATAATCGCCTGGGCCATGGCGTCCCCGGAAACCGATTTGCCCTCCACCTCTTTATCGGCGAACAGGCCCAGATCGGCATTCACCTCGGCCGCCGCCCGCTTGATCATCGCCATAGACCAGACAAAGGCCGGGTAGGGCTTCAGGCCCGTGATGGGAAAATTTTGGACAGCGCGTTGGGTCTGCACCCCCCAATAAGCGTGGGTTGGCACTTCCAACTCACCTAAAGAATCCTTTTCAATGCGAAAGTCACTCATGGAAACCTCTGAAACCAAAAAGCCGAATTAGCGACCATGCACCCTTGTGCCAGCGCCAACTCGGCTTTTTTTTAATACTTCCCCGGCGGGGCAACCCCCTGGCGGGGATATTTACGGATTACTTGTCAAGAGCGCTGTAACCTGGCCCTTCGGAAAAGAAATCATAGTTCGCTGGAATGTCCTCAGTCAGGTCTAAAATTTCACCACCAGCCAGTTGTTTGGCGTTCAACACTTTGACATGATGACCATCTACTTCCCCTTCCAGTGGTTGGCCATCGGGGAGCAGGGTTTTGGTATTTACAATCCAGACGCCAGCCGGGGCCGCATAATCAAACGGCACTTCTTCTTCAGGGAAAATGGCTTCGTAGGGACATTCCGGCACACACGCGCCACAGTCAATGCACGTATCGGGGTCAATATAAAGCCAGGGCCATTCTTCTTCCGGTTTGCCCAGCACCATACATTCCACAGGACACACTTCCACACAGGCGGTGTCACGCAAGCATAAACGGGTAACAATGTGGGTCATCTTTAATCACTCTCCTTCTGAAACCATGAGGCTAATTTTGGTAAGTGGCTGCCAATTTGCGCTCAATCAATTGGCCAATGACCAGGTAGTGTTTGCCAAACGGTGTTTGTTCAAAAAATCACAGGTGGTCAATGTCCTCATTCTAGCCCCAAGGTTAACCTTTGTCAATTTTTAACAGAGGCAGGCCATTTAACGATTTTCAGGTGTGAAAACGGCCGTTTTGCCCACAAAAAAGCTCCGGCAATAAGCAGGCCGGAGCTTTCTGTAATGGGGCATTACTTAGTAACCGTGCAGTAATTATGTAATTGAGTAATTTGGTAATGAGCTGCTTCAATTACTTAATTACCCAGTTACCCAATCGCTAACTTATTTGCAAACGATCACTTAATTACCCGGTTGCCCAATTACCCATGGTCTATTTCGCAGCCGCATAATGGGCGGCGGCCGTTTCCCAATTGACCACATTCCACCAGGCATTGATGTAATCCGGGCGGCGGTTCTGGTAATGCAGGTAGTAGGCATGTTCCCACACATCCAGCCCCAAAACGGGTTTGCCACCTTCCATCAACGGTGTGTCCTGGTTAGGGGTAGAGCCAACGACCAGATGGCCACTGCTATCTACATACAGCCAGGCCCAGCCGGAACCAAAGCGGGTAACGGCCGCATGATTGAACTTCTCTTTGAAGGTATCAAAGCTGCCAAAAGCGGCATCAATGGCGCTGGCAAGTGTGCCTGAAGGAGCACCACCGCCGTTGGGGCTTAGAAGGGTCCAGAAAAGGTTATGATTGGCAAAACCACCGCCATTGTTGCGCACGGCCGTGCGGATTCCTTCCGGCACCGCGTTCAAATCGCCTAACAGCGCCTCAATGCTTTTGGCCGCCAGATCAGGATATGCTTCCAACGCCTTGTTCAGGTTTGTGGTATAGGCGGCATGGTGTTTGTCGTGGTGAATTTCCATTGTCCGTGCATCAATGTGCGGCTCCAGCGCATCAAAAGCATACGGCAGGGGGGGTAATTGAAAAGCCATTATTTTCACTCCTTTTGTTTGAAAATGGATTATTTGAAGCGGGTAAAGTTGTGAACCAGACGGGAGTTAAGAGCAAGGCCCACAATTTTGATTCTAGCCAGGGCATACCCCTTTGTCAACAAATGGTCATTGACCATTCTGGTGGCATTTGCTACTATTCCGGCCACGCGACAAAAATATGTCGTTTTGACAATTTGACAAACACAGGCGATGAAGGGCACATATTATCAGCGTCCTTTGGTGTACAGAGAGTGGGGCGATGGCTGGAAGCCCTATCACCAAATCCTGATAATGACATCCCGGAGCTGAAGAGTGAACAGTAATCCGTAAGCAGTAAACAGTCATCAGAAGCAAAGACTGATTACCAATAACTGATAATGGATTACCCAGTAGTTGAACCGGTTGACGGCCGTTACCCCGTCAGGCTCGTGAAGCAAAAAAGGTCTGCGCAGGCAGATAAATGGCGGTGGCACCACGTGCGAACCCAATCGCTCGTCCTCCAATGTGAGGGCGGGCGTTTTTTTTGTAAACAAGCCATAAGGAGGCGAACCAACCTGTTCGCAAAAGGCGGTGGATGATGAAAACAATTCGTACTGTAGAAGCGGCCGCCCACAGTGGGCAGCCGGTGCGCCTGATGGGCTGGTTGTATAACTTGCGTCAGTTAGGCGGCGTGACGTTTATCGTGCTGCGGGACGGCTGGGGCACGCTTCAGGCCGTCACGGAAAGTGAAGCCGACCTGGAACCACTGGCCGGGTTGGCGTTGGAATCGGTGATTGCGCTGGAAGGGGTTATCGTGGCTACGCCACAAGCGCCGGGCGGTGTGGAACTGCATCAGCCGAAAGTGAAGGTGATCACGGCCGTGACTGACCCCCCACCTATCCCCCTTAACAAACGAGAAATCAAGGCTGGTCTACCCGCCCTGCTAGATCATGCGGTGGTAGCCAATCGGCACCCGGCACGGCAGGCCATTTTCCGGCTATCGGCCGGGGCCATGGCCGGTTTCCGCAAAACCTTGACCGCTCACCACTTCACCGAAGTGCAAACGCCCAAGCTGGTGGCATCGGCTACTGAAAGCGGGGCCAACGTGTTTGAACTGAAATACTTCGGCCGCCCGGCCTATCTGGCGCAGAGTCCGCAATTTTACAAACAGATCATGGTGGGCGTATTTGGCCGTGTTTTTGAAGTGGGGCCGGTATTCCGTGCTGAACCGCATGACACCACCCGCCATGCCAATGAATACGTCAGCCTGGACGTGGAGTTTGGCTTTATCGAAAACCATTTCACGGTGATGCGCATGGCGCGGGAGGTGATCGCCGGGATCATGCAGGAGTTGGGATCAAATTATGCACCAGAACTGGCGCTGTTGAGCGCACACATACCCACCGTCCCGCCCGAAATTCCGCACATCCATTTTGCGGCGGCGCAGGAACTCATCTTGAAATTGCATGGGGTGGATGTGCGCAGCGAGCCAGACCTGTCGCCGCAGGATGAGCGCTGGTTGGGCGAATGGGCACAGCAGGAGTGTGGTAGTGACTTCTTGTTTGTGACCGGGTATCCGATGGTGAAACGGCCGTTTTACACCCACCCTGATCCCGCCAACCCCATCTACTCCAACTCGTTTGACCTCTTGTTTCGGGGTACGGAATTAATTACTGGCGGACAGCGGCTGCATCGTTACCAGGATTATCTGGCAGCGTTGGCAAAGGCCAACCTGCCGGTGGAACCGTTTGAAAGTTACCTGGAAGCATTCCGGTATGGAATGCCGCCACACGGCGGTTTTGCCATCGGGCTGGAGCGGCTGCTGATGCAATTGTTGGGGCTGCCCAATGTGCGCCTGGCGACACTGTTCCCGCGTGACCAGAAGCGGCTTGTCCCGTAATCAGTGGGCAGTGGGCAGTGAGCAGTGAGCGATACTGTTTACTGTTCACTGTTTACTGGCAACAAAAAGAACGCCTCTCCTTCACCTGTTAGTAAGTTTTGGCAGGGGCCAGGGTCACAGGTGGTGGGGTCGTACCAGCCGAGGCGGATTTGGGCCGTTCCGGGGGGCAGTTCGTTTCGTTGCAGGATGAGGTCGCCGGGCTGCCAGTGGGGAAACCAGAGGGATTGGGGATCGGCCGTGTCGAAGGCGTAGGCGTCCCCAATTTGCTCTCCGTTCTCGTCGAGGAAATGGAAGAAGAGGCGGCGCGGGGCGGGGGGCACGGCCGTTACATGCCAGTAGGTGCTGAGGTGTTGGGGTGCTGCGGTGGTGCGGTGATTGAGGGGAAGGTCATAGCCAAGGAATTGAATTTCGTTGCCGAAAACAGTGTGTGCCGGGAAGGCAGGGGTAAGGGGTGGCGTGGAAGGCAGGGTGTAGCGCGTGATGAGTGGGCCTGTGGTGATACCAGCGTTCCATTCGGCCAGTTGAGTTTCCCAGTACGGATCGAGGGGCAGGGCTGACGGCCGTAGCACCTGCCCACTTTCGGGTATGATCAGCATCCCCTCCTGAGGGCTGAAATGGCTGATAGGTGTGCTGTTATCCTGGCGCAGCAGCGTCATCGTCGGTACATCCATCGTCTCCGGCGACCACCCCGCCAGAGCCACTCCCCCACTCCTCTGCTCCCCTGCTTCCTCGCCCCCCTGCCCCTCCATCCATGCCGCCACTTCCGCAAACGCCGTCTGCCAGACAAAAGGCACATCCCCACCCGCCGGCCATACCTGGAACGTCAGGTACGCGGTGCGAAAGGCGTAGAGTAAAAAGAACAAGAAGGCCAGAATTGTCAAACCGAGTTTTCCCCTTTTTGTGGATAACCGGCGGAAATCTGTGGATAACTCGCCTAAATTGTGAATAAATAGTGCCGGAAAGATTGACATAACGACCAGGGCGTTAATGCTGCGAATATGGCTGGGCGCATTGATAGTCACAAGACTGGGCAACAAACTGACGCATAACCAGAGCAAAATGAAGGCGTAACGGCCGTCGCGCCAGCGCCACATACTCAATAACACCCCACCGTAAAAAAGCAACGCCAGCAGCGGCTCAAATACAGGCACGCCGGGCACACCTTCCCGCCATAGCGGGTCACCTGTTACACCAAACATGCCCACCAGCTTCAGCCCATTTTGCAACACCGGCAGCGGATTGCCCGCTTGCAGTTCCTTGAGCGGTTGGCTGACTTCCGCGACACGAAATTCTGCGCCGGGGTGGGTCTGCAAGTAGTAAAACAAGGGGAAGGCGGTGAGGAGGAAGACGGCCGTAAACCCCACCACCCCGTGCCATCTTTGCCGTAACTCCTGCCGATGAACTAAAGCCAGATACAACACAAACAATAGGAAAAATATCGGCACAGCCCGCGCCGCCAGGTAAGTGTAAAGACTGAGTCCGGCGAAAAAACCGGCCAACCAAAAGGCAGAGGGGCGGAGGAGCGGAGGGGCGGAGGAGAATCCCCTCTGCTCCTCTTCCCCTCTGCTCCACTGCACTGCATCCCATCCCCACCACCAAAAAATGGCCGACAGTCCGGCGACTACAGGCAGGGAGATGGCCCGAAGGGCGAGACGGCCGTAAAACACCGGCCAAAACAGCACTGCCAACAATCCCGCCGCCAACAATGCGACCGTTTCGCCAAACAGCCGCTTCGCCAGCGTATACGTCACCGCTACACCCAGTAACCCACAAAACGCCGCCAGCAGCCGCAGCGCCAACAAATTATCACCCAGCAAGGAGATGAAAATGGCTTCCAGGTAATGGTAGCCCGCTTCATGGCCATAAGCGGCCGTGAAGTAAACGGCATGGTTGCCCGCCAGAATGTTCTGCGCAATCAGCCAGTGGGCCACTTCGTCATGGGCCACGCCGGGCGGCGACTGGCCCGCCACGCCGATGATGCGCAGGGCAAACCCAACCAGCAGGATGAGAACGAGGAGGGGGCGGGGGTGCCGGATCACGGCCGTAGGCTCCATTTCCGCGTTTTTCTCTTTATCGTTGCGCTCTTCGCACCCTCTACGGTAATTTTCCTACAGCAGCTTTACCAGATGGTACACTTTGCGCCCTTTGCGCAGGATGAGGAACTGGCCGTCAATGCTCTGATCGGCCGTCACCATTTGCCCCGGCTCTTCCACACGCTGGTTGTTCAGGTATATGCCGCCGCCCTGGATGGCACGACGGCCGTCCCCCTTAGAACTTGCCAGCCCACTACTTACCAGCAAATCCACCACGGGCAGCCCCTCACCACCCAGTTCGGAGCGGGGCACTTCGCTGGATGGCACATCGGCAAAAATATCGCGGATGTCGCTGGCATCCAACCCAACCAGATCGCCGCCAAAGAGGACGGCCGCTGCTTTTTCGGCTTTGGCTACGGCCGTCTCCCCATGCACCATGCGCGTCACATCCTGCGCCAGCCGTCGCTGCGCTTCCCGCTGCTCCGGCCGTTCAAACACCGCGCTTTCCAGTTCCGCAATCTCATGCTGATCCCGCCAGGTGAAGTATTTCAGGTAATTGATCACATCCCCATCATTCGTGTTGTACCAAAACTGGTAAAAGCGATACGGCGAGGTGCGTTTGGCCGAAAGCCAGGCATTCGTCCCGGCGGCCGTCTTGCCAAACTTCGTGCCATCCGCCTGCGTCACCAGCGGGAAAACCAGCGCGTGCGCCTTCGCCCCCTGCACCTTGCGAATCAATTCCACGCCAGCCACAATGTTCCCCCACTGGTCGCTGCCGCCCATTTGCATCACGCAATTGTGGTTGTTAAACAGGTACATAAAGTCATACGCTTGCAGCAGCATGTAGCTAAATTCAGTGTAGGAAATGCCATCCTCCCGCGCCAGCCGTGACTTCACCGAGTCTTTGGACATCATATAGTTCACGGTGAAATGTTTGCCCACATCCCGCAAAAACTCAAGCAAATTGAGTTCCACCAGCCAGTGCGCATTGTTCATAATCCGCGCCGGGTTGCTTTTCACCTCAAAATCCAACACCCCGGCCAACTGCTGCTGAATGTTGACCAGATTGGCCTGTACTTCTTCGCGGGTGAGCAGGTTGCGTTCATCGGAACGGCCGCTGGGGTCGCCCACCATGCCCGTGCCCCCACCCGCCAGGGCAATGGGCGTATGCCCAAAACGCTGCAAGCGGGCCATGGCCATCATCGGTACTAAATGGCCAATGTGTAAACTATCCCCTGTCGGGTCAAAGCCGTTGTAAATGGTGATCTTCTGTTTGGCCAATACCTCCGGCACATCTTCCGTATGGTCATACACAAAACCACGCCATTTCAGTTCTTCGTATGCGTTATGGGTCACTGCTATTCTCCTGAGCAAATGATTTGACGCAAAGGCGCGAAGGGGTAAAAGAGGCCAAGAGGAAGAAGGGGGAGAGGTTGTTGCGCCAATTGCGGATTATCATTGGTAAACAAAGGACGCGGGTTGTACGCCGCGTCCTTCAAAAATTCAAAACGTGAGTTGCCAGTTATGGGCGAGTAACCACAAACCTGCGCGGCGGCGGCCAGGATTTGCAACTATACCCGTAATCATAACCGAAAAAGTGCCACCTCATCATGGCGGGATGGTAGCATTATGCCTGGGATGCGTCAAACACCCAGCAATTCGAAATATGAAATCAATGAACTGTAGGGGCGGGACGGCGGGGG
>CAZOPF010000149.1:0-10747 GCA_964581605.1 uncultured Ardenticatenaceae bacterium
TGCCGCAGCCGTTCTAGCTCCTGTTCCATTTGCGCCGCCACCTGTTGCAGTGCCGCTTCCGGGTCGTCGCTGAGGGCGGCCGGCAGCAAGGGGCGGGGCACAACGGGCATCTCTTCCAGCCACTCATCCTGCCAGGCATGGCCCAGGGTGTCATGCAACATACGCAGCAGTTCGGCGGCCTGCTCCTGGTCTTGCGCCTGGCTGGTCTGCTGCGCCGGGGAAAAGAGGAGGGGGGGTGTTTCGCCGGGGCGGTAAAGCAGCATCGGGGCGTCTACCTCTCCTTCGTGGCCGCAGTGGGGGCAGGGCAGGTTGTGCAGGGCGCCGGCCCGAAGGCGGCCGAGCAGGTCGGGGCGCTCGCTGGCATCTACAATGAGCCAGATGTCGGCGGTAAATGGCTGCCCACAGTGCGGGCAGGTGAGGGAGGCGGGCTGGCTGAGGCTGTGTGTCATGCGATTGTCTCCGCCGGGGTCAGGCTGGCCCCGGCATGGCTGGCTGGCTGTATGCTGGTTGGTATTGTAATGGGCAATGGGGGTTTGTTCAACCGGGGCAGCGGATGGGGAGCGATCCGCGAAGGGGCGCGAAGGGGCGCGAAGGGGCGCGAAGGGGCGCGAAGTTGTTGGTGGTTGGGCAGGTTTACCAGATGGTTTGGGGGTAAAAGGCGCGGATGGTCTGGTCGGGGGTGATGAGGGGAGCATTCAGGCGCACGGCCGTAGCCACAATGGTGCGATCGGCCGGGTCACGGTGCGCCCAGATCAGAGCTAAATTGGCCAGCCAGGTGTCCAAATCTATGGCGACGATCTCCACCCCTTGCACCCGTTGCAGTTGGCGCGCATACCGATCAACCGGCAAGGGTAATTGCAGCGAACCTTTTTGGACTTTAATGCCTATCTCCCAAATGGAAATAGAACTGACAATCAAATGGGTGGCCTGTTGCAGGGCGGTTTGCGCCGCCGGGGTCAGTTTCGTGGGGTCTAGCGTCCAGTAAATGAGAGCCGAGGTGTCGAGTACGGCCGTCATGCCTCCTCCCATTCTCCCCAGGTTGGCTCATCCAGATCGCCGTGATAGATCACCTGCCCTTGTAAGTCGCCAAAAACCTCGGCCACACTCAACCCCTGTTGGATGGGCACAATGCGCAAGACCGGCTTGTTGTGGTGGGTGACAATCAACTCCTCGCCGCTGCTCTCGATCTGGCGAAAGATTTCCAGCATATTGGTTTTAAGTGTACTTTTAGAGACAGTTTGCATCCTGTTATCCCTCGGACAAAAAATAGTCATTAATATGGCTATATTTTAATGAAGGCGGCTGATCAAATCAACTTTTTGGGCAAGGCTGTGCTACAATACCCGCATGATTACCCAAGAGCTGATTCCTCCAAAAGAAAAAGCGGGCAGTTTGCACATGAGCTACGAAGAGTTCCTGGCCTGGGCCGGTGAAGATATCCAGGCTGAATGGGTGAATGGAGAAGTAATAGAATTTATGCCAGCTAAACCTATACACCAGATGACCCTGAAGTTTCTCTCTGACCTGTTAACTATGTTTGCCGGTCTTTTTGATTTGGGGGTAGTTCTTGTCGCTCCTTTGGAGATGAAACTCAGCCACTCAAGCCGTGAGCCAGATATTATTTTTGTCTCCAAGAAAAACCTGAGCCGATTAACAAAAGAGCGATTTGAAGGCCCGGCCGATTTAGTTATTGAGGTTGTTTCCGACGATAGCGTTCATCGGGATCGGCGGCAGAAATTTAATGAGTATCGGCAGGAAGGGGTGCCCGAATACTGGATTATTGACCCGCGTCCCGGCAAGCTACGGGCTGATTTTTACCACCTGGATGAAAAGGGGCACTACGATCTGTTTGCTACTGAGGAGGATGAGAGGGTGGCGTCACAGGTGCTAGAGGGGTTTTGGCTACGGCCGTCCTGGTTATGGCAGGCTGGCGAGTTAAATCCTTTCCTGGCCTTTTGCGAGATACGCGGCCTCTCTCCTGAAAAAGCAGAGGAAATCCAACAATTGCTCCGCCGTGGTGGGTAGCCAGAACCCTGAGGGTTTCAGAAAACCCTCAGGGTCTTTTTTTGCCCTTAATCAGAACTTAACAAAGAGTTAACAAGCTGTTGATCTGCATTGGCGCGGGGAGGGATATAGTACGGCCGTGTGTTCATCACGGCCGTACCCCAGGGGCGGCCATCCTTATATTCCATCTTCACGAAGGAGAAGAATCCCATGACCCGAAAATCGTATCTGTTTTTATGGCAGTTGGCTCTGTTGCTGATCCTGGCCGTGCTGCTCGCCGCCTGTTCCAGTGGCCAGGCCGCCAACCCCACCAGCGAGCCGGTTGACAGCGAAGAGAGTGACAGCGAAGCGTCCAACAGCGAAGGCGAAATGAGCGAAATGGACGCCCTGATCAAAGCCGCCCAGGCCGAAGGCCAGCTCACCACCATCGCCCTGCCCCACGACTGGTGCAACTACGGCGAAATGCTGGAAACGTTCAAAGAAAAATACGGCCTCACCATCAACGAACTCGATCCCAATGCCGGTTCTGGCGATGAACTGGAAGCCATTCGCGCCAACAAGGATAACACCGGCCCGCAAGCGCCTGATGTCATTGATGTCGGTTTTGCTTTTGGCCCGCAGGCCAAAGACGAAGGGTTGATCCAGCCCTACAAAGTCGCCACCTGGGACAGTATCCCAGACGGATTGAAAGATTCGGAAGGCTATTGGTATGGCGACTATTACGGCGTTTTGGGCTTTCAGGTGAACACTGATGTGGTGGAGAATGTACCCCAAAAATGGGCCGACCTGTTAAACCCCGAATACGCGGGACAGGTAGCGCTGGCCGGCGACCCGCGCACCTCCAACCAGGCGATCCAATCGGTGTATGCGGCGGCCCTGGCCAATGGCGGTTCGCTGGACAACGCCGCGCCCGGCCTGGATTTCTTTGCGGAACTCAACCAGGCGGGTAACTTCGTGCCCGTTATCGCCAAACAGGGCACGCTGGCCACCGGCGAAACGCCTGTTGTCATCCGTTGGGACTATCTGGCGCTGACCGACCGGGATACGTTTGGCGATAACCCGGCAACGGCCGTCGTCATCCCCGAAGACGGCGTCTTTGGTGGTGTCTACTCCCAGGCCATTAGCGCCTATGCGCCACACCCCAATGCGGCCAAATTGTGGATGGAGTTTCTCTACTCTGACGAGGGGCAGCTGATCTGGCTGGAAGGTTACTGCCATCCCATCCGCTATGATGATCTGGTGGCGCGTGACGTAATCCCGCAAGAGCTGGCCGATAAACTGCCCTCGGCCGAACTGTACGCGCAGGCCATCTTCCCCACCATTGCCCAGTTGGAGTCAGCCAAAACGGTCATTACCGAGCAGTGGGATAGCGTGGTGAATGTGAATGTAACCGAGTAAAATATGAAGGTTCAGACCTGACAGGTTTCAAAAACCTGTCAGGTCTTTTTGTGTTTTATGGCTTCTTTACCGGCAACTGCACCTGTTTTACCCACCCGCCGTTTTCAGGCCAGGCAACTTTTCTGGACCTGGCTGGGTGTGGTTCCCTTTTTTCTGTTTGCCTTTGCTTTTCTGTTTTTGCCCACGCTGTCCCTGTTTGTGGGGGCGTTTCAAAATGCAGAAGGGCGATTAACGCTGGCAAACATTCAGGCATTGTTCCAGCCGTTCATCATGCGGGCCTATTGGACGACGATACAGATTAGTGCAGTCACGGCCGTGCTCGGCGGTATCTTTGGCTTTCTCATGGCCTATGCGGCGATTATGGGTGGTGTGCCTCGTTCTGTGCGCACAGCCATACTCACCTTCTGCGGCGTCGCTTCCAACTTTGCCGGGGTGCCCCTGGCCTTTGCCTTCATCGCCACCTTAGGCCGGGTCGGGCTGGTCACCGTCTTGCTCAAGGAACTGTTCAACTTTAACCCGTATGAACATGGCTTTAATCTCTACAGCTTTGCCGGGCTGAGCCTGACCTATCTCTACTTTCAATTTCCGCTGATGATCCTCATCATCTCCCCGGCATTGGAAGGGTTAAAACCAGAGTGGGAAGAAGCGGCGCACAACCTGGGCGCGTCCAACCGGCAATACTGGCGCTACGTGGCCTTTCCTGTCCTGCTACCGGCCATCCTGGGCACCATGATCTTGCTCTTTGGCAATGCCTTTGGCGCGTATGCCACCGCGTATGCGCTGACGGGTGGTTCGCTCAACCTGGTGCCCATCCTTATTGGCGCGCAGATTCGCGGCGACGTGCTGCATAATCCTAACCTGGGTTATGCCCTGGCGCTGGGCATGGTGGTGGTGATGGCCGTTTCCATCAGCCTCTATTCTCTGTTACAGCGCCGCGCCGAGAGGTGGTTGAAATGAAACGTTCTTCTTTTTGGGCCTGGCTCTGGATTGGTTTGGGAGCCTTCTATTTTGTGTTGCCCCTCTACGCCGTCTTGCAGTTTTCGTTGAAGGCGCAAAAAGGGACGTTCAGCCTGCTGGCATACCAGAATGTGCTGGGCGATCCCCGCTTCCTGCGTACCTTCACCTTTTCGCTGGAGATGGCGTTGTTGAGCATTCTGGTCAGCCTGCTGCTGATTGTGCCTACGGCGTATTGGGTGCATTTGCGGCTGCCACAGCTGCGCCCGGTGGTGGAGCTGATTACGCTGATGCCTTTTGTAATTCCGGCGGTGGTGCTGGTCTTTGGGCTGATTCGCACCTACAGCCGCCCGCCGTTTGTGTTGGTCAGCAGCCCGGCGCTGTTGGTGGCGGGGTATGTGGTGCTGTCGCTGCCGTATATGTACCGGGCGGTGGATACGGGGCTGCGTAGTATGGATGTGCGCCGTCTGACGGAAGCGGCGCAAAGTCTGGGAGCGGGCTGGCCCACTATTTTGTTCCGGGTTATTTTACCCAATTTGCGCACGGCCTTATTGAGCGGCGCATTTTTGACGGTGGCGATTGTCATTGGTGAGTTTACGCTGGCTTCGCTGCTGGCCTGGCCGGCGTTTGGCCCCTACATGGCGCAACTGGGGCAAGATCGGGCCTTTGAACCGGCGGCGCTGGCGATCATCAGCTTTGGGCTGACCTGGCTGGCGATGATGTTGATCTATTTTCTGGGGCGCGGCCGCCAGGCGGAACAGCGCCAGATTGCCGGGGCAAGGTAGCGGGGAGAGTGGGAGATTGAGGCATGAGTTCATTGATCTTAACGGGGGTGCAAAAGCGGTATGGGCGGGTGACGGCCGTAGACTCGTTCAATCTCCAGGTTGCCAGTGGCGAGTTCATCTCCTTTCTGGGGCCGAGCGGCTGTGGCAAAACGACCACCCTGCGCATGATTGCCGGTTTTGAAACCCCTAGCGCCGGGCAAATTTTGGTGAATGGCGAAGATGTTACCCACAAACGGCCGAACCAGCGGCAGATTGGCATGGTCTTTCAATCTTACGCCCTCTTCCCCAATATGACGGCGGCAGACAACATCGGCTTTGGCCTGAAGGTGGCGGGGCGGTCCCGCGCCGAGATAAAAGAGCGGGTGGCGGAAATGTTGGCGCTGGTGAAGATGTCTGAATTGGGCAACCGCTATCCCTACCAGTTGTCCGGCGGGCAGCAGCAGCGGGTGGCGCTGGCGCGCGCCCTGGCCGTGCAGCCGCAACTGCTGCTGCTCGATGAACCGTTGTCGGCGCTGGACGCCAAAATACGGCTGTCTTTGCGCACCGAAATCCGGGCGATCCAGCAGCAGTTGGGCATTACTACCATTTATGTGACCCATGACCAGGAAGAGGCGTTGTCGCTGTCTGACCGGGTGGTGGTGATGAATGAGAGCCGCATGGAGCAGGTGGGCACGCCGTTTGAGATTTACAACTTTCCGCAGACGTTGTTTGTGGCTTCTTTTGTGGGTACGCTGAACATTGTGCCCGGCCAGGCAGTGCAGGCGGGCACGGATCGGGTGCTGCTGGATGGGCAGGAAATTCGGGCGGCACGGCCGTTGCCAGCAGCGACCACACACACGGCCGTCTCTCTGGCGCTGCGCCCGGAACTATTGTCGCTGCATGAAAATGGTGTGGTGGGGAATCGGCTGCACGGCCGTGTGGAAACCATCTCCTTCCTCGGTTCCATTGTGCGCATCCAGGTGCGCTTGCAGCAAAACAGCCTCTTTCTGGACGAGTTTAACAACCCCCACCTGGCCCTGCCCGCCATCGGCGAAGATGTGACCATCCATTTTCAGCCGGAGGCGTGTCTGGTGTTATCGTAACGTGATGCGCGAGAGGTCACGGGTCACGCATCACGCCTCACGATGACCATGATAAAAAAAGTTACCGCTCTCATTTTCTTCCTCGCCAGCGTCTGGGCCGGGCTGCACCTGCTTTTCCGCGAGAAGGGGCGCACGGCCAAACCGGCCATCATCGCCCACCGGGGGGCGGCGGGGCTGGCCCCGGAAAACAGCCTGGCGGCCATTCGCCTGGGCCTGGCCCACCATGCGCCGTACATTGAAATTGATGTGCAGCGGTCGGCCGATGGGGTGTTGGTGGTGATTCACGATGAGACCGTGGACCGCACCAGCAACGGCACGGGGGCGGTGCGCGACCTGTCGTGGGCGGCGTTGAGCCGGTTGGATGCCGGCGCTTACGTCGCCCCCCGTTTTGCCGGGGAACCCGTTCCCACACTTGACGCGGTGCTGCGTTACTTGCAAGATAAACCGGCTGCGCTGGTGCTTGAGATCAAAGACCCCCATTTTTATCCGGGCATCAATGAACAAATCATATCTTTGCTGGCAACATACCAGATGGAGGATAGGGTAGTGGTCATTTCGTTTGCGCACGCCACGCTGGTTGCTTTTCATCGCCTGGCGCCCACTATTGCCATTGGTCTGGCCTGCACCCGACCCTGGCCCATTCCCCACATCGCCGCCGGGCAAACGGTGGACGTATTTTGGCCGGGCGTGTTGGTGGACCCGACGTTTGTGCGCCGGATGCACTGGCGTGGCTACCGGGTGTGGGTGTGGACGGTCAATACGCCGTTTCTAATGCGGGGGCTGCGTTGGTTGGGAGTTGATGGCATCACCACCGATCACCCGGAGCGGGTGGAGCGCCTGTTTGCCTGAGCTACTTTTGTTTACGGCCGTCACGTCAATTTCGCTATCAACCCGGAGGCGAACTGAGAACACCTGGCAGTAGACGCCAAAGGCATCGCCTGGGTGCGTAACTTTCGGCCATACTGCCCTACGCCGATGGCGGCCGTTACCTCAACGCCCCCGGGGGGCGATGCCATGATGCGTGCTGCTTTTGCCACCAAATATGACAGGCTGGCGGCCCTGAAACGGAAATACGACCCGACGAATTTGTTTAGCTTGAATCAGAATATCAAGCCGGGTTGATCTGGTAATCCCTAATCGGTAATTCGTAACCGGTAATCGGTGGTGTAGAACGCGCCTCCAACTACCGAGTCTTATGTTATTTGCTATAGTGCTCTCGGGGAAATGACATGGATAAGCCAAAAGTTGTATAAAGAAGCAGGGCCACAATACCAGGCACTCCTGGATAATCTCAATCAACCTGTCATTTTGGAGCAAGAGGGTGAGCAGGTGGCCGTTTTAATGAGTCTGGCCGAATATGAAACGATGATGGCTGCCGGACAATCGCTTTCTGCTGTTTTCAGGCCCGGCGTGCAGCAGATAAGGTCGTGCTACAAGACCTGGTTGGTTGCGCTTTGAGCAGTGGTGAACCCTTCTTTGCGCCCACGCCGTAACCCCACTGGCGGGTGCCTGATTGTTACGTAGATGGTACGTTGTTGGCAATTGTGCCCGTAGACGCTCGCTCTGGCCTTGTTTTCTTCACCAGTGAGGAGCGAGATGCCCTGTTAGCCCAATCTGGTTGGGGAAGTTCAGGCAGAACGCAGGGAAGGGATACGGCCGTGACCTCTAACGCCCTTGTGCCCCATTGGCTCTAATCGGGCATAATGGTCGGAAAAGTTCGTAGTAGCCGTTGCAACGGCGGCCGCCGGCGATGAATCGCTGGCTACAAACGGTGAGGAGAAATAGGTATGAAAGTCACGGCCGTTACCCAAACCCTGCTCCACGCCAACCAGCTCAAGCGCACCGCCCGCACCGGTTGGGGGCAGCGCGGCGTGTCAGACGCCGAAAATGTGGCCGCGCACAGCTTTGGCGTGGTGTTTACGGCGTTCACCCTGGCGCAACTGGTGGATGAACCGATTGATTTGGGTAAACTGCTGGCGCTGGCGGCACTGCACGATCTTCCCGAAGCCCTGACCACCGACATTCCCACCCCTGCCTGGCGCTACCTGCCGCCCGGCATTAAAACGAATGTGGAGTGGAGCGCGATGACGGCGATAGTGGCTGGAACCCCGTTTGCAACTGGCTGGCTGGGCTTGTGGGAAGAGCTACAGGCCAACGAAACGGCCGAAGCCCGCCTGGTGCATGATGCCGACAAGTTGGAGATGCTGCTGCAAGCCTGGGTCTACGAACAACAAACCGGCAACCGCTTCCTGTCCGAATTCTGGGCCACCCCACCCACCTTCCACTTCCCCCAAGCACAAGGGATTTATGAGGAGATCAGGGGGCTGAGAGATTAGGAGATTAAGAGATCACCCCAACACCTGAACACCCAAACACTCAAACACCCAAACACTTGAACACTTCCCCCCCCCTCACTATACTTCCGCCCGATGAAAGCAAGAAATATCCTGCATGTAGAAAGCGGCCGGGTACTCATTCCGGCGGCAAAGTGGTGTGACAATTTCCTCAGCAACCTGCGCGGCTTCACCTTCCGACGGCATTTGGGCCAGAGTGATGGGCTGGTATTGGTTTACAAAGCCGACAGCAAAGTGAACACCGCGATCCATATGTTTTTTGTCTTCTTTGATCTGGGCGTGATCTGGGTAAATGATGCGGGCGAAGTGGTGGGCATAGTGCTGGCCAAACCGTGGCGGCCGTCTTATGTGCCCCCCGCTCCGGCCCGTTATGTTATTGAAGGCCACCCGGACATCCTGGCCCAGGTGCAGGTGGGGGATCATATCCAGTTCCAGGTATGCGACTAACCATGAATATGTTTGATAAAACCGCAAAGGGCGCGAAGAACGCAAAGGTTTTTTTTCTGCGCCTACTTCGGCTTTGCTCAGTACAAGTCTGCGTCTCTGCGTTAATCATTGTCTTTGGCTTCGTACTACCAATTGCTGTTTGGGCGCAGGATGTCACTCCCACCCCGCCACCGGCTGAAGGGCCTGTTATCCCTCTGGTGCATACCGTTCAGGAAGGAGAAAACCTGACCATCATCGCCAATACCTACGGTATCACGGTGGAGGATTTGTTGGCGGTGAACAATTTGAGCAATGCGGACGCTCTGGCTATCGGCCAGCAGTTGATCATTCCCGGCGGCGAGGGGAAAGCGGTGGTGACAGCGTATACGGTGCAGGCAGGAGATACGCTGGCGCATGTTGCTGCCCTTTTCAATACCACACCAGACGAGATTATGGCGACAAACAAGCTGCTCAACCGGATGATGCCGCTGCCTTTTGGGCAGACATTGACGGTGGTCAGCCGCACCGGGTCGGCACAGCCCCAGCCGGTAACAGGTACGCCGCACGTGGTGGCGGCCGGGGAATCCCTGCCGATGATTGCCGCGCAATACAATTTTGCGCCGGTTGAAATTGCCGCTGCCAATGGGCTGGCTTATCCTTATTATCTGTTTCCCGGTCAGCGTTTGCGGATTCCGGGCACGGCCGTTTACCAATCTCTCCCCGGTGAATGGGTGCAGGTGCGGATACGGCCGTCCGCCTTCCAACAGGGCAGTACCGTCTCCATTTATGTGCAAAATTTGCTGGATGGTACACCCAATGGCAGCCTGGCCGGGCAGCCGCTCCGCTTCTTTCCCTATGACGAGGGGTATGTGGCACTGGCGGGCATTGACGCCTTCACTGAACCCGGTGTGTACACCTTACAACTGGCCGGTTCCGGCAGCCAGCCCTGGACGCCCTTCCAACAAGAGATGCCCATTGCCTCCTCTGGTTTTGGCACACAGCAAATCACCGTGACAGAAGAGTTGAGCGGCCTGTTAGACCCCCAAATACGCCAGCAGGAAGATGCCTTTCTGTCTTCCATCTACAACCAGACGGCCGATACGCCAGCCTGGGAAGGGCTGTTCCAATATCCGGTGACCACAACCATTTTGACGGCCGGTTATGGTGACGGCCGTTCCTACAACGGCGGCCCCATCGAGATTTACCATACCGGCGTGGATTTTGCCGGGGGCATTGGCACCCCCATTCTGGCCCCGGCCAACGGCGTGGTCGTCTTTGCCGCCCCGCTGGAACTGCGCGGCAACACCATTATCATCGATCATGGGCTGGGAGTGATGACCGCCTATTTTCACCTGTCAGAGATGTTTGTAACGCCCGGCACGGCCGTGACCACCGGGCAGATGATTGGCGCCGGCGGCTCCACCGGCCTCTCCACCGGCCCCCACCTGCATTGGGATGTGCGCGTCAACGGCGTGCCGGTCAATCCGGTGCAGTGGGTGGAGATGGCATTCCCGTGATGCGTGAACCGTAAGTAAGCCGTGAACCGTAGGCCGAAGCCCGATTACGGATACAGCAATTCTCATTCTGCCGCCATTGCCTATGAATGAATTCATAGGCTGATACAAAAAACGTGCTAAAGCACGTTATCAGAGCCACCCCCAACGCGCTTTAGCGCGTTTACGTCTGGCAGTGGCGATGGTGGCAAACAGTTCAGACTGAGAATTGCTGTTACGGATAATGGGTA
>CAZOPF010000150.1:0-10746 GCA_964581605.1 uncultured Ardenticatenaceae bacterium
CTAAAGAAAGGGGAATGGCGATTAAAAATTGGAGATCAACCCAATTCTTCAGGTAAACTTTCGGGCCTGCCACACCTGGTAGAGGAGGATGGATCCGGCGATGGCCGCATTGAGGGAACCCACCTGACCTTTTTGCGGCAACTTCAGGCGGATGTCGCAGCTCTGGCGCACCAGCCGCCGCATCCCCTCCCCCTCGTTGCCCACCACAATGCCGAGGGGTATGTTCAGGTCAACTTCGGGCAACAATTTGGCCCCCTCATCTAAATCCAGCCCCACAATCCAGACACCTTCGGCTTGCAGACGTTTGAGGGTTTGCACCAGATTGGTTACCTGCGTGATCAGCAGGTGCTCGCTGGCCCCGGCCGAAAATTGGGCGACGGCCGGGGTAATGTCTGGGGCGCGTCGGTCTTGCAATACCACCCCATGCACACCCACAATTTCGGCCGTGCGCAGCAGTTGGCCGATGTTTTGCGGGCCGTGCAACAAATCTAGCAGCAACAGAAAGGGTTTTTCGTTACGTTGGGCCGCCAGCGACAGGATGTCATCCAGGTGGCTGTACTTGTATGCGCCGGCTTCCAATACCATGCCCTGGTGGGAGCTATCACCGGCGAGGGTGGTAAGGTGGTTTTTGGCGGCAAGACGAATGGGGATATGACGGGATTGGGCGAGGGTTTGATACGGCCGTGTCACCTTCTCCTCCAACCCCTGCTGCAACCACAAACAATACAGGTCGCGGCGGCTGCCCCGCAGTGCCTCCCAAACAGTGTTGCGCCGGATAAGGTATTCGTGCATGGTGTGCGTAACCGGTAATCCGTGGCCTGCAATCGGTGGGGGCACGGATTACGGGTCACCGATTACGATTCAAGTTTCCAGATCGTGCCATCTACCCGGTCTTCCAGGATGACGCCCAGGGCTTTCAGCTGGTTGCGGACCAGGTCGGCGGTGGCCCAATCTTTTTTCTGGCGGGCTTCGGCACGCAGTTGGATGAGCAGGCGAATCAGGCCATCTTCGCGGTCGGCGTTGGCGCTGCTTTGCGCCTGGTCGGGGATGATGCCCAGGACGGCGCCGCCACATTCACGGTAGAGTTGGTCTACGGCCGTGAGCGTCCCCCTCGTTTGCGGCCCCTGTTCATTCAGCAGCACATTCACCTGCCGCGTCAATTCTTGCAGCACGGCCAACGCCGCCGGGGCATTAAAATCGTCGCTCATCTTTTCCACAAACGCTGCTTTGGCATTGTCCAGCAAGAGAGCGGCTTCGGACGAAAGTTCGCCTTCAGCCGCCTGGCGCAGTTGCTCGCGCACCAACGTCACGGCCCCCCAGATACGCTGCCACCCCTTTGCCGCTGCTTCTATTGCCTCGTCAGAAAAATCAATGGGGTTGCTGTAATGGCTGGACAAAATAAAGGTACGAATAGCTTCCGGCCGCCAGCGTTGCAGCGCCTCCTTTACCGTCAGCGTATTGCCCAGACTTTTGCTCATCTTCACCCCATCCAGCGTTAACGAGCCGGTCAGCATCCAATACCGGGCAAACGATTCGCCATGCGCCGCCTCGCTCTGGGCGATCTCACATTCATTGTGTGGGAAAATGTTGTCAATCCCGCCGCCATGAATGTCAAAGGTCGTGCCCAGATATTTATTGGCCATGGCCGAACATTCAATGTGCCAGCCGGGAAAACCCTCGCCCCAGGGACTCCACCAGCGCATAATGTGTTCCGGTTCGGCCCTTTTCCACAAGGCAAAATCGAGCGGATGCCGTTTTTCTTCGCGCACCGCTTCCCGCGTGCCTTCCTCCAACTCTTCCACGCGCCGCCCGCTCAATTTGCCATAGTCGGCAAAGGAAATGACGCTGAAATAGACATTCCCATCCACTTCATAGGCATGGCCTCTGGCGATTAGCTCTTCAATCATGGCGATTTGTTCGGGGATGTGGCCGCTGGCACGGGGGCTGATGTCTGGCCGCTGCACGCCCAGCGCGTCCATATCGGCGAAGTATTCACGCATGTATGTTTCCACGACCTGCATAGGCCGGGCGGACATTTGCCGCGCCTTTTTGAGAATGCGGTCTTCGCCGGTGTCCAACATGTGGCCTACGTCGGTGATGTTTTGCACGTAGAGAAGGTCATGGCCACTGTAGCGCAGAAAACGGGCGATTACGTCAAAGCTGACATAGGTTTTGGCGTGGCCGATGTGTGAGTAGTCATAGACGGTGGGACCGCAAACGTACATGTTGATTTTGCCCTCGGTCAGGGGCACAAATTCTTCTTTTTTGCGGGTGAGGACGTTGTAAATTTTGAGGGACATAAGAACTCCAGACAGGTGAGATGAGAGATTGGGAGATGAGAGATTAAAGTAGTGAAATCTCCAATCTCTCAGGTTCGGGCAAAGATCATGCGGCCGGCCGTCGTTTGCAGCACTTTGGTAACGGTGACGTTGAGGGTTTTGTTTATGAGCGGGCTACCATCTTCCACCACGACCATTGTGCCATCCTGCAAAAAGCCTACCCCCTGGCCTGGCTCGCGCCCTTCTTGAATAATTTTAATGTTCAGAGATTCGCCGGGCAGCATATTGACTTTGACGGCATTGGCCAGGTCGTTGATGTTGAGAACGGAGACCCCTTGCAGTTCGGCCACACGGTTGAGGTTGTAATCATTGGTCATAATGGGGCAGTGCAGGTGTTTGGCTAAAGCGACCAGTTTGCTGTCGGCTTCGCGCACTTCAGAGACATCCATGTCGGTAATTTTGGTGGGGATGGGGGCTTCGTTTTGCAAATTGGTGAGCACATCCAGCCCCAAACGGCCGCGCCCGCGGCGCAGGGGGTCGGGGCTGTCGGCGATATGTTGCAATTCAGACAGGATGAAGTTGGGGACGAGCAGGGTGTCTCGAATGAAACCCGTTTTGCTGATGTCAGCAATACGGCCGTCAATAATCACACTGGTATCCAATAAAATAAACTGCTCCTGGGGGGGGGAGGCAGTGCCAGCCCCGCCGTTGCCCGGCTGTGATATGCGCAGCCCACTCAAAAAGGCCTTTAGCTCATTCTGGCGGGAGACCATAATGATGACGCTCAGGTAACAAAACAGTACAGCGGCCGTCAGGGGGAGTATTTGCCGGAACGGTGAGCCTAACAAGGAAAGGGGCAGCGCCAGCAAAGCGGCGGCCATCAACCCAATGAACAGGCCAATGATGATGGCTACCAGCCTTTCCGGGGGCATGGTGATGAGTTGGGTGGTGATATAGCGGAGCGGGCGGATAGTGATGTAGGGCGTTAAGATCAACCCAGTCAGAAAGCCCAAAAGCGCGAACAAAAAGGAGTATGACTCGGCCGACCCTTCAAAAAAGGCCGACATTTCTTGACCCAAATAGACGCCCAGCAGTGCGCCAGCGACTGCGCCAATAATACGAAAGATAAATTCAATACTCAGTTTCATAAAGAGGTGACCTTTTCAATGGTCTGAATAATGACAAAAAAGTGAACATACCTCTGGTAAGTTCACCACACAGTTGTGATATGGTTATGCAAATGACGGCCGTCAGACGAAGGCAGTGTGTGGATGAGAGGGGAAGCAGGTGATGTGAAAAATGAATGGCAATAACTCCCCAACAGGTGAAAAATGTGAATAATCCCTCAGCACAAGAACAGCCTCAACATCCGTTGCCCCAATCAATCTGCTAAAACAAATAAATGGCGATTAATTGTTGCCAATAAACCAAAAATTTAAGGATAGAAAAGATGGTAGCACAGGCACGGTGAAGCGGCAACCATTCACAAAAATAAACGGCAAAATGGCTGGCGTATGAAAGATACGCCAGCCATTTATTAACGCGGGGGGCGTCGGGTGGGTGAAGCTGGTGGTGATGAAGGCATTTCGGGGCGGGCGGCACGGCCGTCGCCCTCTGGTGGTTTGGCGCTCATGGCCGGGCGGGTGGCGGGGCGGGGTGGGCCAGGCCGCGGGCGGGCGGGCTGTGGTGGCGGGTGGGGTGGCTCAGTTGGTCGTATTTGTGCCGGTGGGGTACGACCCGGCGCTGGCTGCATGGCCTCCGCCTTAGCCGTAGATTTTACCGGAGACCGCCGCAGATCACGCACATCAAAAATGTACTCACCGGCCACAGAAAACGCCCCAATGAACAAAATGCGCGTCAGCCAGACCAACGTGGCTACAAAAAACGGCACCCAACGCAGCAATTGTTCCCGACTGAGAACTTCATTACCAAAATCGTGAGATAACAACGTCACCGAAACGGCCCACCAGGTCATCATGGCATTCATGGTGGCGGCAATGAGCCAGGCACCCATCAGATACCAGACGGCCGTTGGCTCTTGCCGCCCCCGTTCTGGTGTAAACAAACGGGACAAGCCGGCAAAATCAATGGCACAAAAAGCCACCGCCAGAATAGTCGCCCAACGCAGCCCGGCAAAGCTGACATCACCCAACAAATTGTCTAGCGCATAGCGCGTGGTATCAAAATTGAACGCTTCAAAAGCCACCAACGCCACCAGCAAAATGACACCCGCAATCAATTTGCGGGAAACATTTAAGTTAGCCAGCAAGTGAGCTTGTGATTCCTCTTGTGGTTTTTTATGAGGAGAGTTACTGCCTCCCGTTGAAAATACGCCCTGTTTTCGCATGGTAGATGTTCCTGAAACCATTGAAACCTGACAGGTTTTTAGAATTCTGTCAGGCCTGTATTATTTTCTCCCATCCCTTAATTGGTTTGTTACCCTGATACCTTCTGCCATCGGCGTGATGTGGGCTAGAGAGAGGGGTAGCACCGGCAAGGGTCGCTACTTGCCGGTGCTGTAGGGGGAAGAGGGTATGTGTTGAGAAGAGGGAAGAGGGTTTGTATGTCTGACCAGAATAATAGCACAGATGTTCTATAAAGTCAATGTTTTTCCTCATCAAAATCACAGCCACCCCCTACCAAAACCGCGTATAATCCGCGCCGGTTATGATGAAGAAACAACACCGCCTGTATTGTCTGCTTATTTTTTTCTTGTCGGCTTGCTCATGGGGAGAAATGCTGGAGCCAGCGCCCCAACCCACGCCGGTGGCAACGGCCGTACCCTGGTCATTAGACCTGGCCCCCTCTGGTGAACTGGTGATTGACCCGGTGAGTGATGTGGTGCCGGCCATTGACCCGGATATTGCGGGGCTAGTTGCCGCTGTGTCTCAACAACAACTCATCGGCTACGTGCAGGCGGCCGAAAGCTTTGGCACCCGCAATACATTCAGCGTTACCGACAACCCCTCATTTGGCGTAGGGGCGGCACGGCAATGGATTTTTAACGAATTTCAGCGAGTGGGCAACGGCCGTCTCCAGGTGGAGTTCCAAAAATTCCCCGTCTATTTTGGTGGTTTTGCCGCCGAAGGGTGGAATGTCGTCGCCACATTGCCCGGTACATCTGGCAGCAACGATGTCATCGTCATCATGGCGCATTATGATACCCGCCCGGTTGAAGCCACCGATGGCGTCAGCCTGGCCCCGGGGGCAAATGACAACGGTGCGGGCATTGCCCTGCTGCTGGAAACCGCCCGTCTGCTCAGTTCTCGTGAATGGAACCAGACGATTATCTTCCTGGCAACGGCCGCCGAAGAGCAAGACACCCAGGGCGCACGCCGCTTTGTGCAAGAGATTTATTTAGCCGGGATGGATGTGGTGGCCGCTATCAATTATGACGGCGTAGGTGGCGAAGCGGGTATTCCGCAAAACATTCGCCTCTTTGCCCCAGAAATGCGCCAATCTCTCTCTGGTGAACTGGCTCGTTACTATGAATACATAGCCGGGTTGTATGTGCCCGCCTTTCCCATTCACCTGATTGACGCGCTCGATCGGGAAGGGCGTTATGGCGACCACCGCGAATTTGTCAATGCCGGTATGCCCGCCATCCGCCTCACCCAATCCATTGAAAACCCTGACTTGCTTAATTCCCGGCGAGATACCTGGTCGCAAATTGATTACGACTATTTGCAGCAGGTGGTACAGATGAATGTGGCGGTGGTGGCGAATCTGGCCGGTTCGCCAGCCACACCGGAAGTGCCGTTGATTCGGGCTATGGATGAGCCAGGACAGTATCGGCTCAACTGGTCGGTAGACCCGATGGCGGCCGGCTATGCGATTGCGTTTCGGCCAATCACACAGGAGCGGTATCCGGCGTTTCGTTTTGTGCGGGCGCGGGAGGCGGGGAACATTGCCCTGACCGGTTTTGAGCCGGGGACAACGTATGCGGTGAGTGTGGCGGCGTTGGATGGGTACGGCCGTGTCAGCGATTTCACCACCGAAGTGATCGTAGAACCTGTTAGCCAAACTGCCAGTAATCCGTGATGCGGGCCACTATTGGTTTACGGTTGACGCATTACGGCTGGGTGGCAACGGCCGTGAGCTTCTCTAACTCCTGCACATAAACAGGGTGCAGCAGGCGGGTGGCAAACCAGCCTTCCACTCTCCCCCAAACGCCGTCACGCACCTTCGTTTCGGTGGTAATCGTCACATATGCGCTCTGCCCCCCATCGCGGGGTTCAACGGTGAAGGTCGTCACAGCCCCCGTTTCCAGGTCACTTTCCACCAGCACCCGGCCCGGCTCAGGCTCACTGATGGTGGCGCGGAAGGTCTGTAATTTGCCCATGAGCCGCATTTGAAAGGAGATCTCCGTGCCCGCGCCAACGCCACCTTTTTCCACAGTTAATGAAACAAAAGGTGGCCTGGGCAAAA
This sequence comes from uncultured Ardenticatenaceae bacterium, assembly GCA_964581605.1. GTDB lineage: Bacteria > Chloroflexota > Anaerolineae > Promineifilales > Promineifilaceae > CAADGU01. The sequence goes on from CAZOPF010000150.1 coordinate 6,708, forward strand.
TGGCGGGATGCCCATGGTGATAGTCGGCAATGATTGCGTAAACTTTTTCGGCTGGGGCCGGGATTAACGCCGAAGCTGAAATACCATGTTGTGCCATACCAATCCCTCTACCTGATTATCGTTCACCGATTACCGGCTTTAATCAATCCCCTCGCGCGTTTCCGCGATTAACTGATCAACCACCGCCCGCAGCGCCTCTTCACTGTTTTCATCGCCGCCATGTTTTTTATAGCAGGCGGTCTGGCGGTCGGCGCTGGTGCCATTTTTGAGGATGGTGCGTATGTATTCCACTTCCTGACGGCTGCCCAGATCATCCACCACATCATCCAGCAGTTCCAGCAGTTCTTCCATTAAGAAGTGGAATGGTACGGACTGTTCCCGGCCAAAATCAATCAATTCGCCATGAATGCCGTACCGTACCGCCCGCCATTTGTTTTCTGAAATGTGCATGTGCCGGTACTGCCGCCAGGACATATTTTGCTGGCGCAGTTTCAGCAGTTTGGCGCAGATGGCCTGGAAAAGGGCGGCAATGCAAACGGCTTCCTCAATTTTGGTGCAAATGTCGGTGATACGAAATTCGAGGGTGTCAAAAACGGGGTGCGGCCGTATGTCCCACCAGATTTTGGCCCGTTTGTCTTGTTTGCCAAATGCCCCCACCATTTCCAGGGTGCGCTCGTAGCTTTTGTATTCGCCCCAGGAGGCGAAACTGTGGGGGATGCCGGTGCGCGGCAGGGCTTCAAAGATGACGCTGCGGTACGATTTCAGGCCGGTGTCACGGCCGTGCCAAAACGGTGAACTGGTCGAAAGCGCCAGTAAATGGGGAATGAAGTATCGCGCCTGGTTCATCGTTTCAATCATCAAGTTTTTCGATTCCAGGTCGCCGCCAAAACCGACATGCACGTGCATCCCAAAAATAAGAAGCTGGCGGGCCACCCCTTGCATATCATCCATCAATTCCCGGTAACGCACCCCTTCGGTGATGGCCTGCTCTTCCCAGCGGGCAAACGGGTGGGTGGAGGCGGCGGCAATTTTCAGGCCATTTTCATCGGCCATGCGCACCACTTCACGGCGCAGGCGGATGAGTTCCTGCCGCACCTCTTTCACATTGCGGCAGACATGGCTGCCCACCTCCACTTGCGACTGCATGAGTTCCGGCTTCAGGTCGAGTTTGTACGGCCGTTCCTGATCCTGTGACAAAAATTCCGAAATATAAGAATGCAAATTGCGCGTTTGGGGATCAATAATCTGGTACTCTTCCTCAACACCAAGCGTTAAGGGGGGGGTCGGCACAGCCATGATTTTCTCCTTAATCCAACGTGGTTATGTGTTCAAGTGCTTAAGTGATCAGGTATTCACGTGAACACCAAAACACTAAAACACTTGATCACCTCATTCCCAATTTCTTAAAAACTCCACCAGCAGGCGCACACCAAAGCCGGTGCCGCCACGTGGAATGTAGGCATTGTCTTTTTCTGCCAGCGCCATACCGGCAATATCCAGGTGTACCCAGGGGTAATCGGTAAACTCTTGCAGAAAGGCGGCCGATGTGCCTACACCGCCAAACCGGCCACCGCTGTTCAATATATCAGCCACATCCGAATCAATCGCTTTGCGATACTCCGGGAACAGAGGCAACGGCCAGACACGCTCATGCACGGCCGTGCCTGCGGCCAGGAGCTTATCACGCAGTCCATCATCGGTGCTAAACATGCCGGCCGCCGTGCCCGACCCCAAGGCCACCACACACGCGCCGGTCAGCGTGGCCAGGTCAATGACCGCTTTGGGGTTGTAACGAGCCGCGTAAACCAGGCCATCGGCCAGCACCATGCGCCCTTCGGCGTCGGTATTGATAATTTCAATCGTTTTCCCATTGCTGGCGGTGATGATGTCCGCCGGGCGGTAGGCGTTGGCGTCGGGCATGTTTTCGGTACAAGGGGTAATGCCGATGACGCGCAGGGGCAGGTTGAGCAGCCCTACCACCTTCATCGCGCCCAAGACGGCCGCCGCGCCGCCCATATCTGACTTCATATCCCCCATGCGCTCTGCCGGTTTGATGGAGATGCCGCCGGTATCAAAGGTGATGCCCTTGCCTACCAGAACGATAGTGTCCAGCTCTTCGCGGTCAGCATTGTGTTCCAGGACAATGAACTTCGGTTTTTCGCCCGCGCCCTGAGCCACGGCCAGAAAGGCGCCCATGTTGTGTTCTCTGGCCCATTTACGGCCGCCAACGGTGATATTCATGCCATGTGTGGCGGCGATGATGTGGGCGGTTTCGGCCATTTTGGTGGGTGTGACAACGTTAGGTGGCAGGTTGACCAGGTTGCGGGCTAAGGTGACGCCTTCACAAATGGCTACGGCCGTATCCACCCCTTTTTCGATCTCCTTCACCTTCTTCTTGTCAAACTCCACTATCGTCAACGCCTCGATCTCATGGGGTGTCTCTTCGCGCTGTTTGGGTGCGTCATACTGGTAGGTTGCCAATAACGAACCCTCGGCCGTCGCCTGGGCCGCTGCCTGCACCTCCAGCCCGGCGATGCCCGCCCCATGCACAATCGTCGCCACGTGTTGCGCTTTTAACTCACGGGCGCGTTTTATACCGGCGGCCGCTGCCCGGCGTACTCCTTCCAAATCAAATGCGTCCCGTTTGCCCAGCCCCACCACCAATACCCGCTTCGCCGGAATCGCGCCGCGTGGATACAGGACGCCCACCTCGCCTGCCTTACCGGTCAGGTCGCCGTTGGCGATCAATTCGCTAATGGCCCCATTGATGGCGCTGTCCACCGCCCCCGTTGCACCGGCTGGCGTGGTCACGTCGTCAAAAAGATTCACAATGAGGGTATCGGCCGTACTCTCTTGGATGCTCCCCTGCGTTACATTGAGATTCATATGTTGCTCCTGAAAAAGTGTTTTAGTGATCTGGTGTTTGTATGTTCAATCAGACGTCATCATGCCTTGCTATGGTAGCGTCTGATTATACACCTCAGGCTAGACAACGGTCTAATCTTTGTTATGCTTCCCTCTTATCGGCCATCGGCCATCGGCCATCGGCCATCGGACTATGGCTCACGGAGTACGGATTACCAACCAAGAGGTGCAATATGAAACTGCTGATCATCGGTGGGACGCGCTTTTTAGGGCGGGCGATAGTGGCAGCGGCGCTGGACGCCGGGCATGAGGTGACGCTGTTTAATCGAGGGCAGAGCAACCCTGGCCTGTATGCCAGCCTGGAAACGTTGGTGGGGAATCGGGATGGTGGGTTAGGGGTGCTACACGGCCGTCGCTGGGATGCTGTCATTGATACCTGTGGTTACGTCCCCCGGCTGGTGCGTGATGCGGCCACCTTGCTGGCCGACCGGGTGGAGCTTTACACCTTCATCTCCTCCATTTCCGTCTATTCCGACCCTTCCATCGCGCACATGGATGAAAACGGGCCGCTGGGCACAATGGAAGATGAAACTGTGGAAACGGTGGACGGGGACACCTACGGCCCATTGAAAGTTTTGTGTGAAAAAGCGGCAACGGAAACGATGCACGGCCGTGCCCTGAATGTGCGTGCCGGTTTGATTGTTGGCCCCTATGATTTGTCGGATCGCTTCACCTACTGGCCCTGCCGGGTGGCGCGAGGCGGAGAAGTGTTATCACCTGGCGACCCGGATTCGTTTGTGCAGTTTATTGATGTGCGCGATATTGCCGCCTGGACGGTGCAGGCCACCGAAAAACGACTGACCGGCGCTTACAACGTCACCGGCCCCAACGAACCCATCACCATGAGCCACCTGTTGCAAACCTGCAAAGAAGTCAGCGGCAGTGATGCCACCTTCACCTGGGTCAGTGATGAATTTTTGGAAGCCAATGAAGTGGCGTCTTATACAGAAATGCCGTTGTGGGTACCGGCCGCTTTTGCCGGTTTTGATACGGTGAACTGCCAGAAAGCGAGAGGTGCGGGATTGGTTACACGGCCGTTGCCCACCACCATCCGCGACACACTGGACTGGGCGAACGGCCGTGCCGCCGACTACCAATGGCGCAACGGCATGAA
>CAZOPF010000151.1:0-10725 GCA_964581605.1 uncultured Ardenticatenaceae bacterium
GCCGGTTCCTCGGCCGGGGCTTCTTCTTCGGTGGTTTCGGGCACGGCCGTTGGCGCGGCCGTGTCCGTGCCACCACAAGCGGCGAAAATAACAAGGGATATTGCCAGGAAAAGTAAAAACCAGATTGTACGTTTCATGTTCTTTCCTCCTTAAACGGATTTGTTGTGTGCTCACGATAAAAGTTTGAAAATCTGACAATGGGTTGGGAAATATGGTTATTCGTTGTGCAGCCATCACCTCCTGATTTGGATAAATTGTCCAAAAATAGCCGGACGATCTCTATGAATACCAGCAAATGCAAACGCTTGCACCCGGAGTTCCCCTGACGGCCGTGCGGGATTTCCCTATGACCGTTAGGGGATTTCCCCTAAGATTGGAGAGTGGGTCAATCTTTGAAGCTAAACCAATCGGAAAAAGTGGCATCAGATACGCAGAGTGGCATAATACACCCATGACACACCGGATAGTATTAGCAGATGATCATGCCCTGGTGCGGGCCGGGATTCGGAATGCGTTGGCCGGGTTGCCTGATCTGGAGATTGTGGGTGAGGTGGGGGACGGCCCTTCCCTGGAACCGGCGCTGGCCCAGTGGCAGCCGGACTGTTTATTGATTGATGTGACCATGCCCGCGTTTGATCCGGTGGTAACGATCCGGCGTATTCGGGCACGGTATCCCCGGTTGTGTATTCTGGTGGTGAGCGCATATGATGATGATGTCTATGTGCAGGGGTTATTGGGCGCGGGGGTGAATGGCTATCACCTGAAAGACCAGCCGATGAGTGATTTACGGCTGGCGGTGATGCGGGTGTTGGCGGGAGAGCGGTGGATTTCCAGTTCGCTGGTGGATAAATTGCTCCATTCAAAACGGGCCACGGCCGTGCCCACTCTTTCTACGCGCCAACAAGACATCTTACGGTTGTTGGCCGAAGGATTGGATAACCGGGCCATTGCCCAACGGTTAAATTTGAGTGTGAAGACGGTGGAAAACCACCTGACGCGCTTATACCGGCAGCTGGATGTGCAAAGTCGCCTGGAAGCGGCGACGTATGTGCGCGAACACCCGGAATTGCTGGCGCAGGTGACACAAGACAGAGAAGCGATACCCATTGCCCCCCCTCTTTCGGAAGGGGCGGTTATATTGGTGGTAGATGATAACGGCCGTTACCGCACCCAGCTACGCCGCACCATTGGCAAAATATTCCCCCAAACCATGATTTATGAGGCCAGTAATACGGCCGAAGCCATTCACCTCACTTCCCGCATCACCCCCTGCATTGCCTTTGTAGATGTGGTCTTGGGAGATGAAGATGGGATTCGTTGCACCCGCCGCCTGCGGGCGGCATCGCCGGTCACACGCATTGTCCTCATCAGCGCCTACCCGGATCGTGAGTTTCACCGCCTTGGTTTAGAGGCCGGCGCGACCGCTTTTGTAGACAAAAAAGATTTAGACGCGGCCACATTGCAACAAATTATTGCTGATGCTATTGGGTAAATGACCACACCCCTTTTGCAGACTTCCAATCTTTCCAAAACATTTAGCACGCTGGCGGCGTTGCACAATGTTGGGTTTGCCGTTTATCCGGGAGAAGTGGTCGGGTTGGCCGGGCGCAGTGGGGCGGGCAAGACTGTTCTTATCAAAATGCTCTCAGGGCTGCTGACGCCTGATAGTGGTGAGATGCTTTTTGGCGGCCAAAAATTGCAATGGCCGTTTGTAGCGCAGGCGTTGGGTATTGGCATTGTTTACCAGCAGCCGGTGCTGGCTGACCACTTTGACGTGACGAGCAACATTTTTTTAGGGCAAGAACAGGGGCGTTCATGGGGCCGCTGGCTGCGGCTGCCGGATGAAAACCGTATGGATGTGGAAGCCAGGAGGCTTTTAAGCAAACTGGATGTGCAGATTCCTTCGGTGCATGAAAAGGTGATGAACCTGACCAGCGAACAGCGGCAGTTAGTGGCGATAGCCCAGGTGATGGCCCGGCCGTGCCGGTTCATTATTGTGGACGACCCCAGCCAATACCTGAGCCACCCCTACCAGGAAAAGCTGTTGGCGCAGATACGGGAATGGCAACAGGGGGGGACGGCCGTGCTCTTTAGCAGCCAGAATCTGGATCACCTCTTTGCCGTCTCAGACCGCCTGTTGGTGCTGCGCCAGGGTGAATTGGTGGCCGACGTGCGCACCGACGAGACGAACCGCGAAGAAGTGGTGGCGGCGCTGGTGGGCACGGGCGACCGGGCACAACGCACCCCCGTCATCTGGGCGCTGGATAGCTATTACCAGGCGCGGCGGCAGGCGGAAACGCTGCGCCACAATCAGATGCTCTTGCAGCGCGATCTGGCCGCGCAGGACACCATCAACCGCCATCTGGTACAGCAGTTGGCCGACCAGGTGCAGGCACTGGATAGTGCCAACCTGGCCCTGCAAGACGCACAACGCCGCCTGCTCACCGAGCGAGAAGAGGAACGCAAACATCTGGCGCGGGAATTGCATGATCAGCTTATTCAAGATTTGTTGAGTCTGAATTACCAGTTGGAGGAGATAGAAGGTCGGACGGAAGATGATTCGCCGGAACTGGCTGATGATCTGGCGGATGTACGCCAGGACATCCGGGCATTGGTGGAAGAATTGCGCCGGATTTGTGGCAATTTACGGCCGCCTACCATTGACAGCCTGGGTTTGGGTGCGGCGTTGCAATCCTATTTGCGGGGCTGGAGTGAGCGCACAGGTATTCAGGCCGCACTGCACCTGGATGTGTCGTTCGGCCGTTTACCGGAGGAGCTGGAGCTTTCCATATTCCGTATCATTCAGGAGGGGTTGAACAATACCTGGAAACATGCGGGAGCTACGGCCGTAGAAGTTGCCTTGAAGCACACTTCCCCGCGCATGTTGTTGGTTTCCATTGCTGACGATGGGGCCGGTTTGGAAGAGGGGTTTAATCTTTCCACATTAGGTCAAAGTGGGCATTATGGGCTGTTGGGCATTAGCGAACGGGTGGCCTTGCTGGGCGGCCGTCTCAACTTTCAAAATCGGCGATCTGGCGGGCTGCTGATTCAGGTGGAAATTCCCCACCCGCGTGTCACTCAATTGGATGTGTAATAATAATTTGTGCGGTGATTGACAAATTTTGTTGTACAGGTGAGGTATCTGTTTGGGTGACTTGCACACCAACGCCCAATGCGCGGCCGCAAATCATGTGGAAAGATGCGCTCCCTCCCGCAGGCTGCTTTTTCACCGTGTGCTTCATGCATTGTGTGATGATATTTGGTTGATCATGGTGATTCTGGCGCAAGCCTGCACTTTGGCGATTGTAGAAAGTGGCCGAATTTGCGTGCGGTGGGTTGTTACGAATTTATTAAGGAATCTTCACAATTTTTGAACAGGTGGGTGTTACGCTGCCACCAGTTTAACCATTTACCTTTGGAGGTTCAATATGAAAAACAAGGTTGTACAAATTGGTGGTATTTTGATTGTATTCGTGGCCCTGGCGGCACTCATTGGGGCGACGATGACCTTTGCTCAGGATGATGACCCAGAGGCGACACCGGAGGCGGAGCCGGTTCCCCAAGTGGAAGACGCCCCCGTGTTGCCGGGCATGGGGATGATGATGGGGATGGGTCACGGCCGTATGGCTGGCGGCCGTTTCTTTGACGGTGAAGCCTATGACACGGCCCTGGCGGCCGAACTGGGCATTACCGTCGAAGAACTGAACGCCGCCCGGCAGGCGGCCAAAGAAACTGTTTTGCAACAGCTGGTAGCCGATGGCACGATTACCCAGGCGCAGGCGGATGCTATCCTCAGTGGTGAAGGGCTGCGCAGTATTGGCCCGTTGATGTCGCATGAAGAAATGCAAGCGGCTATTGCTGCGGCGTTGGGTATCACCGTGGATGAGTTGGCGGCGGCGCGGGCGGAAGGCAAGCGATTGCCGGAACTGGCAGCGGAATTGGGTGTGCCGCTGGAAGATGTGCAAACGGCCGTGCAAGCTGCCCATGAAGCCGCCATTTTACAGGCTGTCGAAGATGGCCTCATCACCCAGGAACAGGCGGATTGGCTGCTGGAACGGCGCGGTAATGGCATGGGCATGCCCGGCGGCCCGCATGGCGGCCCGCATGGCGGCCCGCATAGCGGCCCGCATGGTGGACACGGTTTTGGTGGGGGCTTTGGCTCACCAGGAGGCGGCCAGGGCAATGGGAGCGGCAATGGCAATGGTACGGCCGCGCCCCAGGGTTAAATAGGCGGTGATATGTGGGTAATTGGGTAATTAAGTGATTGAAGCGGCTAATGACCAAATTACTTAATTACATAATTACTGCACGGTTACTTACGATTTCTTTGAGAAATCGTAAGTTTTTTGCCAAACGTAAAGGGACGTGGGCCACCACGTCCCTTTTATGACTGGTAAACGTTGTAGGCCAACACCCGATGCCGGTTGATCACGACCACCGGCGTCTTGCGTTGATAATTCAACGTGACAGAGCGGAGTGGGTGAATTTCGGCATGGGTGAGGGCAAAAAAGTCATGGCTGGTGTCCAGCAAATCATCATCACGTTTTTCGCCGTGTACATGCAGTTCGCCGCGAATGGCGAACCATTCCGTATAAAACACCACCCGCCGCGAGGCAGCCACAAATTGCAGCCGCGAAGTCTGATGTGTTTCTAGCACAGACATGAAGGCGATCAGGTCACGGTTGAGATTGATCATGGGGTGCCGAATTCCCGACACCTGATAATCGGCCATTAGAGGCAAGAGCTGGGCATCGGTGAAGGGGTAGGTGGCGTTATCCTTGTCATTTACAAAGACCATAAAATCGGAACGAGGCACAAATACACCTTTCAGCAAAAAATTATGGATGCTCACTTCCACATTGTAACTGCTTAATTGGGGGCCTTGTAAGGGCATAGGTTCCTCCTTGTTTCGTAATGCGTGATGCGTGACTTGTGATCGGAAAACGGATTACGCATCACGGATTACGGTTATTCATTGGTGCGCATTTTGGGTATGGTTTCGCCAGCGAGGGTGGTGTAACGGCCGTACAAATCCACCGTCAGGCAGGAATGAACCGGCAGCACCAGTAGCACATCGCCAACATCCAGGCTGTCAAACGTCCTGGCATCGGTCTGCAAAATGCCATGCTCTTGGGACAATGATACCAGCTTGCTGCCATACAGCATTTGCCCCCAACCATCTTTGGTCAGGCGGGCCACACGGCCGTAAATCGTTTCCCCATTTACTACCATACTGTCTCTGGAAAGATGCACCGCCCCGCCATACAACACCACGCGGTGGTCGGCTTCATGTTTGGCAACGATGGGGCAGGCCACCCCGACAGCAATATCATCCGGCAGGCAGGCACCCAACCGCTGCTGCACTAAATCGTAAAAGACAAAATTGCCGGGGCGGATTTCATCCACCCGGCCAAAATCTTCCACCAGGCTGCACGCGGGCGTGTCACCCACAGAGACGAGCAGGTTGTGACCTTCAGCTTGCAGCCGGTCGCGGGCCTGGTTCAGGCGCACGGCCGTTTCGTCATAAATCGCCACAATTTGTTTGGTGGAGGTAGCGCGGTAGGTATGCCCGGCGTGGGTGAGCAAACCGGCCAGCTTTAGCCGGGGCGCGTCGGCGACCGTGTAAGCCACATCGGCCAGCAGTTCTTCATTTTGCCACTGGATGCCGGTACGGCCGCTGCCCGTGTCCACCTTCAGCCAGACATGCACGTCGGCACCCAGAAAGTTGTTCAGGGTCACGGCCGTTGCCACCGATTCTACCACCAGATGCAGTGTGACCTCATGCGCCAGCTTGTTGATCGCCTTGCTCTGGCGCACATTCACTGGAAACGCCACCAGGATGTCTTGCCAGCCGGCGGCCGCAAAATAATCGGCCATGTCTACTGAGGAAGTGGTAATCCGGCTCACGCCCCGTTCGCGGAACCATTCACCAATGCCCACCGACTGGTGGGTCTTAAAATGCGGCCGGAACGCCACGCCACCTGCCTGCGCCCGCGCCACCATCCGCTCAATGTTGTGGATGGTTTTTGTTTTATCCAAAAATAAGGTTGGTTTTTCAATTGGAATAAGCATGATTTTGCTACCCGGGCGTTTGCTCACTTGCCAGAAATTTCTACCAAATCAATCTCTGATTTCAACAGAGCAATGGCATTTGCCAATTGAGAGATCAAAATTTCTTGTAGACGTTTGTTCGACGTATTACCACAAGTTAACCAGATTATTTGGGGAGGTGCACCAAACTGTTTCTGTAATTCGATAAAGTCTCGGTCTTTGGTCATAACAACGGCCGTTGCCTGTCTGGCCGCCTGGAAAATTACCAGGTCTGTAGCATCGCGCAAACCGAGGTCACGGACCGCTACTGCTGTGATGGCAGGGTAGTTGGCTATGATCCAGGAGGCAATTGCTGGAGACAGTTGGGCGTCAATCCAGAGCTTCATGCTGCTATCAAAATGGGATGATCCAGGCGGCGAGCCGCAAATTCAGCCACAGCCCGCAGGTCATCAGGTTCCAGGTCAGGCAGTTCTTCCAAAATCTCGTCTGGACTAAGCCCGGCCGCCTGCAATTCCAGCACGTCAATAACACGGATACGCATACCACGAATGCAGGGAAGCCCCCCGCATTGCTCAGGATTCACTGTAATTCTCTCGGTCAAATGTGATTGCATGTTGAACTCCAGAGGGCTACCCATCGGTAAGCAGCCCCATATCTTTGGCTTTGAGGGCGGCCTGGGTGCGGTCGCGCACCCCCAGTTTACTCAGGATGTTGGTGATGTGGTTTTTCACGGTGCCTCCTCCCCATTGCCCGCTTCCCCCACCACGTCTATGTCAGCCTGCACAGACAGGAGTGTGTGTAACCCTTCCCGGAACAACGCCTGATCATCCACCAGCAAAACCCGAATCGCCATGCCGCAGATGATACCACACCTCCCCCTTCTGTAGTAAGCCATTGATGCCGTGTCACCGGCGGAATTGTGTTGTTGTCAAGAAATCATTCCCGATTGATCAGACAGGCTGACACCGGTTCGCTGGTGGTCTGGTTGCCAGCCGCATCCGTCGCCCGTACCCGGAAACTATGGCAGCCGGGGCCGGGGATCGTCCACTTTTCGGTGAAGGGGGGCACGGTGCTGATGGCATAGGGGACTTCGGCATTGTCCACGAAAAATTCTACTTGCTGGACAGAGGCATTATCCGTCACCTGCGCCTGCACCAGCACCCAGGTTTCATCGGTGAAAATTTGCTGATCGGGCAGGGGGAAAACGATAGCCGCCTCTGGCGGCTTGTTGTCTACGGTGACGGGCACGCTGAACTCAGCAAAACTGCCATCGCTGCGGACGACGGTGAGCAGCAGGGTGTACAGGCCGTCTAACGTGGAGACATCCCAGACGGCGAGCGGAGCGTTTTCTTTGGGTTCGCTGACGTTGTCGGCGATGGTTTGCAGATTTTCGGGGGTCAACCCTTCAAAGTAAGCCAGGCGGTAGAAGGCGAAGTTGTCGCTGCGGGCGGTGCCGGTGATGGTGACCTGGTCGCGGATGAAGGCAAACGGCCGTAACGAAACAATGCCAATCTCATTATTAGGCGTGGGCGCGGTGATGGTGTCGTATTCGGTTGGTGGTTGCTCAATCTCATTTTCGCGCACCCAATCGGCAGCCGCTTCCGGGTAGACGCGGAAAATCTGCCGCTCAATCAACTCCGGCGGCGTGTTCACCGTGGCCAGCCGCCCCGTTTCCCGGTTGATGGCAAATTCCTGGTAAATCGTGTCAAACGTGGTCGGCTGCGTACCATCAATGAACAGTTCGGAGACAGTGGGGCAGTAAGGGGTGGGCAGCAGACCGGAGATGTTGCAGACGGCCAGTTCAATCATGCCGGACGGCCGTGGCCACACCGAGATCGCATCCCCAGCCAATGCCCAACTCATCAGCGCGTGCCAGATGGGGGCCGCCCCTTTGTAGCTGGGCAAATCGTTGGTGGGGCTGTTGTCGCTGTTGCCCATCCAGACCCCCGTCACCAGTTCTGGGGTGTAGCCAATCGTCCAGTCGTCGCGGAAGTTGTTGGTGGTGCCTGTTTTCACGGCCGCCGGGCGATTATCGGGCAGTTCCAGCACATTGGGGCAGCCAAAAGCGGCACAGCGGGCGTTGCGGTCGGAGAGGATGTCGTTCATCAGATAAGCAAGCTGCGGCGGTAATATTTCGCGGCGTTGCGGCTGGTTGTATTCATACAGCACGTTGCCATCCCGGTCTTCCACGCGCAAAATGGCGACGGGATCGAGGGTGCGGTAGCCGGGGCGCTGCCGTTCCGGTGGGCGCGGCTGGCCCACCATCGCCCCCAGATTGTCCATGACGGAATAGGCATAGACCATGTCCAGCAGCGTCACTTCGCCGCCGCCCAGAGTGAGCGAGAGGCCGTAGGCGTTGTTGCCCGCGTCCAGGGTGTCTATGCCCATGCTGTGCGCGGTGCGCAGCACCTTGGGGATGCCTACCCAACTGAGCACTTGCACGGCGGGCACGTTGTAGCTGTTGGCCAATGCCTGCCGCAGGCGCAGGGGGCCATGAAACTGACGGTCATAATTTTGGGGCACGTAGGGGATGCCGTTGTAAGGTGTGCCGAAGTCCGTTTCCACGTCCAGCAGCATGGTGGCGGCGTTGTACCCCTGGGCCAGGGCGGTGAGGTAGGTGAACGGTTTGAAGGAGGAGCCGGGTTGGCGACGGCCGTCTACAGCCACATTAAACGACCCATCAATGCTCTCGTCCCAATAATCCGCGCTGCCGACCATCGCCTTGATCTCTCCGGTTGTGGGAGAGAGCATGACGACGGCCGCATTGTTCACGTCAAAATCAGTTCCCTGGTCGGCGGCGGGCAGGGGGGGAAGGAATTCCAGAGCCGGGCAGGCGGCGGCTTCTGCGGCAGGCAGCGGGGGGCCGGTTTCGCCGGAGAGCCGGGTGAGTTGGGCGCGGGTGACACATTCGGCCTGCCGCTGCATCTCTAAATCGAGCGTGGTGTAAACGCGCAGCCCACCACCCAGCACCAGTTCCGGCGGGAACATCTGCTCCAACTGCTGCTGCACGTAGAGGGCAAAATGGGGGGCGATGATGTCAAAGCGATCTGCAATGCCGGAGGCGACGGTGATGGGGATGGACTTGGTGGCTACGGCCGTTTCCGGTGTAATCATCCCCTCCCGCGCCATGGCATCCAGCACCAATTCCTGGCGCTGTTTGGCCGCTTCCGGGTTATTGATCGGGTTGAGCGCGGGTGATTGCGGAATGGCAGCCAGCATGGCCGCTTCGGCCAGAGTCAGTTCGGCGGCCGGTTTGTCAAAGTAGATGCGGGCGGCGGCTTCAATGCCGTAGGCCAGATTGCCGTAGAAGTTGGTGTTGAGATACCACTCCATGATTTGTTCTTTGCTGTAGGTGTCGGCAGCCCGTTGCGCCAGCAGCAGCTCCTCAATTTTGCGTTGGTAATCCTCAAAACCCACCTCTTCGCCCACCAATCGCCGTTCCGGTTCGATCAGGTTGTTTTTGACAACCTGTTGGGTGATGGAGGAGCCGCCTTGAATGTCACCACCTTGCAGCACGTATTCGTTGAAGGCACGGCCGATGCCCACCGGATCGAAACCCTGGTTTGTCCAGAAGGTGCGGTCTTCAATGGCTACGGTGGCGTCAATCATCTGCTGCGGGATTTGCGCGTAGGTCAGCCACTGCCGGTCGCCGCCGAGCGGGTCTATGATTTCGTAGATGAGGGTGAGGTCCCGATTGCCGCTGGCGCTCTCTGGCCCCCAGGCATACATTTTGGTGGTCTCGAAGGTGTCGGTTTCGTGCTGGCCCAGCTGTTCCAGTTCGGTGAAGTCGGGCAAGTCCTGGGTGAAGTAGGCGTATACGGCCGTGACCCCCACGCCACCCATTGTCATGGCAAAGCAGCCCATAAACAGGAAGGCAATGAGGAAGATGGCCAGGGTCTTGAGCACGGCCGTGCCGCTGCGGCGGCGTTTTTGCTCCTGGCGGTAGCGCCAGTTGATGATGCGAGTAGATTTGGGCATAGTCAGTATTCGGTAATCGGTGAACGGCAATCGGTGAACGGTTACCCCGATTACCGATTACTTTATCTAACCGGCTTCCCTCTGGCAACCTGATACGCTTTCCCATTATAATGGCCTCACTTTTCTGGCTGGCATATGGGGTGGCAAGTGGCAGGTTGTAAGTGGTAAGTTACCTGCTACCTGCAACCTGCTACCTGCCACCCACAAAAACTTTGCGTGAAAAAACATGGCTGAACAGTCAATTCGTGTGGTTTTGATTGATGATCATCGGCATGTGCATCTGGCCGTGGCGGCCATCCTGGCAACGGCCGTAGATATTGAACTGGTGGGGCAGGGCAGCAACGGCCGTGACGCCCTTGCCCTGTGCCAGCAGGTGCAGCCAGACCTGGTGTTGATGGATGTGGTGATGCCGGTGATGGATGGGGTGCAGGCCACAAAGGTGATTCGGGAACAGTTTACGGCCGTCAAAATCCTCGTTCTCTCCAGCTTCCAGGACCACGAAAGCGTCCATGCCATGCTGCACGGTGGCGCTGTTGGCTACATCTCCAAAAGCGCCCTGACTCACGATCTTATCCCCGCTATTCGCACGACCTACCAGGGCAACATTGTCTTATCCCCAGAAGCAACCGCCCACCTGCTGCACTCGCCAGAAAGTGCGTTGGACAGCGCTCCCCGTTTTCACCTGACCGACCGGGA
>CAZOPF010000152.1:0-10654 GCA_964581605.1 uncultured Ardenticatenaceae bacterium
ACCCGAGCAGCATTGTCGGATATCGGGCATTTTTTAGTGATCGTTTGCAAATAAGGTGGCGATTGGGTAATTAAGTAATTGAAGCGGCTAATTACCAAATTACTCAATTACATAATTACTGCACGGTTACTTAGTAATAGATTGAACAGGTTGGTTGTGTATCTTAAAGGAGCTTATGTCCTTAAATACACTGAGTTATCTCAATATTCTCAAAGATAAGGATTAGTAAACGATGGCAAAAGAGAAATTTGTACGGGGAAAACCCCACTGCAATATCGGGACAATCGGTCATGTGGATCATGGCAAAACAACCCTGACAGCGGCCATAACCAAAGCACTGTCACTCAAAGGGCTGGCTGATTTTTCGGCCTTCGACCAGATTGACAACGCCCCCGAAGAAAAAGAACGGGGCATCACCATTGCCATCAGCCATGTGGAATACCAGACCGAACACCGGCACTACGCCCACGTGGACTGCCCCGGACACCGGGACTACATCAAAAACATGATCACCGGGGCAGCACAGATGGACGGGGCGATCCTGGTCGTCTCCGCTCCCGATGGCCCCATGCCGCAGACACGGGAACACATTCTGCTGGCGCGGCAGGTGGAAGTGCCAGCTATCGTCGTCTTCCTGAACAAAGTGGACATGATGGACGACGAAGAGCTGCTGGAACTGGTGGAGTTGGAACTGCGAGAACTGCTGGACGTGTATGAATTTCCTGGGGACGAAACCCCCATCGTGCGCGGTTCGGCGCTGGCAGCCCTGGAGTGCAGCAGCAACGACCCGAACGCCCCAGAGTATGCCCCCATCTACGAACTGATGCGGGTGGTGGACGAGTATATTCCGCAGCCGGAGCGGGAGACGGACAAACCGTTCCTGATGCCGGTGGAAGATGTGTTCAGCATCAAGGGGCGGGGCACCGTGGTGACTGGCCGTGTGGAGCGGGGCACCCTGCTGCCGATGAACGAAGTGGAGATTGTGGGGCTGGCGGCGGCGACCCGGAAAGTGGTCGTGACCTCGATGGAGATGTTCCACAAGGTATTGGAGAAGGTGGAAGCAGGCGACAACGCGGGCTTGCTGCTGCGGGGTGTGACGCGGGAGGAGATTGAACGCGGGCAGGTGTTGGCCAAGCCGGGCAGCATCAAACCACACAAGAAGTTTGCCAGCGAGGTGTATGTGCTGCGCAAGGATGAAGGCGGGCGGCACAAGGCGTTTTTCCCTGGGTATCGGCCGCAGTTCTACATTCGGACGATGGATGTGACGGGCGAGATCACCTTGCCGGAGGGGGTGGAGATGGTGATGCCGGGTGACAATGTGAACATGAATGTGGAGTTGATCACCCCGGTGGCGTTGGAAGAAGGCAGCCGGTTTGCCATTCGGGAAGGTGGCCTGACCGTTGGCGCTGGTGTGATTACCAAAATTTTGGATTAAGATGGTTAAAGTAATTGGGTAATTGAGTAATTACAAAATTACTCAATTACTTCTTGTAGGGGGTTAGCTCAATTGGCAGAGCGGCGGTCTCCAAAACCGCAGGTTGCGGGTTCGATTCCTGCACCCCCTGTAACTGAAAACGCCTCCAGAAACATCGTTTTTACTTCTGGAGGCGTCAATATGAGGGTTTTACTGTGACAGAAAAAACGGCAAATCAGCCTAATCTGGTGGTGAAATACTTTCGTGAGGTACGTGGTGAGCTAAGAAAAGTAACCTGGCCTACCCGAACCGAATCACGCCGTTTAACGACGATTGTGGTAGCTGTATCATTGGCTTTTGCAGTGTTCCTGTGGCTTTGGGACACACTGTTTTCACGCCTGGTACAGTTGCTGATTGACCAGTTTGTATAGTCTGGAGCTTTCAGGTGCATGTGGACAAGACGATGAGTAACGAGAAGAAAGAGAAGGGCAGCCCGTTGAGTGTGGATGATGCTCCCTTGTCAGATCCTTTGAATACCGATGGCGCGATTAGCGTTGACGGCCGTGCCTGGTACGTGGTGCATTGTTATTCTGGCTATGAAAACAAAGTCCGCCATAGCATTGAACAGCGCATTGAAACCATGGGTATGCAAGACAAAATCTTTGATGTCGTTGTCCCCACCGAAGAAGAGATTGAAATCAAAGAAGGCAAGCGGCGTACTGTTGAGCGTCGCGTCTTTCCTGGCTACATTTTGGTGCAGATGATCCTGAATGATGATTCCTGGTACGTGGTGCGTAACACACCGGGCGTCACTGGCTTTGTGGGCATGGGCAATGACCCCACCCCGCTGCGACCGGACGAAGTTGCCAAAATTATGAACCGGATGGAAGCGGAAGCGCCCAAAGTGAAATTTGATTTCCAATTGGGGGAAAAAGTGCGCATTGGTACCGGGCCTTTTGCCGATTTTATTGGTACAGTGGCTGAAATTGACGCCGACAAAGCCAAAGTGCGCGTGATGGTTTCCTTCTTCGGCCGTGAAACCCCCGTCGAACTTGATTTCCTGCACGTAGAAAAGGTCTAAAAACAAACACGGAGCTTAACTTTTTAAAAAGTTGAGCTTCTCAATCTGGAGGAGCCTTAACCGGCGTTTGTACTCCCTGGAGGATGTATGGCAAAAAAAATTAAAGCAGTAGTAAAAATCCAAATTCAAGGCGGCAAGGCTAACCCCGCGCCGCCGGTTGGTACGGCGCTCGGCCCACAGGGCATTAACCTGATGCAGTTCTGCAAGGAGTACAATGCCCGTACCGCCAATCAGGTGGGGCAAATTGTGCCCGTGGAAGTAACGGTTTTTCAAGATGGGAGTTTTACTTTTGTCTTGAAGACGCCGCCGGCCGCTGATCTGCTCAAACGAGCAGCGGGGGTGAAGAGTGGTTCGGCCGTACCCAATCGTGACAAGGTGGGCAAAATCAGCCAGGCGCAACTGCGCGAGATTGCCGAAATCAAGATGAAGGATTTGAACGCCCGTGATATTGATAGCGCGATGCACATCATCGCGGGCACGGCCAGAAGCATGGGCTTGACTGTCGAAGCATAATTGAGGTGATTTAGGTGGCGTGGTGTGAACACCGGCCACAGGTAATAGTGGGAGAACAGTTTGTTCGTTAGCACCACAAGGAGTGATGATGGCAAAACAAGGTAAGAAATACTTACAAGCGGCCGAAAAGGTAGATCGCAATAAGTTTTACACAAAGGCAGAAGCGATCCAGCTGATTAAAGAGACCGCCTATACAAAATTTGATCCAACGGTGGAAGTGCATATGCGTCTGGGAGTTGACCCCCGCCATGCCGACCAACAAATTCGGGAAGTGGTGAACTTGCCACATGGCCTGGGCAAAACGGTTCGTGTGCTTGTATTTGCTGAGGGGGAAGATGCTCAGGTTGCTCAAGAAGCGGGGGCGGATATTGTGGCCGATGATGAAGTGATCAAGAAGATTCAGGATGGCTGGACTGATTTTGATGTGGCGATTGCTGTACCGGCGATGATGGGTAAAGTCGGCCGTTTGGGGCGTGTGTTGGGGCCGCGTGGGCTGATGCCCAATCCCCGTGCCGGTACCGTGGCGCCGGCCAATGCGCTGCCGCAGCTTATTCAAGAAGCAAAAGCGGGGCGTGTGGAGTTCCGGGTAGACCGGACGGCGAATATCCATGTGCCTATTGGCAAAGCCAGCTTTAGCCAGGAACAACTGGTTGACAATTTGAATTTTCTCATTGAAGTAGTGAAGAAGGCCCGGCCGGCGGCCGTCAAAGGGGCTTATGTGAAGCGTATGACCCTGGCAAACACGATGGGCCCTGGCATCCGGGTAGATGTGACGGAAGCCCTATCGTAAATTGCAGGGGCGACCACACGGGTTCACCCCTACTGATTGACAACTGCATATTTTGTTTAACTGCGAAGATTATCTTCACTGAAGACAGCTGGTTACACACGTATTAAATTCGCCAGCCGAGGTGTGGATTCAATTCAAAGTGATGGATGAGTAGACTTTTGGAGTCTGGTTCTATTGCCTGTTTGAATCCTCATGCCGGTTGGTATGAGGATTTTTTGTTTCTGAAGGTGGCCCGGTTGAAAACCGGCTACAACAACATAACCGATTTCACCAAAAGGAGGTGACAAACAATGGCTATTTCACGCAAGCGAAAGGAAGAATTGGTAGCTCTTTACGGAGAGCTTCTGCAAAAGAGCGATGCGATTTTTCTGGCAGAATATGGCGGCATGAGCGTAAAAACGATGGAAGAGCTACGTATCGAAGTTGATAAGGTTGATGGCGCTTTCCATGTGACCAAAAACACGCTGCTGCATCATATTCTGGAAGAATCTCAGATTGACGTGCCGGCAGGCGTATTGCAAGGTCAGATTGCGACCGGGTTTGCCTTGAAGGAAGCGCCGGCTCTGGCAAAGACGCTGGTTGACTTTGCCAGCAAGCAAGAGCACATGAAAATTAAGGGCGGTTTTCTGGGCACACGCTATCTGACGGCGGCCGATGTGGAGATGTTGGCAAAATTGCCTTCGTTGGATCAGTTGCGGGCGCAGTTGTTGGGTCTTATCAGCGCCCCCGCCCAAAATGTAGTAGGGGCTGTGGCTGGCGGGGTGCGCCAGATCGTAAACGTTCTGGATGCCTATGCCAAAAATGAAAGCAGTAGTAGTGAAGCGGCCGAAGCTGCTTCGTGAGCGATTGGGAGATTAGGAGACCGGGAGATTTGTCCTCCGGCTTCTTGATTTCAGTAATGAATTTTGTTTTGTGAATAGACTATCAATTACAGAATTGGAGGTTTTTGAAAAATGGCTGATTTAGCAAAAATTGTGGATGAATTGAGCAGCTTGACTTTATTGGAGGCTGCTGAGTTGACGAAGATGTTGGAAGAAAAGTGGGGTGTGAGCGCGGCCGCACCGATGGCGATGGCGATGCCCGGTATGATGACGGGTGGCCCGGTGGCTCCGGCCGAAGAGGTTGAGGAACAGACCGAGTTTAACGTCATTCTGAAGGATGTTGGCCCGAAGAAAATCAACGTCATCAAAGAGGTGCGTGCTTTGACTGGTTTGGGCCTGAAAGAAGCGAAAGACCTGGTGGAAACGGCCGGAGCGACCGTGATGGAAGCTGTGACCAAAGAAGCAGCCGCCGAAGCCAAAGCCAAACTGGAAGAAGCTGGCGCGGTTGTGGAAGTGAAGTAAGCAATTAGTGGCAGGTGGCAGGTGGCAGGTGGCAGGTGGCAGGTGGCAAGTAACCTGCAATGTGCCATTGGGCTATATTGATATGGGCTGGTCGAGTTTTGACCAGCCTTTTTTGTTGGAGTGGGGTGTATGGGCGAGACAAGACCTGTTGAATTTTTGCTGGCATCGCAGTCGCCGCGCCGTCGAGAGTTGATTCAGTTGTTGGGGTATCCGGTACGGCCGTTAGCCGCCCATGTGGATGAAGACAGCATCACCGTACTGGACCCGGCGGTGAATGTGGTGGAAACGGCCGTGCTCAAAGCCCATGCCATCGCTCAATCCTTTGTACCAACGGCGGACGTGCGCACCATTCTGATTGCCGCTGATACAACGGTGGCGGTGGATGGGGTGATGCTAAATAAGCCGGTGGATGCGGCCGACGCCCGGCGGATGCTACGGCTGTTACACGGCCGTGACCATGAGGTGCATACCGGGTATGTGGTGCGGGATATGCAGTCGGGCGCGCAGGTGGTGGGGGTACACACGGCCGTTGTCACCATGCGCCCGTATACCGATACTGAAATTGCGGACTATGTAGCCACCAGCGATCCGCTGGACAAAGCGGGGGCGTATGCCATTCAGCACCCGGTTTTCCGGCCGGTTAGCAATTTACAAGGCTGTTATTTGGGCGTGATGGGGCTGCCTTTGTGTAATCTGGTGGGTGCGTTAGGACAGGTGGGGGTGGACACGGCCGTTGGCCTGACAACGCTTAAACAGGCGCACCAGCAATTCCCCTGCCCGGTTTTTGCGCAACTGTTCCTGTCACAATCTACCCAATCTGGTGTACAATTTCGCTAACATTTTGCGTGTGTCCGGCAACGACCACAATCAACCATTGCCCGGTATACCCCTGTGAATTTGTGAGCAAAATAACCATCTATTTCCCCAATGTATCCCTACCTGATCTGGCTGAGGTGCGGCGGCTCTTGGAGAGTTCGGCCGTTTGCCTGGGTGCGCCGGGTGAGGCCATGACTGAACTGGTCTATGCTGTGAATGAAGCCGTGACCAATGTGGTTGTGCATGGTTATCAAGGGCAGACAGGTCATATCATTTTGGAAGTAAGCCGCGCCGATTCAAATCTGGTGGTGTGTGTGCAAGATCAGGCCAGGAGTTTTGACCCGACGGCCGTGCCTTCCCCCGACATCACCCTCCCCTTGGAACAACGGCTGCCCGGTGGGTTGGGTGTTCACCTGATGCGCCAATTCACCGACCAGATGCAGTGCCGGGCACGGCCGGCAGGCGGCAATGAACTTAGACTGGTTAAGCACATAAAGGACTAAGTAACCGTGCAGTAATTACGTAATTGAGTAATTTGGTAATTAGCCGCTTCAATTACTTAATTACCCAATTACCCAATCGCTAACTTATTTGCAAACAATCACTAAGTCTTCCCTCTTTCTACACTCCAGAAACAAAATCATTCATTTACTCCCGCCAAACCTCCGCCGCCAGCGGCAGCGCATTTAGCTCCGCCCGCGCCTCCCGCCACGTGGGATACTGCTCCGTGAGCAGCGCCACAAACCGCTCATTATGCGTTGGCTCCAGCAGATGCACCATCTCATGCACCACCACATACTCAATCAGGTCTTTCGGTTTCTTCACCAATTCCGTGTTCAGGCGAATGTGCCCCGCCTGATGGTTGCAGCTGCCCCACTTCGTTTTCATCCGCTGCAGAAAGTAAGCCCGCACCCGCACCCCCAGTTTAGGCTCCCACCGGCTGATCAGCGGCGGAATGAACTCGTGCAGCAGCGAGAGATGCCATTCATGCATCACCGCCGCCCGTTTAGCCTGGTCACTGCCCGGCCGCACACTGAGCGTAATCCGTTTATGGTCCACCACCACCGCAGGCTTCGCCTCCCGTTCAATGACCGTCAGCAAATGGCGGCGGCCCCACAGGTAATGGCTTTCCCGCGCCACAAACGCACGCGGTGTTTCCCGCGCCTGATTACGCAGCATCTCCTGCTGCGCCCGAATCCAACCAAGTTTGGTGATGGCATAAGCCCGCGCCACCTCCAGGCGGGTGTCGGTTGGCGCTGACAGGGTGACACGGCCGTCCGGCGGATGCACGGACAGGTGAACGTTCTTGATCGCCTTGCGCGTCACCGCAATCGAAATATCGCCTAGCTCAATCATCTCACTCATGCCGCCCCCGGTTGATTCTTGATAATCTCAAACACAGCCATCGTCGCCCGGCGGTCCCGGTTGAGCAGCGGGAACAGGGCGTTCAAGACCTGCTTTTCGCGGGTGTCGTCGCCTCTCCAGCCAGCAGGCGCCTGCTCGCGCATGGCCCGGTCAATGTTCAGCGCCAATTCAACCAGCCTTTGCGTCTCGCCCGGACCCGGCTCCCGCACCACCTGGGGCGAACTGTCCGCCTGCAAAATAGCCCCCAAATTGTTGAACAGCACCATCGCCAGCGGATGCCCATGCAGCGCCGCCGGATACGCTCCGGCGCTGGACTGGCCCGCCAACTGCCGCGCCAATGCCTCCGCCTGCCGCAGAAATTCCTCGTAAGCGGCCGTGTTATCCCGTTTCTGCTGGATGAGGTCGTCGAGCAACTGCGACATCTCGGCGTAAAAGCGGGGATCGGTCAGTTGATCACGAATAATCGTTTTGCGCACGTTGTTGATGATGCCCTCGGCAATGGCGTTCTGCGAAAGCGTGCCCTGCGCGTTGAGCTTTTGGGCAATGGCGTTGTGGATGCCGGTTTCCACGATCAACTCCACCAACGAATAGTTATCCACCGTGCCCAGCGGATCGACCGGATCGGCCTGAATATAGGTGTTGATCAGGTGGCGCATGTCCGCCTCATACGGCTTGATGTCCAGCTCTTCACCGGAGTGCCGCTTAATGGCCGCCCGCACATCGCTGTAAAATTGGACTTCGTTGTTCAGGGCGCTGATCGCCGCCGCCGTATAACCCGCCTCGACCAAATCCTGAGAGATGTTGGCGAAGGCGCGCACAAAAGTCACCACCGCTTTGTAGAACGAAATGCGCAGCGCCTCGGTGTCGTTGAGGGCGTGGGGATCATCGGCATTGCCGCAAAAATAATGGAGATACTGCTCCACCTCACGCGGCGGCGGCACCGGCTCGCACAGATATTTCAGCGCCTCGCGGGCGGCGTCTAGCCGCGCCCGCCCCTCCTCCAGCCAATTCTTGAGGGTGACGTTGTTGTCCGCGCCGCCGTCTTCCAGGTCCAACTCGTCCGAACTATAAACGGCAATCGCCTGCTGCACGTCGCCAAACAGCTCTTTGAAATCCACAATGTAGCCGTAATCCTTGTCGTCGCCGTCCAGCCGGTTAGTGCGGCAGATGGCCTGAAAGAGGTTGTGGTCGTGCAGTTCGTTATCCAGGTAGATGTAGGAGCAGGAAGGGGCGTCGAAGCCGGTCAGTAGTTTGCTGACCACGATGAGCAGTTTGCAGTTGGCCGGTTCTTCGATAAAGCGCCGCTTGGCTTCGTCTTCGTACTGTTTGGTGGTCTGGCCGTTGGCCAGCACATGCCGGGTGTAGGTTTCGAACTTGTAGCGCTCATCGCTGTTGGCCGGTTCGCGGGAGATGGTATTGTGGTTTGGCTCGTAGGAGGTGATGAGGCCGCAGTACGGGCCGAAGGGTGTATTCTGGAACAGGCGGAAATAGTGGCAGGCGTCATAGATGGAAGCCGCCACCAGAATGGCCGTGCCCCGATCATTGTTGAGGCGCGGCTTGAGGCTGAAATCCTCGATGATGTTGGCGATGATGCGCTGTTTGCGCTCGCCGGCACTCATCAGCTCTTCCATGGTCGCCCACCGTTTGCGCAGCACCGCCTTCTGGAAGCTGTTCAGGTTGCGGGTCTTGTGCTCAAACCAGGCGTCAATGGCCTGCGGCGAGGTGAGGCGCTGCGGCACATCGCGGGCTTCGTATTTGAGGTCCAGCACCACCTTGTCGGCGACGGCTTGATGGAACTTGTAGGTATGGATGTAGGTGCCGAAAACTTCGCGGGTGGTCTTCTTGTCTTTACGCAGCAGCGGGGTGCCGCTAAAGCCGATGAAGAGGGCGTCTGGCAGCCAGCGCTTCATCTGCCTGTTCATATCGCCGCCCTGGGTGCGGTGGCATTCATCTACAAAGACGTAGAAACGGCCGTGAATCGGCGGCCGCTCACTCTTCAGGTCTGGCTCAAATTTGTGCAGCAGGGCGCAGAGCAGGCGCGGCGTGGTCGCGCCCAGCTTCTCCACAAACTGCGCCCGCGAGGTGATGCGCGGCGACGGCGCGTCTGGGCCAATGACGCCCGCGTTACGCATCACTCCCTCGATCTGCTTGTCCAGTTCATCGCGGTCGGTGATGATTAAAATGCGCGCTTCCGGGTCATGCTCCAACAGCCATTTGGCAATCAGCACCATCAGGATGCTCTTGCCGCTGCCCTGCGTGTGCCAGATAACGCCGCCCTCGCGCTGCCGCACCCGCTCTTGGGCCGCCTTGAAACCAAAGTATTGGTGCGGGCGCGGCACTTTCTTCTGGCCAGCGTCATAAATAACACAATTACGGATCAAATCCAGCAATCGCTCTTTGCCGCACATCTCCGCCAGCGGCCCATCCAACAAAAACCCCGCCTCCCCCTCCGCGCCTCCGCCCCTCCGCGTGAGTTCCTCACTCTTCCACGCCACAAAAAACTGCTCCGGCGTACCCGTCGTACCATAACGCAGCCCCTGGGCATCGCTGCCGGCAAAGACGAACTGCACGGTGCTGAAAAAGGGCTTGTTGAATATCTCTTCTTGATTGGTGATAAGCTGGCGCACGCCATCGGCCACCTCCACCGAACTGCGTTTTAGCTCGATGACGGCGATGGCCATGCCATTGAGATAGAGCACCAGATCGGGCCGCCGCTCGTAGCCGCCTTTGAGGGTCACTTCTTCGGCAATGGCGAAGTCGTTGCGTTCCGGCCGATCCCAATCTACCAGATGCACCGTCTCGTGGGGCTGCCCGGCGGCGATTTGCACCGGCACGCCGTAGCGCAGCAGTTGGTAGGTGCGCAGGTTGGCCTGATAGAGGGTGAGGCCGGTGCTGTCGGCGGCCGTTTCCAATTTTTGCAACGCCGCAGAGATATGCGCCTCCGAATAGCCGCGCTCTTTCAGGTTCGCCCGCAGCAGTTCAGCCTCAATGGGGCGGTTATGGGCGCGTTGATGCCAGTCGCCCAGGTAGCGGTAGCCGAGTTGGTCGGTGAACAGGGCGACGACGCGGTTTTGAGTCAGGCGTTCGGAGCGGGGTCTTTCAGGCATGGGGGTCTCCTGGGGGGCGGTTCAGGCGGCGGCGCGGCGAGGAGGATTGATTCATCTCTTTTCCTCCGCGCCCTCCGCCTCTCCGCGTGGGATCAATCGTGTTCTCCCGGTGAGCAGTTCTTGCATCAGGGCTTGTTTGAGGTCTTGGGTTTTGCGGCGGCGTTGTTCGAGGGCGGCTATTTCGGCGTCCATGTCGGCGAGGACGGTGGCGATGGCGGTTTGTTC
>CAZOPF010000153.1:0-10564 GCA_964581605.1 uncultured Ardenticatenaceae bacterium
CTCCTGCTCACTGACGAGGCGGAAACGGTGTTGGCGCTGCTACAACAGGGCCACCCGGACAGCCAGGCGATTCCGCAACACCGCGCTTTGCTGCAACGCTGCCGGCAGGTGGGCATTGCCCCCGCTTACCAGGAGATGCTGGCCGCTCTGGCGGCCGCGCAGGACCCGGCTGCCCTGGCGCTGGCCGCTTTGCTCCAGGTAGACAGCACGGAGAGCCTGGAGGCGGCCATCACCCAACATCCCACCCTGCTGGAATTGCCCACGCTGGAACGGCTGGCCGCGTTTGTGGCCGCCAGCGCCGCCAGCCAGCCCGACGCCGCCCAGCACTTGCTGGTGCGGCTGCTCGCCTTGTTGGAGCAGTATAATCACGCCCACGCCGCCAGCGTTGATCTGGACGAACAGGCCCGGTTTGTGGCGCTGCAAGAAGGGCTGCTGGCAGCGGCGGCGGCGCTGCCCGGCGATGTGGCCGGCGCGCTGCGCCAGACGTTGGGTTGGGCGCTGAATACGTGGGGCAACGCCCAGGCAGAGCAAGGCCACCATGCGGCGGCGGTGGCCACCTACAGCCGGGCCATCAGCCACGCCCCAGACAACGCCATGCTCTACCGCAACCGCGCCGGGGAACGGCTAGAATTAGGGGAACTCGATCTGGCTGAAGCGGACATCAACCAGGCGGCCAACCTGGAACCAGACGCCCCCCGCCTGGCCAATCTGCGGCAAACGTTGACCCAGAAAAGAACGTAACGCGATTTGCCAAATCGCCCGTCTGTCATTGCTGCGAAGGCAGGAATCCACGATGGATACCCGCCTTCGCGGGTATGACAGACAGAGAGGCTTAGTAGTTACATTGCCCATAGAACAAGACATTCAATAAACGAGGAGATTGATAAAACATGAGTGATTCACAAAGTCAGGCAGGTAAGTATGTGGTGCATCACGCGGTGCAAAGCGCCATCGGCGATTATGCCCAGGTGAACAATTATTTGTCCGCGCAGGCGGCCGCAGCCGACCCTGGTGTGGCGGAGCTGCGCCAGCTTTTTGAGCAGGTGAATGAGAAGTTGGCGGCGCTGGAAACGGCCGATCGGGAATTGTTGGCGCCGGCGGTGGCCCAGGCGGCCAAAACAACGGCCGAAATCCAGCAAGGAGATGACAGCCCGGAGAAACAAAGCTTTCTGGAAACACGGCTGAAAGCGATCTACGCCATGCGCCAGGACATTGGCCAGGTGATCATCGCCACCCTGGCCAGCCCCCCGGCAGGCATTGCCCTGACCATCCAAAAAATCGCGCAAAAGGCAAAGAGTGAATTGGGGCTAGAGTGAGGCGGCGCGGAGCGTGGAAGGAGGGAACAAGGAACGGATAGCAAAACGAAGAAAGCTACCTGAACTCCAACACTTTTTCAGTTAACCAGACATTGATCAAGGTTTCCATAGAAATACCACGATCGCGCGCCAGCATAGCCAGCGTCTGGCCTAATTCAGGTAGCAGAGTGACAGATGACCATTCATTGGCATGATGAATATTGACCTCAAAATGAACTTCATGTGTCACATCATCATAATCGGCTGTGCTGTGTGTGTCCCAAAATTCGGCAATCTCTTGCAGTGTCTCAAACTCAGGAATAGGGTCTCGTTTACCGGTCATGTTATCCATACCTTTTTCTTTCCTTATCATCCATATCTCGCGCACTAACAATTAAGGCTAATCTGCCGGGTTTGTGTATGAAAAAAACTGTTAAATACCGCCCTGCTTCTGTTTGACCGTAAGCGGCATATAGATTTTCATGGCGACGTTTCCGACCTTTAGCGATAAAACGAAAATGAGGGTTACTGGTGAAAACTTCTTCTACTTCATCAGTTGTGACCTGGTGTTTCCAGGCTAGCTTATCAATAATATCTTCCAACCAGAGGAAGCCTTCAATGTTCATCAGTTGATTATACCAAGTTGCCACAAGAGACGTCTATACGAGATAAACAGCAATGGACAGGCGAATTGTGTTTGCTTATCAATTACCCAATGACAAACAGGTCGCCGCTGCACGGGGGGAGGGTGAAGGTGTGGGTGTGGGGACCATGCACGGCCGTGACCACCCGCTCTTCCTCGCTCAAATTCAAGGCCACCAGGATGGTCTGGTTTTCGTCAAAACGGGCGTAGGCGTAGGTCTGGGTGGCTTCATCCAGGTGAATGGTCTGGCGACGGCCGTGCCACAACACCGGATGTGTGCGCCGGAAATGGATCAGCCAGCGGTAAAATTCGCGCAAATCGGCATCCTGCTCATCCCCCCACAACATCGGCTGGCGACATTCGGCCATGCCCTGGCTGCCCTGCTCCCACATACCCATCTGCTGGCGCACCCCCACCTCCGAACCGTTGTAAACAATAGGCGGCCCGCTGAGGGTAAACTGGCAGAGCGCGGCCAGTTTCAGCTTGCGCGTATCATTTTCGGCCAGCCAGGAGAAACGGTTCATGTCGTGGTTGTCCAGAAAGGTGGGCAAACTATAGGTGGGTGGGAAGTAGCGTTCGTGCTGGTGCAGGAAGGTGTCGAAGGCGCTCAGGCTCATGCGCCCCATGGCAAAAATGTCCCGCATGGCCTGCATCAGCGGGAAGTCCAGGCAGCCATCAAAGCGCCCTTCGTAGCTCAAAATGGTGGCCGGGCTTTCCACCACTTCGCCGTAAATCCAGGCGTCGGGATTGACGCGCTTGACCACCTGGCGCAGTTCCGTCCAGAAGTCGTGGGACGGCCCCAGGGCATAGTCGCAGCGCAGGCCGTCAAAACCGACTTCGCCCAGCCAGAAGGAAACGCTGTCCAGCAGGTAGCGGCGCACGTCGGGGTGGTTGACGTTGACCTGCGGCAGGTGCATGACGCCGAAAAAGGTTTCGTAGTCGTGGGGGTAATCAATCCAGTGATACCATTCGTAATAGCGGCTGGTGGGGTCTTTGATCGCTTCCTGGAAACTTTCGTGCTGGCTGCTCCAATGGTTGGCCACAAAGTCAAGCAGCAGGCGGATGCCCCGTTGGTGGGCGGCGGCGACCAGTTCGTGAACGTCCTCCATGCTGCCCAGCCGGGGATTGACGTTGAAGTAGTCGGTGGCGTGGTAGCCGTGATGGGTGTTGTCGTCGGGGAAGAAGGGGTTGAGCCAGATGGCGTTGAAGCCCATATCGGCCACGTAGTCCAGCTTATCCATGATGCCGCGCAGGGTGCCGCCGTAGATGTCGTTGAGGCCGTGGACGTGGTTCCAGTTACGGCCGTCGCCCGGATAAAAGCGGTCGGGAAATATCTGGTACGTCACCGAACCGGCGGCCCATTGCGGGGCGCGAGCTTCACCCACCAGGTAGGAGAACACCTCCTCATCATCGGTAGATAAGGGGTCAGAGCCGTCGGCAGGGTAGGCGCGGATGCGGTAGCGTACCAGGGTGCCGTCTGGCTCGGCGGGCAGGGTGGTTTGCCAGGTTTCAATGTAGGCCCAGTTGAGCAGGTCCCATTCGGTTTTGACAAATTGGAGGGGAAAGACGGCCGTGTTTGGCTCAATCACCACACACTCCACACGGGCAATAGGCTGGTCTAGCTGCACCGTCACGGTGAGAATGGGTTGGTCATGGGCTTGCGGGGCGCGGGGCGTCAGGCGGTTGTGGTGTTTGATGCCCTGCCGCCAGTTGCGCATATGCGCCACCCGCTGTTCGATGGTCGAGAGGGAGCCGAAAACAAATTCTTTCATAGATCATCTACGGCGTTAAATCAATGACAAAGGTGTTGAACGGCGGCAGTTCCGCCAATGGCACGTAGTCGCTAAAACCACCGGCGGCATTGACGGTGGGAGAGGTCACGTCACCATCGCCAAAGAGGAGCACGGCCGTCGCCCCTGCCGCCAACGGCCCACTTTCCAGGTTCAGGGTGTACTCATTGATCGCTTCATCAGACATATTGATGACCACCAATACGGTTTCATTTTCGGTGGTTCGGAGAAAGGCATAGACCCGCGCCGGGTCGC
Organism: uncultured Ardenticatenaceae bacterium; assembly: GCA_964581605.1. Taxonomy (GTDB): domain Bacteria; phylum Chloroflexota; class Anaerolineae; order Promineifilales; family Promineifilaceae; genus CAADGU01. The sequence goes on from CAZOPF010000153.1 coordinate 3,984, forward strand.
TTTCCACTGCCAGCCAATCGCCGACGCGCAGCGCTTCGTGGGCATTACGCAAATGGATGAGCTGCCGGTAATGGTTGAACAGCGAATCGGGGTCATCCACCTGCAAAGCGACGCTGCGATCTTCATAGTCGCTGGCTGGGCTGCGCCAGGGAGAACCGGCCGTAAAACCGACCTTGATGTCATCGCTTGTCCATTGCATCGGCCGGCGAATGTCTTCGTCCGGTTTGGTACCCCTCATGCCAATTTCCTCGCCATAATAGATAAACGGCACACCGGGCGAGGTGAGCAGAATAGAGGCCGACACACGGGCTTTGCCTTCATTGCCGATCAATTGGTCCAGCACCCGGTTCTGGTCGTGGTTAGCCAGGAAGGTGGCATATTGGCCGGGTGGGTAGGCGGCGACGATGTTGGCTAGTTCTTGGGCTACGGCCGTGCCCGTGCCCCGTTTGGCGCTGGTGAGAATATCCTCGGCCAGGTCAAACTGAAAGGCGATGTCTACCTCGTCGCCGGTGTAATCCAGCACTTCGCGGGTGGATGTCCACGCTTCGCCCACGGCCAGCGCCTCCGGGTTGACCTCTTTGTAAAAGGTGTAAAAGCCTTGCAGCCATGCGTGGGTCTGGTCGCTGTTTTCCTGCACCGCGCCATCTTCAATCAGGTGTTTGATGGCGTCCAGGCGGAAGCCGTCTGCGCCCATCTCTTCCAGCCAGAACCGGGAGGCTTCGAACATGGCTTCGGTCACGTCTGGGTTAGCATAGTTCAAATCCGGCATTCCATCCCAAAACACGGCGTAATAGTAACCGGTGGGGGTACGATACCACACCGGCTGCCCCCAGGGCCCTGCAAAACCAGGGTCATCCTCACTCCACACATACCAGTCGTGCCACTCCGACGCCGGATCACGCGATTCGACAAACCACTCATGATCGCGGCTGGTATGGTTGAGCACCATGTCTACAATGACGCGGATGCCTCGTTTGTGCGCTTCTTCCATCAGCCGTTGGAAATCTTCGTTGGTGCCGTACTCCGGGTTTACGGTGTAATAATCTACCACGTCATAACCGTGATAGCTGGGGGAATCCATGATGGGCATGAGCCAGAGGCCGGTGACGCCCAGGTCATCGGTGGTGGTGGGGTCGCCGTCGTTTAAGTAGTCCAACATGCTGATCAGCCCGTTGATATCGCCAATGCCGTCGTCGTCACTGTCCTTAAAGCTGCGCACAAACACTTCATAGAAAACGGTGTCGTTCCACCAGGGCAGGCCGCCTGTGCCCTGGGGCAGGGGGCTGACAGTGGGCACGGCCGTTGGCGGCAGTGTGGGTTCGGGCGTGGGCGGTTCGGCGGTGGGTTGGGTGGCGGTGCTGGTGGGGGGCACGGCCGTCGCCACCTCTTCCCCGTCGCCTGCCTCACAACCCACCAGCAGCAAACCCACCCCAAAAAGCAATAAAAGCAGCCGCTTCATCACATTCTCCTTAAAAAAATAGCCCTGTACACCGCACAGGGCTATCCAATCAATTGATAATTGTCAATTGACAATTATCAATTGGCAATTGCTTAGCCTTTCACCGCCCCCGTCGTCAGGCCACCCACAATTTTGTCTTGTAACAAAATGTAGACCGTGACGGGCAGGATGGAGCCTAACACAGCGCCGGCGGCAAAGACGCTCCAGTTCTGCCCATAGTTGTTGCCGATGAAGGTTTGTAGCCCCAACATCAGTGTAAACAGCTCTGACTTGCGAATCATAATGTTGGGCAAAATCCAGTCGCCATAGACGCCAAAGAAGGTCAGGATGACGATGACGATGACGATCGGCCGTACCAGCGGGAAGATGAGATACCAGAACGTCTGCCAGTGCGAAGCCCCATCCACCATCGCCGACTCGTCAATATCGCGGGGGATGGAGTCAAAAAAGCCTTTCATCAGCCACACATTCAGCCCCATTGCGCCACCCATGTAAATCATGATCAGGCCACCGTGTGTGTTCAAACCTAAAGCGGGGATGCAGCAGCTGCCCAACTGATCGAGCAAAGCATACAGGGCAATCATGGCCATCAGCGCCGGGAACACCTGAATGAGCAAAATGCCTAAAAGCAGCTGCCCGCGCCCGGCAAAACGAAAGCGGGAAAAGGCAAACGCGGTCAATGTGGTAATCATGGCCGACATGAGGGCCGAAATGAGGGCGATTTTTGTGGTGTTCCACATCCACAAGCCAAACGGTTCCTCAAACAAAATCGCCCGGAAATTATCCAATGTGGGATTGGCGGGAATGAGTTGGCGGCTAACGCCCTGCACAGGGCTAAAGGCGGATGAGATGGTATAGAGAACCGGCAGCAAGGAGTAAAACAGCACTACCACCGCTATCAGGAGTTTGACGGCCGTGACAATCCGACGCTGATTGGTCTTAGACTGCCAGAATACCTGCCACCGGCTGAGTGCCGGGGTACGCTTTGTTGGGGTTGAGGTTAGATTAGACACTTTCGCCCACCCTTTCCCAGGTTCGCATGAAGCGATACTGGAACAATGTAATAGTCGCCAAAATAAAGAAGATGATCACCGTAATAGCCGAAGCATAACCAAAATCCTGCCCGGCGGAAGCAAAGGCCAGCCGATACACATAGCTGATCAAAATATCGGAATGTCCGGCCGGGGTGGGTGTGCCCACAATGGGCGGGCCGCCGTTGTTAAACAGGTAAATGAGGTTGAAGCTGTTGAAGTTCACCAGGAAAGAGCCAATCAGCAGCGGCCCCACCCCCACCAGCAGCAGCGGCAGTGTCAGGGCGCGGAATTGGTGCCAGGCGTTCGCGCCGTCAATATCCGCCGCTTCATACATATCCTGGGGAATGGCTTGCAACGCGCCGCTGTTGATCAGCACATAGTAGGGATAAGCCAGCCAGACATTGATGATGATGAGCGCCACCTTCACCCAAAAGGAATCGGCAAACACGTTAATTGGTGTGCCCATCAAATTAGAAAGCCAGATGCCGACGATGCCGTTCACCGGATTCCACAGGCCGCGCCAGACCAGGATGGTTAAGACGCCGGGTATGGCAAAGGGAATGATCAGCAGCGATTTGATTACCTTTTGTCCTGGCATGTTACGGCCGAACACCAGAGCAATCATCAAACCCAATGCAAAGGAAAGGACAGTGGAGAAGAGGGCAAATATAACCGTCCACAGAAAAATCAAAAGGAGTGGCCCCCGAAAGGCTGGATTGCCTATGAAACGCTGGTAATTCCGAAAACCAATGGGCACCGTATAGCCAGGGATCAGAATGTCCCCTTCCGCAGAGATAAATTCGCCCCGTTGGTCGTCGCCAATGTACACAATACCGGTCTGGTTATCGGTGATAGTGTCGGCTTCTTCGTTGTAGGTATAACGTGGTTGCAAGGCGGCGGCGCGGTTGATGCCTCGAATTTGCACGGCCGTGTCCCCCGTCCCAAATGTCGTCTCCTGCAAATCCGACAATGCCCGCAGCAGCACCGCCCGGCCCACCCGTTCAAAAGGCGCGTCTTCCTGCCCTGGAATAATGATATTCTGCGGCAAGTTATCTTCGTCTACCTCGCCCAACACACTGTTTTCTACGACTGTATCAGGCGCCACAATAATCGGTTCGGCCGCGCTGTCCCCCTCCGGCGTGAGGAGCAAAATATATTCACCATACGCATTTTGAAACAAGGTGAAATTATAAGCTGACCCCGATTCTGGCAGAAATTTCCGCTGCTCCAACACCTCTATCGCCTGCACCTTGGGCAGCAGATGGCCGGTGCCATAGTTGGTAAAAGAGATGTAGACGGTATAAATAATGGGGTAAACGGAAATCAGAATCATAAACGCCAGGCCAGGGGACATCCAGCGTAGTGGATAGGTTTGTGGCTTTAGCCAGATATAGTTAATCAGGGCGGTGATGACCGCGATGACGGTGGCAAGCTGCCAGTAACCATCGCCCCACATCGTCAGGATCAACCACAGCGCCCCCGCGTCAAAGATCATCAGACCCAACAACCGCAGCGCCAGACTGCTGGCTGTAAGCGAGCCACCACCCCCCTTGTCCTTTTTGCCTTTTTCTTCCTGAAGATCGACTGCTCGCATCGCCCCTACTCCTCTTCTCTTGATCGTAGAAGACCACCTTTGTAGAAGATCATCCACCGCCTGCTACGAGCCAATGATAAGTAAGCGTGCAGTAATTATGTAATTGAGTAATTGGGTAATTAGCCGCTTCAATTACTTAATTATCCAATTACCCCATCGCTAACTTATTTGCAAACGATGACTAAGGGAACGGGGCACGTTTACATTCCCCGTTCCCTGTTCTATCACCAATTTACCAATTGTAAAGACCTGACAGGTTTCCCAAAACCTGTCAGGTCTTGAAGATTAGTTGCTTTCAGCAATGGCTGTGCGGATTTGCTCAGCGGCATTGGTGAAGGCGTTTGTTGCATCGTCGCCTTGTTGCGAGATGAGGACAATAGCGTTGCCCCAGGCATCCCAAACCGAAGCCATTTCGGGAATGGCAGGCATAGGCAGCGCATCCACACCAGCTTCGCCAAAGGCCGCGATGTTGGGGTCGTCCAACGCTTCCAACACGGGCAGGTAGGCTGGCACACGAGGATCAGCATCATAGAACGCCTGCATCACTTCTGGCGTCGCCACAAACTCGGTCAGGAAAATTTGGGCCAGCAGGGGGTCTTTGGCAAAGGCGCTGACCATGAAACCTTGGGCGCCCAGGAAGGGTTGGCCGTGTTCATTCACCTCACCCGGAATGGGGCAGATGGCGTACGGAACACCGGAATCGGTGATGCGGGTAACAGCCCAGGGGCCTGTGATCGTCATGGCGGATTGGCCGCTTTCAAACATCAGGTGCATGGTTTCCCAGTCAACGGCCGGGGGTTGCAGGCCAGCTTTCACAAATTCATCATACCAGGCAGCGGCCGCCAGGGAGCCTTCGTTATCAATGCCCACATCAGCGGCATCATAACCGGCCTCACCCTGCCCAAAGACATAACCACCAAAGGCGGTTTGAATGGGGAAGAAGTGATAGGGGTCGCCTTCCATGCGCACAAAGCCATATTTGTTGGTGGCTACGTCATCGGTGTTGTTAGCGGCCAGCTCGGCGGAGATTTCGGCTACTTCGGTCCAGGTGGCCGGACATTCAGGCACGATGTCGGTGTTGATGAACAAGGCTACGTTTTCAGTGGCATTGGGCATGCCGTACAGTTCACCATCGTAGGTGAAGGCATCAATGGCCGCCGGAGCAAAATCGGCTACTTTGTCGCCCAGGTCAATGGGGGCCAGCACACCGTTGCTCACTAACTCGCCCAACCAGTCATGGGCGCCGACGATGATGTCTGGCCCTTCACCGGCCGGGCCGGCAATGGTCAGTTGGTCGCGGATGTCGCCAAAACCGAGTTCTTCCACAACCAGGGTGACGCCATATTCTTCCTCAAAACCGGCAGCCAGATCTTGCAGGATGGGGGCGCGGGTGTTGTCCGCCCAAATGGTCAGGCTGAGGCCGGAATCGGCGGCAGCTTCTTCGGTTGGCGCTTCTGTTGGTTCAGCGGCAGCTTCTTCAGCGGCGGCGGCAGCGGCTTCGGCGACGGCCGTCTCTTCGGCGTGCATAGCGGCTTCGGCTTCAGCGGCCATGGCTTCGGCGGTCTCTTCGGCGTGCATGGCCGCTTCGGCGGCCTCAGTGGCCGCGGCGTCTACAGCTTCACCAGCTTGTTCAGCCGCTTCTTCGGCCGCTTCTTCTACTTGTTGAACTGCTTCTTCGGCTTGTTGTTCCGCAGTGGTGCCACTGCAGGCGCTCAATACCAGTGCGCCAATCAATAACAATACAAACAGGATGGTCAAATTTTTGTGTTTCATCTCTCTCCTTAATTCTTTTGAATTTACCTGATGGGTTCAATTTTAGTAAGATGTAATTCAAGGTGTGGGTTTATTTTTTAGAAAGCATCACCTCCTAAAGAAATTATGAATTATGAAGGATGAATTATGAAAGGTGATGGCCGTTTGGTGGTGGTTGCTGCGCCAGTTCTTCCTGGAGCAGGTGGTGAAGTTGGTTCAGATTTTCGATGAGGGTGTTTTGTACGGCCGTGTCAATACTATCTAACCGGGCCATGTTGTAAGCTTTGTGGGCGGTATTCACTTCGCTGCAAACGGTGGCGCCGCGTGCAGTCAGGTAGAGGCGTTGGGCACGGCCGTCGCTTTCATGCGGCCGTCGTTCCAGATACCCACTCGCCTCCAGCCCTTTCACAATGCGGGTGACATTGCTTTTATCACACAACAACTTCTGGCTTAAATCACTAGAGGAAATACCGGGTTCTTCGCTGACATGCAGCAGCACATAAAAACGGGGTGGCGTCAGGCCAAAACGGCTAAACAACCGGCGGTCACCATCATCAATGACGATGAATGTCTCTTTCAGCAGGTTGTAGAGATGCTCTTTTTCGTTCATTGCTGTGCTTGTTTGGAACCCGGTATGAACATGCTTATTAGTTGATACCGCAACAGTTGATGTATCAACTATATCACGGTTTTTTGACATGTCAACAAAATTGGCAAGGAATTTTTGGATGAAATGACTAAA
>CAZOPF010000154.1:0-10468 GCA_964581605.1 uncultured Ardenticatenaceae bacterium
GTTCCCCTGACGCCGGAAGACGATATTGTCAGCATTTGTGATCACCTGGACTGGGCGCGAGACCAACAGGTGATTTTTGTGTTGCCGGAGGATGGTGGGGTGCTGCGCGAGGGGCTAGACCTGGTGCGGCTGCTGCGCCATGCGGACAACATGCGCGCCGAGATTGCCCTGGTCACGGCCGATCCCGACATCAGCCGCCAGGCCAGAGCGTTGGGCATCCCCGTTTTCCTGACCATTGGCGCGGCGCGGCAGGGCAAACGGGATTGGCGGCGCGGCCGTCGTCGCCGCGAGATTGTCGGCCTCTCCACCATCGGCGATGATCGGTTTACCGACTACGAAGGACGCATTCGCCCTGACCTGGCCGACCAGGCGGAAGCGCATAAACGGCTCTCGCCGCAGAGCGAACGGCGGCGCTGGTTGTGGCGCTATGTGGCTATTTTTCTCTTTTTTCTGACAACGGCCGTACTCTACATCACCTTCCTCTATCTCTTACCTTCGGCGACCATCACCCTCAAGCCAGACGTGTTGCCCGTCCAGGTGGAGCAGCCCATTGTGGCCGATCCGGCTGCCAGCGTCACCGACTTCCAATATGGCATCTTGCCCGGCCGTTTGCTGCAATCCACCCAAAACTGGCAGGCAGAAGTACAGACGACCGGCACAGTAGAAACGCCAGAGACGCCTGCCCGCGGCAAAGTCATCTTCGCCAATTTGTTGGATCAGACGGCCGTCATCCCTGCTGGCACACGTGTGAGCACTTCGGACGGCACCAACCGGGTATACCAGACAACGGCCGAAGTGACGTTGCCCGGCGCGGTAGGCGGTACGGCCGAGGTGGACGTGATCGCCATTACCCCGGGCCCGGCGGGGAATGTGGCTGCCAATCTGGTCAATCAGGTGGAAGGGTCTCTGGCGATTCAGGTGGAGGTGCGCAATCTGGAGCCGATTGAAGGCGGCGATGTGCGCCAGGCCCAGGCTGTGACTGAAGGAGACCGCGCCCGGCTGCGTGCCCAGGTGGTGCAATTTTTGCTGGCGCTGGCGGCCTCAGAAATGGAAGCGCAGTTGACGCCATTTGAGTTTTTAACGCCCGATTCTTTGCGCGTAGTCAATGTGTTGGATGAAACCTACTCCCATGAAGTAGGCGAGCAGACGGGGCGATTGACGCTGGCAATGCGGGCACAGGTGGCAGGCACGGCCGTGAACACCACCGCCGCCTCTGACCTGGCTTATTATGCGCTGGGTGAGCAAATTCAGCCCGGTTACGCGCTGTCGCCGGACAGCATTCGTTTTGCCAGCGGTCCGATTACCGGCGTGGATGAGGCGGGGCGGGTTTACTTTTCCATGCTCGCTTCCGGGCTGCTGGCGCGGGAACTAGAACCGGCAGCAGTAATTGAAGCGGTGACGGGGCAGGAGGTGGACACGGCCGTTGCCTACCTGCACCAACAACTCCCCCTGCGTGAACCACCGCAAATCCACGTCTGGCCTACCTGGTTTGACCGCATCCCTTACCTGACCACCCGCATCAGCACGGAGATTCAAACGGAGGAGTGAGGTAGAAGGCTTATGCGTAAATGGGCTTTCCGTATTAACCCCAAACGAGCTTTAGTGATTATCCTGACAGCAATGGTGGCTTTTATATTTGCCCTTCTTCTCCTTTCACCTGTTGTTGCCGGGGTAGAGAGGGTATTTGTCTGCAACAAAATAGAAAGTATGGACGGGACTTATATGTGCGGAAAGTATAGGGAGTTAGGTTATCCCACTTCACAGGCATTACAAAAGGCTATAGAGCAGGAACTCAGAAAACGTATGTTAGTTCCGGCGTTTTTACAAAAGCCCTGCTATTCGCCCAACTTGTCTTTGTGCCAATTTATTGAGGAGCGAAGGGTATCAGAGGAGTATGTTGATCTGCTTTTGTTAGGGGCCGCTATGATTGGACTTATGGCAAGTATAGCTGCGTGGCGTTCCACTCGGCCGGATGCCTATTACCCAACAGGCGAAGAATGGTAGGTTAAATGGTGGGTGGACACGGCGGTGTCCCCTTCGTGATCACCTGCATCAGGACGGAGATTCAAACAGAGGAGTAAACATGTAAAGAAGCCAGAGAAGTTCAACTACTCCAAGAAGTTGAACTTCTCTGGCAGCATAATCCGTTTTATGAGAGTAAATCGGCCACGACTGCTTTTTCTTCCTCCAGTTCTGCTTCTGTCACTTTGATTTTCTCGCGGGCAAAGTCGCTCAGGGCGAGGTTCTGTACAATTTCATACCCACCCTGTCCATCGCTAACAAGGGGGAAGGAGAAGTTCAAGCCTTTGGCGACGCCATAGCTGCCATCGGAAAGGACGCCAGCGGAGAACCACTCACCAGGAGGGGTGGTGTTTTCCATACTGACCACATGATCCAGAGCAGCACTGGCAGCGCTGGCAGCAGATGACAAACCACGCGCTTCAATGATGGCTGCCCCGCGCTTTTGCACCACAGAAATAAATTCGCCGCGCAGCCAGTTGTGGTCGGTGATCACATCCAGGGCAGGGCGGCCGTTAATTTTTGCATTTTCCGCGTCCGGGTATTGGGTGGCGCTATGGTTGCCCCAGATGGTCACGTTGGATACGGCCGTGACCGGCACGCCTGCCTTCTGCGCCAGTTGGGCACATGCCCGGTTTTGATCCAGCCGCGTCATGGCCGCAAACCGTTCGGCGGGCAGGTCTGAATTTTTGGTGGCGATCAGACAGTTGGTATTGGCCGGGTTGCCTACCACCAACACGCGAGCATCGGCGGCCGCTTTGTTCAGCGCATTCCCCTGGCCGGTGAAAATGGGGCCATTTTCGCGGATCAGGTCGCCGCGTTCCATTCCCTTCGTGCGCGGTTTGGAGCCGATCAGCAATGCCCAATTCACGCCATCAAAGGCAGTTTCCGCATTGTCTGTCACCACGACGTTGTCCAGAAGCGGAAAGGCGCAATCGTGCAGTTCCATGACCACCCCTTCCAACGCTTTGAGGGCAGGGGTGATTTCCAACAGATGCAAAGATATTTTGGTGTTGCGGCCGAAGATCTCGCCGGAAGCCAGCCGGAACAAAATGGCATATCCAATCTGCCCGGCCGCACCAGTCACGGCCACCTTTACGGATTCTCGTTTCATTTTTCATTCTCCTGTTTTGAAACTTGTGAGATTTGTTTATGTGCGGTTAGAGATGGGGCAAGTGGGTAACTGGTAATTAGCCGATAGTTACTCCATCAATTACTCAGCTACTCAATTACCTCTTTTCCCATGTTGCTCATTTTACCCCTCCCCACGCTGCCGTACCACTTCGTAGAGCAGGAGGGCGGTGGAGACGGAGAGGTTGAGGCTGTCTACCTGGCCGTGCATGGGGATGAGAAGCCGCACATCGGCGGCATTGAGCCATTGCTGGCTGAGGCCGTCGGCTTCGCTGCCCATGACGAGCGCGACCGGATTCCGCAAATTCACGGCCGTGTATAACTCCTCTCCCTCTGGTGTGGCTGCCGCAATGTGAATGTGCTGCTCGTGTAGCCAGGTGATGAGTTGTTCGGCGGGGGCGGTGGTTACAAACACGGTAAACAGTGCGCCCAGGCTGGCGCGAATGACGTTAGGATTGAATATATCGGTGCCCTCGCCTGTTTCTGTTTCGCTGATGATCACGGCGTCAACACCGGCAGCGTCGGCCGTGCGCAGGATGGCGCCCAGGTTGCCTGGCTTTTCACCGCCTTCTATGATGACCAGGAAGGGGTTGGGAGGAAGCAGCAGGGAGGTTAACGGCCGTACCCAATACCGAATCACCAGCAGCACCCCCCCGCTTTCGCCTCGATAAGCCACTTTGCCAAATACCTCTGGGGTGATGGTAAAGAGCCGGCAATGGCCGGTTGTTTCCAGGCGATGGAGTTGGTCGGCGATGGCCGTTGCCTTTTGCCCGCTAATCAACTCCGGGCATATATACGCCTCCTCCGGCACCAGGCCATTGGCCAGCGCCAACGTCGCTTCGCGCACACCTTCCACCAACATGAGCTGCTGTGCATCCCGCGACCGCCGATTTTGCAGCCTGACCAGGTTTTTGATACGGCCGTTGTGGGAACTGGTGATGGGGGTGGGCATGGAAGAAATTCGGAGATGGGGGGAGTGGGAGATTGGGAGATTCAATCCCTTCGTCTCAATACAATCCTGTTCGATATTCCTCTTTGCGGGCCACGTAATTTTGTACGGCGCGGGGGCCAAGTGTTTGCTGGCTGGTGGAGAGGGGGCCAAAGATGCGGGCGGGTACGCCCAGAACCAGTTTGCCGGGTGGCACTTGCATGCCCGGCGAAACAACGGACCCGGCGGCGACCATGGCGCCTGCGCCAATGTGCGCCCCGTCTAGCACAATTGCGCCCATACCAATGAGGGCGCCGTCTTCGACCGTGCAGCCATGCACAATGGCGCGGTGGCCGATGGTGACGTTACGGCCGACCACGCACGGATAACCGGCGGAGACGTGCAGCACAGCCCCATCCTGTACATTGCTGTTTTCGCCGACGGTGATCGGTTCTTCGTCGCCGCGCAGGACAGCGCCAAACCAGATGCTGACGTTTTCAGCCAGGGTGACGTTGCCGCGCACAACGGCCGTATCCGCAACCCAGGCGCTGGCGGCGATGGTGGGACTGATTTTGGTGAGAGTCATATCAGATCAGGGTGATAAAGCCAAACTGCTTTTCGTTGCCGGTGATGGCTTGAATGTACCGTTTGGCGAAGAACTCTTTAATCTGCGTATACACCGCTTCGTAAAATGGCTCTAGCTGCCCCCGTTTACTCTCGGGGATTTTTAGCTCGCGCCCTTGTGGCCCTAGCTTGACGATGAAATAGTCGTCTACTTTTTTGATGAAAAAGCTGAGAACTAACGGCAGGGGATAGGTGCCGTTGGGTTCTTGCAGGCGCAGTTCCACGCCAAAGTGCCAGAAGGATTGGGCGTCCATCTGCATGGCCCCCGCCAGGGCATAAAATTTGTTGTGGGGGTCAAACTCTTCGCCGACAGCCAGGTAGGTGATCTCCTGGTCACGCGGCCATTCGATGTATTCCAGCAGGCCGCTGACCAGTTCACGAGCGAAGGTGGCACATTCCTCCTCGTATTTTTGAAAGGTCTGGCGTGTTTGCCGGTAGAGTTTGGTTAATTCTTCATATCGCGTCATGGGGTTGTTGCTCCTGAAAAATTTTACGCAAAGGGGCAAATGTGGTAAAGAAGAAGAAAGAAGAACGGGGGAGCCGGCCGTTACTGTTCCGGCCTTCCTCGTTTGCTAAATCCGGGGGCCAACATGGCTTCTTCGTTTGACCAGTAGGTGTGCGGCAAATAGGGTTTGTCATCGTCTAATCCAATCCATTGGCGGGTCAGGTAGACGGCCGTCCACGTATACACCACGCCGCCCACCGTCCAGATAAGGATGCCCGCCAATCCCTGGTCGCTGATGTGCAGGCCGTCAAACTGGATGGCCGCCGGGTAATTGTAAACGGGAACGGTGGAAAAGAGCAAAACGAAGCCGACAAATTTGACCGGCCCGGAGCCGATGACGGCATACAAGATGCGGATGACGGGGTGCATAGGGTCGTGCAGATGGGGGGCGATGGCCAGGATGTGCCACCAATAGAGGAGGGCAATGGCCAGCAGCACGGCCGTTTCCACATGGTGCAGCCAGTGGTAACGCAGCGTCAGGTTGTGTAGTTGGGGGTCATACCACAGCCAGACGGTGCAGACGAACGTGACCCAGATGACGCTTGGTTTGGTGGCGCTGTGCAGAAATTGCCAGAAGCGCGGACGGCCGTGTTCCCACCCCTGCATCTCGTTTTGCACCCTGGCCGGCAGCCCGGCAAATAATACGGGCGCCGGATTGCTCAACAGCAGGAAGAAGGGGATCAGCCCAATGAGCAAGATGCGCTGCATGGCGCGGGCGGCAAAGAGCTGGGTGGCCAGAAAGTAGAGGGGGGAGAGCCAGACGAATGCCAGCAGAAAGAGGCCAATGCCAAACAAGGCGGGGCGGATGGGGTGTGGGCTGTTCACAAATACAACACGGCCGTGCCGCCAGCCGCGCCCATACCAGAACAGTATCAGCAGCAGCACCGCCGCTGACCCCCAGCGCATATGCCATTCCCAGGACAGGTTGACCGCTTCCATAGCTGCCGTTCATTTTAGCACAAGATGGCACGGCCGTGACGCGATTGGTTGGGGTGAGGGACGGCTTGGGGTGAGGGACGGCTTGGGGTGAGGGACGGCCGCATAATTCCCGCGTTGCTTCCGCCTCACGGCCGTCCCGAATCAGCGCCCGTATCAGCGCCCGTATCTCCGAATTCAATTGCGGTCACATAGAAAAAATCACGCTGCGATTGCTTTAGATAACGATCGGCATTGCTGCTCATGCCTTCGGGCAGCAGCGGTTCGGCCGCCAGATCATCACCGACGAAGTGAACGGCCGTAAAATGCACCCAGCTCTCGTTAATATCCAGCAGCAAACTGTTGTAGGCTCCGGCCGTTTGCAATGCCTCCGCCAGGGCCGGCATACTCAGGCTGGGGCCGGCCGCAAAATAAAGCACCTGCCCATCTTCGCTCAGCCCCAAGGCAGAGCGCCACGTCACCACATCCCCGTTGATGCTGCTGCCCCAGGTGGCCGCACTACCATTGTAAACACGCCCGGTGATCTGACCGTTTTGGGTGATCAGCCGGGCATTTTGCCGCCAGGATTGGTAGTCGCCGTCGGCAGGAATATCATAGCCCCATTCGCCAATTCGCACACGGCCGTCGCCTGCCGCAATCGTCACTGTCGCATATCCCTCTTTGGCAGGCAATGCCGTCAACCCATCCGCCATTGCTCCATAGGCACCATGTGAGGCCATAAAACCACCGTTAAATGTTGCCAGCAAGAGGTCAGATGTTTGATGTGCCGGGGCTATGCGGCCATATCCGTGTGGGCCATCGGGGAGTGCTGGTTCTTCACTGCCCAACACATAATGCAGCCGGGTTTTACGCAGATCAAAAGCGACAACGGCGGCCAGGGCATACGGCCGTTCCGGGTCTGGCTGCAAAAAGGTGCGCACGGCCACCACTTCGCCGGCCGGGTTAAACAGGTAAGGCTGCCAGATACCTTCACCGGCCAATGTGCCCAGTGGGAGGAGGGGTGACAATGTCCAGGTGGTGGGGATGGGCACGGCCGTTGGTGCTGGCGCTGAGGTCACGGTGGGTATATTAGTCGGCGTGGCGAGGGATTGCTTGATGACGGCCGTGCCGGTAAATGGTGGCGTGGATGTCGGTGTAAATGAGGGAGTTGGGGTGGTGGGGGGGGCCGTCACAACGGCGGCGGTAGACACGGCCGTGCCCATTTCCCAGGGCGCTTCCACTGGCGATAAACCGGCTTGATATTGTGTCTGGCGGGCCGCATCTTGCACCCGGAAAAGGATGGTTTCTAATTGGGCTACCCCTTCATTGCCAATGAGTGACCGTAAGGGTTTGGCCGCCTGCGCCCCTACCTGGGGGAAAAGGGTCAATAACACTACGGCCATGGTGACGGCCGTAAACAAAAATAGAGCAATTCCCCCAAACATTCGTCGTTTTGTTTTCATTTTCGCTACAATGATACGTTTCCATAAAGAAAACGACTACCTTAGGGTTAAGGTAGTCGTTTCTTGTTTAGCAATACTCCAGGAGGGAAGAGCATTGCTGGTTAACGGGTAATGTTACGATACAAGGAGGAGGGACATTACCCTCACCTGATCAGCGGTTGTTCCAGTCGCGTTTCTCTCGTGCCAGTTTTAGGGGGGAGGTTTCTCCTTGTACCGTTCACTGATCAGGCTATAGATGATTATAACCCACTTTGGGTCATTGACGACGTTCCTAAGCCGCTATTCATCTACCGATTTTTGTCTCGTTTGAATAAAGCAAAGCCCAAAGGTGGCAAGGTGATTTGAATAGAATGGGGCATGTCGTGCCAGGAAATGGCTTCGGCCGTAAGCGCCCCTTCATTGACAACATGACTGCCACCAAACTTTCTGTCATCACTGTTTAGTAGCTCCACATAAACACCAGGGTCAGGCACGCCTAGCCGGTAATCATGGCGGACGACGGGGGTAAAGTTGCAAACAACCAGCAGTTTGTCGCCCGTTGTGGGGTCCGTGCGGACAAAAGCGAGAAGGCTGCGCTCGGAATCTCTAAAGTCTAGCCATTTAAAGCCCTCCCAGGAGTTGTCGTCAGCGAAGAGAGGGGTTTCACGGCCGTACACCCCATTCAACTCGCGCACAAATTGTTGCAGCCCCCGATGAGACTCGTTTTCCAGCAAATTCCAATCCAGGCTGCGCTCCTCGCTCCATTCCCGCCACTGCCCAAACTCTCCCCCCATAAACAACAACTTCTTGCCAGGGTGTGCCCATTGGTAGCCATAGAGCAGGCGCAGGTTGGCATACTTCTGCCACAGGTCGCCGGGCATCTTGTCCAGCATACTCTTTTTGAGGTGGACTACCTCATCATGGGAAAAGGGCAAGATGAACCGTTCGCTAAAGGCGTAGAGCAGCGAAAATGTCAGGGTGCCTTGATGATAAGCGCGATAAACAGGATCGTTGCTAATATATTGTAGTGTATCGTGCATCCAGCCCATGTTCCATTTCAAATCGAACCCCAACCCCCCATCTTTGGTAGAGTGAGTGACGCCGGGCCAGGCGGTAGATTCTTCGGCGAAGGTCAAAACGCCAGGAAACTGCTCATGCACCCGGTCATTAAACCGGCGTAGGAACTCAATAGCATCAATGTTTTCCCGGCCACCGTAGCGGTTGGGCAACCATTCGCCCGGTTTCCGTGAAAAATCGAGATAAAGCATAGAAGCGACAGCATCCACGCGCAGACCATCAATGTGGTACTTTTCTAGCCAAAAAAGGGCGTTGCTGATGAGGAACTGGCGGACTTCGTTACGGCCGTAATTAAAAATATACGTGCCCCAATCTGGATGCGCTCCCTGACGGGGGTCTTCATGTTCGTATAGATGTGTGCCATCAAAAAAGCCCAGCCCATGCTGATCGGTGGGGAAGTGGGCCGGTACCCAGTCCACAATGACGCCAATCCCGGCCTGATGGCAGGCATCTACAAAAGCCATAAAATCATCTGGCGTGCCAAAACGGCTGGTTGGTGCAAAATAACCGGTCACCTGATACCCCCAGGAGCCATCAAAAGGATGTTCGGCCACCGGCAGCAGTTCGATGTGTGTAAAACCCATCTCCTTCACGTAAGGTACAAGCTGTTCAGCCAGTTCCCGATAGGTCAGCCATTCCCAACCATTTTTGCGCTGCCACGATCCCAGGTGAGCTTCATAAGCGGCCAATGGCTTGTCTGGGGCGTGGCGCTGTACACGGCTGCTCATCCAGCTCTCATCTCGCCAGGTGTGTTTGTGGATATTCCACACGACGGAGGCATTATTGGGGCGCATTTGGCTGGCAAAACCTACCGGGTCTGCTTTCGCTACCGTGTATCCTTTGTAGTGAGTGCGCAATTCATATTTGTACAGGTCGCCTTCTTTCAGGCCAGGCATAAAAAGTGTCCAGATGCCGCTGTTATGGTGAAAGAGCATGGGGTGGCGACGGCCGTCCCAATTATTGAAGTCACCAATCACGCTTACTCGTTGGGCGTTGGGCGCCCATACGGCAAAACGCACCCCGGAGACGCCATTTATCTCCGTCAGGTGAGCGCCCAATTGTTCATACATCTGCAAATGAGAGCCTTCAGCCAGTAAATGTTCGTCATAGTCGGAGAGCATGGGTAAAAAGGCATAGGGGTCTTCGTGTAGCTGTTGGTTGCCGTGATGCGTAACCACCCAAAGCTGGTAGTGAAACGGGAGCGTCTGCTCAGGCAAAACCAGCTCAAAAAAGCCATCCCAATGCTGGCGTTGCATCGGGATGTGCTGTTCGGCGATAACCACATTTACCTGCGCCGCCTGGGGCATGAAAGTGCGAATGACTGTGCTCTTACCAGCCGCATGTGGCCCCAACACGCGGAAGGGATCGCCATGATGTCCATTGACAATAGATTCAATTTCTTCTGCTGATAAGGAATAAGTTTCATTCATGCGTTCACCTGAGGGCGTTTGTACTAGAGACAGTTCAGCCGCAGCATCTTAGTCACCACGACTATACGGCAAGATTTTAGCAAACGCTCTACAGTTGAGCGACTTTTGTTGCTGACACCGCACGGTTCACCCCCATGGGTGTGGGGAAAACGCTATGATTAACAGCATTGCCGGAGATTATATCGGTTCACCCCCATGGGTGTGGGGAAAACCTATGCGAAAGAGGACGGCCATCCTCGGCCGTCGGTTCACCCCCACGGGTGTGGGGAAAACCATTAAACGGCCGTCGCAGTTCCTCGTAATCCCGGTTCACCCCCACGGGTGTGGGGAAAACGAACGGCCGTCAGGTGCATAGATGTCCTTCGGTGCGGTTCACCCCCACGGGTGTGGGGAAAAC
>CAZOPF010000155.1:0-7957 GCA_964581605.1 uncultured Ardenticatenaceae bacterium
CGGGTGCTGCACCATTCCCACACATTCCCGGCCATATCCGCTGCCCCATAGGGGCTGTCGCCTTGTGGGGAAAATTGGCCAACGGGCGTAGTCTTTTGCAAGCCGGCTTCCCCGGTGTTGGCGCGGTCGGGCTGCCACTCGTTACCCCAGGGGTAAATACGGCCGTCTGTGCCCCGCGCTGCCTTTTCCCACTCTGCCTCCGTGGGCAGCCGTTTGCCGGCCCAGCGAGCATAAGCCATGGCCTCATACCAGCTTACGCCCACCACCGGCTGTTCATCACCGTTCCATCTCTGATCATGCCAATAAATGGGTTGGGTTCGTTCTTTTTCGTTGGAATCTACATATTTCCCTCCTTTCCAACGGCCGGCTTCTTCCGCCTCCCGCCAATACTCCTGTTTTGCATAGCCGCCTGCGGCCATAAAACGGCCGTATTCGGCGTTGGTCACCGGCGTCCGATCTATAAAATAAGCGGGCAGGTAGAGCCGGTGCTGTGGCTTTTCGTGTTGCTGGGCGGCGCGGTCTTGGTCGTTGCTGCCCATCAGGAACTCTCCGGCAGGCACCAAAACCATGCCCACCTCTTGCTCCCGCCGCAGCGCCAGCAGCGCCGCCAGCGCCGCATGGCGGGCGCCGTCGTCCGGGTCATCCTGCCACATCTGGCGCAGCGTCTCGGCCAGGGTCTCATCCACCTGCCCCAGTTGGGCGCAGGCCCGCGCCGCCTCCGCCCGCACTGGCGCATCGCCGTCCTTCAATCCGGCCCACAGCGCCGCCGCACTCTCGGCGCCGGTGGCCCCCAACCGGCCAATGGCGGCCACGGCCGTCACCTGAACAACTGCGCTCGATGACCTGGCTAACAGTGCCAGACGCTCATTAAGCAACTGGCGCAGCTGTTCATCCTGGTTATCAGCCGGTAGCAATTGGGCCGCCAGGAAGATGTCATTGTCTGCCTCACTTGCCAGCAGTGCCTGCACGTGATCTGGTAACAAATCAGCAGCAAACGCCTTCATATTGGCTGTGCTTGCCTCGCGTTCTTCCGGCTTCAGGCCATCTGGCTCTTGCAGCAGATTTACCAATGCCCCGGTCACTTCTTGCCGCAGCGGTTCGGCCACATTACGCGCACCTTCGGCCAGACAGCGGCCGGCCAAAAGCCACAATGTTTTATCGGCGGCCGACAGGGATGCCTGCTCTACCAGCTGCTGCATGAGGGGCTGGGCGTTTTTGCTCAGGCCGCAATAAAGCAAGGTCACTTCCGTCCAGGCGGGTTGACCCAGGCGGCGGCCTAGCTGGTCGGCGCCCTGCTCTGGCCCCAACTGCCACAGGGCGTCGGCAGCAAAATACTCCTGCAATGTCTGGTGGGAAAAGCCATAACGGTCAATGGCCCACTCTTGCAGCAGGCCGCTGGTCTGGGCAATTTCCTGCAACAGATCCGCGCCATTCGTACCCTCCGGGAAGTTCTGGCTGCGAGCAAAGGCATCCAGCCACTCCTCCAATTCTCGCTTATAGAGAAGCCCTTCCTCTTCATTCTGGAAGATATGCAGCGCCAATTCGCCCAGCATATTCCACTTTTGCTGCTCCCCAAAACGGCCGCGATGGGTACCCTTGATGGTGTTCCAGACGGTGATGCGGGTGTGAATGCAGTGGCGGTAAAGGTCGGCGCGCAGCATAGGCAGGTTGCGCTCCCGCTGGTAATGGTAGGCAATGAGCAGCAGCAGCAGCGGGTTACGCGCCAGTTCCAGAAAACGCGGGTTACCGATGAGGGCTTTCACCAGTTCATCGGCCAGATACCCTTCGGCCGCCTGGAAATAATTGTGGGCAAACCGGGCGATGGTGTCCCGGTCAAATTCCATCACCTCCGTCTTGGGGAAACCGGTTAGCTGTTTGCCATGTTCATAGCTGTAAACTCGGCAAGAAACAACGAGAATGTTACCCTTGCCTCCTTTGGTGCGGCCGCGCGCGTAGCGGTCGGCAAAACCCTGCACCAGTTCAATCATCTTCCTATGGTCATCGTCATTGGACACTTCATCCAACCCATCCAGCAAGATGAGGCAGCGCCCCTCTTTCAGCCGCTGCGTGACGTATTTAGCCGCGTTGGGGAATTGGTAATTAGCCAGGACGGCCGGGAACGCATCTTCTAACTTCTTTAGACTGCCCAGGTCGGCCACCAGTTCGCGGAAACGGATGAAGATGGGCAGATGCTCCTGCACTTCCGGTCGGCGGCGGTGGGCGCACATAAAGGCCAGGTGGTAGAGGTAGGTAGTTTTGCCTGCGCCGGGGCCGCCCAACACCACAAAGCGGTGGTACCGGCGCACCGCTTCCCAGGGGGCTACGGCGCGTTCTTTTTGCTGGCGGCGTATCTCGTCGCGGGTGCGGAAACGGTCGGCCAGGCTGGTAAGTTCGGGCTTCATCTCCTCAGTGAGCAGGGCGGGCACATACATTTGATCGAGCTTGATTTGCCGTTCTACCAGGTTGCCGCCCTGGAGTTCTTGCACATTGGCGGCCAACGTCATCCGATACTCTTTTTCATAACGCCACCGGACGATGGGGGCGGCGGCAAAACGGTCAAAGAGGAAATGGAAGAGGCGGCCGCTCCATTCCGCCAGCGTTTCGGCAATCTGCTTCAAAAAGAGGCCCACCAACACCCCGCCCGCGCCCACCAGGACGACCAGAATTTCCTGCCAGAACTCCTGCAAAAAAGGAGTAGGCGGCTCTGGTTCGGGCACGGGGGTGATGATCAAAACGGCCGGGGGTTCGGTGGGGGCAGGTGTCCTGGCGGGTGTGGCGGACGGCGGCGGTGGGGTGGCCGTTTGCGCCTGGGCCAGCAACACCCAGGCCACCAAGAGCAAGATGACAACGAGCAAGGAAAGTTTGGCTTTGGGGAACATGGGGGAAGTATACCCGACAAGGAAACGGGGTAACAGGGTGACAAACTGAATGCGCTGTTAGCATCTGAAGTTTTGATTGTCATTCCGAGGAGTCTTCGACGAGGAATCCCGCTTACTTGCATAGGAGTTTACATGAGTGGTAGCGCACCACGAAGATTGAAAATAGGACGTGGACAAACGCTGATGACGCGGATTTTGCTTCTAAACTTCTGCGCCTCCGCGCCTCTGCGTTTAAATTATTTTTCAGAGGAGAAAGATTCCTCACTCTGCAGACTGTGTTCGGAATGACACTGTTGACTGTTCACTGCTTACTGCCCGCCGCTCACTGCTTACTGCTCACTACCCACCGCTCACTGCTCCCGGTTCAACCAGCGCACCGTCAACTCCCCCAGCCGGTCGGTGCGCTGACGCAGGACGGTACATTCCGGCAGCGCGTCCAGAAATAGCTGGCCGTACCGCTTCGTCAGTACCCGTTTGTCCAGAATGGCTACCACCCCCTGGTCGGTGCCCCGGCGGATGAGCCGGCCGAACCCCTGCCGAAAACGTAGCACCGCCTCCGGGATCGAATACTCAAAAAAGGCGTTGTCATACGTCTCCGAACGGGCGGCAAAGATGGGGTCAGAGGGCACATCAAAGGGCAACTTCACCAGCAACACCGCCTGCAAAGCGTCGCCGGGCACATCCACCCCTTCCCAAAAGGAGCGGGTGCCCAGGAGGACGGCATGGGCGTCCGGCCGTTTGAACTGCTCCAACAACTGCTGCCGGGAACTGCCCGAATTCTGCACCAGGGTGGCAATGCCCCGGTCGGCCAATACCCCTTCCACCGCTTTGGCCGTCTGCGCCAACTGGCCGTAAGCGGTGAAGAGGGCCATCGTCCGCCCGCCCAACGCCGTGGCCACATCCATAATCGCCTCCTCTACATACCGTTGGTAGCCCGGCTGGTGTGGTTCGGGGATGTCGGTTGCCAGATAGAGCAACGTGGAATTTTTGTAGTCAAAGGGGGTGTCTACGGCCAGTTCGCCCACCTCGTAGGCGTGCAGGCGGTTGCGCACGTAGGCGAAGGTGGGTTCTGTTTCCCATTCACCCGGTGTGGCCGTGCGCAGGGTGGCGGAGGTGAGCACAACCGTTTCCAATGCCTTGAAGATATGCCGTTCCACCAGCGGCCCCACGTGCAAAGGGGCGGCGTGCAGGGAGATGCGGTCCTTGAAGATTTCCACCCAATAAATCATCTCTTTGGCGGGGTTGATGATGATGGCGTCCAGGTTGGCGCGGGTTTCTTCCAGGGTACGGCCGTTGCTTTGCAGCGCCGCCAGCATCTCCTCCCCTTCCTCAATTTCAAACTGGTCGGCAATGTCCGCCAGCCCACCGGCCAGTTTGTCAAAGCCACTCACCAGGCGTTTCAAGTGGGTATTCAGGTTATCCCAACTCAGTTCCACCTCGCTGTACCCCGGCTGGCGGCGCAGGTCGGGCGTCAGGCGGATTTGCTCGGCAAACTGGCTGCGCCGGTTGGTAAATTCGGCCAGGAAGTAGGAAAGGGTCATAAAAAATTCTTCCAGCCGTTCGGCGGCTAACTGCCCTTCGCGGCGCATGGCGTTGATGACCTGCTCGAATTTTTCGGCAAAGGCGGGCGGCATGGCCGCCTGCACCCGGCTTTGCACGTCGGTCAACAGCCCGGCGCGGGGTTTGTTAATCTCATCCAGCACTGCTTCCAGAAAGCGACGGTCGGCTTGAAAACTGAGGCCATTGGTTACGGCCGTTTCCAGATGATGCGCCTCGTCCACAATCAGGTCATAAAACTGGGGCAAGATGTGGTTCTCATTGGCCACGTCCGACAGCAGCAGGGCGTGGTTGACGATGACGATCTGGCTCAATTCCGCCTGGCGACGCACGTGGTGCAGCGGGCAATTTTCCAATGCGCATTGGTCCAGGGTGCAGGCGTTGTTTTCGCCGCTCAACCGTGCCCAGGCCACCCGCTCGCCAGGGGTGCGCAGGTTCAATTCGGCCACATCGCCCGTTTTGGTCTGCCCCAGCCAGAGCAGGATGCGAGCGTAAAGCGCCATTTCGTCGCTGTTGCTCGGCCCGCTGTGGCGCATCTGTTGAAAAAGGCGTGTGCAAATGTAGTTGCTGCGCCCTTTACGGACGCAGGCATTTAATTCAAACGGCATGATCCGCTGTAATTCAGGGATGTCCTTGTTGATGAGTTGGTCTTGCAGATTGATGGTGTTGGTGGAGATGACGACGCGACGGCCGTTTTGCGCTGCCCAAAATACCGAAGGAATGAGATACGCCACCGATTTGCCTGTGCCTGTGGGCGCTTCCACAATGACGTGTGAGCCATAATTAAAAGCGTCCACCACCGCCAGCAGCATATCTTCTTGCTGCGGCCGATACTCATAACCGGGCACGGCGCGTTCAAAATTGCCGCCTGGCCGGATGATGCTGGCCACCAGTTCCGGGTCGAGCGGTTTGGGCTTTTCGGCCGGGGTCAGGGGGCGACCCTCCAGTCTGGGCGGGTTGAACAGGCGGGGCAGCCGCCCGCGCTGGCGCAGTTCACCTCCTTCAAAAGCGGTACGCGCCCGCGCTGCCAGCACATCTTCAAAAAATATCGTCTCCGGCCAGCCCAGCTTTTTCCCGGCCATCACAATCTCGTCTAGCTGCGCCAGGGGGATTTGCATGGCCCGTTCTTTGAGCGCCAGAAACAGTTCCACCGTCAATTCCGCGTCGGCCAGAGCGCGATGCGCCTGCTCGCCGCCTGGCGCGGGCAGATGGAGGAAACGGGCCAATGCCTCCAGGTTGTAACGGCCGGCTTCGGGAAACAGAATCGTTGCCAGGGTGACGGTATCCAGCCGGGGATTGCCCACGCCTAGTCTCTCGGATTGCAAAAAGCCGAGGTCAAATTCTACGTTGTGCCCCACCAGCACATGGCCGCCCAAAACGGCCCGCAGCCGCGAACGCAGGTTGAACATGCCGGGCGCGTTATTCACCATCTCCTGCGTGATGCCCGTCAGCCGGGTGATGTAGGGGGAGAGGTCTTTGTGCGGGTTGACCAGGGAGTCAAACTCGTCCAGGATGTCGTTGCCGCGAAAGGTGATGGCGGCGACTTCGATGATGCGGTCGTTGGTTGGGTCGAGGCCGGTGGTTTCCAGGTCTATGGCGACGTAAGTTGTTGACATAATTCGTGATGATCCGCGAAGAAGGCGGCGGGCGCGAAGATTAATGGAGGGGAAGCTCGTGCCATTTGTGCCTTCTTCAGTAGTGCTGCTGTGAGCGGCGAATGGGGGGAATTATAGCACGGATTTTCTAGGGTGGGGGCAGCGGGTGAAACGGCCGTATCCCTCCGTTAACCCGTATTGGCTCTATCGTTTGCCGTTTTGCGGCTTACTGCACAGGGCCAATTCTCTTGTTTTCGACCCTGTAGAATCTTAAAATCAGAGTAGCACATTTATCAAGTTTTCAAACTACCTGGAGGTAAACCGATGAGCGAAAATGGAAAATTCCCCAATGGGCAGGCCGAAGTGGCCAGTTTCAAAGTGAAAGTTGGTCTGGCGCAAATGCTCAAAGGCGGCGTCATTATGGATGTGGTCACACCGGAACAGGCGGTCATTGCCGAAGAAGCGGGCGCGTGTGCGGTGATGGCGTTGGAGCGTGTTCCGGCTGACATTCGCGCTTTTGGCGGCGTGGCCCGTATGTCTGACCCTGGGCTAATCAAGGAGATTATGGCGGCCGTCACCATCCCGGTCATGGCGAAGGCGCGTATCGGCCATTTTGTGGAAGCACAAATTCTGGAAGCGATTGGGGTGGATTATGTGGACGAAAGCGAAGTCCTCACGCCGGCCGACGAGGAACATCACATCAACAAACACAACTTCAAAATCCCGTTTGTGTGCGGCTGCCGCAACCTGGGCGAGGCGCTGCGGCGCATTGGCGAAGGGGCGGCCATGATCCGCACCAAAGGGGAGGCGGGTACAGGCGATGTGGTGGAAGCGGTGCGCCACGCCCGCACCGTGCTGGGCGAAATCCGCCGCCTGCAATTGCTGCCAGATGAAGAGTTAATGACTTATGCTAAAAATATCGGCGCACCTTACCATCTGGTGAAGGAGACGAAAGAGTTAGGCCGCCTGCCGGTGGTCAATTTTGCCGCTGGAGGTATTGCCACCCCGGCCGATGCGGCGTTGATGATGCAGATTGGCGTGGATGGGGTGTTTGTGGGTTCTGGCATTTTTAAGAGCGGCAACCCGGCGCACCGTGCCAAAGCGATTGTGGAAGCAACGACTCATTACAACAACCCGGACATTCTGGCCCGCGTCAGTGAAAACCTGGGCGAGCCGATGGTCGGCCGTACCGTCAGCAGCCTGGCGGAGGGGGAGCAGTTGGCGGGGCGGGGGTGGTGATCTGGTGTTTTGGTGTTTGGGTGTTTTGGTGATCTGGTGTTTGGGTGTTCAGGTGAATACGTGAACACTTAAACACCTGAACACGTATACACAAATCAAGCGTGGTAGGTTATGAAGATTGGCGTATTGGCGCTGCAAGGCGCGTTTAGTGAGCATATGAAGATGCTGGAACGATTGGGGGTGACGGCCGTAGACGTGCGACTCCCAGAGCATCTTGAAGGGCTGGATGGGTTGATTATTCCCGGCGGCGAAAGCACGTCCATTGGCAAGCTGGCGCGGACGTATGGGCTGATGGAGCCGCTGCGGGCGTTTGCCCAGGAGAAGGCACTGTGGGGCACCTGCGCGGGCATGATCTTCATGGCGAAGGAGATCAGCAGCGGCAGTGCGGGCAAAGACCAGCCGTTATTGGGGATTATGGATATTGTGGTGGAGCGGAATGCGTTCGGCCGTCAGGTGGATAGTTTTGAGGTGGAACTGGATGTGCCCGCACTCAATAATGGGTACGTGAAGCCATTCCCGGCGGTTTTCATCCGTGCGCCACGATTGTTGGGGGTCAAAGGCACAGCCAGAGTGTTGGCAACCTTACCGGATGGCACGGCCGTTGCCGCCCAACAAGGCAAGTGGCTGGTGACATCGTTTCATCCAGAATTGACGGGGGACGGCCGTTTTCATGCGTACTTTTTGGGG
>CAZOPF010000155.1:8057-10204 GCA_964581605.1 uncultured Ardenticatenaceae bacterium
TACGGGGGAGCACCACCGTAAACAGCGCCCCACCGGCCAGGTTATTCTCGGCGGTGATACGGCCGTGATGCTGTTCCACAATACGTTTGGCGACAAAGAGGCCCAGGCCGGCGCCTTTGCCGTTGGGTTTTGTGGAGAAGAAGGGGTCAAAAATTTGCGTCAGGATGGCCGGGTCAATGCCGGGGCCGGTGTCGCTGACGGAAAAGGCGTATTCTTCACGGGCAGGGGGGGCCGTGACCAATCCATTCACCCGCGAAAGGGAGACGGTGGGCGGTGGCACGGGCCAGGACTTGACCACGATTTTGCCGCCGCTGCGCCCAATGGCGTCACGGGCGTTGAGCAACAAATTGACCAGCACCTGGGTCAGCCGGTTATGGTCACAGACGATAGTCCCTAAATTTTGTGCCAGTTGGGTTTCTACCTGAATGTTGTATTCACCCTGTAGTTGATGCTGCAACAGCGTCAGGGCGTCTTCAATGATCATGTTGAGGTCGGTGACGGCCGTTTGCGTTTCTTCATCGTAGGAATAATTGCGCAGCACTTCCACAATACGCGCCGCCCGCCAGGCATTTTGCTCAATCATGGTCACATATTTGAGCAACTGCTCCATGCTCAGGTTATTTTCTTCAATTTCGTGCTGCAAATTGCTGCACGTGGCGGCAATGATGCTCAACGGCGTGTTCATTTCATGCCCGATACTGGCCGTTAACAGGCCGATCCCGGCCATCCGTTGGGTATACGTCAGGGCTTCGCTCATCACTTCCCGCTCTTCTCGCTCTGTGGCGCGCTCTCCGGCATGGCTGAAAGCAATCATTTCCGGCTCGTCTAACAATACAATTCTATCGGCCATGTTACGCTTGAGGTGGTTGATAAACTGCACGGATGATTGTGTTTCTGCTTCCACCATTGTCGGTTATTCCTCATTTCTACGTGGGTGTGGAGACAACAACGCTTCCCGAAAGACAGCTAAACGGGGGTATTAAACAAATGGTTGGCGCGGCGTTGTTTCGCTGCATAGCATACGCCACCCCCCCGGCAGCGTCCGTATGTGCCCCGTAAATTCAACGTGAAGGCAACGTAAACGGCCGTCGCACAGGCGACGGCCGTTTCCCATTCACCGATTACCGATTACCGTTTACCGATTAAGGATTTACCTGCACCACCAACACCTCCACATCCGTCGTCGGGTTGCCGCGGGTGATCACCGGAATGGACGTGTCATTGATAAACAGCAAATTGCCCGCCCCATCCGTGATTCGTGCCGACAGGGTGTAGGTGTGGTTGTCCACAATCGCTGCCGGATCATAGGGAATGGCAAAGGGCAGCGGTACCTGCGCCCCGTTGGTCGGCGCATTGTATTCACCCATAACGAGAGCCGGCGCGTCGGCCAGCGAGGTGTCCCGAAGCTGCACCAGTAAGTTGGCATCCTCCGGCAGGGCAATACGCACCAAATAGCTGACAGTACCGGTCACTTCGGCCATGGTCACCGGGGCCGGGCCGCCGTTGCTAAAGACCATGTTCCCGGCATCGGCAAACAAGTTCATCACCAAATCCTCACCGTCCATGACAAAGGTGCGCACGTTGCTCAGGAAGGCATTGAACTGGGTGTCCAGCGACCCTTCGGGGCACATGGCCATGGTGGAAATGCCGGGCTGAATGGTCAGCGACGCGCCATCCAGCGTGTAGCTGCCGGCGATGCGGTTGCAATCCGCCTGACCGTTGTACGTGCCATCTTCGTTGAAGACAATGTTGTAGTTGGCCGGATTGTCTACGACAATGTCGTTTTCTCCGGCCGTGTCCTGGAACTCTTGCCACTGCCAGAGGATGCCGGTGATAACGGGCATGGGTTCTTCGGCGGCGGGCACGGCCGTAGCCTCCATTTCTGGTACGGCCGTTGGTTCTGAACCGGCCGTCCCACTACACGCGGCCAGCATCATTGCCAGCAACAACGTCACAAACACAAGGGTAAATTTTTTCATTCTTCGTTTCCTTTTTGATCGGTCCTCGAAAGGACGGTTTAATAAAGATCCATGGATTAGTCTATCGCCAACGGCCATTTTGCCCATAAAAAGCACCCCCACGCATAAAATGTTTAGTGAGCGTCCAGAAATAAGTTCCCTGTTGGAGCGCGGGCATCCTGCCCGCTG
>CAZOPF010000156.1:0-9977 GCA_964581605.1 uncultured Ardenticatenaceae bacterium
GTGCGCGCCCGCGTGGCGGCCATCAACGAACTATTTGGGCCGGAGGGAGAGACGCCATTGCTGGCACGGCCGTTGACGGCTGAAGAAATTGAAGCATTAGCCCCCAACGTCACCCGCCGCCACTTTGCCCTGGCGCTCAGCGACAATCACGGGCTGGACAAGGGGCAGGTGAACCAACTGATTGGCAACGACAGCCCAGCGTATGTGCCCTCTGGCATTGAACCGGCGCAGCTCACGCCGTTGCTGCACGCCTATCCGCAATTGGTGCGCGTCTTGGCCCACCCTGCCGCCGGCTCCTACCCCGGCGAGAGCCTGTACAACGAAGTCCTGCCACCCATTGAAGTGGTGGAGCAGCTGCTGCCAGAGTTTTTGGACGACACGGTGCTGGGGCTGGATGGGCTGGAAGTGCATTATCCGGGGCATACGCCAGAGCACGAAACGTTAATGGCGCAGTGGGCGGGGCGATATGGCCTGATCATGACGGGGGGATCGGATTGCCATGATCGGGTGGCACGGCCGTTGGGCGTTACGGGCGTTTACCAAACAGAACTAGATCAATTGCTGGCCAGACTCCAGTTAATTGAATCTAGCTTGTTGAGATAGTAGCCTAAATTCTTCGCGCATTTGCCACCGTTTTGCTTCAGGTTGTGTATGGTATTCGCGGGGCGTCAATTGTAGGATGCGCCTGCGCCTGGTGTAAAACAGGGTGTGAACATGGCGTAACCATTTAGCCCTGTATCAAAATGCCTTACCAGACGCGGCACAAAAAGCCTTTTAGATAAGCGGATTCGGGGAAGGAGAGCAAGACCGGGTGATCGGCCGCTTGATGCAATTGGCGCATCATCTGCACATCGCGCCCGGCATCTACGGCCGCGCCAAACAGCACCTTCTGCAACAGTTCGGCCGACACCAGCCCGGAACAGGAAAAAGTGGCTAACAGGCCACCCGGCTTGAGCAACCGCAGTGCCAGCCAGTTCAAATCTTTGTAGCCCCGGCAAGCACGTTCCACATCGCGCTGGCTGTGGGCAAATTTGGGTGGGTCAAGAATGATCACATCGAATGGTTGCCCGGCATCGCGGTAGTAACGCAATACCTCAAACGCATCTCCGGCAATATATTCATCTGACGGCCGTTCCCATCCATTCAACGCCACATTTCTCTCCGCCTGCTCCAGTGCCTCTACCGAACTATCAATGTGTGTGACGGCGGCCGCCCCGGCCGCTGCCGCATAGAGGCCAAAACCACCGGTATACGCAAAGACGTTCAGAACCGTTTTCCCGGCCACGAAATGGGGTTGGCAAACGGCCGCCCGGTTTTCCCGTTGATCTAGATAAAAACCCGTCTTGTGCCCGGCCGCCAACTGCACCTGAAAACGCAGACCGTTTTCCACAATCTCCACCGTGGGCGGAACAGTTCCCCACAGCAAACCGGTCGTCAACGGCAACCCCTCTTTGCGGCGCACATCCACATCGGAACGTTCGCTGATGCCCTCTGGCTGAACCAGATCAGCAAGCAGTTTAGCTAGCAGCCTCTTATGCCGGTCAATACCCAACGTCAGACATTGCATCACCAGGGTACGGCCGTATTTGTCCACCACCAACCCCGGCAGCCCATCTGCCTCTGCATTCACCAATCGGTAAGCGGTGGTGCGCGGCTCCAGGGCCAAAAGCTGCCGCGCCGCGATGGCCCGCGCCAGGCGGCCGCGCCAGAAGACAGCGTCTATCGGCTCGTTCACATCCCAACTGAGGATACGGCCGCGAATTTGGGAATGGGGGTTATAGTAAGCGTTGGCCAGGGCACGGCCGTAACTATCCGCTACCAACACCAGATCACCCGGCGCAGGTTCGCCTTCCACTCTGGCAATCGCCCCCGAAAAGACCCAGGGATGATGCTGTAATACTGGCTTTTCCCGACCCGGTTTTAAGATAACTTTGCCGTTGATCGATTCCATAAACCGGCGACTATAACGCCAAGTGTGGGCCCAGCCAAGAAAAATGTTGGTTCAGCCAGGAAAGATGTTCTCTAGTTTGGGCTAAATCAAAGGTGGCGATAACGATGACATGAACCATAACGGCCGGTAAGGGTAGTTGACAGCGGGTGCCAACCGGGGAGCAATTTGATAACGGCCGCACGGCCGTAACCCAAACATTTCCCAACCCTTTCCCAACTTTTATCCCCTATTTCCCAAATGGAATTTGGGATAAATTTGGGATAAATGACCCTGGTTGTACCTGTCAGGACAGGTGTTTAGTCAGGGCTAACCCTGCTATAATCCCCACAGGAGCTTTATCCAACGACAACTTTGGATATTGATAGCCCAACATGACGTTGACTTTGCAGTTTTTATTGATAGCTCTTTTGCCACTCAGCTTCATCGCCATGATCTTCTATCTGTGGCGGGCGCGGCTGAGGCGGCGGCGGCTGTATGGGCGCTGGACGCTGACGCTGCTGCTGGCGGCCGTCTGGGCCAGCAGTGTGCTACGCTTTTTTGGCGGCCTGGCCTTTCCCGATATTCTCGTTTTTAACTGGGGGGTGGTGGGCACGTATGCGCTCAATTTCACGGCCGTCACCCTCCTCCTCACCACCCTTGTTTACTTCAATCTGCCAAAGGGTCACGGCCGTGTGGCCCTCTTCCTCAGTTTAATCCTCATCGCCGCCGCCATCGCCCTCGACCCCACCATTTGGGGTTTTTACTTGCCGCTCTTTGCGGTTGGGGGGCAACGCATTTCCCAGGGGGGCTTGTGGACGGCCGTGTGGATTACCGCCTGGCTCATTCCCATCCTGGCCGCCTGGATTCTCACCCAGCAAGTCAAATCCAACCTGCCCCTCTCCATCTATCGCAACCAGGTCAATTACTGGCTGCTGGTCATCACCCTCTTTGTCATCGGTTTTGCTTTTGCTTCCGTGCAGCAGGTGGGGCAATCGGGCTGGCAGCAGTTGGGCATCCTGGTCATCATCCTGGCCGCGTTTATTGGCACGCTCACCCTCACCCGGCCCCATCTGCCCGAACTGCAACTGGCCTCGCGGCAGGCGCTCAGCCGCATCGCCAGCTCGCTCATCATCTTTGGCCTCACCTGGCTGGCCCTCTCCGTCATCGTGCAAACGGTCTCCAATTTACCGGCAGCCACGGTCGTCTCCACCCAAACCCTCATCATCACCATCGCCGCCGCCCTCTTTGCCGCCTTTTTCACCCTGGTCTACCGTTGGGTCAACGAATTCACCCGCCGCATCTTTTTGCGCGGTCAGCAAAAACGGGCCGTGGCCCTGGCCGAATTCAGCCACATCACCGGCAACATGCCCGAACCGGCGCAGCTAGGCCAGATTTTCCTGCGGCTGGTGCAATCAAACCTGACTACCGATGAAGCGTGGCTGTTTAAGGCGGATGAGGGGCCGGGGGGACGGTTGGTATTACGGCCGTTAGCCAGCCTCGACCAACTCCCCTACACCCCTACCGATTTCAGCCCCGACAGCCCCTTTAGCCAACACCTGCGCCAGAATAACAGCCCCCTTATCCATTCCGACCTGGACACGGTAGAGCAGTACGAAACCGTCCCCGAAGCCGAGCGCGAACTGCTCAACCGCTGGCAGCGGGTACTCTACCAGCCCCTCCGCGCCGGGGAGACGCTGATTGGTGTGCTGGCATTGGGGCCAAAATACACCGGCGAAGGGTACAGCCAGGAAGACCTGGCGCTGTTGCATGGCTGGGCAGCGCAAATCAGCCCTTTGCTGGCCCAGGCGTATAACCTCACCAGCCTGCGCCAGATCAATGACTATGTTTTCCGCCAGAACCAGACGTTGGCCCGCGAAAAGCAGCATCTTCAAGAATTGGTAAACCTGTATGCCGACTTTATCGAGATGATCTCGCCGGATTTGCGACGGCCGTTTACCGACATCAACCGCGAAATGCAAAAATACCAGGCCAAAGGCGAAAAAGAGGGGCAGATCGTCAACGAAATTAGCCAGCAAATTGCCAGTTTGCGCGCCCCCATTGACAATCTCATCACCATTTCCGCCCGCATCCAGATGCGCAACCAGTTCAAATTTGAACCCGTCCACCTGGATCAACTGGCGCAGGAAGCCATTCGCAACCTGCACAGCATGGCCGATGCCCGCCGCGTAAAAATTGATTTCCATGCTGACCCCACCCACGCCGCCGCTCTGGGCGACGCCCCCCAATTGTTAGAAGCCACCCAACATCTGCTCCACAACGCCATCAAGTTCAATAAAATTGGCGGCATGGTCATGGTGGAATGTGGCAGCGAAGGCAGCGATGCCTTTCTACGTATTCTGGATAACGGCGTGGGCATCCCGGACGAACGGCTGGAAACATTGTGGGATGGCTTCAACCCCGGCGGCAAAAATGGCAACGGCCGTCGCGCCGGCATGGGTCTCGCTCTGGCCCAATTCATCATCAAAGCGCACGGCGGCCGCATCACCGCCGAAAGCAAATATGGCAACGGCAGCACCTTTACCATTTACCTGCCGCTTGTGTATGAAGATCAGTGAGCAGTAAGCGGTAAGCAGTAAGCAGTTAATACCGCTCACTGCCAACTGCCCACTGCTTACTGCTTACTATGTCCTTCACCACCCCCCTCGCCCTCCTGTTGTTGCTGGCAATCCCTTTCATCGTATGGGTGGGCTGGCCGCGTGGAAACAGGGGCCGTAACCGGCGGGAGTGGGCCAGTTTGGGATTGCGGGGGCTGATTTTGCTGCTGCTGGCGCTGGCGCTGGCGGGGACACAACTGGTGCAGGCCAATGACACGTTGGCCGTCGTCTTTCTGGTGGATGCCTCCGACTCCATCAGCCCAGAGCAGGCCGAACAGGCAGAACAGTTTGTGCAAACGGCCGTCGCCCACATGTCGCCCGATGACCAGACGGCCGTCATCCTCTTTGGCGGCAATGCTCTCGTGGAACGCCCCATGAGCGGGCTGGCCGAACTGGCCCCCATCACCTCCGTCCCCCAACCCCTGCAAACTGACCTGGCCGAAGCCATCCGCCTGGGGCTGGCCCTCTTCCCGGCTGGCAGCGGGCGGCGTATGGTCATCCTCAGCGACGGCGCGGCCACCATCGGCGATACCGAAGCCGCCGCCAAATTGGCCGCCAATGCCGGTGTGGAAATCAGCTTCGTCCCCCTCACTCGTGAAACTAGCGGCGAACTGGTGGAAGCATGGGTCACGGATGTGCGCGCCCCCACGCGCATCAGCCAGGGCGAGATTTTCCGCATTGACATCACCGCCGAAAGCACAGCCAACATGCCCGCCACCCTGCGCGTCCTCTCCGGCGGCACGGTGGTATATGAAGAGGCGGTAGATTTGGGGCGCGGCGTCAACAACTTTTCGGTGCGCCTGCGCGCCGGGGAGCAAGAATTTGCCCGTTACCGGGTGCAAATTGAGCCACAGTCTGACACCTATTTCCAAAACAATGAACTGGCCGCCTTCACCGAAATTACCGGGCCACCGCGGGTGCTGCTGGTGGCCAACGATGGCACGGCCGCCGCTGATGGCTCGCCGCAGCCAGACGAAGCGCCCCAGTTGCAGGCCGCGCTGGAAGCGGTGGGGCTGCCCGTAGACCGCACCACCCCCGCCGATTTCCCTTCCAGCCTGGCCGAATTGAGCAACTACGCCACGATTGTCCTGGTGAACGTTAACGCCAAAAATCTGACGCCCCGCAAAATGGAGACGCTGCAAAGTTACGTGCGTGACCTGGGCGGTGGGCTGGTGGCTGTGGGCGGCCCGGAAAGCTATGGCATGGGCGGCTACTTCAAGACGCCGCTGGAAGAGACGCTGCCGGTGGAGATGCAAATTAAAGACCAGGAGCGTTTCCCGGCGGTGAGCATGGTGATTGTGATTGACCGCTCCGGCAGTATGGGCGCAGACGAAGGGGGCGTGGCCAAAATTCAACTGGCGGCCGAGGGGGCGGTGCGGGTGGTGGAACTGCTCAATGATTTTGACTACATCACCGTTATCCCGGTGGACACGGCCCCAGACAATCCCATTGGCCCGCTGCCCGCCAGCGACAAGGAGACGGCCATCAACCTGATCCGGGAGATTGGTGCGGGCGGGGGGGGCATTTTTGTGCGCACCGGGCTGGAAGCGGCCGCGGCCGCCCTGACGGAGTCGCCCACGCCCATCAAACATATCATCGTGCTGGCCGATGGCTCGGATTCGGAGGAGAAGGAGGGGGTGCCGGAACTGCTGGATGGGCTGACGGCCGAAGACGTGACCATTTCCTTTGTGAGCATTGGCGGGGGGCCGGATGTGCCTTGGCTGCAAGAGATGGCGGAACGGGGCAACGGCCGTTTCCACCTCACCGACCGCGCTGCCAATCTGCCCCAAATTTTCACGCAGGAGACGACCAACATTCAGCGTAGCTATTTAATTGAAGAGCGCTTTTTCCCCGAACTCAGTAGCAACAGTCCAATCTTGAGTGGCATTACGGCCGTGCCGCCCCTTTACGGCTATGTGGGCAGCAGCCCCAAAGACACGGCTCAGGTGATCCTGACCACGCACCAGGGCGACCCGCTGCTGGCGGCCTGGCAATATGGGTTGGGGCGGGCGGTGGCCTGGACATCGGACGCCACCGGGCGGTGGGGGCGGGAGTGGGTGCAGTGGGAAGGTTTCCCGGCGTTTTGGGCGCAGGCTGTCCGTTGGACGGTTTCGCAGGATAGAGATAGCAATGTGGAAACGGCCGTGACTTTCACCGACGAACAGGCCACGTTGACGGTGGATGCCCGCAGCACGGCCGGCGACTTCCTGAATAATTTGGCGATGGAGGCCAACGTCGTCGCCCCGGATGGGCAGGTGCAAAACGTGACCCTGACGCAGGTCGCCCC
Source organism: uncultured Ardenticatenaceae bacterium (assembly GCA_964581605.1). GTDB lineage: Bacteria > Chloroflexota > Anaerolineae > Promineifilales > Promineifilaceae > CAADGU01. Next base: position 6,833 of record CAZOPF010000156.1, read on the forward strand.
TGGCCGGTACGAAACCACCTTCACGCCGGAAGCGGATGGCGCGTACTTTATCCGCATTGCGGGCAGCGACCCGGCTGACGCGGAAGCGGTAATTGGGCAAACGAGCGGTTGGGTGCTGGGCTATTCACCGGAGTACAAACAGTTTGAAGCCAATCCCGGCCTGCTGGAATCGCTGGCGGAACGCACCGGCGGGCAAGATTTGGCCGTGCTGGAAGGGGAAACTGCCGCAACCGATTACATTTTCAACCACAACCTGGCGACAGAGCCGGTGTCGCAGCCGATCTGGCCCTGGCTGGCGCTGGTGGCGGTGCTGCTGCTGCCCATTGATATTGCCCTGCGCCGGTTGGTGATCACGCGGCGGGACATGGAGCGGGCCTATGGGGCTACGTTCGGCCGTTGGCTGCCGCAGCCGGTGCAGCCCGCGCCACAAACAGAACAGGTGTCGCGCCTGTTCCAGGCCAAACAGCGGGCGGGAGTGCAAAAACAGGGGAGTGAGGGAGAAAAGGGGAGTACGGCCGTGCCGCCACCCATTCAGCAACAGGATGCGGTGCAGGTGGAGAAGAAGGTGGAGGGGAGTGAGGTACGGCCCAAAGTCACTTCGGGTTCGCCGTCGGTTTCATCCCCGCCAGCCAAACCGGCATCCGCCCCTCCCCCCGACAGCGGCACCCTCGCCTCCCGCCTGCTAGACAAAAAACGGCAGCAAAAGGAGGACAAATGAGCGACATGACCTCCTATCTGGAAATCATTGATTGCCTCATTGATTGCCTGGCAAACGGGCCAGAACCTGATGAAATTGTCGCTATTCAGGCTTCATCTGTGTTGCCAGCATGGGTTGCTGATCGGTTAGAGGCTATGTGGAACTTCACTTCTAACTCTGGTGGACTTTCCACTTCACACAATTCGCCACCAGAGGTAGTCACAGAATATTCAAATGTACTTTTAGCGAGTCGTTCTGTATGAGTGGTGGCAAATTTAAGGGCCGTAGACCCCCGCCCGTATAATGGTAAAGCAGACCCCAAAGATTGGACTCGCCTTATGATCTTTATCAACCAGTTTTCAGGTGTTTTGGCTTATCTGGCAGTGGGTATGGGATTACTGGCCGTTATTTTGTGGCGAGTAGTGCCGGAAAAGCGGCGGGTGGGGCTGTTAATTGGCACGGCCGTCCTCCTCTTTGGCGGTTTGCTCATCTTCCGGCCCGAAACGGGCGGCGCTTCGGCCGTGACCGTGCAACAAACATTGGCGGCCAGTAACGGCCGTCCCGTCCTCCTGGAACTGTACTCTGACTACTGACTGGCCTGCCGCCGGGCAAAGCCTGTCGTGGACAGGTTGGCTGCTGAATGGGGCGACGATGTGGTGGTGCTGCGGGTGAATGTGCAAGAACCGGCCGCCCAACCGCTGCTGGCGGAACTCAATTTCCGCTTTACGCCCACGTTTATCCTGTTTGACGGCGACGGCCGTGAAATCTGGCGCACCAATGGCGTTATTGACCCGGATGAAGTGAATGAACAACTCAAGCAATGAACAATTGCCAATTGACAATGGGCAATGGGCAATTGGCCGCTACGTACACATTTTCTTCATGGACGGCGTGGGCATGGGGGCAGCAGACACGGCCGTGAACCCGTTTGTTACCGCACATATGCCGTATCTGACCGGCTTGTTTGGCGATGGTTGGTATGTGCCCAACGGCCGTTTGTCCACCTCCTGCGCCAGCCTCATTCCCACTGACGCTAATCTGGGAATGCCCGGCAAACCACAGAGTGCCACCGGCCAGGCGGCCATCCTCACCGGGCGCAATGTGCCCCAACTCATCGGCGAACATTACGGCCCCAAACCCAACCAGGCGGTGCGGGATGTGATGGCCCAGGGAACGTTGTTTGCGGAAGTGACGGCCGTCAACGGCCGTGCTGCCCTCCTTTCCCCTTATCCACAGGGTTACTTTGAGTCTATCGAGAGCGGCAAACGGCTTTATTCCTCTGTACCACTGGCCGCCACTGAAGCCGGGCTGGCTTTGATGACGGCGGACGATTTGCGGCACGGCCGGGCCATCAGCCCCGACTTCACCGGCCAGGGTTGGCGCGACTATCTGGGTTATACCGACATTCCCCTCTATACGCCCTATGCCGCCGGGCAGCAGTTGGCCCGGCTGACGCGGGAGTACCATTTCAGCTTCTTTGAGCATTGGCCCAGCGACCGCGCCGGGCATCGTGGCTCACTGGCCGAGGCCGCCCAACATCTGGAACTGCTTGACGCCGCCCTCAATGGCCTGATTGAAACCTGGAACCAGGAGAATGAAACCGGCCTGCTTATCATTACCAGCGATCATGGTAACATTGAAGAAAAAGGGCATCGCCAGCACACACGCAACCCCGTGCCGACCATCCTGGTTGGCCCAGGCCACGCCGACCTGGCGGCCGAAATCAATGATCTGACGGACATTGCCAAAATAGTTCGCCGTTATTTGCGACTGAGAGGCTGGGCGAGGGAAGAAATTCCTAATTCCTAATTCATAATTCCAGAGGAGGAGTACATGACCATATTATCAGACGATTATCGTGAGGTGTTGCGCCACTTTCCGGCAGGCGTGACGATTGTCACAGTAACGGCGCCGGGACAACCCAAGCCACATGGGCTGACGGTCTCGGCATTTGCCTCTATTTCGCCCACGCCGCCGCTGGTTATGATCGCCATTGACCATCGAGGGTTAGGACATGAAATGTTTGAAATAGAGGGCGCTGTTTTTGCGGTCAACATTCTGGCGGAAGAGCAGGTTGAGCTTTCCAATCGTTTTGCCTGGATTAAGGACGAAGATCGATTTGCGGTGGGGGAGTGGGGCACGGCCGTAACCGGCGCGCCCATCCTGAAAAATGCAGTGGCGTGGTTAGATTGTACGATTCACGGCCGTATCACGGCCGGCACCCACACCATCTACATCGGCGAAGTCCAGGCCAGCGGCGTGCCCCGCCCCGATGAACTTCCCCTCATCTACTGGAATCGCGGCTACCGCAAATTGGCCCGCCCGGACTGAATTGCGGTTGACGCCCCTCCTTGTGCCGTTTAGAATTCAGGCTGAACCCAGGCCCCAGTAGCTCAATGGACAGAGCACCGGACTTCTAATCCGATGGTTGGGGGTTCGATTCCCTCC
>CAZOPF010000157.1:0-2703 GCA_964581605.1 uncultured Ardenticatenaceae bacterium
AAACACTAAAACACCTCATCCAACTCCGCCTGCTTCATCTGGCGGGATTCGCGCCAGGTGAGCCAGCCGAGCAAGAGTGCGCCGCCGACAACGGCCATATCGGCCACGTTGAAGATGGGCCAGGGGCCAAAGTCGAGGAAGTCGGTGACGTGCCCCAGGCGGAAGCGGTCAATCAGGTTGCCCAATGCGCCACCAAGCGTCAGCCCCAACGCCACGCGCAGCCCGTTGTGTCCGGCGGGCAGGGTATGGTTGTAATAAAGGATGCCGCCGCTGACAACCAGCGCCAGGATGGCAAACAAAAGGCTGCCACCCTGAAACAGGCCAAAGGCGGCGCCGGTATTGGTGGCGTGCATGATGCGGAAAAAGGGTTCAATGGCCGGGATGGGCGCCCATACTTCATACAGCGCCAGCGATTGTTCCACCAGTTGTTTGCTGAATTGATCCAGCAAAATGACTGTGCCAGCCACCAGGAACAGGATCACCTGTTGACTGCGGGAAGCGGGTCGGGGGGTGTCGGGGGGTGGGTTATTCTCTTCGGGTTGCCAATTGTTCATACAAAATCCTGAGATAAAAATTTAACGCCGAGACGCGGAGGCGCAGAGCCTATTCGCGTTTCTTCGTGCCCTTAGCGGATCACATTTTACCAACGGCCGTGCCCCCCTGCGACTTTGTTCATATGCCGTTTAGACCTTTACGGCCACCAACACCGTCACCCCACTGTGCGGCAATTGGATGCGCTTGATAGTCAGGGCAAACCCGGCGGCGGCAAAACGCTGCCGAATCGGTTCCCAGAGGGCATCGGCGGGCCAGATATGCCCGTCATTCTCCGTAAACACCCCTTCGCGCTGGCCGGTGATGGTGTAGAGCCAATCAATCAGCCGGTAGATGTGCCCCTGCCCGTTGAGATGGCCTTCGGGGACGATGACCAGACGGCCGTGCCCCCTTAACACCCGGTGTGCGGCCGCCAACGTGCGCGGGTCTATGATGTAATCAGTGGGGAAGGTGGCGAGGATGGTGTCGAACACGGCCGTGCCAAACGGCAAATTCTGTACCATCCCCTGCACCAGCGGCACGGTACGCTGTGTCCGTTTCTGTGCCTGCTGCCCCATGTAAGGTGACAAATCCAGCCCCACCACATCAAACCCCCGGTTTTGTAATGCCAGCAGCATATGGCCTGGCCCATGCCCCAATTCCAGCACCCGCCGCCCCTGCACAAAGGGCAGCGCCGCCAACTGCCACTGCCGCCACTGCCCCAACGAGACGCCCCAACTGACCGGCCCATACGTCCAGGCCATCTCGTTATACAGCAGCCGAAAGGCAAACCGCACCAGAGTAAACCACGAATCACGCAAAAGCATCTCAACCTGTTTTGGTGACAAGTGGCAGGTGGCACGTTGCAAGTAACCTGCCACCTGCCACTTGCTACCTGTGTCTTTTGTCACTTGCAAATGACCAGCCTGCGGTGACAATAGGGGACGGCCGTGACGGTCACAATTGTAGCGAATGTGGGAGTTGGTGGTTAGTGGCTGGCACATACTACTCACCACCAACCATCAGCCCCTATTGAAGGAGATTACTATGACCATCAAACGTATCGCCTTGAGTACCGGTGGCGGCGATGCCCCTGGGCTAAATGCCGTCATCCGTGCCGTCGTTTTAGCCGCCCATCATCGGGGTTGGGAATGTGTGGGCATTCGGGACGGCTATAATGGCCTGCTGCTGCCCGAACAGTTCTCAAATGGGGGCCTTATTCCCCTGACGCTCCAAAAAGTGCGGGGAATTACCCATTTGGGCGGCACGATTTTAGGCACGACCAACCGGGGCAACCCCTTGCGCTACCCGGTCTTGAACGCCAACGGCGTGTATGAAGAGACAGACCGCAGTGATGAACTAATCACCCGCTTTCGTGAAGCCGGGCTGGATGCCCTGCTCTCCATTGGCGGCGATGGCTCACTGGAAATTGCTTACGTGCTGGCGCAAAAAGGGCTGACGGTGGTGGGTGTACCCAAAACGATAGATAACGACCTGGACAAGACGGTGGCGACCTTTGGTTTTCATTCGGCCGTTGCTTTTGCCACTGAATGTATTGACCGGCTGCACTCCACGGCCGAAAGCCATCAACGGGTCATAATCGTAGAAGTGATGGGGCGTTATGCCGGTTGGATCGCGTTGGATGCGGGGGTAGCCGGTTCGGCCGACGTTATCTTGATCCCGGAAATTCCCTATGACATTAACAAAGTGGCGGAAAAGATACGGGAACGGGGGCGCGACGGCCGTGACTTTTCTATTGTTGTGGTCGCTGAAGGTGCCAGGCCGGTAGGTGGCGATGTGACCATTCAGGGCAAAAGTGTGGGGCAGGCGGAGCGGCTGGGCGGCGTGGGGCAAAAAGTGGGGGCCGCGCTGGAAGCGCTCACCGGCAAGGAGACACGCACTGTTGTCTTGGGCCATCTGCTGCGCGGTGGCCCCCCGACGGCATATGACCGGCTTATTTCGCTGCGGTTTGGCGCGGCGGCCGTGCGCGCCCTGGCGGAAGGGCAGTCTGGCATTATGGTCGCGTTGGACCCGCCAACGGTAAATTATGTGCCGCTGGAGCAGGTGGCGGGGCGCATGAAGCAGGTGCCGCTGGACTGCGACACTATCCTGACGGCGCGGGATTTAGGCGTCTGTCTTGGGGATTGAGGGGGTTGTAATTGGGTAATTGGG
>CAZOPF010000157.1:2803-9797 GCA_964581605.1 uncultured Ardenticatenaceae bacterium
ATCACCCCATCACCTTGTCAAGCCAAGAGGCAGGCGGACTTGGAACAGCGTCTGGCCTGGTGTGGAGGTGACGAGAATTTCTCCCTGGTGTTTCGTTACAATTTGATAGCTGATGTACAACCCCAGGCCGGTGCCTTTGCCGGGTGGTTTGGTGGTGAAGAACGGGTCAAATAGCCGGGGTAGATGCGCCGGGGCGATGCCGGGGCCATCGTCTTCAATTTCCACCACTACCTCATTCCCTTCTTGCCGGGTGCGCAGGGTGAGGTGGCCTCGGCCGTTGAGCGCGTCGGCCGCGTTCGCTATGATATTCGTCCACACCTGGTTCAGTTCACTGCCATATGCGGTAATTTTGGGCAAGTCTGGGGCATAATCCCGCCGGATGATGACATCCCGCCCCAATTTGTGGCGGAGGATTACCAGAGTGCCTTCTAACCCTTCGTGAACATTGACGTTCTGGATGGGCGCCTGATCAAGATAGACGTAGGATTTAAGGGCGCTGACAATTTCGGCCATACGGCCGGCCCCTTGCACAATTTCACTGAGCAGGCTTTGGGTGGTGCAGGCAGCTTCCAGCCACCGGAGCAAGATGATAAATTGCTCACCGGAGAAGGTGGTAGACAGTCCGGCTAAATCAGCCAGACTTAATTCCAGATTGACGAGGGCGGGTGCTAATTCCCAGGGGTTGGGTATATTCTGCTCTTCCAGCCAGCTTTCTACTTCTTCTTCGCGGTCGCTGCGGCCGAGGGCATCTAGCACCAATGGCCGGTTGGCGGCCGCTTCTACGCGGCGGGCCAGGGCGGTTACTTCGGTTTGTTGGTCGGCCGTCAGGTGCAGATGCGCCAGGGCGATACGCGCCTGCTCGGAGCGGCGCAGCATGGCTTGAAGCTGGTTGGCGCTGCGGCTGACGGCGGCTATCGGATTGTTTAGCTCGTGGGCAATACCGGCCGTCAACGTGCCCAATTGGGCCATTTTCTCGTTATGCCGTACCAGGGATTCAATGCCGCGCCAGCGGCGGGTGAGGGTATGCAGCATGACGGTGGCGGCTGTGGAACTCAAATTCAACAATTGGTGCATCTGGTGATGATCGAGTGTGAGCAGGAAGGAGTCTTGAAGGGCGCGGACGGTAGCCAGCCGGGTGGTTTCCTCCAGCAAGGCCATTTCGCCAATAACGGTGCCGGGTTTGGCCTGGGTATCAATTTGCAGCTCACGGCCGTCTACATTTTTCACCACTTCCAGTTCCCCTGTGTACAGAATGTACGCCCGGTCAGCCAGACTGCCTTCATGGAACAAAACCTGCCCGGCCGGCAGATGTATCTCGCCCACCATCTGGCACAGGCGGGTCAGGTCTTCCAGGGGCAGATCGGCAAAAAGGGGAACTTGACGCAGGAATTCTTCATACATGGTGTGCCTATTGTAGGGAGGGGTGTACGGCCGTGTCAACGAAATGGTGCAGCCACAGATCGTAGCCTGATCGTACAACCGCTCTGCGCAAACAGGGTACAATTTCTGGCATGAAAATTGCCGTACTTTCTGATATTCATGGGAATTTACCCGCTTTGCAGGCGGCCGTTGAACATGTGGAAAAGTGGCAGCCGGAAGCGGTCATTGTCGCCGGAGACATTGTCAATCGGGGGCCACATTCGTTCGCGTGCTGGCAGTTGTTACAGGGGAAAGCTGGCCGTGGCTGGCAGTTGATCAAGGGCAATCACGAGGAGTATGTGCTGGCACACGGCCGTGCCGATGACCCCCAATCTGGGCCGCACTTTGATGTGAGCAGTGTCTCGCGTTGGACGTATGCCCGGTTCAATGGGGCCGTCCAGGCATTGGCCGCCCTGCCAGATAACCATTCTCTGTTTGGCACGGGGGGCGAAGTGCGGATTTGCCATGCCTCCATGCACCATAACCGGGATGGCATCTATGCCAGCACCGATGACGACCAGATCAGTGCCCAAATTGCCCCGCCGCCGGCCGTTTTTGTGACGGCGCACACCCACAAACCGTTTGTACGCCAGGTGAATGGGACGCTGGTGGTGAATGCTGGTTCGGTGGGTACGCCGGCTGATGGTGATCAGCGTGCCAGTTATGCGCAGGTGGTGTGGCGGCACGGCCGTTGGCAGGCACACATCAGCCGCATACCCTATGATACCGCTCTGGCTGCCCAGGATTACCACGCCACCGGTCTGCTGGCGGAAGCAGGCATGATGGCCTGGCTGGTTTATTACGAGTGGCGGCTGGCAAAGTACCTGTTTCCAGAGTGGATGGCTAACTTTTGGCCGTTGGTTGAAGCGGGTAAGATGGATGTGGCTGCGGCCGTGCGGCAATATCTGGCCCAACTTGGCCTGTCATTAGACCTGGCAGGTTTTTGAAACCTGTCAGGTCTAAATAACTACACAGGAACAGCATATGAACAAACAATTCATCACCATTGCCGGGAACATTGGCGCGGGCAAATCTACCCTGGTTACCCTGCTGGCGGAACAAACAGGCTGGACGGCCGTGTTGGAAGCGGTAGCCGAAAACCCGTACCTGGCCGACTTTTACCAGGACATGCCCCGCTGGAGCTTTCAGTCGCAGGTTTTTTTCCTCTCGCGGCGGCTGCGGCAGCACCATGATCTGCTGCAACAAACCAACTCTATCATTCAAGACCGCAGTGTGTATGAAGATGCGGAGATTTTTGCGCGTAACCTGTATCGGCAGGGGCACATGAGCGCCCGCGACTGGCACTGTTACTATGACCTCTACCAGACGATGGCCACCTTGCTCAAGCCGCCGCACCTGGTCATTTATCTGCGCACGGCCGTGCCCACCCTGCGCCGCCGCATCATCCAGCGCGGCCGTGATTACGAACAAACCATCAGCGACGAATACCTCTACCAGTTAAACGAGTTGTATGATGCCTGGATTGATAGCTTTTCCCTCAGCCCCGTTTTGACCATTGAAACAGACAATCTGGACTACGTGCAATATGCCGACCACCTCGACCAAATCTGGCAAAAAATCAACCACCGCCTGCAAGGGCGGGATGTGCTGACGCTGCAATAAAGCAATTGAGTAATTGGGTAATTACCAATTACTCAATTACCTTCTTCCTCACGCCCGGCGGTAGCGCAGGTGAACGGCTCCCAGGTGAATTTCGTCTCCGTCCACCAGTTGAATGCCATATTCCGGCACCTGCCGTTCGTTCACGAATGAGCCGCTGGTGCTGTTTTCGTCAAAGAGGCGGTAATCGCTGCCTTCACGCTGTAAATTGGCGTGTAGACGGGACATGGTGATGTCGTTTTCAAAGGCGATTTCGCACTGTGCCGGGCTGCGGCCGAGCCGAATGAGCGTTCCCTGCAAGGGGATGGGCGTGTTCATGCGCGAGACAGCTTCCAGCACCTCCAGGTAGCCGAGCACGGCCGTTGCCTGAGCCACCGGCGCCGCTTCCGTAAGAGTCGTTGTTGGCCCGGAACGGCGACGGCCGCGACGGCCACCTTCTCGTTTGCGGCCCAATCTGGCAAACGCCCCCCGCTGCCACAAGAAAAAGATCAACCCGCCAATGAGTGCTACCAGCAGCAAAAACGTAAACAAGCGCACGATAAACCGGGCAACTTGATTGCCGCCATCCAGATCAGAAGGCAGGTCACGCCGCCCTTCATTCACCGTCAGGATCACGGTGGGGCTGGTGGCCCGCATCCCCTGGCTGTCCAGCACCACTACCTCCACCGTGTTATTGCCAAATGTCAGGTTACTCACTTCGGCCACAAATTCGCTCAGGCTTTCCACCGGAATTTCATACGGCCTGGTCGTGTCGCCATTGATGATAAGTTGAGCCGCTTGCACTTCTCTCTCTTGGCCATCCAGCCAGGAGAGCTGGGTTTGCAGGCGCAGGCGCACCGGCTCTTCCAGGTTGGGTAGGGTCAGTGTGCGGGATTCTGGCGGTAGATCAATAACCACGCTGGGGATGTTTGAGGGGATGGAGATTTCCGTTGCGGCCGTAATCCAGGGCATCTCTTTCAGCGAGACATTGACGGGGAAGGTGCCCCCGGTCAGGTTGAGTGGCTGGTAGCGAATCCGCACCTGATCCCGAAAACCGGCGATGCGATTCCAGATAAGGGGCAGTTCGGCGGCATTGTTTAGCTGCACGGCCACACCGCCGCTGGCGGCCGCCAGACCAGCCAGATATTCCTGCCCTGGCACACCATTGCTGATGTCGCTGTTTTCTAGCCAGATGGTGTGGACGGGAATGCCCAATTCGGCCGCACGACGGGCAACAGCGTCGCCGGCCGCGCCACTCACCGCGTCGGTACCGTCAGTCATCAGCACCAGATGGATGGGCATTTCCGGGTTGGGGCTGAGGCTGGCGGCGCGTTCCAGCAGGTTGAGGGTGCTGTCATAGAGGGCGGTAGGGCCGGCTTCCGGGCTGAGTGGCTCGGCAAACAGGTTGCGCACGGTGTTGTGGAAATTGGTGGCGGGCAATAATTCTTGCGCTTCAGCCGCGCCCACCTGATACACGGCCGTATAATCCACCTGCTCCATCATATTGCCGGGGCTGGCATACTGGTTGATCGCTTCTTGCAAGGCGGGTAGCTGTGCCTGAACGCCCGTGGGAATATCAATCAGGAAGATGGTGAGCGTGCCGGTGCGGTGCGTGCCCTGGTAGTTGATTGGCCCAACCGCTTCACCGCCATGTTGGATGTCTAGCGTTTCGCGGGAGAAATCGAGCGGGTTGCCCTGTTCGTCACGGCCGTACAGTCGCACTTCTATCGCCGGTAAACTCTCCGCACTCGTGCCGGTTATCGTCAATCGCTCTACCGGGGGAGGCTCATTTTCCTGCGCCCGTAGCGGCATTACCGCCACGAACATCAGCGCCAACAAAATAGCTAACACCCGGATGGGGTGTAGTTGGTAATTGGTAATTGGTAATTGATATTTGATCGTTGATGGTTGCGATCTGCCCATTGCCACGCCTTTTTCTCACCGTCCCTGCTCCCTGAGATGTCCGTGCTATAATATCAAACCGTGCCTGTAAAGTAAACATAAAACGTGAAGGGAGGAGGGTAATCGTTGTTCGGAAGATGGAAAGCCGGACTTCGGTAAGGTATTGGATGAGAAAGCGGCTTGTCGTTATCTGGATGTGTTGGTTATTGGTTACGGCCGTGCCCCTGTTGGCGCAAGAAATCACGCTGACGCTGGGCGAACCGGACAGTTCCGCTTTTCCCACCGTGCGCGTGAGCATGCGCGTGTCCCAGGCGGACGGCTCGCCATTGACGGATACGAACCTGGATAACCTGCGCCTGCGCGAAAACGGCGTCCCCATTAGCGATTTTGATGTGCGCTATGTGCCGGTGGGGGCCGATATTATTTTTGTCATTGACGCTGACGAGACGTTGCTGCTGGCGGACGGGGACGAAATGACCCGCCTGGACGAGGTAAGGGAGAGCGTTAGTCGTTTTGCCACCCGTTTTATGAGTCCGTCTGGGCTGGATCGGGTGTCGGTGATGGTGCCCAACCGCACCAATACGGGCAGCGAGTTTCTGGTGCAGGATGCGACCACCCCAGAGGCAGTGATCAACGCCCTGGCCGCATATGATCCCCACAATCTGGCGGAAGCGGGGCCGGTGAACCAACAATTGTTGGACGCTATTGACCATGCGACGACTATCAACGAAAACGGCCGTTACCAATCCATCTTTCTCCTCAGCGAAGCCCGCCGCCTGAGCCAGTTTCTCGATTATCCGGCGCTGACGGCCGCGGCGCAGACGGCCAGTGTGCCCATTTTTGCTGGCATTTTGGGGCCGGAAGCGAGCCTGGAAGATATAGGGAATGCCAATGCCCTGGCCGAGCCGACGGGTGGCTTTTATGTGCATGTGCCCCACGCTGAACGTGCTGACTCTGTTTATCTGCGCTGGCAGCAAGAGAGCAACCAACCGCAAATCACCTATCAATCTTTGCTGCGCCAAAGTGGGGTCTATCCATTGGCCGTGAGTTTGGGCGAAGTCACGGCCGTGACCAATCTCGACCTGACCATTGAGCCACCCACCGTGGCTATTGTGCTGAATAAAGCTGCCATTCGCCGGGCCGGCACGGCCGAAGATACCCCTCTGGCCGAATTGCAGCCGACGATGCAGCCAGTGCCGGTGCAAATTACGTGGCCGGACGGCCGTCCCCGCCGCCTGGAAAACATCACATTCCGGGTGAATGGGGTGTTACAGCCGCAGTTAGCCCTGCCGCAACCAGATGAAACAGGCAGGCTCACGCTGGAATGGTTGGTGCAAAATGCGGATGTAGGGGCGTATGAACTGGTGGTGGAGATAACAGATGAATTAGGATATACGGCCGTCGCTGAACCTGTGATTGTGACGGTGGCGGTGGAACGGCCGTTGCCGCCCACCCCAACGCCCGCGCCGCCGCCCACGCCGCCGCCCGTGGCCCAGATGGCGGAATTGGCTGCCCTGCCACAAAACACCCTGCTTACTATTCTGGTAGGGTTAGGGTTATTGGGGCTGGTGCTGGTGATGCTGCGCGGCTACAAACGATACCGGGAGCGGGTGCAAATAGAGACGGTACGCGCCGGGCGCCGGGCAGTCTGGCAGCAGGCACAGGCAGCTAAGGAGGATGCCACCGCGGCCGAAGGCGAGCCGTTAGCACTGACCCTTCTCTGGCTGGACGAGGCGCAGCAAGTGAAGCAGCCATTCCCCATTGAGGCCGACACCGTGACGTTGGGGCGGGCGGAAATGGAAGGACAAATTACATTAGCCGACAGGTCCGTTTCACCGCTTCATGCACGGGTGCGCTGGCGCAACGGCCGTTACTGGCTCTATGACGAAGGCAGCGAAAATGGTGTCTTTCTGAACCATGAACGGCTGGGCCTCAGCCCGCGCCCACTGGCGGATGGCGACCTGATTCAACTGGGCCGGGTCTCCCTACGCACCCAAATTGGTGAGAGGGTGAAGGGGTGATCAGGTGCTGAGGGGATCAGGTGCTGAGGTGCTGAGGGGATCAGGTGCTGAGG
>CAZOPF010000158.1:0-9705 GCA_964581605.1 uncultured Ardenticatenaceae bacterium
TGCTGGAGCCGGTGCTGCCCACGCCGGGTGCTTCGCCGGTGGAGCTTTCAGAGATGACGCACCGGAATTTGACGGCCGTGTGGCAGGAACACCAGTTAACCCGGTAAGTGGCCGTTCAAGTTATTCAGTTGCCTGTTTGGGGTTTCGTATTTTGTACAGCCATTGGCGCATACGGCCGTCTCCCTTCTCCTCCGCTGCCTCTGCCTGGTGCAGCAGTTCCGGTGGGAGTTGGTGCAAATCTTCCGGCGGCACCGGGCGCACAATCAGATGATCGTCTACCAGTTCCATGCGGGCACGGCCGTGTAAATTCAGCGCCTCCCGATACTGCTTTGGCAGTTGCAGCCGCCCCACCGAATCCAACACCACCAGCTCCTCAAAATGGTCTTCATGCTGTTCGGTGGGTGTATCTGGCTGGCGACGGCGGCGCACCGTTTCGCTGGCCGCCTTGCCATCCCGAATCTGCATCACCCGCTGTACATGCCGGGCAATGGTCGGGTCATGGCTCACAATCAGAATCGTCAGCCCCAACTCCCGGTTCAACGTCTGGAACGCTTCGTAAATCGTCAGCGCCGTGGCCGAATCCAGTTCACCCGTCGGCTCATCCGCCAGCAAAATCCGGGGATTATTCGCCAACGCTACCGCAATCGCCACCCGCTGCTGCTCCCCGCCGGACATCTGCCCCAGTTTGTGGTGGCGGCGGTGGGACAACTGCACCATTTCCAGCAATTCCTGAGCATGTTGGCGGGTGCGACGGCCGTGAACACCCGCCAGCGTCATCGGCATCTCCACATTTTCCAGCGCGTTCAGGTAAGGGATCAGGTTGCGCGCCCCCTGCTGCCAGACGAAGCCCACCTTCTCCCGGCGGTACTTGTTAATCTGTGCGTCCGACAGTTTGAGCAGATCATGGCCGTCTACGATGGCGGTGCCGGCCGACGGCCGTACCAATCCCCCCAACACATTCATCAACGTAGATTTGCCAGAGCCACTGGCCCCCACAATGCCCATCAACTCGCCGCGCTGCACCGTCAGTTCCAACCCTTGCAGCGCCAGCACCTCCACATCCTGAATCTTATAAATCTTGACTAAGTTCTCACAAAGAATAATCGGTTCTGCCATAGGACATCGTTTGTATGCGGGAATAGAATCACGGATTTTACGGACTAAACAAATTTTCACGGATGAAGTGAAAATCCTGTGTTTGCTCCTTAAATTGTAAATAAATCAACCACATGCTTTCCTTCCTTTTCCGCTATTCGACAATGAGTTCATGTTCCAATTTGTTGTAAGAGCCATACGTGTTATCCCCAGAGATGGGCGGGCAGTTCAGGCATGAAACATCGGCCGCTTCCTTGCCAAGCCAGAGTTTAGCCCGTTCACACATCAAATTGACATACTTTGGTTCTTGGTCAATCAAGACAAAGCGTCGTTTGGCTTTGGCAGCAGCCAGCCCTACCGTGCCCGATCCGGCAAAGGGGTCCAGGACTACATCATCCACAAAGGAATAATAAGCGATGACTTTAGCGGCCAACTCTTCGGGAAAGATGGCCGGATGTTCTTTGTCAAAGGTTGGGGAAATTTGCCAGATATTGGTTACTTCGTAACCATCGTCTATTTTTGACGCCTGCACCAACTCTTGATTGGGGTGGGTACGGATGTTCCAATCAATCAGATGCGGCGATTGTTTGCGGTAAACCAGGATGTACTCGGTCACGGGCACGGGTTTGTATTGCAGTGGGTTCCGGTCGGCGGCAAAGCGTCGCCCGCGCCCGGTGGCCCAACCTGCCCCTTCTGGTTTGGCCCAGATGATGTCATCAATAAAGTCAAACCCTTCTTCCACAAACAGTCGGTGCATGTCAAAGGGGACGGCAACCCGCCGCGAGGATTGGGTGCGATTGGCGCGGCGAATGAGTACCGGCGAAATATTCATCACAAAAAAGCGCCCCTCGTTCAAAGCGCGGTGGCTGGCGCGGATGATTTTGCGCATTTTTAGCAGATATTCTTCGTAAGTGATGTAATCTTCATATTCAGGGCGGGCATTGAAGTAAGGCGGGGAAGTGAATATCAGGTCTACAGAGGCTTCCGGCAATTCGGCCAGAATTTCTTCGGCATCGCCCAGAGCAATGGTGTTGCGCAGATTGGATGGTTTGTAACTTTTGGGATGAGCCTCTGCCGATGGTTTGGCGTTTTTGCGGTGCAACAGCCGGGCTTCCAACAGTTCGGGAGTGGTCGTCTTGTCTTGTAGCAACAGTGAGGTGTAAGCGTCAATGACGATTTCACCAATGCGTTCCTGCGAGTGTTTACCCACCAGAGGAACGCGCCAGACGTGATAGCGGTCATCAATCTCCGGCAGGCCAAAAGTGACCGCGCCGTCCAGGTCTATGCTTTCCAGCCAGGTAGCTGAAACCTGGCGCGCCCCTTCAACATTGAGGACACGATATTTTCGCTTTTCGGCTACCGTGTCTTTGAGTTCACTGTCTTCTGGCTCTTTGGCTTCGTATTCCATGTGCAACTACTTAACAAACAGGGGAACGGGATATTGCTTGAAAATCGGGTCTACGGACACAAGTTGATACCCTTCAGAAATGCCTGGGCAACCAGCAAACGGTCAAACGGATCACGATGATAAAGCGGCAAGGCGTCTAAGGCCCAAATATGAGATTCGATCACTGACAAAGGTTGAACTCCGATTGTAAGACAATGCACATTTACAAATTCACGTGCAGACAGCGGTAAAGGTAATTTCCCGATTTGAACCTTTATTTGCATTTCCCATAAACTGGCAACGCTGATAAACAGGTTGTTTTCCCGCCCTTGTAATGCCTGACGCACAGTTTGAGAAAGTTTATGGGGTCCCGTTGCTGCCCAGACGAAAATTTGGGTATCGAGAAGCAAGTTCATGATGAAATTGTCATGCCATATTCGTCAGTTTCTTCACCCCAAAATGAACCTTCATCCGGCAGTGGGTCGTTAAAATCGTCGCCAATTTCAAACAAGCCTTCAAACAGCCCTAGTAATCGGGGTTCATCAGGACGTCGTTTTTGACGCAATAACTGGCAGGTACGCTGGTATGCCTTTTTTTGCGCCTCGGTGAAGTGGGATGTGTCCAGATTTAACAAATGCTGGATCGCTTCTTCCTCGGCCGTATGAGCGGTAGAACTGCCTCCTTTTTTGACCGGCGTAATGATTACCTCTACTTCATTGGCGTTATATTCTGCGGGCAAATGCACCACGATCTTGCCGTCTTTGACTTTGTGAATTTGATGAAGCGTTGTCATCGTACTCTCCATTCCACTTCTTGTGAACCAGAATTGTGGCAAAGTATACCACGAGTCAGTAAGGGCGTATGGCCATACGCCCTTACTTTATGTGCCATTGCGGATGTTTTTCAGGAGCACGGCCGTATACCCAATCTCGCTAAACACGGCCGTACACCCCTCCCCCATGGGCGACTGTGCCGAAAAGTTGACGGTGGCGTTTTCCAGGTTGGCAGCCTGAATTGTCAGGCGGTTTTCTCCCAGATCATAGGTTATGGGCGGTACAGCCCATATTTTCAAGTTGCCTCCACATATGTTCTGAGCAGTGTAGATGGGTGTACGGCCGTCAGGGTGAACTGTCCCATAGCTGCCGGGAGCAGGGCAAACTGCACGGCCGTACACCCAACTCCGTTCACCGTCACACCACCGGATAACACGCCCCAAATTTCCAGGCTACGGCCGTCACAATTCCCCGCAAACACCGCCCCTGCCGCCATCTCCACCCGCTCTGTCACAAAGTATTGGTTACGGCACAGCAGCGAACGGCTTAAGCCGTTCAACTCCACCAATTCCGCCGGACAAAGCGACGGCTCCACCTGTTCAAAGTTGATCACATCGAGGGCCTTGTCTATGTGCAACGGCCGTGCCTGCCCATCCGCCCCCACCCGATTCCAGTCATACACCCGATACGTCGTGTTCGAGTTTTGCTGAATTTCGGCAATGAGAATGCCATCCATAATCGCGTGTAAAGTCCCGGCAGGCACACAAATATGGTCGCCCGGTTTGACGGAAACATAGTGCAAATACGGCTCTAACTTCCCCTCTTCAATGCCCCGGCGAAACAGTTCCGGCGTTGTGCCCGCCTTCACCCCCAACTGCACCTGCGCCCCCGGCCTGGCATCCAGCACCACCCACATCTCCGTCTTGCCCAACTCATTCCCTTCATGCGCCAGAGCATATTCATCATCCGGGTGTACCTGCACGGAGAGGGCGCGGTTGGCGTCCAGCAGCTTGACGAGCAAGGGGAATTTGCCCCGCGCCTGCGCCCAGGCACAGTTTGTGCCAATCAAATCCAGCCCCAATTCCGCCTGTACTTCGGTCAATAGTTTGCCCGCATAACGGCCGTTCGTCACGGCCGTCACCCCATCCTCATGCGCCGCAATTTCCCAACTTTCGGCGATGATGCCCGGCGGCAACGGCCGTCCTAACTGTTCCAACCGCCGCCCACCCCAAATATAATCCTTTAACACCGGCGCAAATGTCATGGGGTACAGTTCTGTCATATCGTCCGTTTTGGAGGTAATCGGTAATCAGTTATCGGTAATCGGCCAATTTCCTCCGATTACCGTTTACCGATCACCGACTACGCCGTTTCACCTAACTTCACTGCCTGGAAAATCTTCATTCGCCGTAGGAGCAATCCCAACACGGCCATCGCCACCACAAAGAGTAAGCCAAAAAGAATCGCAATCTGGTTCACGGCCGTCCACGCAATCTCCACCAGATAAGGCGGCACCAGGTCACTCGCCTCCGCGCCGATCTGCAAAAACGGGATGAACAACTGGCTCACCCATGAGCCAAGCAAAATACCCAGCCCCAACCCCGTCAAAATCAGAAAACCCATCTCGCAGGCCACAAACACCAACATCTGCCCCTGCGATAGCCCCACCGCCCGCAAAATACCCAGTTCAATAAACCGCCGCCGGAACGAATACAGCGCATACATAAAAAAGCCCATCACCGTCAGCAGCGCCGCCGCCAAAAAACCAACCGATAGTAGGCCAAACAATCCCTGCCGTTCCGGCCGTGTCTGTTCCTGGCGAATAACGGCATAAGGCTCATCCCACGTCCATTGAGACAACCGTCGCCCTGACAAAGCTTCCGCAAAAGCCACTTCGTCAAAATCAGGCGTCGTGTGCATCCACACCTGATATGGATAATCGCCACCGGCCAGAGCAAACAGATTATCGAGATTCCCCACAAACAGATGACCATCATCCGCCGGGTACCAGGTAGGAAAATAATCAAATGCGCCCAGAATCTGGGCATTCAATTCCACATTGGCTTCACCCAGGCGCACATTCAGGCGGGCAAAGTCACCCACATCTAGCCCCGATTCCGCCAGGAAGTCGTCAGAAACCAGCACACCATCCGGTGATGCGGCCAGCAAGTTCGTCAGTGAACCAAGCCGATAAGGAGCAAAATCATAACGCCAGAAGCCAACGGCCGGAAACGTAGTGCGGTCAATGCCATAAAACTTGCCAGAGTAATTGGTAGTGCCTACCCGTGCCATGCTGCCATAAATTCCTACCGGCGTGGCCGCTTCTACGCCGGGAAAGTCCAGGTATTCATTGAGGGGTAAGTAGATCGCCCGGCTGCGCTGGTTGTCACTACCCGGCAGATTGGCAAAACTACTGCTGGCGCCAAATTCCTTGCCTGGCCCCTCCAGGCTCAGGTCTGCCCCCATACGATAAAGATAATCATCATAAAGCTGATAATCCAATGTCAGCGCCAGCGATGCTGTGAAAACCGATAAGCTGACAGTAAGGACAAGCAGAATAAGCGGTGTGGCATAAGCACGCGGTGTCCGTGCCAGATGGCGGGCGGCCATCAGCAGCCCCACGCTGTTGGTGCGGAAGAGCAGCCAGCTAATCGCTTCCATCAGCCAGGGTAAGATGCGCAAGAAGAAGAGGGTCAGGGCAAAAACGGCCAGCGCGGGCAACAAAAAGAGCAGCGGATTGGCAAATGGATCATGGGCTGCCCCTTCGCCGATGGCGATGAGTGAGCCTTGTTGTTGCAGCAGGTAAAAGCCGTAGACGGTGGGGATGAGCAGCAGCACATCCAGCCAGATGCGTTGGTACCAGGGTTTACCGGCCGTGCGCGCCTGCCCCTGTTTGTAGGTGATGATGGTGTCGCGGGCGGCGGAGATGGTGGGCAAAACCTGAGCTAACAGCGCCAGGCCAATGGCAATGGCCCCCGCCCGCAAACCGGCGTCGTTGAGGGCCACACGCAAGGTGGTATCGGCCGTAAAATCCATAAAACTACGCGCCCGCCCCATCAACTGCGTAAAACCCAGGCCGAGCAGCGTGCCCAACGCCCAGGCGACCAGCCCCAACAGCACCCCTTCCAAAATGGCAAAGCCTACCACCTGCCAGGGGGTGGCCCCCCGGCTGCGCATGACGGCAATCTCGTTGCGCCGCTGGTCTACGGCCAGGTTGACGATGAGGGCGATGAAGGCCAGGATGAGGAAGATGATGGGGATGTTGTAGGCGGTGAGCAGCACGGTGAGTGGGCCAACGGCGCGCTGATATGCCTCCATTGGTATGGTGGGGGAGAGCATGTTGGCCGTTTCCGGCAGCAGATTGTCCACCGTGCGTTCTACGCTGGCGGCACGATTAACCAGGCTGTTGACGTTTTCGGTGCCCACACGGCTGCCATCCAGCACCAGATACCAGGCGGTCAGATAAACTTCGTCGTTTAAGGCGGGGGCCAGCCGATTGATGAACGTTTCTTCGTTGACTAACAGGAGATCATCAAAAACATTCGGCGCAAAAAACCAGAAGGAATCGGTGGGGTCTTGAGGTTTCCAAACGCCAGCGATGGTGACAGGGATTTCCCGCTGCGGGTCATCGGGGTTACGGAAATTGTAGGCAATGAATTGATCGCCGGGCTGCAAGCCGGCTTCTTCGGCCAGGGGTTCGGTGACGAGGACTTCAATGGGGCCATCGGTGGTGTGTTGGGGCAAACGGCCGTCCACAATCTCAATCGCCCCTTCAATTCCCTCGGTAGTTGCCAGATTGAAGATGCCCAGGGCGCGGTTTTCATCGGCGTAATCTTCATTGCCAGATGGATAGAGGCGGTAACGGTCCGTCTCTACATGGCGGATTACTAATTCTTCTGGCAAGCCCAAGGCGCTGGCGGCCCGCTTGTGCATGTATTCATCAAGCGGCTGCATATCTTCCCACTGCACGGCGCCATACCAGGCGCCGATGTAGTTGTAGAGGTAGGCAAATGGCGGACGGCCGCGCCGTTCGGACTGGGCACTGAGCCGCTCCTGCAACATGCGGAAGTTCACCGCGTCGGCGTACAGGGGCACGGTGGTGATGAGGGCCACGGCGATGATCAGACCGATGAGAGTCACGGCCGTCAGCCCCCGTTGTGCCCAGAGTCGTTTGAAGGTGATGGTGAATATGGCGCGTGTGCGGTAGAGAAATGACATTTTTGAAGTAAGTAGTGAGCGGTTGAGCAGTGAGCGGTGAGCAGTAAGCAGTGAGGCCGTAACTGCTCCCCGCTTACTGCCTGCTGCTTACTGTCCTATGATAGTTTGGCCCTCGGACAGCCCTTCCAGGATTTCCACACGGCCGTCCCCCTCAATGCCCAGTGTCACATCTACCCGGCTTTGGCCTTGTTCGTCTTGAATGACCACAAAGTAACGGCCGTTAAAATCCCGCACGGCCGCTGGTGGCAGCCAGAGAACACCGGGGCGTTCTTCAATCACCGCCACCACCCGCACCCGGTCGCCGGGCTGGAATTGCTGGGCGTCATCCGGGTTGTCAAAAACAAACCGGGTTGTTTCGTCCGTAGGGGGCACATCGGCGCTGCCGCGTGTGCCATAAGGATAGGGCATCTGCCGCACGGCGCCGGTAAATGATTCGCCGGGGCGGTTGGGCGGCGAGATGGTGACGGCCATGCCTTCGGCCAGTTCGGCCATCTCGTCATCATTCAGTTCGGCGCTGACTTCCAATATGTCCAAATCAGCCAGCGTCCCCACCGGCTCTTGGGCCATCACGGAACGGCCGGGCGTTAAATTGAGCGAAACCAGTACGCCATCTGTGGGCGCAACCAGCACGGCGCTGGCAATAGTCGTTTGCAATTCGGTGACGCGCAATTCGGCCTGTTGCACATGGGCGCTCAGTTGGGGGTCTACGGCCGTGACCAATTCATCCACCGCCAGCTGCGCCAGATCACGCAAAATGGTCAGCCGGCCAATCTGGTAAGCCTGTTCCGGGGTGGGGTTCTCGCCGGCCTGTTGGCTGGCAAAATCAAGATCAAGCTGGGCCAGCGCCAGGGCCAGTTCGGCGCGCTGGCGTTGCACGGCATGGGTGGTTTCCACGGCCGTTAATTGCGCCTGCGCCACTTCCAAAGCAGACTGAGCCAATGCCAATTCCTGTTCCAATTCAGTGGTGTCCAGCCGGGCAATCTCCATCCCTTCCAACACCGTCTCGCCCCGCTCCACAAACACCTCCGCCACCTGCCCGCTCAGGGGAAAGGCCAGGCTGGTCTCGTTGCTGGGGCTGATGCGGCCGCTGTAGCTGGCCGCATAGACCACATCTCCGCGTTCGACGGTGTAGGTGGGTTTGTTGGGCACAACGGCCGTTGGGATGGGCGTCGGTTCGGCACTGCTGGCTGCATCGCGGCGGTCGCGGCTGGGGGCGGCGCAGGCGGTCAGAAGGCAGAGAAGAGTGACAAGTGCAAAGCGTAATCTGTAATCAGTAATCGGTAATCGGTAATCGGTAATCGGTGATTGGTGCTGAGAGCGCTCCCAACAAGGCATAAAAAAAAGGGGAAGAGGTGTTAGTTTAAGGCGTTGCAGCATACTCATATCCTTTGCAAAATCAATCTCAAGAAGTGTCATTCCTGTATTGTGACGTGTATTTTATCATTGTCGTCTCGCAAAATAAAAACGGCCATCTCCAAGAGGTGGCCGTGTCCACATTGAGAACGAGTTTTAATCAGGAAATGGCTTTGATCTGCAATCGCAGCACTCCGCCAGGCGTCCTGGCTGAGACAACATGCCCTTTTTTGGCTCCAATTAAAGCTTGACCAATAGGCGATTCATTGGAGATACGGCCGTTGCTGGGATCAGCCTCGTGTGCCCCAACGATAAAATAAGTTTCTTCCTCATCATACCCATCTTCAATGACCGTTACCACGCTGCCCACGCGCACCACATCCGATGGCCCGGTTTCCGCAATCACCTGTGCCCGGCGCAGTATATCTTCCAGGTCTTTCACACGCGCTTCCACAAAGGCTTGTTCCTCTTTAGCCGCATGATAATCAGCATTTTCCTTCAAATCACCCTGAGCAATAGCCACTTCTAATTTATGGGCCAGTTCCAACTTTTTTTCCCCCTTCAAGAAAGCGAGTTCTTCTTTGATTTTTTGTAGACCTTCTTCAGTTACATAAACCACATCTTGATCGACCATGCCAAACTCTCCAACAGATGATGCCATCCTTCTCATCATCTTTACAATTGTCGTTCTGACTTGCTTGCTAATACCCGTTCTGATGGATTTTTTTGTTCGCCAGAATTGGCTGCTCACACACTATAAAAAACTCCACCCTACTGGCTACCGAATGTTTTCCCACTATTTTACTGACGATGCGTATTGTCAAGATAGGAGGAAGTATAGCCCGACCCTATTTTTCTGTCTAGAAAGGCTGGCATGGT
>CAZOPF010000159.1:0-9216 GCA_964581605.1 uncultured Ardenticatenaceae bacterium
TGCCACCTGCCACTTGCCACTTGCCACCTGCCACTTGCCACCTCTCACGCATATGCCAATTCGGCCGTCGCTTCCAGCTCTTCGGCCAGCACCCGGCCCAGCCGTTTGATGCCTTCTTCAATCATCTCCGGTTGCGCGTTGGAGAAGTTCAGCCGAAAGTGATTACGCCCACAGCCATCTGGGAAGAAGGCCGCGCCGGGCACAAAAGCGACCTTTTTGGCAATCGCCTTGGGCAAAATAGCGGCCGCGTCCATCCATTCCGGCAGCGTCACCCAGAGGAAGAGGCCACCTTCCGGCCACGTCCAGGTGATGCCGGGCGGGAACTGGCGCAGCATGGTGCTGATCATCACATCCCGCCGCGTTTTGTATACCTCGCGGATGCGGCGCACGTGCCGGGGCAGAAAATCCCCTTTGATCGTTTCATAGGCCACCATCTGCACAAAGCTGCTGGTGTGCAAATCCATGCCCTGTTTGGCCTGCACACACCGCTGAATGACTGACTTGGGGGCGACCATCCAGCCCAGCCGCAAACCGGGAGCCAACGTTTTGGAAAAAGTGCTGAGGTAGATGACATTACCGCGGAAGAAACCCGCTTCGTCGCCATTATGTGCCCGGCCATTGAGTTTCTGCGCATCCAGCACCACCAGCGGTGGCAAATGGTTGCCCTCAAAGCGCAGTTCACCATACGGGTCATCCTCAATGATGGGCACACCATATCGGTCAGCCATGGCCACCAACGCCTGCCGCCGCTCTAACGAGAGGGTGACGCCGCCCGGGTTTTGGAAGTTGGGCAGGATGTACATGAATTTTGGCCCGCCGCACAGCGCCTCTTCCAGCAAATCAACCTGGATGCCGTTATCGTCAATGGGCACGGCCGTAAATTCCGCCTGATACGCCCGCCACGCCTGCAACGCCCCCAGATAGGTCGGGTTTTCCGTCAAAATCAGGTCACCGGAATTGATCAGCAGCTTGCCAATCAGGTCAAGCGCCTGCTGCGAACCACTGGTAATCAGCACATTCTCCGGCGACGCCTGAATCCCATACTGGCCCATCTTTTCCACAATAAACTCCCGCAACGGCAGATAACCTTCGGTGGTGCTGTATTGCAGCGCCTTGCTGCCATGCTGTTTCAGCACCCGCTGTGCCGCCGCTTCAAACTCCGCCACCGGAAACAGTTCCGGCGCGGGCAGCCCACCGGCAAAGGAAATCAGGTCAGGTTGTTCTGTCATTTTCAATAATTCTCGGATTACCGAGCTGCCCATGCGCTGCGTTCGCTGCGCATATCGCTGTGCCCATGGAGTGGTCATATATGTCTCCTTGTTGCAAGTGGCAAGTGGCAAGTTGCAGGTAGCAGGTGCTTCATTACCTGCGACTTGCAACCTGCAACCTGCTACTCTTTTATCGCCCCCTCTGCCCCTTCAACTCCTCCGCCACCTTAAAATCGCCCAGCGGATAAGCCGGTACCATGTTTGCTTCCACCCAATGCAGTGACTCCACCGGAGTCATGCCCCAGTTGGTGGGGCAGGTGGAAAGCAGTTCCACCACGCTAAAGCCCAGGCCCATCATCTGTGTTTCAAAGGCGGTACGAATCGCTTTCTTGGCCTGGATCACGTGGCGGGCATCGTGCAAACTGCGGCGGGCGGCGTAAGCGGTGCCCGGCAGCGAACCGAGCAGTTCGGCCATGTGCAGGGGGCTGCCGGTGGTGGCAACATTACGGCCGTAGGGCGAAGATGTCGTCACCTGTCCCGGCAGTGTGGTGGGGGCCATTTGCCCGCCGGTCATGCCGTAAATGGCGTTGTTGATAAAGATGACGGTGATCTTTTCGCCGCGTGCGGCCGTGTGGATGATCTCGCCGATGCCAATGGAGGCCAGGTCGCCATCGCCCTGGTAGGTGAAGACGATGTTGTCCGGGTTGACGCGCTTGACGCCGGTGGCCATGGCTGGCGCACGGCCGTGTGCCGCCTCGCACGCATCCACATCAAAATAGTTGTAGGAAAAGACCGAACAGCCCACCGACGAGACCAAAATCGTCTTTTCGCGGATGCCCAATTCATCAATCACTTCGGCCACCAGCCGGTGCGCCGTGCCATGTGTGCAGCCAGGGCAGTAATGGGTATACCCATCACACAGCGACTCCGGCCGTTCATATACCAGTTTTTCCAGGGGGGATATTTCTAACAGTTCAGTGGTCATTATTTCTCCGTTATCCGTAGTCCGATTACGGTTTACGGCTCACGGGCTACGGCTTACGATTACGGATTCCGCAGCCAATCGCCGTTATCCGCCAACACCCGCTCATACAACACCCGCGCCGCCGTCTCTACCTCTTCTGGCAGGGGAATCTGGCCGCCCATGCGGCCCAGGAATTCCACCGGCAGGCCGCCGCGCCCGACGGTACGCTGCACGTCATGGAGCATTTGCCCGGCGTTCATCTCTACTACCAGCAGCGCGGCCGTTTTGTCGGCCAGAGCACGTAGTTGTTCTTCGGGGAAGGGCCAGAGGGTGATGGGGCGGAAGAGGCCAATGGGCATTCCTTCACGGCGAAGATGCTGCACGGCCGTTTTGGCCACCCGTGCGGCCGTGCCAAAGGCCACCAGCACAATTTCCGCGTCGTCGGTCAGATGGGTTTCGTAGCGGACTTCGTTTTGTTGGATGGTTGCCAGTTTGTCTTGCAGGCGCAGGTTCAGTTCCTCCAACCCGTCCGCGCCCATGTAGAGCGAGTTCACCAGGTTGGGTTTACGGCCGTCCGCGCCTGTGAGTGCCCACGACGGCCGTGACGCCAATTCCCGCATCGGTGGCAGTTCCGCCGGTTCCATCATCTGCCCAATCGCCCCATCAGCGATCACAAAAACCAGCGTGCGATATGTGTCCGCCAGGTCAAAGGCCAGCATTGTCAGGTCAATTGCCTCTTGCACCGTCGCCGGGGCCAGCACAATGGGATGAAAATCGCCATGCCCGGCCGATTTTGTCACCTGGTTATAGTCGCTCTGGCTGGGCTGGATATTGCCCAGCCCTGGCCCGCCGCGCATCACGTCAATAATCACCGCCGGCACTTCCGAACCGGCGATATAGCTAAACCCTTCCTGCATCAGGCTGATGCCGGGACTGCTGGATGAAGTCATCACCCGCACCCCGGCGGCGGCCGCGCCATACACCATGTTGATGGCCGCCACTTCACTTTCCGCCTGCAAAAAGGCGCGGTCTAGCTCCACCATCCGCTTTGCCATATGCTCCAAAAGCTCCGTCTGGGGCGTGATGGGATAACCAAAATAGGCCTGGCAGCCGGCGCGCACGGCCGCTTCCGCCAGGGCCACATTGCCTTTGAGTAACTCTTTAGACATGGGCGGCTACCTCCTCCCGCACGGCGCGGGCCGGTTTTTGGGGAATGTCCCGGAAGACGGTGATGCACCCATCCGGGCAGACGACAGCGCACAGCGCACAGCCGGTACAGTCGTGGTGCGGGTCTACCAAAATGGCCGGGTAATACCCTTTTTTATTCAGTTTGTCGGCAAATTCAATCACGTCTTGGGGACAGGCTTCCCGGCAAATCTCACATCCTTTACATCGTTCCAGGTCAATAACGATTCTTCCTGTGGCCATTCAAATGCTCCTTTGGAATTATGAATTATGAAGGATGAATGATGAATTTCACGCTTCATGGCGCACATTGCGCCAGGAGAACTCCTTTGAAAAAGCCCGCAGTGGGTGGGAAACCACTGCGGCTGATAAATGCAAAACCAGGCATCAAACCACGTTGACACCTGGTTATTAACGGTTCAACTCCCCTTGTCGGTAATCGGTGATCGGTAAAAGGCAATCGGTTTACTGATTACCGCTTACCGTTTACTGATTACCGTCCACAGGTAGTATGGCAAATGGGGTAGAGGGCTAACAGTGACATACGGCCGTGTTCCCCCTGCCAAATGTCATCACCCCGCCAGCCTGTCCGGTCTCGTTTGACAGACGGCCGTAACGCACTATTATTCTCTGCCAAACGGCCGTTTGTAGGAGCGGCTTATGAACACAATCATCAGGTAATTGAGAAATTACCCAATCACTCAATTACATAAGGAACACCATATGGAAATACTCCTGACTTTACATTCATGGACGCGATGGCTGGTTGTCATCGTCGGCGTCATCGCCTTCATCAAATTTCTGGTTGGCTGGCTGCGCAAAAGCAGCTTCCAGCCCATGGACAGAGGGCTAATGAGCGGCTTTGTCGGGCTGCTGGATTTGCAATTTCTACTAGGCCTGATCCTCTTTATTTGGGGATGGTTGGATGTGGGGCTGGCTCGTTTCCGGGCCGAACACGCCTTCACTATGATCCTGGCCGTAGCCCTGGCGCACATGTCCCGCCGTTGGCGCGAAGCCGACGATACCACCAGGTTCCGCAACTACGCCCTCATCATCCTGGGCGTCTTTATTCTGGTGTTTGCTGGCATCGCCGTGCTGCCGCAGGGCTGGTTTGGGTAAGATGAAACTGGCGGTTGGCGCTGATGACTACCTCTGTGGATTAAACCCGGTCAATAGTCCTATAGACAGTACCAGGGCGCTATGTTAATTTACGCAAGCATTGTAGAATAGGCGGTGTTTACTGTCCCCATTATTAAAAACACACCAATTTTTAACCACAAAAAGTGAGGAGATTTTGCATGAAACAAATGTATAGATTGTTAACGATTTTAGCTTTGCTGGCGGCGTTGGGGCTGCTGGCAGCTTGCGGCGGTGGCGAAGAAGAAGCGGCCCCCACAGCGACAGCGGCCGCCACCAATACGGCCGCTGCGCCGACGAATACCCCGGCCCCTCCCCCCACCGACACACCAGCGCCTACCAATACGCCGGAACCAACCGCCACCCCGGAACCGTCTGCCAGCTTTGAAGAACTGACCAACGAAAACCTGGGCGTGACTATCAGCCACCCGGCCGGTTGGGTGATGGCCGAGCAGGCTGATGGCAGCTTACGGCTGGCGACCGACGAAAACATCTTGAACAACAGTGAGCAGATGATTCAAGATGGCATGATTGTGCAAATGATGAATCTGCCATTGGATATGCTGGGGCTGCTGGTGACAGATGGCGACCCCAATGACCCGGTGGCAGTGTTAAATGCGTTCTCCTCGCTGTTTACGGCGATGAGCGGCGGTGAGGAAGCCATCACCTTTACGCCGCGTGAAGCAGCCGCCGCCGCTACGATAGCCGGTGTGGATGGGGCTACGGCCGTCTACGATGTCGTCGCTGATGGGGAAGAAGGCGTGGTCAAAATTGCCACCCTGGCCGACCCCGACAACAACCGCATGTTGCTCATCTTCGCTGGCGCCTTAGCCTCCATGGAAGACCAATACCTCCCCATCTTCGATGAAATGCTCAATACGGTCTCCCTCAGTACCCCGGCCGTGACCATTCCCACCACCGACACTGGCTCTGTAACTGGCGAAACGGCCGGTTTCCTGCTGCCCGGCGATGTGATAGATGATGCCGTTGAAGATGAAGCCGGTGATGTCTGGAGCTACATTGCTCTGGAAGGCGAAGTCGTAGACATCATTGTGGAACCGGACGGCGACCTGGATGTGGTGGTGGATGTGCTGGATGCCGATGGCAAATCCGTCATTGGTGGCGCACTGGATAATAGCTTTGACACGGAAACCATCGAGGGTTTCTCCTTCCCGGCTGCGGGCAGTTATACCATCCTCGTCAAAGGGTTTGCCGGCGGCACAGGCGACTACACCATCTCCGTTCTGGAAGCAGGCAGCGGCAGCACAGGCAGCACAGGTGGCACGGCGGCTGGTGATCTGGTGATTGGCGAGCCAATTGAAGGTGCTCTAGAAGGTGATGAAACAGCCTTCTGGACATTTGCCGCTCTGACCGACGATCTGGTCAACATCACCGTTACGCCATTAGATGATGACCTGGATGTAGTTATTGACGTCGTGGACGCCAATGGCGATTCCCTGATCGGCGAACCCACCGACGTCTCTTTTGGCACGGAGTTTATCCCCGTCGTCATTATTCCTGAAGATGGCCTGTACAGCGTCACCGTTTCCAGCTTTGATGGCACTGGCGGCGAGTATGAAGTCCTGGTCACTTTTACCAATAACGGCCAGACCAACACCGCTTTCTTTGCTACCGATGAATTGGAAGCAGAGGATGACGAACATGCCTTCCCCTTCAACGCCCTGGCTGGTGATTTTGTCACCATGATCGCTGACCCAGTAGAGTCTGAATTCGACCTGGTTCTCTCGCTGTATAACGACGATACCGACGAACTGATTGATGAAGTTGACGCCTCTATCGGTTTGGAATGGATGGAGTTTGAAGTACCCGAAGATGGTAACTACTACTTCACCATTACTCCTTTTGAAGGCAGCATCGGCAACTACGAGATCGCTTTAATCGGCTCTGAATTTGTCATCTTTGAACTGGCGATTGGGGATGAGGTGTTCGGCCGTTTTGGCGAAACCAATCTGCTGCAATACTACCTGGGCGGTGAATCTGGTGATGTCGTCACCATTAACGTCGAGCCTGATGAAGAAACGGATGTCGTTATCCGTATCTTAGACCTGGATGGCAATGAATTGGCCAACCTGGATGCTGCTCTTTCTGGTGAAACAGAGTCGCTGGAATTTACCTTTGGCGATGAGGGGTTGATCATCATTGAGGTGAGCGACTTCTTTGAGACGCAGGGCTTTTTCACGTTAACGATTGAATAGCTGGTAATCGGTTATCGGTAAAGGACGCCGGGCAGTCTGTCCGGCGTCTTTTTTTGTCACTTTAACGGCCGTACCGCCCCATCACCGCCACCACTTCAGCCACCGGCAGCCCATACCGCGTGTTGCCATCTCGCCCCACCACCGTCTGCGCCATGAACAGGCTGTTGTAAATCGCCTCCTCCACCGCTTCAATCACCGCCAGAGCAAATAAATCCATCACCGGCTGTTCATAAAAAACTGGCTTTTCCACCTGTAAAGGGGTTGGCCGATCCGGAACACGATTGGTGGTGCTGAAGGCAATCACAAAGTCGCCACTGCCCCCATGACAGGTGCTGCCGGTGCGTGCCAGCCCAAACGCCGCCCGCTGGCACAGCCGCCCCAACTGGCGTGTGTCCAACGGCGCATCCGTCGCCAGCACGATCATAATTGAGCCATCTTCCTGGCGTTTTTCTGGTTTGGGTGGTTTTATGCGCTTTCCCACCGGCACGCCACAAATGGCCAATTCCTCTGGCGAACCATAATTCGTTTGCACCAATACGCCAATGGTAAAACCACCCGCCCGCTTTGGCAGAACCCGGCTGGCCGAACCAATGCCCCCCTTCCAGCCAAAACAACTGGTGCCCGTGCCCGCCCCCACCACACCCTCAGCCACCGGGCCGGTAGCGGCATCGGCCAACGCCGCCCGCACTTCCGCCAGGCCAATCGGCCGCGCCTGCAAATCGCTCAGGTAGCCATCACTCGTTTCGCCCACCACCGGGTTGACGCTGTGGTAGCCCTGCCGCCCACTCTCGGCAAAACCGAGGCCGATGTGCGGGTTTTGCTCGATGGCGAGGGTCATCAGGGCGTCGGCCACGCGGGGCACGTTGAGGGTGCCGGTGAGGGCGATGGGCGTTTCCAGCGTACCCAGTTCGCGCACCTGCTCAAAACCGTACACTTTGCCAAAGCCGTTGATGGTGTGGGTTACGGCCGTGACCTTCTCTTCAAATATATTCCCCTCATGCGGCACGATCACCGTCACCCCGGTGCGGAATGGCCCGTTACCCGTCCATGCTCCTTCCCCGGCGATAAGCGTGTAGTGCCCCACCGCCACCCCGGCCACATCGGTGATGGCATTGTGCGGGCCTGGCGGCAGCTTGCTTTCATAAATTCCTAGTTCACGTATTCTGGGCATCTCTCTCCTCTTTCGTGACCCGTAATCCGTGATGCGTAAACCGACTACTCGAATACTGGTTACAACATAGAATGGGAAGGAATTGCTGGATAATCCCCTATACCAGCATCATAATGGTAAGTAGAATACCCGATCACGTAAATCTTCTAACTCACCCGCTTCAGCGATAATCTCCAAATCCCGGATACATTCCCCCACCGAGATTTGTGTGGGGTGAGCAAAAATAACCCCGCTAAATGATTCGCCTACCTGCTGCCGCCGGGTAGCCTCTCGCAGCATGTCCGCATCAAAAGAGAACAGCACCCGCCCCAACTGGCCCGCACGGTCAATCAAAATGGCGTCATCCGTCCCTTGGCGCTTGTCGTCCTGAACTGTCACCACATCCACGCCACGAATGCGCAAGCCGATAGTAATCGGTTTAGGCACATGTTCGTCCATGTAAAACGCGACAGACATTAGCCTGACCTATACATTTTCAAACGAGCCACCAGAGAAGATGGTTGCGTCTGTTGCCGTAACTGCTTTGCCAGCCGAACGTCCGCTTCGATGGCCGCCTCGATTTCCGTCTGATGATCGGCATAATAGGCCAATGCCGAAAAAATTTGCCCCAGCGTGAGGTAAGGGTGATTCATGAGCATCTCCTCTGGACTCCAGCCCCAGGCCAGTCTCTCGGCAGCCAGTTCTTGCACCTTCATCGTCGTCCCGGCAATCACGGGTACTCCTGTCTCGTCCAGCGTGACGTGTTCATACCTTGTTTCGACAAACATCATTTACCTCTTTAGCCAGATGGCTCTACACACAGGCAATTCTATCTTATTCACTACGGGAAAGGAATATCGTCGGCAACGGCCGTAACTTCCCCCCATTCACCTCCCGTACCAACGCCCGCGCCAGGATGAGGGTCGGGTCAATGATCACCATATCATCAATCCGTTTCTCGGTGATGGCGAGTGGGATTTCGGTGCAGCCTGACACGATGGCCTGCGCCCCCTGTGCCTGCAATGCGGCCACGCCTGCCAGCAAATCCTGCCGGGCGCGGTCGGTGACACGGCCGCAGGACTTGATGCCATGTTGCGGGTGGTAGATGGCGGGGTGGATGCGGGCTTCTTGCATGGCGGTGGGTGGGGTGACGGCCGTGAAACCCAAACCCGCCAACACCTGCGGGTAGACTTCCGCCCGGTACGTGCCCGTTGTCGAAAGAATCCCTATCCGCTCAATGTCTGGATGATGCTCCCGTAAAAACCGCCCCACTTCTTCAATCATGTGCAGCAGGTGAACCGGGCAACTGGCTAATTCCGCCATCAACACATCCCAAATAGGTGGCGCGTGGGCGGT
>CAZOPF010000160.1:0-3877 GCA_964581605.1 uncultured Ardenticatenaceae bacterium
TTTCTCAAGATTATGTTAATCTTGTGAGCAGTTGACCCTTTTTTCAGGAAGCTCACTACTTACTGCTCACTGTTTACTGTTCACTGTTTACTATTTCACTGTTTACTTATCTCTATGAACATCGGCATCCTCACCATCAGCGACCGGGGGGCGGCGGGGGAGTATGAAGACCGCAGCGGGCCGATCATTGCTGCCAAACTGCGCGCCCATACCACCTGGCCCATCACCCATCAGGCCGTCATCCCCGATGATTTTGAGACAATCGTGGCTGTGCTCACCCGCTGGTGCGAGGAGGGGGTGAACCTGCTGCTGACGACGGGCGGCACCGGCTTTGCGCCGCGTGATGTGACGCCGGAAGCGACCAAACGGGTGATTGAACGGGAGGCACCAGGCATTGTGGAAGCACTGCGGGCGGAGAGTTTGCAGATCACCCGCCACGCCATGTTGTCGCGGGCGGTGGCGGGCATACGGGGACAGACGTTGATCATCAACCTGCCCGGCAGCCCCAAAGCAGCGCGGGAAAACCTGGAAATACTCCTGCCCGTCCTGCCCCACGCCCTGGAACTGCTGACAGACGTGCCGGGCACGGAAAACAAGCACCGCTCGGTGTGAGTCTGGTGGATTCTCTGAAGTTGAATAATTTCAGGCCAGATTGAGCCAGAGTATCAACCATACAATGGGCTGCGCACACCCAGCGGCCCTTTTTGCAGGAAATGGGTATAAATCATCGTTGTCTTCACGTCTTTGTGTCCCAACAATTCCTGCACAGTGCGAGTATCATACCCGGCTTCCAGTAGATGCATGGCAAAACTATGCCGAAATACATGGGGATTGACCCGTTTAGCGATGCCCGCTTTAGTAGCAGCCATTTTTACGGCGCGTTGTACAGTGCTTTCATGTAAATGAAAATGATAGAGTGTATCGTGATCGGCACAAGGGTTTTCGGATAATGTTTTGGATGGGAAAACAAACTGCCAGACCCATTCCTGTTCGGCGTTAGCATATTTGCGGTCGAGGGCGTCAGGGAGGGGGGCACGGCCGTATCCCTTTTGTAAGTCAGTATGGTGCTGTTGTTGCACGGTTGCCAGATGCCTGTGTAAATCAGGTACGACCCGCTCTGGCAGTGTTGTCGTGCGGTCCTTTTGCCCTTTGCCGTCACGCACGACAATCAGATGCTGCCCAAAATCAATATCCTGTACACGCAATCCCAAACATTCATTCAGGCGCAGGCCGGCCCCATAAAGAATTTGCACAATCAACAAGACTTCACCCGATAAGTGTGATAGGACAGCCTGCACTTCTTCTCTGGTGAGGACAACCGGCAAACGTTCTGGTTTTTTGGCCCAGGTAACGTCTACCCAGGTAAGCGGTTTTTGCAGGACTTCATTGTAGAGAAACAGCAGGGCGCTGAGCGCCTGATTTTGGGTGGAGGCAGCCACATGTTGCTCCACCGCCAGATAAGCCAGAAAACCTTCCACCTCATCTTTACCCATTTCCGCCGGATGCCGTTTGTCGTGATAAAAAATGAACCGTTTTACCCAATGCACATAGGATTTTTCCGTCTCATAGGAATAATGCTTTAATCGCAGTACCTGTCGTACCTGATCAAGTAATTTTGGTTTTTCTGCCATCTTCTTTTCTCCTTGTGGAGTTGCCGATTACCTTTTATACTGTGAAATGTCAGAGCAAACTGTCACCAGTAAAAAAGAAGTTTATCATGCACTTTTGCCGGATAAAACCCCACTTTTCATGTTATGCCGCAGGTTTTGCAGGTATGTATCTCAAAATGAGGGGTTTACCCCGCAAAACACGCGGAGCAAGACGAATTTCGGGGGTTTACCCCGCATTCGTGCAGTATAATAAGTGTTGGGCGCACTCTCTATATTCATCGCATGGTATGAAATGACGAAGCATTACATTGCCTATAACAAAGTTGAAGATTGGGGCGAGTATGGCTTAGGCGGCACGGAATTTCGCCACTACAGCGGACATCCCGAAAGCAAGTTACAAAAAATGATTGGGGAAACGGTATGGGTGATTTCAGGCGAGAGAACCACAGGAAAGACAGTTTACAAATTGTGTAGCGTCTACACCCCGACCCACTTAGAAAAAATTGACACAGGCGGATTCTGGGTAACTGGCAAAGGCCATGGCTTTATTCCGCACATAGAACTATCTGGGTTCTCTTGGCTTGCCGAATTACTCAAAGAGCAAAGCAATTTTCGATATGGTCTAAATGAGATAAAAAGCCGAGACGTAATTCGCGGTCTTGAACAGATTAGAGACGGTCAAGTTGTAGAAATAAGCGAAGTTTCTTTCCCTGACGAAATAGGTCAGCCAGAAAAGCATATCGAGGGCGCAAAAAAGCAAGTAACAGTCAATGCTTACGAAAGAAATCCAAAAGCACGCGCGGCCTGCATTGCCAAGTATGGTTATAAATGCGCCGTGTGTGAGTTTGATTTTGAGAAGCACTATGGTGAGATAGGGTCAGGTTACATTCATTTTCATCATTTAAAGCCTTTGGCGAGCGTAGGTGAGAAATACGAAGTTGACCCCATCGGAGATTTACGTCCAGTCTGTCCCAATTGTCACGCTATGCTTCACAAAAAAGAACCGCCCTATTCAATTGAAGAACTCCAAGTAATGCTACGAGTGAAGTTCTCAAATGCACAGCAGTAAACTAACCGTGCGCCCAACCCTGCATGCAGGCGGCGGGGCTACGCCCGGCTAATTCGGGCGAGTTGGAATGACCCGCCCCGCGCCTGATGCTGGCCGTTCGGCAACCAGATAAACCGGCCAGTTGAAAGTGATTCCCCTGCTAAACGGCCGTGCCCCCAAACCCTCTACCCCCGTACCCGTCACCCTCTATATTCGCCCAATGAAAAGGAAAGGCGTTGCTCATCGGGGGCACGGCCGTAACTCGTAAGGCGGTGGTCACGGCCGTTGGCGTAGGCGTGGGGTCAACGCTGGTACAGGCGGCCAGCAACAGGAAGAGAGAGAACGTGAGGGTGAAAAGGATTAAGCGACTCATGGCGAAATTGTATCGCCATTCACCCACCAGACCATGCTCCCGCCCTATGCCTGTCAGACGGCAACCGGACAAAAACACAATCAGGCGACGGCAAATTCGGTGTACGGCCGTTTCGCCCCCTACTTGATCTCAAAACTATGGGTCAGGTTAGCCACACAGCGAATGGTGGCGGCGACGGAACAGTATTTTTCTTCTGACAGGGTGATGGCGCGTTCCACTTTTTCCGGGTCTAGCTCCTCCCCTTCCAGGATATAGTGCAGGTGAATGTCGGTGAACATGTAGGGTGGCTCGGCCAACTGTTTGCCATCCACCTGCACATACAGGTTCGTCAGCTTTTGCCGCTGCCGCCCCAAAATCAGCACCACATCATGCGACGAACAGGAGGCCAGGCTCAACAGCAGCAGGTCAGACGGTTTGACCGCTTTCCACTCCTGCCATTCCGGGTCATCATCCGGCCATGAACCAGCCATGATGACATGACCGAAGGAATCACGGCCGTAAAACAACTTGCTATCCGGCCCCGCCCATTTCAAAGCAACATTACTCATCAGAAACCCTCAAATTAGTGAACGGTGAACAATGAAAAGAGTGTTCACTGTTCACTGTTTACTGTTTACTGCTTACTTTTTACCACTCTCCCTTCAACCACACCCATCCACCGGCAGTGCCGCGCCGGAATCCGGGTCAACACATTGGCAAAAGGTTACGTTTTGGTTCTGGCCACCGCCTTCCCAGAGAAAATATGATACGCTGGTTTTGGCGCAAGAGGGTTGGCCGGGCAACGGGCTGCCCAACGGGCTGCCCAACGGCCGTGTCCACTCTACCCCTATCCCAGATGCCTCTTCT
>CAZOPF010000160.1:3977-9212 GCA_964581605.1 uncultured Ardenticatenaceae bacterium
CAACGGGCTGCCCAACGGCCGTGTCCACTCTACCCCTATCCCAGATGCCTCTTCTTCCGTGACCATAAAAAAGCGTAAATGGTTGCGCGGATTGCCCCCCACCTCAATCTGCCCATTTGTCGCCAGCACAAAGGCAAACGTGGGAAAACACATCACCATCAGCCAGATGATGACAAAAAGCACATAGCCAAACCACCGCAGCCATTTTCTCATCGTAAACGGAGAGCGGTGAGCGATCTACTGCTGACTGCTCACTGCCTGCTGCTAACTATTTATGCGCCCCATTCATCGCCCGCACATACATCTCCGTCGTATACCCCTTCACCATGCGGCGGGTACTGAAGAGCGGGGCATTGGAGCGAATTGTCTCCCGCATAATTTCCACCCAACCCCGCGGAATACCATCCCGGTCCCGGCTGTAATAGAGCGGCACAATCTCGTCTTCCAATAATTGATAGAGGGCGTTGGCATCAAACTCATCCTGAGCATGTTCGTTATCAAATTCCCGCTCATCGCCAATGGCCCAACCGTTAGCCCCGTTGTAACCCTCCACCCACCAGCCATCCAGAATACTAAGGTTGGGAATGCCGTTGAGGGCCGTTTTCATACCACTGGTGCCGCTGGCTTCGCGGGGACGGCGCGGGTTGTTCAGCCACACATCCACACCCTGGGTCAGGTAACGGGCCATGTGCATGTCGTAATCCTCAATAAAGGCCACACGGCCGCCCAGTTGATTATGCTTTGCCAGGTTATACACTTGCTGAATCAGTGCCTTGCCCGGTTCATCGGCCGGATGGGCCTTGCCGGCAAACACCAACTGCACCGGCCGATGGGTGTTCAGGAGTAACCGTTGCAACCGCTCCAAATCGCGGAAGATGAGGGCAGCCCGTTTGTAGGTAGCAAAGCGGCGGGCAAAACCAATCGTCAACGCTTCGGGGTCGAGCAACGTACCGCCGGTTAAGACCTGTGTCGGGTCATTCGCGCCGCTCACCCAGCGCCGCCGCACCAGATGGCGGAAGTAGTTGAGCATTTTCAGTTTGAGGTGCTGGTGCAATTGCCACAACTCTTCATCGGGCACATCGGCCAGCCGCTTCCAGACGGCCGGATCATCATGGTGTTCACGCCAGTTGGCATCCAGATATTTATCCAGCAAATAACTCAGTTCACTGGAAATCCAGGTGGGCAAATGGACACCATTGGTCACGGAACTAATAGGCACGTCGTTCACTGCTTTATCCGGCCATACTTCCTGCCACATCTGGCGGGAGACACGGCCGTGTAGCGCACTCACCCCATTACTCTGCCCTGCCTGCCGCAAAGCCAACACCGTCATGTTAAAAGCCATGCCCCAGGGTTCCTGGTGGCCGCCCATACTCAAAAACTGATCCCGGCTAATACCCATCTGATCCCAAAACCCGTGGAAATACTGCTCCACCATATGCAGGCCAAAAGCATCATGCCCGGCAGGCACAGGTGTATGAGTGGTAAAAATGGTTTGCGCCCGCACCTTCTGGCTGGCCTCCTCAAAACTATCACCCTGAGCCACACGCTCCCGAATCAGTTCCAAAATCAGAAAGGCGGAGTGCCCCTCATTCATATGCCACACCGCCGGTTGCAGACCCAACTGGCGCAGCAGCCGCACCCCGCCAATACCCAACAGAATCTCCTGGCGAATGCGCGTTTCGCTGTCACCGGCATAAAGGCGGGCAGACAGTTCCCGATCCCAGGGATCATTTTCGTCCACATCTGTATCCAGCATGTAGAGAGGATTGCGCCCCACTTTAATTTGCCAGACGCGAGCATATACCTGGCGGCCAGCCAGATTCACGCTAATTTTCATCAATTGCCCCTGCGAGTCCGTCACCACCTGAAGCGGGGCGGTACTCATATCGAGCTGGTGGTAGATGGCCTCTTGCCAGCCATGTGAGGGAATACGCTGGCGGAAATAACCCTGCGGGTACATAAAACCCACACTCACAAACGGCAGCCCCAGATCACTGGCCTCCTTGGTATGGTCGCCAGACAGAATGCCCAGACCACCTGAATAAATGGGCAGGGAACTGTGTAACCCAAATTCAAAGGAAAAATAGGCGATGGTTTTATCTTTTAACTGGGGATAGGTGGTATGAAACCAGGAATTGCCGTTTTGCATCTCCCGGTCAAAGAGGATCATCACTTTTTCATAGGCGCGGATGAAGGCGCTGTCTTGGGCTACTTCTTGCAGACGCACCGGGCTGATCTCTTGCAACATTTGCACTGGATTGTGCAAGGTGCGCCGCCACAGGGGGTAATCGAGGCGGCGGAACAGTTCGCGGGCGTCGGGATTCCAACTCCACCAGAGATTGTAGGCCAGTTCGTCCAGGCGTTGTAATTTGGTGGGGAGTTTGTCATGTAATGGGGTCATTATGTTATCCCTTTAAGTAACCGTGCAGTAATTATGTAATTGAGTAATTTGGTAATTAGCCGCTTCAATTACTTAATTACCCAATTACCCAATCACTAACTTATTTGCAAACGATCACTCATTATGTTTGTCAGGGGTTGATAGCATCTATATGGTTGATACATCAACCAGTTCACGGCGGGTATTATACCGATTCAGCCAGTGTGGATCAATCACCTGATTGGGTGGGGAATGGAGATTGTGGGGGTGACGGCCGTTGCGCTCGCGCCATAGCCATCGCCACTGTCTGGTTCACACACCAGTCAAACTGCTCGGCCGTCATCAAACGCCGGTCAATATCTGGTGCCGGGTTGCTGCCAGCAATGACATACACGTCATTCCCCTTAACCACGAATTCCACCATGTTCATATCATATTGATACTGCTGCGTAATGCGCAGGGCATCTATGGCCAGTTGTTTGCCCCAACCGTCTTCTTTGGAAAGAATGCCCGGCAGATACGCGCCATCTGTGTGGGAATAACGCAAAATCATCACCGCTTCTTGCCCGATGACAAAGGCGTGTAAATGGTCATTAGAATCTACAAGCTGCTGCAAAATGGTGGTACGGAAGCCACTTTCGTCATACCGTTGAATGAGTTCATCCACATTATGGACACGGGCGGCAAATTGACGGCCGCC
The DNA here is from genome assembly GCA_964581605.1 of uncultured Ardenticatenaceae bacterium. GTDB lineage: Bacteria > Chloroflexota > Anaerolineae > Promineifilales > Promineifilaceae > CAADGU01. The sequence continues at coordinate 7,061 of CAZOPF010000160.1, forward strand.
GCTGTGAACATCTTTGAAAATAGCCGGCACCCCTACATATTCGATGATGGCTTCCCAATCCATGGGGTATTTAAGATTGCGAAAAGTATCCGGGGAGGTCTCACACTCCACTTGTTTGTTGGGCAGCACGATGGTACGCGGGCTTTTGAGGCCCAACTGGCTGATCACGGCCGTGCCCAAAAACTTGCTGTCTACATCCCATAAAAAGGGGTTGTTGATGACGGCCACGCCCTGCATGGCCGCATGTTTTACATAGGCGCGGTAATAGGGAATTTTGTGCGACATCCGGTCAATGATAACGGCATATTCCACCGGCTCGCCCATATGGGTGCCACCCAGTTTAACCAGTTCGGCGGTGATGCCGGCATTGCTATTGTTCACGGCCGTCATAAACGCTTCCGGCCAATCATATTCTGCACCAACAATCAGACCTATTTTTGGGTACTTGTTTTGGCTCATCTGTGCTTCAATCCTCCAATTCGCAAAGTTCAGTGGGTAAGGTGGATGATACTCCATTCAGGGGCGGTAGACTACTGAATTGGTAATCCGTAACCTGTGGGCCGTAAGCTGTGAGCTGTGACCGGATTGTGGATGATGGATTGTGGCTCATGGATGATGGTAGTCACTCACGCTGCATTTTGCTATAGTCTGGGCATGGAAAGAGATTTGGAACAACCGGCAACCATCCGGCAAACGGCCGTCAGCGGTACGGCCGTTTCCTTCAACATGTGGCGCACCTTGCGGCTGAGTTCCTTTCAAATTGGCTCGGCTGCGGCCGATATTCTGACTGCCAGCGTGTGGAACCGGGTGATGATCGCCGAACTGGGGATGCCCGCCACCTGGGTGGGGCTGCTGCTGGCGCTGCAATATCTGCTCATGCCCATCAGCTTTTGGGCGGGGCACCGTTCGGATACACGGCCGTTGTGGGGGCGGCGGCGCGTTTCCTATATCTGGTTAGGGCGTGGATTGGTCGTGCTTTCATTTCCCTTATTGGGTATGAGCATCCAACTGTTTGAAGGTGGCGAGATGAGCACCGGCTGGTTCGTGGCGCTCGTTTGCTTTTTGCTTTTTGGCGTGGGCAAACTTTTTTCCGGCAGCGTCTATCTGGCGCTGGTGCGGGAATCGGCCCCACCCCATAAACAAGGGATCGCTATTGGCATAGCGGAAACGGTACTGATCGCTTTTTTCCCCATCATGGCCATTACTTACGGCCGTTGGATGGAACATTATGACCCACAAACCTTTGCCCTGATGATTGGCTTCACGGCCGTTTACTGTGCTTTCTGGTGGTTCTTCGCCACGATTAAAAGCGAACGGCCGCTGACCGTACCGGCCGTTGCCAGCCGCAGCGGTAGTTGGAGCGAGACGGTGGGCAAATTCAGGAATGTATGGGGCGACGGCCGTGTGCGTCGCTTCTTCCTCTTCCTCTTCGTCGCTACCTTTGCCGCCTGGATGCAAGACAACATTCTGGAACCCTTTGGCGCCAACGTCTTTGCCATGCCCACCGGCCAGACTACCCGTTTCACCGGCTATTGGGGCGGCGCGACCATTATTGTTCTCATCCTCTCCTTCATCATCTGGCGCAAACGCCATCCAGAAACCCTGTCTCGCTTTGCCAAAGTGGGACTGGGCATCATGGCGGCCGGGCTGCTCTCGCTTGCCCTCACCTCTTTTGGCGAACAGCGGCATTTGCTGGAGCTATCGTTGCTCATTTTTGGCGCTGGTTTCGGTCTCTACACCTTCGGTGGCGTCAGCCTCATGGCGGCCATGTCGCCGGATAGGGACGCGGGCGCTTATCTGGGCCTGTGGACGGTGTGCATCCTGGTATCCAAAGGGCTGGGCACGTTTACTGGCGGCCTCTTGCGTGATCTGTTCCATCTACAACTCGATTGGTCATTCGCTCTTAGCTACGGTCTTGTATTTGTCATAGCGGCTGTGGGATTGGTGATGGCGGCGTTGCTGTTACACGGCCGTCAGGTTATCTCCTTTGTTAAGGAAAACCAGTAATCCCACCTACCCACCCATCCCAAAAGCGCGTACAATGTAGAGGCGATCAAGTGATTGAGTGATCAAGTCTCAGAGATAAATCACTCTCTTAATGATCGTTTGCAAATAAGTTAGCGATTGGGTAATTGGGTAATTAAGTAATTGA
>CAZOPF010000161.1:0-5036 GCA_964581605.1 uncultured Ardenticatenaceae bacterium
GGTAGCTATGTCTGGCAGGGATAACCGCTGAAAGCATCTAAGCGGGAAGCTCGCCCTGAGATTAGATCCCTCACTGAGTGAATCAGGTAAGACCGCTAGGAGACTACTAGCTTGATAGGCGGCACGTGTAAGTGCAGTAATGTATTCAGCGAAGCCGTACTAATGGTCGAGGGCTTACTTTTAGCATGATACGGAGAATTGGGCACTTTGACATATTGTGGTGCAATTGTTTCTTGATATTTAGCTGTGAAGTTTTAACAAATTTGTTTTCCTGAAAAGGTCTCTTGGTGATTTGAGCGGCGAGGGTACACCCGGTCCCATCCCGAACCCGGCAGTTAAGTTCGCTAGCGCTGATGGTACTGGGGGGGCGACCCCCTGGGAGAGTAGGTCATTGCCAAGAGGCCTTTTTTCTTTGCCCCTGTAACTGAACTCCATATTTTTACCCCGAATCTGATGTCTGAATATTTTTCTCTCTTGCAGCGCAATCGGAACTTTCGGTTGTTATGGTGGGGGAATGTTGTTTCGCTGTTGGGCGATTGGTTTAACCTGATTGCTTCGGCTTCTTTGGTTGCGAACCTGACGGATTCAGGGGTGGCGATTAGTTACCTGTTTTTGGTGCGGTTTGTGCCGCTGTTTGTGGTTAGCCCTTTTGCGGGGTTGATTGCGGACCGTTTCAGTCGTAAGCGAATTTTGATTGTGAGTGATTTGCTGCGGGCGGTGACGGTGCTCGGCTTTTTGCTTGTGCGGTCGCCGGAACAGGTGTGGCTGTTGTATGTACTCACGGCCGTACAATTCACCCTCAGCGCCTTTTTCTCTCCTGCACGGTCGGCTTTGCTGGCAAATGTGGTGGCGCGTGAGGAGTTGGTCACGGCTAATGCGTTGGACAGTTTTACGTGGAGTACAATGCTGGCGCTGGGCGCGTTTGCCGGTGGGGTGGTGGCGGCTTTGCTTGGTTTGCAAACGGCGTTTATAGCGGATGCGGCTACCTTTGTGCTGTCGGCAGTGGTGATTGCTGGAATCGTTTTGCCAGAGCAGGTGCGCACGGCCGTGTCCACTCAAACAGGCTGGCTCGATTTCCTCGATGGCTTTCGTTTTCTGCGGCGGCATACGTTTCTGTTGGTGATTGCGCTGGTGAAGGCGGCCGGTTCGTTGGTGTGGGGTGGGATTAACGTGCTAGAAATCAAGTACGCGAACGAGATTTTTGCGTTGAGTGATCGGGCGATTCCGTTTGTGAAGGATGGCGCGACGGCGACGTTAGGTTTGATTTATGTGGTCAGCGGTTTGGGGACGGGGCTAGGGCCACTGTTTATGCGCCATCGGTTGGGAGATAGGCCATCCCGGATGTTGGTGGGGATTGCCATTGGGTTTGTGCTGACGGGGATTGGCATTAGTAGTTTGGGCGTAGCGCCGACGCTGTTGTTGTTTTTACTGGCGACGTTGGTGCGGACGGTAGGGACGGGGACGATATGGGTCTTTTCGGCGGCGTTGTTGCAGACGATGACGCCGGATCTCTTTCGGGGGCGGGTGTTTGCCTTTGAGTTTGCCATGTTGACGCTGACACAATCTATTTCGGTGTTGGCGGCGGGGTATGGGCTGGACAATCTGGGTTGGACGGTGCAGCAAGTGACGCTGGCTTTTGGCGTTTTAGGGTTTGTGATAGCCCTGCTGTGGTTTGGCTTCATGTTCACGCAGCGTACTGCCATTCGTGTTCAGGAAACGTGGTCGCAAGAGATTTCTTGATTTAGTCCAGGCGAATATCAAAGGGCATGAGATACAACGGCCGTCCGCTCCACCGCCGCGCCCATTCACCCGACAGGACACGGCCGATCTCCTTGGCCGCTTCGTAGGGCTTGGGCACGCGGTGCCGGTTGCTTTTGGGATAGAGATTGACCACGGGCACTTCGATGCCATCGCCAATGGGCAGGTTGGCCAGTTCGGCCGCTTTTTGCACGGCCGTCACAAAATCCCCATGACTATCCACCAGCTTATAATGGAGCGCCTGCCGCCCGCTCCAGACGCGCCCTTCGCAAATGGGGTCGAGTTCGTCCAGGGGCAGGTCACGGCCGTGTGCGACCACCTCCTTAAACTGCCGGTACATATCGGAGATGCCATCCCAGAAGATTTGCCGTTCCATGTCCGTCATCGGTTCCGGGCTGGTGTAAAGGCCGGCACGTTCGCCGCGCTGGATGTGGGCGCGGTTGATGTGCAGCTTTTGGTACAGATTGCTAGTGCTGAGTCGCAGCATGAAGACGCCGATGGAGCCGGTGATGGTGAGCGGCTGGCTCATAATGTGGTTGGCGGAGGCGCTGACGTAGTAGCCGCCGGAGGCGGCCGTATTGCCCATGTAGACGACCACCGGCTTTTTCTGGGCAATCCGTTGGATTTCCCGGCCGATCAGGTCAGAGGCCAGGGCATCGCCGCCAGGGGAGTCTACGTGGAAGATGAGGGCGGCCATGTTGTCCACCTTTTCCGCCTGGCGCAGCAGGGCGAGCAGGGTCACTTCCCCGGCCGTTTCTTCGGCGACGAAGGGGATGGGGATGTCTATGGGGGGGCGCTGGCTGCTGCCCATGGTGATGACACCGCTGAGGGTGACGACGCCGATGAATTTGGGCGTGTGGCGGCGCGGCTTTTCCAGCAGTAAATTGTGCGCTTTGGATAGTTCTAGCAGTTTGGCTTTTGGCCGTTCGGATGGGGTGTCCTCTTCTCCCTCTTTGTTCTCTTCTGCGGGTGTCTCCCCGGTTGGTTCGGCCAGCAAATAGGCCAGTTCATCTTCATAGGCAATGGCATCTACCAGCCCGGCGGCCAGGGCATCGGGGGCAAACAGGGGGGCACGGTTGACCAATTGTTGAAATTCAGTGGGGGTTTGGCGACGGCCGTCCGCCATCGCACTCGTCAACATGTCAAACATCTCATCCAGCAGCCAGGTGAGTTGTTCTTGCTGTTCGGGGGTGATGTCGGCGCGGGTGAACATGTTGGGCGAGGATTTGTAGGGGGAGATTTGCACGGCGTCGAAGTGCAGCCCCAGCTGCGCCAGCGCATCTTTCAAAAATATAACTTCGGAACGCAGCCCTAACACGTTGAACTGGGTACTGGGGGGAATGATGATCTGGTCGGCGGCCGAGGCCACGAAAAAATGCGCCGCATCCAGAAAGGGAGTGTAGACAACGGCCGTCTTCCCCCGTTCCCGCAGTCGCAAAATGGATTGGCGAATGTTTTGCAGCGAAGCCAGCCCGGTGCTGAACCCATGCAATACCAACACCACCCCCTTGACATTGTCCGCATCCGCTACCCGGCGCAGCTCGTAATTGAGACGCTCAATGCTAAAAGACGGTGGTGGAAGGGGGAGTTGCCGTTCTATAAAACCACGCGGTGGCTCCTCCCGTTCTGGCATCAGACCGCCCACACGTAGCACCACATAATCCACCTGCGCCCCTCGCAGCCGGCGCGCGCCATTGCGCAGCCAGGCGCCGCTGTGGGTGAAGCCGTCTTTGGTGGCCTGCCACACCTGCTTCAATTCGCGGCCTAATTCAGTCAGAAAATCGGGTTGGCTGTTGGGTTCACTCATGGGTCTGTTCCTTTGCCCGTGAATTATATCCCGACAGCCAACGTCGGCGACAGCCGCACCTACCGGCACCGCCAGCGCCAGCTACAACAAATCACCCGCGACCACTCCTTCGTCGAGGAACTCATCCAGCGCAACCTGATGCCCGCCGAAAAGCGATACAACAGCCGTCACGGCAACATCCTCACGCGCGGCCTGGGCACCGCCCCGGAGGTAGATGTGGATTTTTTTGAGCTACCCTTGCTGCCCGATGACCTGCTCTTGCTGTGCAGCGATGGCCTCTCCGGCACCCTGCGCGAAGAAGAAATCGCCCACATCCTCAACCAGCCCACCAGCCTGGACGAAATGAGCGAACAACTGATTCAGGCAACGATTACGGCCGGCGGCAAAGACCACATTACCGTCATGCTTGTTCGTGGTCAGGGATAATTGCCCCATTCATCCAATTATTGCTCTTTGACATCCCCTCAAATTCAGATATTCTCCCATTAGATATGGCTCTAATTTTGAAGGGAGACGATTGGTTTGTGGAAAAGAAACTACAAGAGCTGAAAGCGCGATTGCTGGAAATCCATGATATAACGGCCGCAAGCAGTGTGTTGGTTTGGGATCAGACAACCTATATGCCCCCGGCCGGAGCGGCCGCTCGTGGCCGGCAGGTGGCTACGTTAGACCGTATTGCCCATGAAAAACGGATAGACCCGGAGATGGGGCGGCTGCTAGATGCGCTAACCCCCTGGGCCGAGACGCTGCCCTATGACAGTAACGAAGCGGCGCTCATTCGGCTGGCCCGCCATGATTACGAGCTAGCTATTAAGGTGCCACCCCGGCTTTTGGCGGAATTGAGTGAACATTCGGCGGCCGCTTACCAGGTGTGGACACAGGCTCGCCCGGCAAATGATTTTACGGCCGTGCAAGACAACCTCGCCAAAACCATAGATTACTCCCGCCAGATCGCCAATTGCTTCCCCGGTTATGATCATATTGCGGATCCGTTGATTGATTTTTCTGACCGGGAGATGAAAGCAAAATCGGTACGCACTCTATTTGCCGAACTACGCCAACAACTTGTGCCTATTGTCAAAGCCATTACCGCGCAAGAACTGGTGGATGATAGCTGCTTGAAGCAGGCTTTCCCGGCAGATCAACAACTCGCTTTTGGCATGATGGTGGCTCAAAAATATGGGTATGATTTGAATCGCGGCCGTCAGGACAAGACCCATCATCCCTTTATGACCAACTTTTCGATTGATGATGTGCGTATTACGACGCGCGTCAAGGAAAATGATTTAAGCGAAGCACTTTTCAGCACATTGCATGAGACGGGGCACGCCCTTTATGAATTGGGCGTTAGCCATGATCTCGAAGGAACACCCCTGGCTGGTGGCACATCATCTGGCGTCCACGAGAGCCAATCGCGGCTGTGGGAGAATCTGGTGGGGCGCAGTCGGCCGTTCTGGAACCATTATTATCC
>CAZOPF010000161.1:5136-9050 GCA_964581605.1 uncultured Ardenticatenaceae bacterium
GATGTGGATGGGGTGCTACAAGATGTTCATTGGTATGGGGGCATTGTGGGTGGTTCGTTTCAGGGATATACGTTAGGGAATGTGATGTCTGCTCTGTTTTACGACCAGGCTCTGCGGGCGCATCCTGGCATTTTAACGGAGTTGGCGCAGGGCGAGTTTGGCACGCTGCATGGCTGGTTAAAGGAGAATATCTACCGGCACGGCCGTAAATTTACCGCCAACGAACTCATCGAACGTGTTACAGGAGGCCCGCTGACCATTGCGCCCTATATTGGTTATTTGCGGAATAAGTATGGGGAGCTGTACTCGTTGTAAACAGGCAATGCCTGTCGCCAGCTTCGTTCAATTCGCCGAAAAAGTGCCCATATCATGCCGGGGGATGAGCCGTAACTCCCGCTTGTAAACACCTGTGAGGTATTTCAACAGGTTAGAGGCTTTACGCGCACCCAGCATGGATTGTTTGGCTTCTGACGAAACCTGCAAAATGGCCGCCGCCAGATAGCTCAATTCCTCAGGGTCAGAAGGAATCTGGCTGCTGTCAATTTCTGTATCATCATCTACCTGTGCCAATGCCGAGAAGTAATCAATGACCAGGGGGCGCAGGTCGGCGACGGCCGTTTTCAACAGCTTTTTGTCTTCTGCCTCAAAATCAAGCATTTCCACTTCCCCCACCAGGTAAGGTTTATCTCGTTTCACTTTATGAATACGAAAACGCTCCTGGCCAACAGTCATAATAAACAGACGGCCGTCCTCCGTTCGTTCCAATTGGGTAATGGCAACCGTACAGCCAACACGATGGGGGATGACGGCCGTATCAAACTCCGCTTCCCCTTCTGCAATCAGAACAATGCCAAACGGTTGTTGCTCCTCCACACAGTAACGCACCATCTCCTTATACCGGGGTTCAAAAATGTGCAAAGGCATCGGCCAGCCAGGGAATATAACCGTATTTAATGGGAATAAAGGTAAATCCATCATGGTCATCCTTTATGCACCACACCAGGCGCACAAAAACATTATACACATTCTATGCCTGAATTCTTGTTCTGTCTGCATCAACTTATCCCCTTTTCACTGATGACCGGCAGGCGGCCGTCACCCTTCCCAACATGACCCACAAATGACCTTTGGCACATCACCAGACGGCTGCCTTCATTTACACTTTGAGCGGTATTGGTTGGGGCGCATATGCCATCAGCGCCCCTTTTGCAGATGGTAGCGGTGACGCCGAAGGGGGGATCTTCCTCCTCATCTTTGGTTTGGGATTCGCGTTGATCACCCTATTAACGGCGTTGTTTACTGAAGAAACCCATTGGTGGGCGCTCATCCCTGGTGGCATTCTGGCAATCATTGGTGTAGCCATTATGACCAACGGCATCTTGCTGAACGTAGTAGAGTTGGTGGGCAAATATTGGCCGGTGACGTTGATCATTCTGGGGTTATATGTCATTTACAAAGCCATGAAAGGGCAGCCACCAAAAGAAAAGGGCATCGTCTGACATTTTGCCTTTTTGAAATGCCACTGGATGACCTGGCTGAGTATAATTTGCATTTGTTATCAGGCTGTGTTATTCAACAGCCCATGACCGATAAACAATGGCCCGCGAACCGGACATCCGCTACGGCCGTCTTTGACCTCTTCAGCCCCGCTTTCAAACGCAACCCCTTCACCACTTTTGCCCGGATGCGGCAGAACGCGCCCATTTACGCACACGTTTCACCAGGCGGCGCCACCACCTGGTACATCACCCGGTATGAGGAGGTGCTGGCGGTGTTGAAAGACAATGACCATTTTGTGAAGGATGTGCGGAATACAAAAGAACACCAACCAGTCACGTCTGCCCACCCACCATTGTCCCAACTGATCAACCAGAACATGCTCTTTGCTGACCCACCCAACCATACCCGGCTGCGGGCGTTGGTGAACCAGGCATTCACCCCGCGACGGGTGGAGCAAACCGCGCCGCGCATCCAGACGGCCGCCAATGAGTTGTTAGACCGGGTGGCCGCTCGTGGACAGATGGAGTTGATTGCCGACTATGCCCTGCCGCTGCCTCTGGTAGTTATCTGCGAAATGCTGGGTATACCGGCGGCCGATCAGGCAGAAGTAGCTGACTGGTCGCAGGCGATTATTTCCCCTAGTGGGCGGGGGTTGGGACGACGGGCACGTAATCAGAAGATGCGGGCATTAGTAGATTATTTTGAGCGCATGTTTGCCGAACGCCGCCAACGGCCGCAGGACGATCTGGTGACGGCGCTGGTGCAGGCCAGAATGGAAGCGGGCGACTGGCTGAGTGAAGCGGAGCTTTCCAGCATGGTGGCCTTGTTGTTGGTGACGGGGTACGAGACGACGGTGAACCTGATCGGCAATGGCGTGCTGGCATTGCTGCAAAACCCGGCACAATTGGCCTGGTTGCGAGAGAATAAAGCGGAGTGGGGGACGGCCGTATGGCAAACGGCCGTAGAAGAACTCCTGCGTTACGACGGCCCCGTAGAAACCTCTACCACCCGCTGGGTACGGGCCGATTTCATTTTCCAGGGACATTTCATGCGACGGGGGGATGTGGTACGTGTGTCGCTAGCCTCGGCCAACCGGGACGCGGGCCAGTTCACCAATCCCGACGAATTAGATGTGACCCGCACCGATAACAAACACCTGGCGTTTGGGCATGGCATCCATTACTGCCTGGGCGCGCCGCTGGCCCGCCTGGAGGGGCAAATTGGGCTGCAAACGCTGTTCAACCGTTTTCCCCATATACGTCTGGCCGTTCCTCTGGAAGAACTGGTCTGGCGGCCGGGGGTGTTGTTTCGCGGGCTGGCCAGATTGCCGTTGGTTGGGGTAGCGGATGAAAGCAGATAAATGGATACGCTCGCATCTGCCTGCTCGATTTATATTCGCTGCCCGGATTGGTCTGCGATCTCAATTGTGCCGCCGGGCAGGAAGTTAGATTGCAGATAGTAGAAAGATTGTGCCCGGTCCTCACCGCCTGCGTTTGTGAGCAGCAGTTGTTGGCAATAAACAGCAATATCTTCCATGATGCGCTCGGTGCGATAGTAAGTGACGGCCGTATGATTGATCTCCGTCGGCCGCCCATAGCCCTGGTAAAACAGCAGTTCTTCGTTGGCCGGGCTACGGCCGTGCCCAAACAACCCCGCCCCGGCAAACATCAAATCGCGCTCTTTAGGTGCCAAAATGGGACTGTCCCAATCCACAATATAAAGTTCCTGGTCGGTCAACAACACATTGCCGGCATGAAGGTCAGCATGGCACAACGTAAAAGGTAGCTTTTCTGCTTGCAGGATGTGAGCTAACTGTTCCGCATCTTCAACCAGCTTAACAAGCCGCGGCCGTTTGCTCTGCAAAAAGACGGCGCAGTTGCGGGCAATGGGGTCAGCGTAGTCGGCCGTTATCCATTCCGCCAACGCCCGCCGCAAAACATTTCGCCAGTGAGGTGAAAATGCCTCCCGCCGGATGTGGTTAGTGAGGGTAGGAGGTAACGAGGTGGACTGAATCTGGCGCACGGCCGTGCCCAATTCCCGCCAATTCTCGTCGCTTAACGGCCGTTTGTACCCATTTTGCCCATCCACAAACGGATAGAGGATGGTCATGTATTGTTCCAGATTGGCCCAAAGTTGGCCTGTTTGGGTGGTTAACGGGGGGATGATGAACCGGATGCCCTGGTTGTGCAGGAAGTGGGGTAACAAGACCAACGTTTCAGCAAAAGGGCCGGAGCGGAGTTTGAGGAAATAGGACGTATTGTTGGTACTGGTCAGGCGGTAGACGGCCGTGTTCTCATCTGCCCCCAACGGCAAAAAATCAACCTGCGCCACATCCAACCCATAAGCCGTTTGGATACAGGCCACTATTTGGTCGTCGGCGAGGGTGGGTTTTTCGAGCATGGGGATCAGGAGAT
>CAZOPF010000162.1:0-6618 GCA_964581605.1 uncultured Ardenticatenaceae bacterium
AGCAGCCGGATGGGGGTGGATAAGTCGTTTGTGTTGTTTAACGGCCGTCCCCTGATTGAAATTGTGCGCGATACCGTGGCCGGGCTGGGGGATGAATTGATTTTGATCACCAACAAACCAGAAGCGTATGCCCATTTGGGACTGCCTATGTTTGGTGACTTGTACCCGGAACATGGGCCGCTAGGGGGGATTTACACGGCCGTCCACCACGCCCAACACCCCCACACCCTCATCGTCGCCTGCGACATGCCCTGGCTGAACCGCAACTTGCTGGCCTATATGCTCACCCTGCGTGATACGGCCGATGTGATTGTGCCCCGCTGGGAAAAATACCCCGAACCCCTGCACGCCATTTACCACAAAAATTGTCTTGACCCCATCGCCGAAAAATTGCGGGCGCAGCAATTAAAAATCACCAGTTTCTACGGCCGTGTCACCGTCCGTTTTGTGGAGCGTGAGCAAATAGAACCGTTTGATGCACACGGCCGTTCCTTCGTCAACATTAACACCCCCCAGGAATTGGCCGATTCCACTTTTCTCCTTTCACCGCCGCCTCAATAATATCGTCCCCCCAGGGTTAAGCTGGCAGCATAAAATCCAGGTAATTGTTGGGGGTCACGGCCGTACCCCCCATTTGCTTTGGCTGGGTCAAGCTGCTTGTGCCAGCGGCCTTATCGCCTCTTTAGGCCGGTTGACTGCGAGATCATAATTGGCCTGCAAATTGAGCCAAAATTGTGGGGTTGTGCCAAAAGCACCGGCCAGCAGCCAGGCCGTCTCTGGTGTAACGCCTCGTTTCCCTCGAATCAATTCGTTGATCCTTTGTGTTGGCACTCCCAAATGCCGGGCTAGAGCAACTTGCGTCAGCCCCATCGGAATCAAAAATTCTTCTTCCAACACGACACCCGGATGCGTAGGAATACGATTTTCAGGAATCATTTTGTTTCCCCTTTTAGTGATAATCTATCACCTGCACTTCATAGGCGTTTCCCTCTTCCCAACGAAAAACGATCCGCCACTGCCTGTTAATACGAATACTGTGAAAGCCTGCCCAATCGCCGCCAAGTGCTTCCAGACGATTGCCTGGCGGAGAACTTAAGTCCATCAAGCTCTAGGCTGTATTGAGCACGTCTAACCTGACTAACGCACGATGTACAATATCATGCGGAAAGCGGCGAACCCGACTGGTGTGACGACCATGATACAGATCAGCCGTAGCATCATCCGCAAAAGAGACAATCATGCAGTAGATTATACGTTTTCACGGATACCGTGTAACCAACATCGGGCTTCTTGTTATAGCCGCACTAAATCGAGGTAATTATCGGGGGTCACGGCCGTACCCTCCACAACACAACTCCACAAATTCTTGAAAATTTGTGGAGTTGTGCTCCCGTTTTTCGGCAAAGACCCGAAGGGTTTTCTGAAACCTTCGGGTCTTGTCTATTTAGCCGCCCAACCAGCCCGCCACCAGCCGCCAGATTTGGGCGACAAAGAAGGTGACGGTAAAACCGAGGGCCAAGGGAAGCAGCGCCGACACGGCCGTCCACCGCTTGCTGCCCGTCTCCTTATAAATGGTGTAAATGGTGGTGCTGCACGGGTTGTGAATGAGCGAAAAGAGCATCAGGTTCACGGCCGTCAGCAACGTCCAGCCACCCGCCGTCAGCAAACCTTTCACCGCTGCCGGTTCATCCAGTTCAAACATCACCCCCGCCCCCGCGCCCACATGCTCCGCGCCCAACATCATCGCCGTCAGCATCAACACGGTCGGAATGACGATCTCATTTGCCGGAATCGCCACCACATAGGCCAGCAAAATGACCCCATTCAAGCCAATCAAAATGCCCAACGGGTTTAGGAAGTTCACCAGGTACTCGGCAATGCTCACGCCATTTACGGTGATATTGCCAATCAGCCAGATGACGGCCCCGGCCGGCAAGGCAAACACCACCGCCCGCCACAACACATACAACGTGCGGTCAATCAGTGAGGTGTAAATGGTTTGCAGTACCCGCGGCGGCCGGTAGGGCGGCAGTTCCAGGCTAAAGGTGGAGAGTTCGCCGCGCAGCACCGTGCGCGACAGCGCCCAGGAAACAGCAAACGTCAGCGTCACGCCCAGCACGGCAATTGCCACCACTGCCAATGCGGAGACCAGCCCGGAGATGTACACCGGCACCAACGCCCCCACAAACAGGCTGGCGATGAGGATTTGGGTGGGCCAACGGCCGTTGCACAGCGCGAAATTATTGGTGATGATGGCGATCAGCCGTTCGCGCGGGCTGTCAATCACCCGGGTGGCAATCACGCCCGCCGCATTGCAGCCAAACCCCATCATCATGCTCAACGACTGTTTGCCATGCGCCCCGGACTTCTTAAACACATTGTCCAGATTAAAAGCCACCCGTGGCAGATAGCCAAAATCCTCCAACAGCGTAAAGAGCGGGAAGAAAATCGCCATCGGCGGCAGCATCACACTCACCACCCAGGCCGTCGCCAGATACATACCGTCAATAAGCAGCCCGCTCAACCACCAGGGCAGCCCAATGGCGTCAGCAATCTGATGCAGAATGGGCACCATCGTGTCAATAAGAATCGAGGCCAGGAATTGCGATGGGTAATTGGCGCCAATAATCGTCAGCCAGAAGACGGCCGCCAGCATGGCAATCATCATCGGGAAACCCCAGATGCGGCTGGTGACAATGCGGTCAATGGTGCGATCCAGGTCAAAACGGGGCTTTTCGCCAGGGCGCGTCACGGCCCGGTCGGCCAATTGGGCCGCGTTGGTGTAAATGTCTTCCATCAGCTGTTCGTGGAAATCCTGCCCAATTTGCCAGCGCAGGGATTCGGCCATTTGCAAAACGGCGTCTTGTGGGCCAGGGTTGGGTTGCGGGGCGATGATGCTCCGGCCGTTCAAAGGATAGGTGGTCATGCCAGTACCTCCAATTCAATGCGATTACTTTGCTGTGGCGCGGGCGCGTTCAAACGGCCCAGTTCGCCATTACGCACGGCGCGGATGATGCTCTGGTCGCCATCCAGCAGCCGCAAGGCCACCCACCGGGCATTGGGCAGTCCAGGAAAAGCCGCCTGTAGCTGCTGCACTAACTGGTTGATAGCTTTTTGCACGGCCGATGATTCACTTTTGATGCGATACGGTTTGCACACGGCCGTACCCGTTGCCACTTCATGGATAGCTTGCAATAGTTCCGGCAAGCCCCGGCCGTAACGCGCCGCCGTCGGCACAACGGGAATACCCAAATCCCGCGCCAACCGCCGGTCATCCACCACCAGACCATGCCGTTTGGCCTCGTCCATCAGGTTCAGGCAGGCCACCGCCCGGTCAGTAATTTCCAATACTTGCAGCGCCAGATTCAGATTCCGTTCCAGCCGCGTCGCATCCAGCACAATGATGGTCACATCCGGCTGGCCGAAGAGAATAAAATCGCGCGCCACCTCTTCATCCAGGCTGGTGGAAAGCAGCGAATAAGTACCGGGCAAATCTACCAGTTTGTAGCGAGCGTCCGCGTAGCTAAAACCGCCTTCGGCGCGAGTGACGGTTTTGCCAGGCCAGTTGCCGGTGTGCTGACGCAGCCCGGTCAGGGCATTAAACACGGTGCTTTTGCCGGTGTTTGGGTTCCCGGCCAACGCCACCACATAATCCCATTCCGTCATATCAATGCCCAGTTTTTGCAAATTACCGGCATGATGAACGGGGCAGGTGGCGCAACCGTCGGGGGTGTGTTGATTTTGCATAATTTACATCCTGAAAATAATCAAAGATTACGCAGATTACACAGATTTCTTATCTGCGAAATCTGCGTAATCTTTGATAACTAAACGATCTACGAGACACGATTCACTGAAATGAGTGCGGCCTGTTCCCGGCGCAGGGCGATGGTTGCACCGCGAATCTGATAAGCAACGGGGTCGCCGCTGGGGCTGCGAAAACCGGCGGTGATTTTGGCCCCGCGCAGGATGCCTAAATCCATAAAACGGCGGCGTTCTGCGCCCCGGCAGGCGGGCGAAATGGCAACCACTTCGCCCGTTTCGCCCGGTTTGAGAGCAGAAAGGGGTTCGCCAATGGGAGCGGGTTCGGGCGCTACGGCCGTATCCACTTCCACCACCGACACATTCGCCGCCAGAATGGGGGCCAGTCGGTGTTCGTTGCCATTCGCCCAAAAACGAATGCGCGCCGGCGAGGCTTCCACCACCCGCACGGTCATGCCCAGACGCAGCCCTTCGGCCGCCAGTTGGGCATATACCAGTTCCGGCTCATCTTCCAGGTGGACAATGCGGGCCGGTTTATCCAGGGGCAGTTGTGTCAGGGCAATGCCGCCGTGCGTCACCATCTGCCCGGACGCACTGGGAATCGGGTCGCCGTGCGGGTCGTGGGTGGGATGGCCCAACCGTTCCGCCAATGCGTCTACTTCAGCCGGGGATAGCTGGTGCTCAATTTGCTCGGCACGGCCGTGCCACTCCACTTCGTCATAACCCGTTTCTTCCGCCAGATGGCGTTCCCACAGCCGATGGGCGCGGATAATGTGCAGAGCCGCTTCCCGCCCTGGCGGGGTCAGTTGAATCTGCCCCGCCTGCATGGTCAGGAGTTGCTCGGTTTGCATGTGGGTGAGCAGCACGGCCGTGTCGTTCTGGCTGATGTGCAACGTCCCGGCAATGGCCGCCAGGGTCGGTTTTTCGCCACGCATTTCTGTTTTGTGAATGAACTTGAGCGCATCCTCGGTCAGCACACGCTGCGACAGGCGGCGGGTTTGCTGCCAACGCCAGTACAGCCCGTGTTCTGGTATGAATAAAAGGAGCAGGACGGCGAGTACGGCCGTGCCAATGAGTAAAGCAATCAAAGGGTTGTACATAGTACCTCCGAGAATTTTAGATACATCTAAATATCAGTTTAGCTAAAAAGCTATCAATTGACAAGTCCCAAAACAACAGTTTTGATCAACCGCCAGGTTTTGTCATTTCTGTGCTACAATCAGGCCATTATCCGGCTTATCCCAGGCAGATGGTGATTGATGGCAACGTTAGCTCCGCGTTTGACAACCCAAATTGAATATCCTGATACGGACGGTAAACCCATGGCCGAAAGCGACTTCCAGGCTGACCCGCTCATTTACGCCAAAACGGCCTTAAAGCGGTACTTCAAAGAAGATCCCCATGTTTACGTTTCCGGCAATCTGCTGCTTTATTACGAAAAAGGGAAACCGGAAGCGGCCGTCGCTCCCGATGTATTTGTGGCTATGGGTGTGCCCAAATACGACCGGCGCTCCTTCAAGCTATGGGAAGAGCCGAAGGGGCCAGACTTTGTTATTGAAATCACCTCGTTCAGCACCTATGCCCAGGACCAGGGGCCGAAAAAAGGGCTATATGCGTTCCTGGGTGTGAGTGAATACTTCCAGTATGATCCTGCCCAAGATTATCTAACCCCACCCCTACAAGGTTACCGGCTGGTTGATGATTACTACCTGCCCATTCCCGCCACGCCGTTATCTGATAATGCTTTTGCCCTGCACAGCAACATCCTGCAACTGGATTTGCATTGGCGAGATGGCCTATTGCATTTTTACAATCCAGAAACGGATAAGTACCTGTTGACCTATGATGAAGCGGAAGATGCACGCCTGGCCGCTGAGCAGGCCCGGCTGCAGGCCGAACAGCGTGCAGAGCAGGAACGCGCCGCCCGCCTGGCCGCCGAAGCGCGTATTGCCGAGTTAGAAGCCCAACTAAAAGCCACCCAGGCTGAAGTAGACAATAGATAATGGTTGCGTGTGGCTCTCCCCTATCGCAGCCCGGCAAACAGGTCATCTTCAACCTGACGGCCGCCGTTGACCAGACTGTAGGCCCGGTAAAATGTTTGCTCTCCAAACCATTGCTGGTGGGCTGATTCTGGGGCGCGTGATAGTTGCTCATAAAAACCGACCAATTGGCTGTGGTGACATAGGGCCGCCTGCCAGACCGTTTGCCAGTAGGCGGTGGCGTCAATGCGGGTGGTGATAGCCCATTCCTCCCAACCGACATGGCCGCGCTCCACACCATCCACCATCATGGCAAAACGGCCGATATACTGCTGTACCACCGCCATCGTCGTTTGGGAATCTACGGCATAATACAGCTTGGCAACCGTGTGTGGCGGCTCATGGCCGGGGCAGGTATAGGCAGCATCGGCGGCACAGAGCAGGGCGGCCGTAGTCAATTGCGAGGTGGCGATGTGGTCCGGGTGGCCGTAGTAGCCGTCCGGGGCAAAAGTAACGACGACTTGCGGCCGTACCCGGCGAATGTGCGTGGCGATGCGCTGAATCGCTTCGGCCGGGTTTGCCTGATCCACATCCCCATCCAGATAATCCAGGAAAACGACTTCACGCAGCCCCAAAATAGCTGCGGCCGCCCGCAGTTCCGCTTCCCGAATACGGCCGAGGGCTTCCAGGCCAGGGTTGTCTTCCGGTTTGCCCGGCCAGCCCCGTTCGCCGCGGGTGGCCGTCAGCAGGTACGTCTCCACCCCTTCCGCGCTATACTTTGCCAGGATGCCGCCCGTACCCAGACTTTCATCATCCGGGTGAGCCAAAACACACATGAGTTTCAATTTTGAGTTTGCCATCATAACCTCGAATCACG
>CAZOPF010000162.1:6718-8864 GCA_964581605.1 uncultured Ardenticatenaceae bacterium
GAACGCGGATAAGGTGGATTAGTTTCAACGGAGGGTACACATGGAAAACCCGATCAAGCTAACGGAGAAGTACGAGTTTAATGGCTGGCCTTCGATTGTCCGGCCGGATGTGAAACCGCCAGCCGGGTGGAGCCTGGAATTGCTTACGGCCGTGAACCTGCTCGGCGGCCACACAATCAGCCTGGACGGGGAGCGGCTGGCCTTTACCTGGATGCGCGATGAATTGACGGATGTGTATGTGCTGCCGACAGCGGGTGGCTGGCCGCAGCGGGTGTCTCACGGCCGTAAACTCTCTTGGCCCGATGAAACAGCAAAATGGTCGCCCGATGGCGCGTGGCTGGCGTTTGAGATGAATAGCCATGTGTACGTCATGCCCACAACGGGTGGCCTGCCGCAAAAGATCAGCGACTTTGCTGCCAGCGCCAGCAGCCCGGTCTGGATGCCAGACAGCCACGGCCTCATCGTCACGGTGGAGCGAGAGGACAGTGAACAATTGCTGCTGACTGACCGTGACGGCCGTTGGCCGCGCCCGTTGGTCACACGCACCGACGGGGATTGTTGGGAGGCACGGCCGTCGCCAGACGGCCGTCTCGTTTGTTATACCTTCCGCCCCTTTAACGACCTGAACCGGCTGGATATTCAGGTGGTGGAAGTGGAAACCGGGCAAATTCGGGAATTGACGATGTGGCCGAAGGTGCGAAACTGGTACGGCCGTTGGTCGCCCGATGGCTCACAGCTTGCCTTCCTCTCACAGCAGTCGGGTTGGAATGAGGTGTGGCTGGTACGGCCGGACGGCGTTGGATTGCGCCAGCTTACCCATTTGGGGCGGGATGTGGCCGATATTGCCTGGTCGCCGGACGGGGCGCGGCTGGCCGGTACGCTGAACGACGGGGGGGCGCTGCACCTGGTGCTGCTGGATGCGCAAACGGGGGAGGCCACGACGCTGCGGGCGGATGCCGGCGTTTACTCCCGGCCGCAATGGTCGCCCGATGGCCAATCGCTCATTACCTTGTTTGAAAGCCCGTTGCAGCCGCCGGATGTGGTGAAAGTGGGGGTGGACGGCCGTACCACGCCCCTCACCTTTTCCCAACTGCCCGCCCTGGCCGCTAACCGGCTGCAACTGCCGGAAACGGTCAGTTACCAGAGCTATGATGGGCTGGAAATCCCCGCTTTCCTCTACCGGCCAGAGAAGCCCAATGGGGCGGCCATTGTGCATCCACACGGCGGCCCCTCCTTGCAAAAACAGTGGGAATGGGATGTGATGGTGCAATACTTTGTGGCCAAGGGGTACACCTGGCTGCAACCCAATTACCGGGGCAGCACCGGCTATGGCGTGCCCTTTGAACAGGCCAATTATGGTGATTGGGGTAAAGGGGATACGCAGGATTGTCTGTTTGGGGCGCGATTTTTGCGCCAGCTACCGGGCATTGACCCGGCGCGGATTGCCATTTATGGGGCCAGCTACGGCGGCTACATGGTCGCCTGTACCCTCTCGCGTGACCCGGATTATCTCTTTGCCTGTGGTGTGGACAAGTTTGGCGACGCCAATACCATTTCCAGTTGGGCGCAGTGCAACCGGGACTTGCGCCTGTACAGTGAAATTTTCATGGGGCATCCGGCACAAAACCGGCAGGTGTATCTGGATGCTTCGCCGATTTATCAGGTGGAAGCGGTGCAAAAGCCGGTGCTGATTTGTCATGGGTTGGAGGATGACGTGGTGCCGCCGCAGGCGTCAGAGGAGTGGACACATGCGCTGCGGCAGGCAGGTAAGACATTTGAGTACAAGACGTATGCCGGGGAAGGGCACGGCTTTTTGCAGCGGGCGACGCAGTTGGATTTTTACGGCCGTATGCAACGTTTCTTTGACTGGTATTTGCTACCCTACAGCAATTCGAAATATGAAATCAATGAGCTGTAGGGGCGGGACGGCGG
Organism: uncultured Ardenticatenaceae bacterium; assembly: GCA_964581605.1. Classification (GTDB taxonomy): domain Bacteria; phylum Chloroflexota; class Anaerolineae; order Promineifilales; family Promineifilaceae; genus CAADGU01. The sequence goes on from CAZOPF010000162.1 coordinate 8,651, forward strand.
GGGTTGAACTGGCTCTGATAGCGGCCCTTTTGCCCGCGCCGTCTCGCCCCATGTGGCCGCAAAACGGGGTGAGACAGGCGGGAACGACTTCCTTTGTGCAAAACCAAAACGTGGCCCGCCTGTCCCACCCCTACGGTTTAGACCATATTTCGAATTGCCGGCTACCCTAAATTGAGGTTGCTGGCAATGAATAGATGGTGGTAAGATGCACTAT
>CAZOPF010000163.1:0-8843 GCA_964581605.1 uncultured Ardenticatenaceae bacterium
TGCCAGCCGTGTGGCCGCCCAGTTTAATGGCGGTGGTGGCGCGGCAATCGAATCGGAGATGGATCAGTTGCAGGTCGGTCATTAGCAATTCTTCTCAAGTCAAATTTACATATTCTATAACATTTTGCGTTTAACGCACAAGGTTATAAAATAGAAGGAATAAGGCACAAAATGATTCGCAATTTTCGAGATCGGGAAGCTGAAAAGATTTTTCATCGGGAATTTTCTCGTAAACTTCCGCAGGATATTCAGCACCGTGCATTCCGTAAACTTCGTATGCTTAATCGTGCAGAATCATTAGACGATTTGCGGATACCACCTAATAATCGCCTTGAGCAGTTACGTGGGGACCGTGAAGGCCAATATAGTATTGGCATCAATCAACAATGGCGGATCTGTTTTGAATGGCATAATGGTGATGCCTTTGCTGTAGAAATTGTTGATTACCATTAACAAATCACTGTTTGGCCGGTTTACATGCAGCCAGATTGAATCGCTAGAGATTGCTGAAACACTGGTTTGATTGTACTGCAAAGTGTTTCAGCACAACTATTTGAGAAGGCGCTGAAATGTCAAACGAAGAAAAAATACCACCATTACATCCCGGTGAAGTTCTGTTAGAAGAATTTCTGCTGCCGCTGGATATTAGCCAGAATAAACTGGCTCTTGCTATCCGTGTACCGGCGCGTCGGATTAATGAGATCATTCACGGCCGCCGACGGATTACGGCTGATACGGCCTTGCGTCTGGCGCGATTTTTTGGCACATCTGCCCAATTTTGGCTGGGGCTACAACTTGACTACGATTTAGATGTAGCTCAAGACGAAATTGGAGCCCAGATAGAGCAGGATGTATTGGCCTATGAAGCTGTCTAGTTCCCATTATTAGATACTGGAGCGGTCGTACCGGCAGCAGAGGATGATGGGTACGGCCGTGACAACAATCATCCCTCCACCTGTTCATACAACGAATACGAACGGCTGGATTTTTTCAGCCGGTAAGGTAGCACTACCTGGCGCATCAGGCGCTGCGGCTTTTTGCTGTTGTAAATGTCCGCCTGAGCAAATGTCATCTTCGGATCGCAATCATCCAGTTGTTGCACAATGCCAAACATGGGGAATTGGGTGATCGTTGTGGTGAGCAGCACAAAATCAGCAGCCGTCTCAATGAATTGAGGCTGCGCCAGCAGTTGCACAAAACCACCTCGTTTACCCAGGTAATTAATTTGCAACAGCCAGGCGGCCAACTGTTCCGCCTGCGCTTCCTGCACGCCAAAAGCCAGATGAATTGGCTCCGGGTGGTAAACATATTCCCGGTAGCCAATGGTCTTTTGGAATGGCCCGGCGTCCACATCTCCAGGCTCGGCCGGATTGCGACGTAAGCGCAAAATTTTGGCAAAGAGGTTGGTGACGACTATTTGCCGGGGTAGCTGGATACCTATTTGCAAATCCCGAATCCAGGGCCAGGCAGGTTCAGCCACCGCCTGGCCGCTGGTGCGGAGGGCGACATCCAGGATTGCCAGTTTGAGAGAGTAGGGCGTGGGCAGGAGCAGCGTTTTACCACCGGTGGAGGTGGCCCAGGACGGCCGTAAACTAAACAACGTTGTCGGTTGGTAGGTTGCTTCAAGCCATATCATCTTGCCTGTCCTGCATAGTGCATCGTGAATGGCTGGTCGGCCATCAGACTGCTGACAGTGGCTGCATATTCTGCCAGGGACGCAAAGGGCAGCGAAGTCAGCGCGTTGGGGCGAATGCCATTCAACGTATCACATAAAGATGCCAGTTGATCCTGATACCCCTCTTTGAGCGGGCTGAGGGTGGGCGCGGGGGCTACATCGCGGCTAACGGTGACGACGCCAGCCACATCTACAATGTGCGGTGCCTGCGTCCCCCGCATGGCCCCGGCCGGTTCTACCAGGGTGTAGAGCAGTGCTTCCAGCAATGCCTTAAACCGCGCCTGCCGCTCTGCTTCGCCAATGACGTATTCGCGGGTAATGTCGTTCTGGCCGATGCGCGAGGCTTCAATGGTAGCCACCAGGGCGTAGACGCCGCTGTTGGCCGGACGGTGGAAGATAGCCTGGCCCAAATTTGCGCCGCGTGCCTCTTCGCTCTTTTCGGCGTCCCGTTGGGTTTTGCCGCGCTCGTTAGCATATTTCACATGAAAGTAGCTGTCGGAACGGGTCACTTCGGGCAGGCCAACCACCCACCCAAATTCCACCACCGATTTGCGCGGCAGCGATTTAGAACCGGCGGTAATCAGATTGCCGAGCATGTCATCCATGGCGCAGGTTTGCAACATTTGGGTCAATGAATCAGCGTCGTTTTTGGTGGCAACGGCCGCCATGTAGGTTTCGTCGGCACTGATGCGATTGGCGTTGAAGGTGCGGCAACCGGCACACAAGGGCAGATTACCGGCCCCGGCAATGCGGTGCAGATGTTCAGCCAGAATGTGTTTGATCATGTCGCCGGAGATGGCATTGACGTTTTGCAAACGGCCGTTGCCATCCACGATGTTAACCATGCGCGTCTGAATCTGGTTGCCTTCGCCGCCTTCATTGTTCAGGCTGTGCATGTCCAGGGTGACTTGAGCGGAAAGGGATAGGGAATAAATTGAATTGGGCACGATAAACTCTCCTTTTTGGTTTAGTTTTGGGGTTGTTCGCTGTTTTCTTCCTGAGTACGGGCATCGCGGGCATAGCCATAAGCTACCAGCAATTTGGCAATCAGGTCAGAACCATGTTTGTCAATCAGCCGCAGAATTTCCTGAATGTCACTGGTCTGCACCATGCGGCGGTAGGGGCCAGGGCGTGTTTCCATCACCTGAGCGTTTTCCGCGTTGTATTTGTGCAGAAAGTCGCTCAGAGCGGCGATAAACTCATCCGGGTATTGGGATTGGCGCACCAGGTCACGCCCCAAACCGTAGCGCACATCATAGCGGCGGTCGCCTTCTTTTTTGCGGTACTGGGCGGTGATGGTGCTTTGCCGGATGGCGTAGGCGATATTGATGAAGCCGGGCGAGTCGAGAATTTCACTGAGATTTGGGTTATTGCTCACAATCATCCTCCTTAAATTATGGGTTGTAAATTTGCGAGGGGGAAAGCCAGGTTTTTCCCCGGCGCTGATTAACCAACTGCTGTAGGCAGTGGTGAATTCAAAAAATGGATCCAGATTATCGGCAACGATGAAATCACGATACTTCATCAATAAATCCAGCTCTTCGCCTCTATCTTCGTGGAGTTGGCGGCCAATAATTTCCTCGTGTTCTTGCAAAATGTCCTGGTAAATTGCTACATCCTCATCCTGGGCGATTCTGACCCAACCGGGTAGGTTGAGGAAGGAGAGGTTCATGGTGGTGACGGCGTTGCCCAGGTCTTTGTAGAAAGCAGTGTGGAAACCGTGCATGAAGTGGGCGGGGGTATAATCTGCGCCTAACAATTCCCGTAGTTGGCGTTCAGCTTCGCTTTCCGTCTGGCCATGTTCGCTTTTGGTCAGGAAGGCTTGCAAATAACGCAGGACGATGAGGATGTCGGAGCGCACGGCCGTTTCGCTGTAGCGCATCCGGGTACGGAATTCGTTGTAGACTTCGCGGGCAAAAGTGGGGGACATACGGCCGTAAACGGGCACATACGTCTTGCGGTCATTCACGTTTTGTAGGGTGCGGGTATAACCAATTTCGTAAAGGCCAATGGCTTTCAACCACTCCAACAGCCAGAAGTTATCCAGATTGCCCAGACCTACACCATCTGGTTGGGGCTTGTTCACCCCTTTGCCTTGTGAGGGGTTGTAAAACTGGCTGGAGGTGGCTTCTACCAGTTTCCAGTTATAGGTTTTGGCCTGCTCACGCCACTGTTTCCGGGCGGTCTCACTATCATTGGGCGACTGGCTAAACAGCTGGCACAACAGACGGCAGACAAGGCCAGTCTGTCCGGTTTTGCCTATGTGATACCATTGCTCCATCAGCCCGTTGTAGCTGATGAGTGCAGCCGGGTTGATCATCCGAAAAATGTCCCAATGTTCGTGGGGAGCCGGTGGTAAAGCGGCCAACGCCTCATGCTCTTCGCCCACAATTTCGGCGCGTTTGGCCGTTTTGTCCAGCGCCTTATACGCTTCAAAGTATTGGCTGCGTTTGTCCCGCTCTTCTTCGTAGTTGACGACAGCCAGAGATGGCAGGTCGTCGGGAAGAGATGCTTTGTTTTTAGCCGTCTGAATGATAGGAGCGGGGAAGAACGGCCGTGTCGTCTGTTCCACCTTCTCTAAATCCAGAGGTGGTTCACAACGAATGACATAGGCATAGCCATCATTGACTTGTGTAATGGTTGGGCTTATCTCTTGCTGGTGAAACAGTTCCTGCAAGATGCGAATGAATCCGGCCGTCAGCAACTCATCGGCAAACGTGCCGGTTGATTTGTCTATGGTGAACTGTTGGATATAGGCACTCATCCCAATTTCCTCCTGGTTGCCTCTATTGTACCTCGTTTTGTGCCTTCCTGATCAGCAAAACGCAGGGCACGCACCAACACAAAGTAGCAGGTCAAGTCCAGATCATTATCTGGCTGAATCAAAAGCCCTTGATCAATTCCGCGCTGGATTTTGAAATCATAGGCCAGCTTGGTTTGAACTTTAGCCACGTTGATAAGGGGCTGTAATGAGGGTGGCAGGTTAACGGCCGTTGCCTGCATCTGTTCCCCAAACCCACTGCTCAATTCATAGCTATCCGGCTGTGAGGTAAAAGGGCCGTGGTGGCGGCTAATGGCCGTAAATGCCGCTCGCAAAAGTGGCATATGTTTGTCTTTGTCTGGCAGCAACGACAGGAGCAACGGCAAAGAAGCATAAGCACTTTCCACAGCATGGTTAGGGCGTTTGCCGCCCATTTTGCGGTTTAGCTCATTTTGCAGCGCGTTCGTGGGATCATAATCGGTGTGGGCGACCATTTCACCGGGCGACAGGGGGTTGTTTACGGCCGTAGACCGTTGCCACTCCTGCGCCCAACCCTGCCAGCCCCGGCTCAACTTGCCCACATCGTGCAGACAAACAACCAGTTGGGCCATCTCGCGCACAATGTTGGGCTGCCAGCCATATTTATGCTCCAGGCGATGGCCAACGGCCGTGACCCATTCCAACCAGCTGCCGTAACCAACGGCCGGAATCCAGCCGCTCCACTCCCGGGCAAAGGCTTGATACACCAGCTCAATATGCCGGGCATAGCTCTCTTTTTGGTAGCCGTATTGCTCGCGTTCCCGTTTTTCGGAAACAGACGGAGGTTTGCTTTCCTGCCATTCAGAGGCCAACAGGGCCGGGTCAAATTTTTCCGGGGATAACACCAACCCTAATTCTGAGGAATAAACGACTAACTCCGGGTTCAATACCAGCAAAGGGGCATACAATTCATTCTTTTTCTCTACAGATTTGAATGTGTAACGAATGGGTTGGTTGCCCTGAGCATCCGCCTCTGTGTCATCTTCAATGAGCTTTTGCACCAGCCAGGGCAGACGGCCGTCATCCCAATCCTGGTCAATCGCCTCATTTGCCGCTTTCCACTTTTCAAACTTCCCCTGCAACGTGCCCGGAAAGAGCGAAAAACTATCCACATCAAACGGGGCCGGGCATAGCTGCTCCGGGTCTGAATGGATGACGACTGACACTGCCTGCACGTCTCGAATCAAATGGGACGCCTCCCCGCGTGACCCTTCGCCCTGCCACAAACTTTGAATCTGCCGTTTCCAGTCAAACTCCGTGCCCCGCAAACCGGCCAGCATCCGTTTGTCAGATGGGCCATGCGCATGGTTAATCAACGCCTGCTCCTGCGTGAAATCAAGATGCTCTCCTTCGTGTTGTTGCAACCATTCCCAGGCTCGTTCACATTGTTCTTTGGCTTCCTTCCCATTGTAAGGGGCGGCGTTTTCCACCGGATAGGCGTACACATGCCCCGTTTCGCCTTCATAGCGGGCACAACGGCCGGCCCGTTGCAGCACGGCCGCGCCTGGCGCCAGTTCCGTGTGCAAAGCGCGGCAGCTTATATCCAGACCCACTTCTACCACCTGGGTAGCCACCAGAATCATGCTCGCCGATGTATGCTTGCTCGTATCTTTATGGAACTCTCGCCGGATTTCATCTTCCTTTGCCTGGCGCTCCTTTTGCAGAAAGCGGCTATGGAGCAAGCGAATGTCGGCATCGCCCATTGCGGCTCGCAATGCCTGATAAACCCGTTGCGCCCGTTCCACCTGGTTGCATACCACCAGCGAACGCCGGTCGCCAACTGCCTGGCTCTGGTGAGCGGCGATAATCTGGTCTATAAAAACACCCTCATCCGTCACCAATGGTTGGTCAACCGTCTGAAAGAAACGCTCTTTCTTCTGTGCCGGAATTTCCTGCAAATCATCAGGCGTCAGCAGAACAGCTTTGGCATTTAGCTCATGGGCTAATTCGCGCAACATTTCCTGGGAAAAGGTGGCCGTCATCAGCAAAAAGGGGCTGATGCCATTCAGGGTCTTGAGCAATTGCAATGTCGTCGGCAGGGTGGAATCTGGATCAAACAGGTGAAACTCGTCAAAGATGAGGTAGCTGCCCACCAAGGCCCCGGCGCTCAAATTCCATTTGCGTTTGGATTGGCTGTACGGCCGTAACAACCAGCCACTCAACACCTGGTCAATCGTGGCAAAGGTCAGGTCATGGAAGAATTCCGGGTCTTGTTTATATTCGCCTGTTTGTTTGGCGATCTTAGGTGGAGTTGCCAATAACATTTCCTGGTAAACAATTTTCTTGTACTCCTCTTCAAATTGATTAGCCAATACACGCATAGGCACGGCGTAAACACATTTGCGGGGTATGCTTAAGGAGTCAGCCGCCCATCCGACTAAAAACGGCCATAATGCTGCCATTGTCTTGCCCGCGCCAGTTGGGGCCTGCAAAATAATGTTTTTTCCTTGCCTCACAAGTCTGGCAATCTCTTTTTGGTACTTGTATAGCTCCATTGTCATTTCCTAAACAGGATGGCCGCCCATTGATCATCAAAATTTTCATCATCTTCTTGAGGCGCTATAGCCTGGATTTGTAAATGATAAACGTGAGCCAATCGCAAGACTTCACGTTCAATTTCGTGTTTGAGATCAGCAGGTTCCAGCACTTCCACATCCGCACCCCAACCGCGAATCCAGGGCACCATTTCCTGCCATTCGGCCACGTCCGCCTGCCAGAGGCAGCCGCCATCTTCCGTATCCGTCATCACTTCCGTCGGATGCCAGATACTCTCCTTCATGCGCCGGGTAGCCCGGCCCGGCGCGAAGCGTAGTATCACGCGCACCGGTTCATGTTTGGCATACCAAATGCCCCAGGCGTGCCGCAGCAAGGTTTGTTCGTTAAAATCGGCCGGTGGCTCAAATTGCTCGGTGGTCAGGCTGGCCTGTTCAATGCGCTCAATTTTGAAGGGGTAAATTTCGCCGGTGCGGTCACTTTCGCCCACCAGGTAGCTGCTGTCGCTCCAATGGGACGGCTCAATCAGGTAAGGTTTGACCAGATGGATTTTGGGTCGGTCAGTTTCCAGGGCACGATAGACAATACGGACAACCGTGTTTTCTACCCAGGCACGGGCAATGATTTCCAGCACGGCCGTGCGCTCCACCGACCGCTTTTGGGCCAGTATAGTATCGGCCGTTTGCACCAATCGTTGGGTCATGGGCTGGCGTAGAGCTGTGGCCAGCTTTTCCAGCCCACTGGCTGCATGTGGCCCTGCCAGTTGTAACTGCCGTGAAGCCCGGCGTGCCGCCAGATACAGTGACAACGCTTCATACAGATTGACACGAATTTCAGAAATGTAGCGGCTGCGGTCTATGCGGTAACGGCCGTTGTCATCCTGCATAAACGGAAATTGGGTCTCCAACATGATGCGGTCTTTGTAAACCGTTGTGCGCGTCACCTTCAACCGTTCAGCCAGTTCAATATCTGTGTAAGCACGCTGAATATACAGGCGCTCCATCTCCTTCAATCGTTCGGCGCGATTTTGTCCTCGGCTCATCTTTATACCTCCACTCAAAATTGTACTGGATAGCCATTCCGAAAATGGAAACACCAGCCAGATTCCCGGAAATTCCGGCTTGCCGGGAATCTGGCTGACTTAACAACTGTAACGAGGTTTGTCCCGAATATGACGTAAGCCCTGGCGACGGTTACGCCAGATGGTCAGAATCACCGACTCTTCGCGGCTTAACACAACGGTGACGCCTTCCAGGCGGGCAAACTCATCCTCCATTTGCAATTCTAATGGTATGTCTTTACGGCGTAACGTGATCAGGATAGCACCAGCACCGTGTACCTCCTGACCATGCTCCAGTATAAAGGAAAGTTGGTCAAACGACACATTGCGTTGCGCCATGCGCAGCCGGGCGTGGTCTGTGATGGGAAGTGGTGTTTGCATGTCAACCTCCTACTCAAACCAATGGAGACGGCCGTCATCATCTTCCGAAACCAACGCGCCCGTTTTCTCTTGGATAATGGCTAAATCTTTGAAAAGCGTGGAGCGGGTGGTACCAGCTTCACGGGCCAGGTCAGCCTGGCTGATGCCCTCCTTAGCTTCTTTGAGAATCCGGGCAATTTTGAATAAACGTCCTAACTTGTTTTCTTTTTTTCCGAACACCTTGCACCTCCAAATGTGTAATATGTTTGGAGGATGCCAGTGTGCTGTTTCCAGTACGGCAACATGGAAAAATGAACTTTCAAATTGATCTGTTTCCATTTTAGGCACGGCCGTTTGCTACCCTACCCTTCATAATTCTTCCTTACAAATTCCCACCTCGGAGGTTCCTATGCCCATCATCCAACATCTCATTGCCGACGAGTTCGGCAGCCATG
>CAZOPF010000164.1:0-8725 GCA_964581605.1 uncultured Ardenticatenaceae bacterium
GTGGCAAGTGGCAAGTGGCAAGTGGCAAGTGGCAAGTGGCAAGTGGCAAGTGGCAGGTGGCAAGTGGCAAGTGGCAAGTGGCAAGTGGCAAGTGGCAAGTGGCAAGTGGCAAGTAATTACCTGCAACTTGCAATCTGCAACCTGTCACCCGGCGAACCGCGAGCAGTGAGCAGTAAACAGCTTACTGACCACTGTTGACTGTTCACCGGGTGTATGAGGGTCGGGACGCCTTCATACGCTCAACTTCATGTTTATCTCCTTACTTGCGCAACGGCGTGCCTGCTCAACCAGGCGCGCCGTTGTCGTTTCTGCTACCAAATCCGTGTTTGTCCGCGTTTGTCCGCGTCCCATTTCAAGACAGGCTGAAAGCCAGTGATTCAGGTATCATTGGCTTATGCTTGAACAAATCATCACCATCACCGGAGTAGCAGGGCGGTTGTGGCAGCCGTTTGGCGTGACTTCGCCAGGCGGCATCCCCTTTGCCGGCTATCTTTGCCGCCAGGAGAGCGAGAAGCTGGGGATGTTAGCCGTCACCGAACTGGCGGGGGAGGAGCGGCTGGAATTTATCCCCGCCATGCCCAAAATCCATTACCCGTATCATCAGGAGAAGGATGGCTCGGTGCGCGTAGCCATTCCGGTGGCCCAAAACGTGACCGACGCCCGGTTTAATATGAAGCTGGATGGCACGGCCGTCATCTTCTACCCGCTCGCCGACAAACAGGGCCACCTGCTGGAAGTGCTGCCGCGCACCCGCTTGCAGCCAGTGTTGCAGGCCAGCCGGTGGGGGGATTGGCACGCGCTGTTGGCCGAAGTTTTGCCCGACCAGAAGCCGGTGGAGGAAGCGATCCGGGTGCAAAAGGTGGTGCTGGTGTTTGAATTGTGGGGCTACCGCAACCCGCATCTGGTGAAATATGATGTGCCGCTTAAGTTGACATTGCACACGGCCGTAGCCCATCGCAAACCGGTCAGCTACCGTAAACTGGCGGACATCGCCAACCGTTACGGCTTTGAACTCATCCCCACGCTGGAAGTGGCCCGCCCCGATCCTGACGGGCTGGCACAGGCATACCGCCGCCTGCAAGCGCAAATGGAGGCGCACAACCAGGCTGCCGGTGCCGATGTGTTTGTAGAGGAGGGGGCCATTCTCATGCTTTCCACGCGGGACACGGCCGAATACTGGAAATGCAAACCACCCACCATTGAGGAGATTCACTGGACGGCCGACGCCAACGTGGGCAAGACGGACATTGAACACGCCCTGCACAAGATGTTGGAGAACGGCTATGACTTTGATAACGGCCGTGTGGCCGACCTGCATACCGAACTGGAAGCCGACTTTGACCCGCCCCGCGTGGAAATGGCCGCCGACCTGATCGAGCGTGTCTACCGCGAATTTGTGCTGGAACGGCAACAACGGGAATGGCTGCGCCACCTGGTGACTGAATCTGGCCTGGACCCCCACGACACCCCCGCCCTCATGCGCCACCTCTCCCAACACTACCCCAAAAACCAGATGCGCTGGGTATATACGGCCGTGAAAACCCTCTACGGCGATTGAAAAGCTTTTAACGCCGAGACGCGGAGGCGCGGAGAAATGAAGCCGGTGTGGTAAACAGCAGGCAACCGACGGGCAAAGGTGGAGTGCAGCCTCAAAAATTGACTACCATGACCCTATGAGTAATTCTGGTTATAAATCGGGACTGGGAGAAAGCACGATGAAAATAAAACTCGCATTATTGACCTTTGGTTTGATAACCATGCTGTTTCTGGCTGCATGTCAGTCAAAAAAAGAACCGGCAAGTATCAATACGCCTCTGGCAACTGTAACAAACACAATAAAGGCTCAGGTTCCGATAGAGGCAACACCAACCTTGCTGCCACCAACCGCTACTAGAGTGACAGGGAATGAAACAACGTCTGCCCGTATTAATGCACCTACCGCATCAGCCACCGTTGTTTTAGAAACAGCAACACCACCATCCCCGTTAGTCACGGCGACTGTCACGGCCGTGACCTTAACACCATTGCCTGCGCTGACCGCCGACGAGCGGGATGCAGCTGTAGCCGAGTTATTGGCCAACCCCATGACTTGTGATGTGCCCTGTTGGTGGGGTGCAGTTCCTGGCACCACCAAAATAGATGAGATCACACATTTCCTATCTCATTATTACTTTCACATCGAAGAATATCGAGTTGAAGGACAAACTTACCTACGTGTAGTTAAGAAGAGAAATGATTTTGAAGAGATAATTGTGTATGGCTTTTCTGACTCCGTTCTAACTGATGTAGTAGCCTATACGCCATCAATTGCTTATATTTTGACCAAATTTGGTCAACCAGACGAAGTTTGGCTTTCAGCTATGAATGATCCCCGCGAAACGCAACCTTTATTATGGTTTCTTATCATCTATTTGCAACAAGGTATCGGCATTGGTTATGTTGTTGATGGTGAGACTCAAGAAACTTCATTGAGGGGTTGTTTTACTGAAGAAACGGAACTTTTGCTAGATCTACATTTAGTCATCCCTGGCAGCGCGACTAAATACCAAGATTACTCTACTATTTTTGACAAAGAACGCCTCTATTTACCCCTAGAAGAAGCTACGGATTTGACAATAGATGATTTTGTGCAGCGATTTAGTGATCCCGCTCAACCGCAATGTATCGAAACGCCAGCCGAGATATGGGATTGATAACAATTTACAAAAGGTGGTAGCTGAGGGGTGTTGCTATCAGTATCGCACAAACGGAATGCTCTGCTCATCCTCATATTGTGTTATACTGTGGCTATCTTTTCGGGATTACAGGTGTGGGAATGGCAACAATTGAACTGCCTCGTCAATTACTCAACCCTTTAGAACAACTGGCTACCCAACAGGGGTCTTCAGTTGAGTCGTTGTTGGCGGATGTCATCGCTGATTATCTGCGCGAACAGCGGCATGAACAGTTGTTGCAGGAAATGGATCGCTTTCGGGCACAGCATGACCAGTTAAAGGAACAGTATGTTGGGCAGTTTATTGGTATGGTGGACGGCCGTGTCCTTGACCATGATCCTGATGGTGGTGTCCTTTACCGGCGTTTGCGCCAACAGTACGGGGATTTACCCATCCTCATTGTTCAGGTTAAGAACACACCTGAACAGGAATTTATCCGACTACACCGTCAATTAGACACATGAAGTTCGCCTACGACACCAGTTATTTCCCTCCGATACCTGTCATGAGTATCCGCTTGTACTCCCCTGTAACTGACAGGTTCGTTGGCCCTTTCCAGGCCCTCGTTGATTCTGGCTCAGATGCTACATTGGTGCCGCTAACACACTTACAGGCGATTGGCGCGGAAGAATCAGCCCCAGGCTGGATGATAGGTATAACCGGTCACCGGCAGCCTGTTTCGCTTTACTTTGTAGATGTGTATTTTGATAGGCAGGCATTCCCTGGCATTCGTGTCATAGCCGACAAAACAGCATCGGAAATTGTTTTAGGCCGGGATGTGCTGAACAAATTACCATTGTTCCTTGATGGGCCGCAACAGCAAGCTGCACTGCTGGATGATGCTATCGTGAAACGGTTGCGTTCCCGTTGAGTAGACGGCCGTCGCCCTCTCATCACACTGGTATCTCTGCCCAACATGGATGCCAAGTGTGATAGAAAATCCACATAACTCCCCAACATTTGTGAAAATCTACCTCCCTCTTTCAGGCATATATGAATATAAGGTTGTCAATTGGCGTCAATAAGCTAAAATACATCAAAAATAATTGATGTATTTTGCGGTGAATAAATGACCACACTCGCTTTAGAACCACCGGGCATATTGAAACTGCTGGCGCATACTATTCGCTGGCAGATTGTGGCGGCTTTGGCGCATAGTGATTACCGCGTGCAGGAGTTGGAAATGCGGCTGGCACGGCCGCAAAACCTGGTTTCCTACCACCTGCGATTACTGCGCGAAGGGGGGGTGGTGGGCGAGCGGCGCAGCAGCGCCGACGGCCGTGACGCCTACTACACCCTCCACCTGGACAATTTGCGCGCCGCTTACCAGGCGGGCGGCGCAGCGTTACATCCCGCCCTGGCCTGCACCACAAACCCGGAAACAACCCCGGCACGGCCGTACCGCATCCTTTTCCTCTGCACCCACAACAGCGCCCGCTCCCAACTGGCGGAGGGCCTCATGCGGGCGGCGGGCGGCGAACGGGTGGAAGTATTTAGCGCCGGGAATCAGGTCACGGCCGTGCATCCATTAGCCATCCGCGCCGCCGCCGCACGAGGGCTGGACATCAGCCAGCAGCGCGCCAAACCGATGGACGAGTTTGTGGGCCAGCCATTCGACGCCATCATCACCGTTTGTGACCGGGTGCGCGAGGTATGCCCCGTCTTCCCCGGTGACCCGCCGCACATTCATTGGAGTTTGCCTGACCCGACGGCCGTGACCGGCCCAGAAGAAGCGCAGTACCAGGCGTTCCTGACAACGGCCCAGGAACTCTCTACCCGCATTGATTATTGGTTGAAACGGTTGTAGGGGGATTTTCAAAATCGCCTTACGGGAGTTGAAAATGGAAACCATCACGATTTTTGGGGATATTCATGGCAATTTACCGGCGCTGACGGCCGTGTTTGCCGACATGGAATCACGCAACCTGCACAATCTCTACTGCCTGGGCGACCTGGTCGGTTATGGCACATCGCCCAACGAAGTCATCACCGCCATCCGCGAGCGGGGCATACCCACCATCATGGGCAACTATGACCTGGGCGTAGGCAACGATAGCGACGACTGCGGCTGCGCCTACACCAATCCCGTCTCTGAAGCATTGGGCAAACGTTCCATCGCCTGGACAAACGCCCACACCACCGCCGAAAACAAAGCCTTTTTGCGCGAATTGGTCAATCAAATCCCCCTGCAACTGGGCGATTTACGGGTGGTGCTGGTGCATGGCAGCCCGCGCAAGGTGAACGAGTATTTGTTTGAAGATCGGCCAGAATCGAGCCTGATCCGATTGTTGGATATGGTCAACGCGGATGTACTCGTCTGTGGACACACCCATTTGCCGTATCATCGCGTGTTGAGCGACGGCCGTCACGTCATCAACGCGGGCAGTGTGGGCAAACCGAAGGATGGTGATCCCCGCGCCTGTTACCTGGCCCTTTCAGTACAAGGGCGCGAGCTACATGTGCAATTCATCCGTGTACCCTATGATGTGGAAGCAGCTGCGCAGGCCATCGAAGCCAGCGACCTGCCCCACGAATATGCGGAAATGCTGCGCCTGGGCAAGGGGTGATGATATTTAACGGCGTTCGTCATTGAGAAACTTCTACCATGTTTGCTAGGCCGTTGAGTGTTACAACCAATTGGTTAAGGACATCGCGGCCTAGAATTGCTTCACCACCTTCCTGATCGGCCAAAATACGAATGCCGTGTACCTGAAAAGGCCCAATTTGGATCACAGCCAGATACACATCATAAACCTAGTTGACTGACAAATTTCATTTTTCAACCACAGAAGGCGCGGAGAACGCAGAGATTTCTCCTTTAGTTAACCTCTGCGCCCTCCGCGTTCTCTGCGGTTAGATAAGTTTTGTCAGCCAATCAGCATCATAAACCTTACCTCGCTCATTTCCCCACTTCATTTTGGCCCGGCCAACTTGCTCAACGCCAACATTCTTCAGGAAAGGTAGCGGCAAAATAGTAGCATCAGCGCCAGAATCAACCATAGCCGTTATGGTTGTACTGATATTGCCGCCAATGGGGAGAACCTTTAGCTCCACAACAGGAATTGCCGGCCCATTCCGATAACTGCTGTCGTACTCAGATGTGTAAATCATGGGACATTTTCGACAAATCGAGGAGAACGCATTACATATTCTTCAATCGGCTCTTCGCGTACTGGGGCTATCCAGACAAATTCTCCGGGATGTTTTTGTTTCACACGATGGAATAAAACTAACTGGTCTTCATCGTGGTCAATCAATTTACTCTGGAAAATAGCCACGTATTGCCCTGGATACTTTTGCCATAGTTCAGGATGCAGCCTGTAGAAAGCGGCCTCTTCACGGTCTACGGCCGTCTCCCCTGCCACCCGCTCCCCTCCATCCGGCTCCAAAACAATTGCCTCTGCCAAAATCTCAGCCACATCGCGTTGGTGGATACGGGCTACCTTTTGTGCCCGTTGGTAAAGCTCATCAGATATAGTTACGGTTACTTGTGTACTCATCATCGGTCTCGTCAAGGTGAACTACCACAATTATACCCCAACGGGTTAAAGTGCGTGTTGTTTTATTCGAATAATCCTTGTGCCAGGGCAAAACGTACCAGCGCCGCCCGGTTGGACAGCCCCAACTTCTCCATGCCCCGCGCCCGGTACGTCTCCACCGTCTTGACGCTTAAAGAAAGCTGGTCGGCAATTTCGCGGCTGGTGTGGCCCAGCGCCACCAGCCGCAGCACATCTTGTTCCCGGTCGCTGAGCGCCTGCCAGTCGTTTTGGGCTGTGGCTTGCGTGTCGGGTGGCATGTCGGGCAACAACGCCCTGATCATGGCCGGATGCACATACACATCGCCGCGCATCACCGCCTGAATGGCAGCAATCAATTCCACATCGGCCGCCTTTTTCAGCACATATCCAGAAGCGCCCGTTTTAAGTGCCTGCCGCAAATAACTTTCATCATCGTGCATGGTCAGGATGAGGATGCGGCTTTGGGGCGTTTTCTGGCGCAGCAGGGGCAGTGCTTCCAGCCCACCCAGGCGGGGCATGGAGAGGTCCAGCAAAATCAGATCGGGCTGCAAATCGGCCGCCAGCGCCAGAATGTCAGCGCCATCAGCTGCTTCACCGACCACCAGCATGTCCGGGCGAGCATTGAGCAAAGCGGCCAGCCCGGCCCGCAAGACGGCGTGGTCATCGGCTAGCAGAATGCGGGTGGCTTTCATAGGGGCACCTCTACAAAGACGCTGGTTCCCTGCCCTGGTTCAGTTTCGATGGTCAATGTGCCGTTGAGTAGTTCGGCGCGTTCTCTCATGCCATACACGCCCAGGCGCTCACTTTGGGCAGCTTGTTGTGGGTCAAAACCGATGCCGTCGTCTTCGACAATGGCCCGGACACGGCCGTTACGCCGTTCCAGCAGCACACTGGCATTGTGCGCCTGGGCGTGGCGGGCAATGTTGGTCAGGCTTTCCTGGATGATGCGGTAGACGGCCGTTTCCACTGGCGGCGGCAAACGTTCCTCATCCAGCCCCACTGCCAGCAAATCCACCTGCACCGGATGCCGCCGGTTATAATCTTGCACATATCGCTGCACGGCTGCGGCCAGCCCCAGGTCGTCCAACACGCTGGGGCGCAGTTCCATGGCCAGATTGTGAATGTTGTCCAGCGTTTCCGCTAGCCCGTTTCGCAGATCATCTATTTGTGGTTTGAGTTCCGGCGCTTGCTGGTTCATCATTTGCAGCCGCACCATGAGCGAGGTGAGCGCCTGCCCGGTTTCGTCGTGCAGTTCGCGGGCGATGCGCCGCCGCTCCTCTTCCTGGGCAGTAATCACTTTTTCCAGCAGTTGGGCGCGGAGCTGTTCTCGTTCGGCCCGTTCCTGTTCCGCCTGGGCCAGGCCGGCGGTCATGGCGTTGAAGGCCAGCGCCAGATCGCCAATCTCATCGTCGGCCCACGGCCGTACCTGCTGCTGAAAATCCCCCTGGCCCACCGCTGCCGCCGCCGTCTTCAATTCCATAATGGGTCGGGTGACGATCCAGGTGAGCAGCACGGCCGCCGCAATGCCCACGGCCGACACGCCAACCGTTGTCAGCAGCATCTGGCCGGTCATCGCCTCCACGGTGGCCTGCACGGACGCTTCCGAAAGGCCAATGCGCGTAATGCCGGCCCGCCCGTCAAAAATGGGCACGGCCGTGTCCCAGACCCGCCCTTCATCCGTTTGTAGGGCAGCAGTATGGTGATGCTCGCTGGCCGAAACGGTATTGGCCGCCAGCAGTTCCGCCGGAAAGCCGCTGCCAAAGGTGTGCGCCAGCACCGCGCCATCTGTGCCGACCACAAAGGCATAACGAACATCGGGGTTATTGAGGCGGGTCTCATCTAGCAGTTGGTGCAAGGCATACAAATCGTTGATGAGAATGAGATCGGTGGCGCGGGCGGCCACATCACGCGCCACGGAGACGCTTTGCTCCTGCAACCGCCTGTCCAGCGCCTGTTGGGACATCACCCGCACTTCCAGGGTGGTGACAATGCCCAATAAAAAGACCAGCCCCAAGACGATGCCCATAATTTTGGTGCGCACGCTGACCGCGCCGATCAATCGCCAGATGTTGGCGGCCCAGGTGTGTGAGGCGTGATACGTGAGGCGTGATGGATGATGCCCTTCGGCTTGCCCAACTCCGTTGGGCCGCTCAGGGCGGACTGTGACGGGTGCGGCGTGGCGTGGATTTTTTACGATGTTCATGGCTGGTCGTTTACCCGCAATTCCAGATGGCGGACGGTATCATAAGCGGCATCATCAATGGGGACAAATTGTTCAAAGCCGGCCTGCTGCAAGGCGGCACGGCCGTTGGCGTCTTCGTGCATGTGCAACAGGATGGACTGCAAGTCGGCAACCAGTTGTGGGCGGGCGTCCGGCCCGGTGACAACCGGTGGCATACCAAAGGCCGGGGATTGGTGAATGATGCGCGTTTGCGCGGCCAGTTCCGGTTCCCGCTGTACGGCAAACATATAGACCAGGCTGTCTACGGCCGC
>CAZOPF010000165.1:0-7476 GCA_964581605.1 uncultured Ardenticatenaceae bacterium
GGCAGAACCCGCCGACAATTTGCCGGAGACACAACATTTTATTGAAGCAGTCATACCGTTTGTAGTAGCCGCTTCAGCGGCGTCAGGGAGCGATAAATTGCCTACTACGAACAAGAACACGTTGGTATCACGAAGTTTTAGCAACCCCCTTAAGACTACAACGGATGGAGGAATAAGCGGATAAATTTCCAGAGGGGAATCCGTTCATTTCTTTATCCGCTGTAGTCATGGCACAAAACTAATGACACTGACCGAACCAGGAGATTTTATGAATCAAGCAGTTGAAGACACGATATTTGTAGAAGACGCGCCGGATGTACCGGGGCTGGTGTTCCGCCATTTTCGCGGCGCGGAAGATTTCCCAAAGATGGTTGCCGTGGTGGAAAGCAGCAAGGTGATTGATGGCGCGGAATGGGTGATGACCGTGGAAGAGATAGCCCGTGATTACGCACACCTGGAAAATTGCGACCCGTATACTGACATGGTGATGGCCGAAGTAGATGGGGAGTTGGTGGGACACGGCCGTTGCTGGTGGTGGCAGCAGGAGGATAACACCCGCATCTACCCGCTCTTCGCCCACGTCAAGCCGCCCTGGCGCAACCGTGGCATCCGCCGCGCCATCCTGCGCCAACTGGAAAAACGGGTGCAGCAGATTGCGGCCGATCATCCTGCCGATCAACCCCGCTATTTCCAGGCCTGGAGCAGCGACAGCGAAACCCACTGGAGCCAGCTTTTGCAAAGCGAAGGGTATGAAATTGTGCGTTATGGCCTGGAAATGGTACGGCCGCACCTGGAAGATATTCCCGACTGTCCCGTGCCCGATGGCATTGTCATTCGCCCCGGCACATTGGCAGAGTGGCGGCCCATTTGGGAAGCAGCGCGGGAAGCATTCCGCGACCATTGGGGCTATGCGGAGTGGCCGGAATCAATGTATAAGGAACAGATGGAGCAGCGCACCTTTTCACCCCCGCTCTGGCGGGTTGCCTGGGCGGGTGATGAAGTGGTGGGCGGGGTGTTGAACTTTATTGATACACTAGAAAATGAGGAGTACGGCCGTACACGAGGCTACACCGAAACCATCTTTGTGCGCCGCTCTTGGCGTGGGCAAGGTCTGGCCAAAGCCCTCATCGCCCGCAGTTTTGAGGCATTGAAAGAGGCGGGTATGACGGAAGCGGGCCTGGGGCTGGACGCCGACAATCTCACCGGCGCGCTGCACCTCTACCGCAAAATGGGCTTCCAGGAAGTCAAACGGTTTATGACCTACCGCAAACCGCTAGATTGAGGAGCGAGGCATCCTCGCTTTGAATGATGAAACGGTACGAATATACGCTTGATCTACATAAGATAAAATTGCGGAATACGGCCGTGCCTGCCCACCTCACGATTCGCACGCCAACAGACGCAGATACAGGCGCACTGGCCGACCTGATGATGGATGCCTACCCGGGCACCATTGACTTTGACGGCACGGAAACCTGGGATGATGCCTGGCATGAGGTTGATAACTTCTTTCAAGGCAGCAGCGGCCAACCCTTGTTTGGCTGTTCACGGTTGGTACTGGTAGGTGATACTCTGGTTTCGGCCTGTCTGGTGGGGCTGTGGGCTGAACGGCAACGGCCGTTGCTCTACTACATCATGACCGCTGCCAATTGGAAAGGGCAAGGACTGGCGAGAATCGCTTTACATCAAGCGTTACAAACCACCGCCGCCGCGGGGTATACTGAAATTCTGGCCTTTGTCACCAACGGCAATACACCATCTGAGAAGTTATTGGCAAAGGCCGGGTTCAAACAAGTAGATGAATAAAATATGACGTATCAGTTCGCCGAAATCAATGGGACAAAGATTCATTACGAGGTGCGGGGCGAGGGTACACCCGTCACCCTCATTCACGCCGGGATTGCCAACCTGAGCATGTGGGATGAGCAGATGGCGGCTTTGAGCCAGCACTATCGGGTGCTGCGCTACGACATGCGCGGCTGGGGGCAAACGCCACGACCTGACGGGGACTTGCACCACCATGAGGATTTGCACGCCTTGTTGCAGCATGTGGGGATTGAGAAAACGGCCGTCATCGGCTGTTCTTTTGGTGGCAAAGTGGCGCTGGATTTTGCCCTGGCCTACCCAGAGATGGTCAGTGCCCTGGTGCTGGTTGGTTCGGCTTTGGGCGGTTTTGAATGGACGGATGAATGGCTGGTGGCACGAGATGAAGCGGCGGAAGCGGCCGCCGCACGAGGTGATCTGGCAGCGGCAGCCGAATTGGAAACACAAATCTGGTTTGATGGGCCTGGTCGTACACCCGATCAGGTAGACCCGACAATCCGCAAAAGGGCTTACGACCTTTCCTTGCACACATTAACACTGCCAGAAGGAGGTGGGCGGCCCTTGCCCATTGCGCCACCGGCGATTACCCGCTTGCACGAGATTCAAGTGCCGGTGCGCATCATCGTCGGGCAGCATGATGTGGCCGACGTACAGGCCATCGCCCGGCTGCTGGAAACAGAGCTGCCGCTGGCGGATGGGCTAATCACCATGCCGGATACCGCTCATTTGCCGAATATGGAACGGCCGTCCACTTTCAACAACCTGGCGCTGGATTTCCTGAAAAGTAACGTGGCCTGATCTGGAGGAGAACCATGGCGGTTAATACGAAGGGCAAGCGGAAGGTGAATGTGAAGGGACGGCCGTTTATCTGGTCGGTAGAGGGCAAGGAGACGCAGGTACCGGAAGCGGGCGGGTTTGTTGACCCCACCCCGGCGCGGTACATACACATCATTGCTAACAACAAGAAGTTCATGGTGCATTACAAAATCCCCGGCGAGGGGGACGCCTATGCCGAACTGCGCGTGGAAGGGGAACAGTTTCCGCGCCAGCCTGGGGCCAAAGTGGTGCAGGTCCCCCGCTGGAAAAACGACACCAAGCCATACCCGACTAATGATTTTGTGCGGCAGTTGATTGTGTGGTGTATGAGTGCGGGGGATTAGAGATTAGGAGGTTGAGAGATTGGGAGGCTAGTCTGGAAGATCAAGGGCTGCTTTTAATGCCTCATTTAATTCATCAATCTTCACTGGTGATAAAACACCTATGAAGTCAGTGAGGACAGATTTTGGCAAGCTCACGAGATCATCACAATGGATACTACTTGAATGTGTTAATCCTTCCTCAATGTCAACAGGAACCTGAGTGATAAGGCCATGATAAGACGAATACACTGGCGCGCATATCACTGTCGAATAACCGGTAGCCATCAATGCCTGGCGGCTTACAATCACAAAAACCCGATATTTTTTAGGGTCACGCGGTGTTGGTCTGGCTACCCGGTATAACTCGCCCCGTCTCATGGAATTACCTGGTAAGCGAGTACATCCTCGGCTTCCGCATTTAGTTCATCCAGATGCCGATTGATGATTTCAATATCACGGGCATTCCTGTCGTTCCGCATCATCTGAGCGATGGCCTTGCGTAAGGCGTATTCAATGAATTCAGAACGGTTTTTGTAAGATGCAGACATCACATCAATGGTTTCTAATAAATCTTCGGATAGGGTGATAGAGGTTTTTACTTTCATGCGCTCATCATACTACCTTTATCCTACCTTTTCAAGTGGAGAGCACAAATCAAATCCCCGTCGCCAGGTGATAGTAGAGTTCGTTCCAGCGCAACTCCTTTTGGAAATTTGCCAGTGTGCTGTTCTCATCAATCAGCAACATTTCCAGGCCGGCCATGGCCGCAAAATCGGCCAGATGCTCCACCGTGAGCGCCTGGCTAAAGCCGGTGTGGTGCGCCCCGCCCGCATAGGCCCAGGCCGCTACCGCCACCTTGAGGTCAGGATGCGGAATCCAGACGGCACGGGCGACCGGCAGTTTGGGCAGTGGCGCATC
The DNA here is from genome assembly GCA_964581605.1 of uncultured Ardenticatenaceae bacterium. Classification (GTDB taxonomy): domain Bacteria; phylum Chloroflexota; class Anaerolineae; order Promineifilales; family Promineifilaceae; genus CAADGU01. Next base: position 3,882 of record CAZOPF010000165.1, read on the forward strand.
TGGCGGCACCACATCAACGGTATTCACCACCAGCCGGAAGCGGTTGCCCATGTCAATCAGCGTCGCATTCAGGCCGGGGCCGGGCGGGGTGTCAAAGACCAGGCGCACGGGGTCGGCCTTGCCGCCAATACCTAACGGGTGAATTTCTAGCGAGGGTTTACCACCAGCTATCGTCGGGCAAATTTCCAGCATGTGCGCCCCTAAAACTTTCATATTACCCGGTTCAAAATGGTAGGTGTAATCTTCCATGAATGAGGTGCCACCCGGCAGCCCGTGGGCCATTACCTTCATAGCGCGTAGGAGTGCGGCCGTTTTCCAATCCCCCTCTGCGCCAAAACCGTAGCCGTCCGCCATGAGTCGCTGCACGGCCAGACCGGGCAGTTGCGCCAGACCGTGCAAATCTTCAAACGTCGTTGTGAATCCCTTGAAGCCGCCTGCTTCTAAAAACCGGCGCAGACCCTGTTCAATTCGGGCCGCTTCCCGCAACGATGATCGTTGCGCCCCGTCCCACCGTAAGGAAGGCACGACCGCGTATTCTGTTTCGTACTGGTCAATTAAATGGTCAATTTCGGCGTCGGTCACGGCCGTGACCACCTGCACCAGATCGCCCACACCATAGCCATTAACGCTGATGCCAAATTGCATCTGGGCGGCCACTTTGTCTCCTTCGGTGACGGCCACCTGGCGCATATTGTCACCAAAGCGGGCGATTTTGGCCGTTTGCCAGTCCGCCCAGGCGGCGGCCGCCCGCGCCCAAACGTTGATGCGCGCCAGCGCTTCCTCATCCTGCCAGTGACCAATGACGATTTGGGGAGAGTGACGCATACGGGCGTTGATAAAGCCAAACTCACGGCCGCCGTGCGCCGTCTGGTTCAGGTTCATAAAGTCCATATCAATGGTGTCCCAGGGGATGTCCCGGTTGAACTGGGTGTGGAAGTCGAGCAATGGTTTGCGCAGCACGTTCAGCCCGGCAATCCACATTTTGGCCGGGGAGAAGGTGTGCATCCAGGCCACCAGGCCGATGCACGCAGAGGCGCTGTTAGCTTCCAGACAAAGGGTACAAATCGCTTCCGGGGTAGTCAGAACTGGTTTGTAAACCAGGTGAACGGGCAGCTTGCCGGAGGCGTTGATGCCCTCCACGACCACTTGAGCATTGGCCGCCACCTGTTCCAACGCTTCCGGCCCATACAAATGCTGGCTGCCGGTGACAAACCAGAGTTCCTGGCCTTGATAAATATCCATGTAGCACTCTCCTTCAAGTAATGTCATGCGATTTGGAAAATCGCATGACATTTTCTGTTAACGATAACATTTTAGCATTGACGGGCAGCGTGTCAATGTAATTATTGTCTGTTTGCGTACAATTTTGCCCGTTTATAGGGCAAAATTGGGCTGTCAATCGGCGCATCTGCCCATAATTGACGCTGAATTCTATCTATGTTACACTAATTTTCGTTATCGTTAACAGTAGCGATGGCATGGAGAGAAGCGTGAGGGAAAACGGCCGTAAACGAGTCACCATCAAAGAGGTAGCGGGAGCCGCGGGTGTGTCTACGCAGACCATTTCGCGGGTGGTCAACGGCCGTGCCGACGTCGCCCCCCACACCCGCCAGCATGTACAACAGGTGATCGAATCGTTGGGTTACCAGCCGAGCAAAATTGCCCGCAGCCTCATCCAGGGGCAGAGCCATTCTTTGGGGATTGTGACCTTTGGCATCGGCTATTATGGCCCGTCGCACGTGCTTCAGGGGATTCAGGAAACGGCCGTCGCCCACGGCTATTCCCTCATGCTCAACATTTTGCCGGACGCGGAAATTTACGACGCTAAACAATTGCTGCGCGAGATGCTGGCCTATCATGTGGACGGCATTTTGTGGGCTGCGCCGGAGATTGGGCAAAACCGGGACGGGATTCAACAGGAATTGCCCCATTTGTCTGTACCCATTGTTTTTTTGAGCGCCCAACCCCGGCCAAACCAGATGACGGCCGTGATTGATAACCGGGCTGGCGGACGGCTGGCAACGCGACACCTGATTGAACAGGGGCGGCAGCATATCGGCCTGATTACGGGGCCGATTAGCTGGTGGGAGGCGCGGCAGCGAGAGTTGGGTTGGCGCGAGGAGTTGGCGGCAAACGGCCGTGAGGTGGACGAAAGTTATATTGCTTATGGCGACTGGAGCGCGGGCAGCGGTGAACGCTGCCTGCGGCGATTGCTGGAATGGCGGCCAGAGATGGACGCGGTGTTTGTGAGTAATGATCAGATGGCGTTGGGAGCGTTGAAAGCAGCGCGGGAAGTGGGGCGGCAGGTACCGGAGGAGCTGGCCGTGATCGGTTTTGACGATATTCCCGAAGCGGCCTTTTTCTACCCGGCGTTGACGACCATGCGCCAGGATACGGCCGCCTTGGGGCGCGAAGGGGTGCGGCGGCTGCTGGCGATGATTAACGAGCCGGAGACGGTCAGTTATGAACCGATCCGGCTGCTGCCGGAGTTGATGGTGCGGGAAAGTACGTTGTGAAGAGGAGATTGGAGATTGGAGATTAGAGATTGGGGTCGCTTCAATCTCCAATCTCCAATCTCTCAGGGAGTGAAAACGATGGCGAAATATGCAATTGGTGTGGATTATGGCACGGAGTCGGGGCGGGCGGTATTGGTGCATGTGCAGACGGGGGAGGAGGTGGCCACGGCCGTACACCCTTACGCGGATGGGGTGATTGACGAGCATTTGCCGGGCAACGGCCGTCCCTTACCCCACGATTTTGCCCTGCAAAACCCGCAGGATTACATTGAAGTGTTGAAAACGGCCGTGCCCCAGGTTTTGCGCGAAAGTGGCGTCAGCGCCGATGATGTGATCGGCATTGGCACCGATTTTACAGCGTGTACCATGCTGCCGGTGAAGGCAGATGGCACGCCGCTTTGTTTCCTGCCGGAGTGGCAGAGCAACCCGTATGCCTGGGTAAAGTTGTGGAAACACCATGCTGCCCAGCCGCAGGCCAACCAGTTGAACGAAACAGCGCGGCAGATGGGCGAGGAGTGGCTGAAATGGTACGGCGGCAAAATCTCCTCGGAGTGGCTCATCCCCAAAATTTGGGAAACGGCCGAAAAAGCGCCGGAGGTGTATGCGGCCGCCGATAAATTTGTGGAGGCGGCCGACTGGATTGTGTGGCAGATGACGGGGCAGGAAAAACGTAATGCCTGCACGGCCGGGTACAAGGCGATCTGGAATAAACAGAAAGGGTATCCACGAAACAATTTTTTTGCCGCGCTCCATCCCGCGCTCGAAAATGTGGTGGAGGATAAGTTGTCACGGGAGATTTACCCATTAGGGCAAAAGGCGGGCGGGTTGACGGCCGAGATGGCGCGGTTGACGGGGCTGAATGTGGGTACGGCCGTGCCCATTGGCAATGTGGACGCGCATGTTTCCGCCCCGGCAACGGCCGTGACCCAACCAGGCCAGATGGTGATGATCATGGGTACCAGCACCTGCCACATCCTCATCGGCGACCAGGAACGGGTGGTGGAAGGCATGTGCGGTGTGGTGGAAGATGGCGTCGTGCCTGGCCTGTTTGGTTACGAAGCGGGGCAATCCTGCGTGGG
>CAZOPF010000165.1:7576-8696 GCA_964581605.1 uncultured Ardenticatenaceae bacterium
TACCGCGCCCTGATTGAAGCCACCGCTTACGGCACGCGCATCATCATCGAGTCGTTTGAGCGCAGTGGTGTGCCAGTGACGGAGCTGGTGGCCGCCGGTGGGCTGCCCGGCCGGAACAAACTGTTGATGCAAATTTATGCGGACGTGACCGGGCGGACGATCAAGGTGGCGGGTACGGAGCAGGCGGGAGCGTTTGGTTCGGCGATGTTTGCGGCCGTCGCCGCGGGAGCGGCCGCCGGGGGTTACGACTCAATTGTGGAGGCGGCCGCGCACATGGCCCGGCTGCAAGATGTGGTTTACACGCCCATCCCGGAGCATGAGGCAGTCTATGACCGGCTGTTCGCCGAATACCAGTTGTTGCACGACTATTTTGGCCGGGGGGCGAATGATGTGATGAAGCGGTTGAAGGCGTTGAAGGCGGAGACCAAGACCTGACAGGTTTTGAAAACCTGTCAGGTCTCCCAAAAATCATGTTAGAACAACTCAAAAAACAACTTTTTGCTTTGCATATGGAATTGCCGAAGAATGACCTGGTGAAGTGGACGGGGGGGAATGTGAGTGCGCGGGACCCGGAGACGGGGCTGGTGGTGATCAAGCCGAGTGGGGTGCGGTATGAGGATTTACGGCCGCAAGACCATGTGGTGGTCACGCTGGATGGTGAAATGGTGGAAGGGGAGTTGAAACCATCGTCGGATACGGCCAGCCATTGTTACATTTACCGCCACCGGCCGGATGTGAACGGCATTGTGCATACTCATTCCCCCTACGCGACGGCGTTTGCGGCCGTGGGCAAACCGATTCCCTGCTGTTTAACGGCCATCGCTGACGAGTTTGGCGGGCCGATTCCGGTGGCCGGGTTTGCGCTGATTGGCAGCGAGGCGATTGGGCAGCAGGTGGTGGAGCATATTGGCCATTCCCCGGCCGTGCTACTGCAACAGCATGGGGTGTTTACGGTGGGCAAGGATGCGACGGCCGCGGTGAAGGCAGCGGTGATGGTGGAAGATATTGCCCGCACCGTCTGGCTGGCGATGCAAATTGGCACGGTGCAGGAGATTGACCCGGCCGATATTGCCAGTTTGCATCATCGGTATACGCATGTGTATGGGCAGTGAGGGTGGCA
>CAZOPF010000166.1:0-8601 GCA_964581605.1 uncultured Ardenticatenaceae bacterium
GTTGCCTTAAATTTGGCAACACTCTTTCTTAAAGCCAGCCTGCTTGCTTCCGGCTACGCTGTGGTCAATGGAGGCAAAGTATGTGGCTGTTTGCGGTAATTTGTATGGCCTGGGTTTTGTTGAGTGCTGTAATTGTCCTGGCTGTGACGATAGTGGGTAGCCGGTGCAGCACCTCAACAAACTAAATTTGTGGGTGACAAGAGCAGCACGTAGGCGTGCTGCTCGTTTGCACGTGGGCGTGCGAACTCCTCAAATTCAGGTTGGTCAGGTGTAGTTGAATAAGTCACGGCCGTTGCGGTATCATCCAGCCCCATGACAAACCAACTTTCCCCTGACCTGGCGCGTATTCTCGTTTCGGAAGTTACCATTCAGCAGCATGTTTTTGAGCTTGCCCAACAAATCTCAGCCGATTATGCCGGTGTAGAGCGGCTTTACATTGTGGGCGTTCTCAAAGGTGCATTTATCTTCCTGGCCGACCTGTGCCGCCAGCTGACCATTCCCCATGTAGTAGATTTCATGGCCCTATCCAGCTATGGCAAAGCAGGCGCTACCTCTGGCGCAGTGCGGCTGCTCATGGATTTGCGTGATCCCATTGCAGGCGAACATGTTTTGATTGTGGAAGATATTGTGGACCAGGGCCATACGCTGCATTATCTGGTGGAAACGTTGCAGGGGCGGCAACCGGCTTCATTGAAGAGCTGTGCCCTGGTGCGCAAAGCACGCGATCACACCGCTTTCCCCGTAGACTACCTCGGTTTTGAAATTCCCGATGTGTGGGTGGTGGGGTATGGCCTGGATTATGCGGAACGTTTCCGCACCTTGCCTTATATCGCCGAATTGAACCCCGCTGTTTATAAGCCGTGATGCGTGAGCCGTGATGCGTAATCTGTTATCCGTGACCCATAACCCAAAAGATGAATGAGCACCCACCGATCACCGATTACAGATTACCGCTTACTCTCATTCTAATCGCCTATCTGTTAATCACCCTGGCTTATGGCGTCGTCAATCCCCTGTTTGAAGCGCCGGATGAACATTGGCACTATTTTACGGTGCAGTATGTGAAGGATAACCGGGTGTTGCCGTTTGTGGGTGAGCCAGCTGACCCCTGGCTGGCACAGGAGGCAGCCCAGCCCCCACTGTATTATCTGTTGGGCACGGCCGTTATCCTGCCCATTCCCACCCCAAACGCCCGCGACCAGGTGTGGCTGAACCCCTTCTTTTATGCCGGGGACGCGGCCCGGCTGTCCAATGTGAACCAGGTGATGCACACGCCTCAGGAGGCGTGGCCCTGGCAGGGGGTGGCGCTGGCGGCCCATTGGCTGCGGATGTTGTCGGCGTTGCTGGGGTTGGGCACGCTGGTGTGTATTTTTGGCTGCGGCCGTTTGCTCTGGCCGGATGATGCCCGCCCGGCATTGCTGGCTACGGCCGTGACTGCCTTCCTGCCCCAGTTCAACTTTGTCCACGCCAGCATCAGCAATGACCCACTCATCACTTTGCTGGCCTCGCTGGCGTTATGGCAGTTGCTCTGGCTCTGGTTTCATCCGGTGACGCGGCCGCGCCTGCTGTCGGTGGGCATTACTTGTGGGCTGGCGGCGCTGACTAAAAATGCAGGGCTGCTGTTGCTGCTCTATGCGGTTGGTTTTCTTTTTTTGCGGAGCTTGAAGACATTCAATTTCTCGAAGAAGTCGAACGTCTGGCTAGAAGTCTGGAACTGGCTGTGGCAAACGGCCGTCTTTGTCATCCTGCCTGTTGTTCTCATGGCCGGTTGGTTGTGGCTGCGCAACCAGCAGTTGTATGGCGACTTTACGGCGACGGAACCGTTCATCCGGCTGGCGGAAGGGGATCGGGGCTACACGCTCTGGCAGGTTTTGGGCGAAACGGGCGGGTTGGTGCGCTCCTTGTTTGCCGTCTTTGGCTGGTTCAATTTGCTGGCCCCGGCCTGGGTGTATGGGGTGTGGGCAGGCATTGTGGGTACGGCCGTGCTGGGTGTGGTGAAAACGGCCGTAACCAGGCGGCACGGTGAGAATGCCAGCCATCGCACGGTTAATCTGCCATTTCCCATCTCCACTCTCGCCGCTCCCTGGTTCCCCGGATTCCTGTTATTCCTCTGGCTACTGCTGGTATATGCCGGATTGGTCGCTTTTATGCTGCGTACCCCGGCGGCGCAGGGGCGGTTGCTCTTTCCGGCGATAGTACCGCTGGCGTTGGCGCTGGCTTTTGGGCTGACGCGCTGGCGCTGGCGCGGTGTGGATGGGTTGGCGGTAGGGTTGGCTTTGCTGACGACGTTGTACTGCGTTTTTTTTGTTATTCGCCCGGCGTATGCTTTGCCGCCAATAGTGGCCGAATTACCGGCTACGGCCGTACCCCTCAATCTGGATGTGGGCGAAGGGTTGGTATTGGTGGGGGTGGAACGGGAAACGGACACGGCCGCGCCTGGCGATCCGGTCTGGTTCACCCTTTACTGGCGGGCAGATGCTGTGCCTGCCGAACCGCCTGAACTGGTGGCGGAACTGTTGGGGCGTGATCTGGCGCTGCTGGGTAACTCTCACAGCTATCATGGGCAGGGCCGCTACCCGGCCAACTTGTGGCCGCCGGGTGAACTGATTGCGGACCGCGTGGGGATTCGGCTGGCTGAAACGGCCGCAGCCCCTGTCCTGGCGCGTCTGTTTGTGCGGCTGGCGGCTGGCGATGGCGGTACGGCCGCTGGCGAAGTGAAGGTTGTCCCGGATGAATGGCCGGCAAGTGGCGCATCATTGGCGCAGCTGGGGGAGGAGGTGGTGGTGACGGCCGTTGCCCTTAGCCGGGAAACGGCACAACCGGGTGACAGTGTGCAAATTGACATAACCTGGGAGGTGCTGTCACCCCCAGGTGGCAATCTGACGACGCTGGTACATCTGGCCGAGGCAGGCCAGCCGCCATTGGCAACAGGGGATAACCAGCCCATCGCCGGGCAGTACCCGACCCGTGTTTGGGCGGCGGGAGAAGTGATTGCCGATCACTACGTGTTGACGATACCAGAGGGGCTGGCACACGGCCGTTACCCGCTCTGGATGGGCATGTATGATGCGGAAACGGGCGAACGGCTGCCGCTGTTTATAGAGGGTGAGCGGCAGACAGATGATATGTGGCAGATTGGGTGGATTGAGGTGATTGAGTAATTGGGTAATTGGTGAGGGGATTTTGTATAATCCATCACGGCCGTTTGCGGGATTGATAGGAGTGAAGAGGATGGAGTACGTGAAGAAGATTGGCGATTATGAAGGGGTGAACCAGGTAAAGTTTTACAAGACAACATTGTTTCGCGGCGACACTTTGTTGCTGGGGCTGAACTGCCTGGAGCCGGGACAGGTGCAACACGCCCATACCCACGATGACCAGGACAAATTTTATTATGTGGCGGCGGGGCACGGCCGTTTCCAACTCGGCGAGACACAAGTAGAAGCGGCCGCCGGAGAGTTGGTCTGGTGCCCGGCAGGGCTGGCACATGGGGTGGAGAATGTTGGGAACGGCCGTCTCACCTTGCTGGTTGGTATTGCACCCGCCCCCTGAGGTTTGGCATGAGGAACCGTACTGTGACTATTGGTGGTATTACCTTCGACTGGGATATTGTTCTGGTCATCATCATCTGCACCGTCATCCCCATGCTGGATTGGTACGGCCACAAGATAACCAACACTAAAGCGTATGATCGGGTGATCTGGTACTTCATCATCCCCGCGCTCACCATTACCTTGCTGTTTCGGGAGCCGTTGAGCGACTATGGCTTTCAATGGGGTAATTGGCGAGTGGGGTTGATGTGGACGGCCGTTGTCTGCCTGGTAATGGCCGTTGTTCTCATCCTGGTGGCGCGGCAGCCGGGCATGGTCGCCTATTACCAGCTACGCGCTCCCAAAGGGGTGCTGCCCATCATCTATTACACCGGTGTAGACTTGTTTGGTTGGGAATTTATCTGGCGCGGCTTTATGCTGTTTGCCTTTGCCCGTGCCTTTGGGCCAGGGGCAGCCATCTGGCTGCAAGCCATCCCTTTTGCCTTTATGCACCTGGGCAAACCAGAAATGGAAACGCTCACCACTCTCTTTGGTGGTGTTGGTTTTGGTTTTATCGCCTGGCAAACCCAATCCTTCGTCTACCCCTTTTTTATTCACTGGTTCATTGCTGCTTTTACCATGCTGGTAGCCACAGGTCGGATTTAGTAATTGGGTAATTGGGTAATTGAGCAATTACCCAATTACCCAATTACCCAATTACCTTTATGGAAACGATCACGCTGGATTTGACGGAATTTGCCAATGGCGGCTACGCCGTGGGGCGGGCCAGCCGGGGGCGCACCATCTTTGTGCCCTATGCCATGCCCGGCGAGAAAATAAAAGCGGCCGTTCACACCGAAAAAAACAAAGTGGCGTATGCCTATTTGCAGCAACTGTTGAAAACATCACCGGAGCGGGTGGAACCGCGCTGCGCACACTTTACTGTGTGTGGTGGCTGCCACTTTCAGCATATGCGCTATGAGGCGCAGTTACGCGCTAAACAGGCGGTGGTGGTTGACCAGATGCTGCGTATTGGCAATGTGAAAGATGCGCCCGTCCGCCCCACACGGCCCCATCCGCAGCCCTGGGGGTATGGCATGGAGATGAGCCTTAGCCCGGTGGCGGGTGGTGGGTTGGGCTTTTGGTCGCCATCTGAAAAGCGTATTGTTCCCATCGAAAGCTGCCCCATTTCTCATCCGATGTTGGTGGAGTTGTTGCAGGATGTGGACCTGGAATTGCCGGGGCTGCGCAAATTGACGTTGCGGGTGGGGGATGATGAGGCATTGCTGGCGGCCGTCGAGGTGGATGGTGTAGAGCCGCCGGAGTTGGAGGCGGATTTTCCGTTGTCGGTGGTGATTGTGCTGCCGGACGATACGGCCGTGAACCTCATCGGCGACAACTTCACTATTCAAACAGTCAAAGGGCGGGATTTTCGGGTGTCGGCGGGCTGTCATTTACCGGCCAGCGCCGCCGGGATGGAGTTTTTAGTGGAGACGGTGCTGCGGTATGCCCGGCTCACGGGTATAGAGCAGGTGCTGGAACTGTACAGTGGCGTGGGCATTCTGACCGCTTTTTTGGCTGATGAGGCGGCTGAGGTGGTGGCGATTGAGATGAACCGGGATGCGGTGGCGGATACGGCCGTGAATGTGGAGGCTGACAACGTTTCCCTGTATGAAGGTGCGGTGGAGGAAGTTCTGCCCATGCTTGATAGTAAGCCAGACGTGTTGGTGTTGCATCCACCGAAGGAAGGATTGTCGCGGGAGGCAGCAAAATGGGTGGCGAGGCTACGGCCGTCACGCATCATTTACGCCAGTTCAGATGTGGCGACGTTTGCGCGTGACGGCCGTGCGTTTAGCCGCAACGGGTTCAGACTGATAGAGATTCAGCCCATTGACATGCGGCCGCAGACGTTTCATGTGGATATGGTGGGGTTGTGGGAAATGACGGAGTAGCAGGTGGCAGGTCATCTTTGCCGGTGTCACTTGCCAGCTGCTGCCAAACCATAGTGGGGAATAGATGAAGACGCAAAAAGTAGCGATTATCACGGCCGCCGGGCGGGGTATGGGGGCGGCGTGTGCGCGGGAATTGGCGGCGCAGGGGTATGCGGTGGCGCTGATGTCGCCCTCTGGCAGTGCGGTGGTGTTAGCCGAAGAATTGGGTGGGTGGGGAATGGCCGGGTCGGTGACGAAACCGGCCGATTTGGCATGTTTGGTGAGGGAGACGGTGGAACGGTACGGCCGGGTAGACGCCCTTATCAACAATACCGGCCACCCGCCCAAAGGGGATTTGCTTGACATAAGTGATGAAGGTTGGCACACTGGGCTGGAAATGCTGTTGCTCAACGTGGTACGTATGGCCCGGCTGGTGACCCCCCTCATGCAGCAGCAGGGTGGTGGGGCGATTGTCAATATCTCCACCTTTGCCGCCTTCGAGCCATCGCTGGCTTTCCCCGTTTCCTCGTCGCTGCGGGCGGCGCTGGGCAGCTTTGCCAAACTCTATGCCGACCGTTACGCCGCCGACGGCATCCGCATGAATAATTTGCTGCCCGGTTACATTGAAAGCTACCCCATTGGCGAAGAAACCCGGCAAAAAATCCCCATGCAGCGTTCCGGCACGGTCACGGAAATTGCCCAAACAGCCGCCTTTCTGCTTTCGGATGCAGCCGGTTACATTACCGGGCAAAACATTCGGGTGGATGGGGGAATAACGAGGGGTGTGTGACGGCCGTAAAATCGTGATGCGTGACTGAGAAGGGTCACGCATCACGTATCAGGCATCAGGTATCACGTTCGCTGGCGGAAGGCTTGCACAATCATCATAATGCCGCCAATCACACCCCAAACGGCCGCGACCCAGATAAAGGTCAACCCCATGCCAGGCATAGAGTAATTCCCTATCAAAATAAAGCCGAAGACCAGGGCAATGACGCCCAAAATGCCCATGCCCCAGCCGCCGCCGCGAAAGGCCATAATCAAGGCAACGGCCCCCTGAATAACACCCCAGATACCCAATACCAGCACAAAAATCCGGGGCAGGGCTACGGCCGAGGCTACCGGGTACATAAGGATGTAGCTACCAGCGAGGATACTGATCACCCCCATAATTAACTTCCAGGCCCATGCCGTATGATCCTGAAACATATGCACGATATCCAGAATACCGGTAATGAGCCAATAAATACCGAGCAGGGTTATCAGCAATAACCAGGCGTCGGCTCGTTTGTCTGGCGACCAGAGCAATACCCCGCCAAAAACGAGTAAGGCGATGCCCTGGATCAATAACAACCACCAGGGACGTGACTTTGTTTCTACTGCTGTTGCGGTCATAATTATTTGCCTCCTTATCCTTCAGTAGAGTAAATTATTTTTGCCCGATTGTCTGGCAGCTAAGTGATCGTTTGCAAATAAGTTAGTGATTGGGTAATTGGATAATTAAGTAATTGAAGCGGCTAATTACCAAATTACTCAATTACATCATTACTGCACGGTTACTAAGAGATGCCCGATCAACCAGGTTTGCCAACAAGATAAAACCAATTGTATACCAGATATAGCTATTTCCACACCAAAAAATCAACCTTGTGGGGTAGAACCGGGGAAGTTGGCCGGGAGACGATCCCGATTGGTATATCCGGTACCACCCATACTGGCAATATCCATGACGGCCGCCAAAACCGGCCGCCAAAGCCAGCCACAGCCAATCCAATCCTTGCAACCCACCAGGGGCTGATGTTTGCAGCATGACATACATCAGCGTGGTAAATGGCGGGATGAAAAAGTCCAGATAAGGGATATGGAATCTCCTGATCTCTCAACCTGCCAGTCTCATCATCTCCGCTATCGCCCCAAAATCTCCCGTAGGGCCGCCAGCAACAAGGTCACATTTTCCGGGCGGCTGTTGTGGCCCATCAGGCCAATACGCCACACTTTGCCCGCCAGCGGGCCAAAGCCGCCGGAAATTTCGATGTTGTAGTCGGTGAGCAGGCGCACGGCCGTGCCCCGTGCATCTATCCCTGCCGGAACCCGCACCGTCGTCAGCGCCGGGATGCGCTGTGCCGGGTTGTCCACATGGAGGGCCAGGTCTAGCTCTACCAACCCATCCCACAACCGCTCGGCGTTGGCCTGGTGACGCGCCCAGCGGTCGGCCAGCCCTTCTTCCACCACCAGCCGCAACCCTTCGCGCACGGCATACATGGAATTGATGGGCGCGGTGTGGTGGTAACTGCGCGTTTTGCCGTCCCAATACTGGCTGAGGGTGGTCATGTCCAGATACCAGTTGGGCACTTTGGTATGACGGCCGTGCAGCTTCGCCAGTGCCCGTTCCCCCAATGTGAACGGGGAGGCGCCGGGCGGGCAGCTTAGCCCCTTTTGGGAGCAGGAATAGGCCGCATCCACACCCCATTCATCCAGGAAAATCGGCGTCGTGCCCAGGCTGGTGACGGTATCAATCAGCAGCAAGCAGTTGTGGGCGCGGCACAAATCGCCTATGCCGTCCATTGGTTGCAACGCGCCGGTAGAGGTTTCGGCGTGTACCAGGGCCAGCAAGGCGGGGCGGTGTGTTTCTACGGCCGTGCGAATTTCATCCAGTGTGAAAACCTCGCCCCAGGGTTTATCCATCCGGTGCACATCTGCACCGTAGCGCGAAGCCATCTCCACCAGCCGCTCGCCAAAGTAACCAATGACACCCACCAACACCACATCACCCGGCTCCACCAGGTTGGCGACGGCCGCTTCCATGGCCGCGCTGCCGGTGCCACTGACAGGCAAGGTGAATTGGTTATTGGTTTGCCAGGCGTAACGCAACATTTCTTGAATGTCATTCATCACCTGGATGAAGGCGGGGTCTAAATGGCCTACCGGGGGCATGGCAATCGCCTGCAAAACACGCGGATGGGCATTGGAAGGGCCAGGGCCCAGCAGCAAACGGGGCGGCATATTCAGTTGCGGGGCAAAAAAACGATGGGTTTCGTTGACGGGGGGCATATGGGTGGTTTTCTCCTTGAATGATATTGACGCAAGGATGGAATGGTACGCCTGACGGCCGTAATTTTCAAGTCAAGTTCACCTGGAAC
>CAZOPF010000167.1:0-8327 GCA_964581605.1 uncultured Ardenticatenaceae bacterium
GCGTTGGCTTCAAACCAGGCCATGATGTTATTGACCAGGGTTACTTGAATATCTTCCGGCAGAATGACCAGGGGCAGCAGCACAATGACGGATCGCTGTGCGGTGAAGTCATCAATGACGGCCATGCCCACCACTTCACCGCCAGAGTCGCTGGCCGGGCCGCGCAGCAAGAAGGGTGTGGAGCCTTCTTCCGCGTCTGAACCCAATAAATCAGACAGGATGGTCTGGTGGCTACCATCCAGTTCTATCACTGTACCGCTTTCCAGGCCGTCTAGCAGGATGGGATCGTCGCCGGTAATTTCCAGGTCAACCAGCGTGGCCAGTTCGGCGTCGGCCAGAATGGTGGGCGAGGAGCCGGTTAAAAAAAGCATCCCGCCCTCATCCAGGTAGTTGAAGATGGTAATGGTATCGTCGTCAAAAAAGCCGTCTTCGTTGCGATAGTCGCCAGAATCCCAGATGAGCAGGTCTACTTCGTCCAGAGCGTCATCGGCCAATGGGCCGTCTTCGGAAGTTACCCAGGTGGTGATTTCGTAGCTTTCACTCAGCAGAGAGAGCAGCAAGTCGGCGCTGTTGACGCCCTCGCCTAATGGTTCACCGTCATCATCTACAAAAAGGAAGACATTTTCAATCGCGCCGCTTTCCCCTTCGCCGTCTCCTTCGGAGGGTAGTTCGCCTGCTTCGGTGACGGTGAGGGTGTAGCCGCCGCCGTCATCAAAGTAGTCGCGGACGACAATGGTGTAATCGCCGTCATTTTCAATTTCCGCGCCGAGGATTTCTTCGGGGTCGCCGGAGAAGGTGCTGTCGGCCGAGGTGATGAGGTTGTTATCGGGGTCGTACAATTCAAGAACGGCGTCCATTTCGTCATCGCCTTGCACGGTGATGTCTATGACGGCCGGGCCGCTGCTAAATGTCCAGGCGTGGCTTTCTTCTTCACCCAATTCGCCTTCCACTGTTTCATCCAGTTCAATGGTGCCCTGATCAATGGCGTCAAGGTCGGGAGCGGGTTCTTCAGGTTCGCCCGGTTCTTCGGGTTCTTCGGGTTCCTCAGGCTCCTCTGGTTCTTCGGGTTCCTCTCCGCCAGGCTGTCCGCCGGTGAGCAGTTCGGCTTCCACTTCTTCGTTGCTGACGCCGGTGGGGCAGAGCGCCAGATTGCCCTGCACCAGGCAGCCGACCGATTCGTAGCTGGCGTTCAGGGGGATGAGGGAAAGCAGCAGGTCTACGGTGTTGTCCAGCCCTTCATTGCTGGCGGCGAGGACGATGACCTGGTTACGGCCGTCGCCCGCATCCAGCAACACCAACGCCGTGCCTGACATTTGCACGTTGCCCAGCGGCGTGTGCATCAGGCGGATCGCTTCGGGTTCGGCAGGCGTTTCTTCTTCTGGTTCCACATCCTCTTCATCCTCGGCTGGCTCGTCGGTGGGCGGTGTTTCGGTCTCTTCTGTTTCTGTCAAGGCGTCTGTCTCTTCCAGGGTGAGGATGGGCGGCTCGATGGTAAACGTGATGCCGTTGCTGGCTAAAAGCTCCAGTACACTCTCATCTGCCTGGTTGTAGAGGCCGAGGGTGAGGGTGTCCTGGTCGGCGTTGGGCACGGCCGTCATCACCACTTGCTGCCCGATGGCCCGAAATGCTTCTTGCAGGGCGATCACCTGGTTAAATGCCTGCGCGCCCAGGTCTGGTTGGCCGGTATAAACCAGGTTGACAGGCTGGCGGTAAAAGTAGGGGAAGTCAGCCAGAGTCGTGGCCCGGTCGGTGGTGGTAGTCAGCCAATCGGCAATATGGGCAATGAAACGGCCGTTGTCATACGCTGTGAAATACGGTTCTAGCATAAAGTGCAGGTCGGTCAGCGCCAATACCTGCCCATCAGCACTGGTGGCGGCCAGCGTCAGCCCGCCAGGCCGGTCGGTGGCTGAAGACCAGGTGTTGCCGTCGCCGGAGAGGACGGCCGTTGCCGATGGCCCCACATCCAGCGAATGTGCCCCATAAAAGGCTATCTGCTCCACATCGGCCGTCAGAGTATTTTCGGCAGCCAACCCACTTCCGCTGAGAATGATATTGCGGAAGTTTCCTTCATTCTCAGTCAGGTTATAGAGGTAATCGCCGTTGAAGTTCAGATCAAAAGCTGATGCCAGACTATTCAGAGGGATTTTGTCATCCTCGATGATGACGATGAAATCAAACAAATCCTCTTCAATTTGGATATTGTAACGGGTGGGGTCGCCTATCAATAGCAAACGGCCACCGTTGGCTACAAAATTTCTGACGGCCAGGAGTTCTGCTGAAGTAAACGGCCGTATGGGCGCAATGACCACATAGGCATTCACCGCCCGCAGCGCCGCGGCCAGGTCGCCATCGGTATGAGGAATGACGGAGAAGCCACGAGCAGAGAGACGGCCGTTAAAAAAGCCCAGTTCCGTTTCCGTAAACACATTCTCATGGGCCATATCCAGCAAAACATTGCCCTGAACGAGGTCATCACTGACTTCTGGGGCATCGGCAAAACTACCCGTAGCTGGCGTAGGGACAGGCTGAACCGCTTCCGCGGGGTCATAAACCGGAATCTCGCCCCGCGGCTCCCCCCCACCCAGGTCGTAATAACGGAGGTAACGATAGGCAGAAGGCGCGACCAACAAGGCCACGAAGATCACAAGTAGAAGGATGGCATTTTTCATTTTCATCTCCCCCTAACGGTTGGGTAGTTCGATATAGCGATAATACAAACCGGGCGGAAGGTTCGAGGGCATCGCCCACAGCCGTTCCAGGTCAATTTCCGGTGGCTGGTAGGCCAAGGTATCGGTGCCCCCATCATCAGCAAAGGTCAGTGGGTATAGTTCCACCACTTCATAATCGCGCAGACCGGCCAATTCACCGGCTCTGGCAATCGCTTCCTGGGTGGAGATCATGCCGTCAATCAACCCCATCTGCTGCGCCGTCACGCCGTCAAAAATCTCCGCACGAGTCAGGGTTTCAAAATCAGCCAGCAGCCGGTCGCCCCGCCCCACAGCCACCGCGTTGACAAACACATCTTTCAACGTTTCGGCACGGCGGGAAAAGCCATCGCGGGTGCCGCCAAACGCTTTGTAGGGGCCGGTGGTGAGCAAATCTTCCTCGATAAAGACACCATCGGGCAGGGAGGTGATGACGCCAATGCTGCCAACGGCCGAACCTGGTTTGGCGTAAATCTCATCGGTGGCGGCGGCCACATAATACGCCCCGCTGGCCGCCAAAAAATCTACCGAAGCAATGATGGGCATTTCCTGGCGTGTTTTGAGAACGTCCAGATACATCTCTTCGCTATCATTGGCGGTGCCGCCGGGGCTGTTGATGATGATGACCACCGCTTTGATGGAGGGGTCGTTGCGGGCATAGTCGAGCTGGGCTTTGAACTCTTCGGCCGTCAAACCAAAAATTTCATAATAGAGCCGAATGACGCCCACTTTGGGTTCCGGCACTGCACGCGGGGCGGCATAAATGCCAATGGCCAGGGGCACGAGAATCACCAGAATAAAAACCAGGATCAGGCGAAGGGGAGAACGGGTTGGGCTGTTTGCTGGAACCATGAGAATCTCCTTGCAGGTAATCAACAATCTAAAGTCACCGGATGACTGCAAATTGCGTACATTTCGATGATGAGGTATAGAATATCATGCAGGCGATAGGGTAGCAACCACGCTCCCTGATTACTTCGATTGCCAGATGTCTGGCGGTTTATCGTCAGGTACAATTTGGCAGTGGCTGGTTACTGGTGGCTGGTACAAGCCACTACCCCCTGGCCACCAGCCACCATTTACACAGGAGATAGGGTTATTTTCGGAGGAGGTAAACGAGATGGCGCGAATTGCCTGGATCGAAGATGTGGAAGCTCAAGGAGAAGTGGCTGAGGTATTTAACATCGCCCGGGCGCGTTCGGAGCGGGGGTATGTGGCCGACATTTTGCGCACCATGAGCCTGCGCCCGGACTTCTTGCGCGCAATCATGGATGCGTCCCGGTTGCATTTTGCGGATGGGGCGCTGACCCGCGCCCAACACGAGGTGATTGCCTCGTATGTGGCAGCATTGAACCGCTGCCACTACTGACTGAGTTCCCATGCCTGGTTCTTGCAGTTGCTAGGCGAACAATATGTGGAAACGGCCGCTGCCCTGCGTGCCGGTGATCTTAATTTGGCCCGCATTACGCCAGCGGAACGGCTGTTGTTGGAATTTGTGGAAACCCTCACCCGGCACGCCTACAAAATCACCGACGAACAGGTGCAGGGTTTGCGCGATGTGGGTTGGAGCGACGCCCAGATTGCGGAAGCGGTATATGACGGCGCACTCTTTAACCTGTTTGTGCGTCTGGCCGACGCTTTTGGCATCCATCCGCCGGTAGATATGGATGCGGATGGGGTGCCAACGGCCTTGACGGGCTAATGTGGCACCTCATCCCTGACAGCAATTCAAAAATGGAACAGGCTCTCATCGGCAAAAAGAATAGACTGTTCACCATGCCCTGTTTACTCTATACTTCCCTGCATGGATGCACCCCCACCTGACAATGCACAGAATATCGCTTATCGCGCCGACAAGTTTTCCCAATGGTTTAGCCGTCACTGGCTGGCCGTGTTTAACACCGTTGTCGCCATTTACGTCTTCCTGCCCATCCTGGCTCCCATGCTGATGAACGCTGGCCTGGCCGGTCCGGCGCGGGTGATTTATACCGTTTACAGCCCCCTGTGCCACCAGATGGCTTCGCGCAGCTTCTTCCTTTTTGGCGAGCAACCCGTCTACCCTCGTGAATTGGCAGGCACTAACTACCAACCGCTGGAAGCCTACACGGACGACATTGAAGAATTTGAAGGTGCCAGCCCCGACAATTGGGCCAACTTCTTCCTGGCAGCGCGTCGTTTTGTGGGCAACGAACAGATGGGTTACAAAACCGCCTTGTGCCAACGTGACATTGCCATTTATGGTTTTGTGCTGATTGGGGGAATCCTGTATGGGTTATTGCGCAAGCGGGTAGCGATACGGCCGTTGCCCATCCTCGTCTTTCTCATTATCGGCATGGGGCCAATTGCCCTGGACGGTTTCAGCCAGCTATTTGGCTATTACGCCCTCCCCCTCAATGGCGGTGAACCTTCGTCTTTCCAACAACTGCTTGGCTCAATCTTCCCCCTGCGCGAAAGCCCACCCTGGCTTCGTTTTGCCACCGGCGCTCTCTTTGGTTTCATGCTCGCCTGGCTCATACTGCCCCACGTAGACGGCGGGATGCGCCTGTCCGAACACAGGTAGGCACAGCTAAAAGGGTGCTAACCCAGGCTACATTTTATACTCAGTGAGATCATAAAGTTCCAGTTCATCGGGTTACTCTGCTCCTCAACCGTCAAAACAACTACATCATTACTGCACGGTTACTAAAGAGTATTAAACCGAATGACATGATTCTTTCAGTTGGGTAAGCAACCAAAAGTTATTCAGACACCGCTACCACTCTTGCTCGCGGGGGGGCCTGGTGGACAGGTAATCTGATTGATTGAGGTACGGTGCCCACACGCTTACGGCCGTGACACTGTTTAGTCTTGCGGCCGCTTCCACAAGGACAGGGGTCGTTTCGTCCGGCCCGGGCTACGGCCGTTTGCAGGTCTGCCGCTTCCCTGGCCAGAATGGGCATCACCTCGGCGGCCGGGCGGCCGGCACGCAGCAGCGAGATAATAATTTTCATAGGGTGATCAATATGGGTAAAGAAATGGTACCAGCCAGCGCACAAGTAATTTAACCCCGGATCACCATTGCCTGTAGTGATGAAGCGGTTCTTGGGGCACTCACCATGGCAGGCAAAGCGCACCTGGCAGTCCAGGCATTGCTGGGGCAGGGTGTCAAACTTGTCTTGCCCAAACTTTTGCTGCCGATCACTGGCGACCAACTCGATCAGATCGTTCACAGCGATATTGCCCAGGCGGTAGTTCGGTTCGACAAAATGGTCGCACGAGTAAAGATCACCGTTGTGCTCAAGCGCCAGGGCCGAGCCGCAGGTTTTGTTGAAGACACACACGCCAGACGAAGGCAGTCCCATCCAGTTGCTTGCGGCGGCTTCAAAGGTGGTCACAAACACCTTGCCCACATCATTCATAACCCATTCGTCGAAAATCGCGGTCAAAAAGCGGCCAAACTGTTCTGGCTGTACCGAGCGCTCCGAAACGGCCGTCCCTTCCTGATATAGGGATAAGCCCTGTGGGTCAAGGCGCTCAACCACTGGAATCAATTGTATCCAGTCTGCGCCCGCTTCATCGCGGTGGAATCGGTACACCTCCAGTGGATAATCGGCGTTGATGCGATTAACGGTGGTCAGCACGTTGTAATCAACCTGATGCTTTTGCAGCAGCCGCAATCCCCGCATCACCTGGTCAAATGTCCCCGCCCCGCCTTTGTTCACGCGATAGGCGTCGTGCAGTTCACGCGGCCCGTCAATGCTGATCCCAATCAGGAAGTTATGTTCTTTGAAAAATTCACACCATTCATCATTAAGCAGGGTGCCGTTGGTTTGCATGGTATTCACAAAGGTCATACCAGGTCGGCGATACCGATTCTCAAATTCCATTGCCCGGCGAAAAAATTCAAGGCCCATCAAGGTTGGTTCACCGCCTTGCCACGTCACCATTACCTCCGGCGAACGATGGCCCTCAATGAGCTGTCTGATATAGTTCTCCAACATTTCATCAGACATGCGAAAGGTGCTTCCAGGGTAGAGCAGCTCCTTATCCAGAAAAAAACAGTAGGAGCAAGCCAGGTTACAGATCGCGCCCGTTGGTTTGGCCATCAGATGAAAATGGGATGGGGGTGTTGTCTTCATGGGTTATTTACAACATATTTACAACATACCGGTAGATAGTCCAATCTTAAAGCGGGCTATCTATAGGTACAAATGCGCCGCCACGCTAGAGTGAAGGAACTCTGAAGCCACGTGTTTTTTGGTAGGAATAACTCGTGATTTCTAGCATTTTCGGTCATGCCACAGAGTGCCACCAAAATGGCAAATATCGCCAATCCACGTTCCATCTCTTCGGCCGTCATTTCAGAATCCTACTCTACCTGGGGGATCAAGATATGCAGATAACCTTGACCCAATTCTCCAGTCACGGCACAATCGGGGATTGATTATACAAATTATGCCTGATAAGAGGATAAGGCAACTGCCAGGTATGCGCATAGTACCAAAATGGTGTAGAAGCGGAGTATTCCAAGAAGTGGTTGCCGGCGGTTAGCTGCTTAGTAACCAACGACAACCCCATGTGCAATTTTAATTTCGCCAAAGAGGAATTGGCATCCTCAGATGCCAACAGGCGCATTTATGAATACCTCCTCGTTGATTAAATTGAACAGAAGGTTGCACGTTGAGTCAACAAAGATTTATAAGTAACCGTGCAGTAATGATGTAATTGAGTAATTTGGTAATTAGCCGCTTCAATTACTTAATTACGCAATTACCCAATCGCTAACTTATTTGCAAACGATCACTAAGAGGTATTGACGATGATAGAAGCGCCCTACAAAAAAATCCATATAGTAATCAACCCGGCGGCGGGTAAAGACGAACCCATTCTCAATACGCTGAACGATGTCTTTAAGCAGTACGATGTAGACTGGAATGTGAGCATCACCAAGAAATATGGCGATGCCACCGAACAGGCCAGAGCGGCGGCCTTAGCCGGGGCTGACCTGGTGGCCGGATATGGCGGCGATGGCACCCAGCATGAAGTGGCTAACGGTATCTTGGGCACGAATGCGGTGATGGGCGTCTTGCCTGGTGGCACGGGCAACGGTTTTGCCACCGAACTGGGTACGCCCAAAGAGCTGCGGCCGGCCACGGCACTGCTCTGTACCGGTGGCCGGCTGCGCCCCATTGATGTGGTGCAGTTAGGCGATGCCTACTTTATTCAACGGCTTTATGTGGGCATTGAGCCAGAAGAACAAACCAGCCGCGAAGACAAAGACAAATACGGTACGTTTGCCTACGTGGTCAATGCCTACCATCGCGCCAGGGAACATAAAGACCGGGAAGTTCACTATCGCCTCACGATTGATGGGCAGGTGATTGAAATGCCGGCCGTGAAGTTGTATGTTGTGAACGCGGCCAAAGCGGGTACGGGCATTGCGGTGACAGGCGACTTTTCTAAGCCAGATGATGGGTTGGTGGATGTGTTTGTGCTGGATAATCACAATATCCGCACCCTGGCGGCGGCCGCTGGGCGGATGATCAACCTGCATACGGACATGGCCAACCAGTTTATCTGGCGTGGCAAGGAGATTACGATAGAGACCGACCCGGATCAGCCGGTGTGGACGGATGGTGAATA
>CAZOPF010000168.1:0-8230 GCA_964581605.1 uncultured Ardenticatenaceae bacterium
CACGGTTACAAAGAGGCATTAACTTATATCTGGATTATTCGCTATGATGACGGCCGGAAGGAAACGGCCGTTCCCCCCTCTCTACTTCCCCGCCCGCGCCAAATTCAACGCCAACGGCCGTCCCAATAGTTGCTCGTCACTCAGGTTAAGCGGCCAGCACGGCCGTCCCAATCATCAATCGCCAATCACAAACGTGCCTGCGTAGGGGTGGGACGACGCGGACGATACTTCCCTGTTACCCAACATCTTTTCCCCGCGTCGTCTCACCCTGGCCGCCATAGGGCGAGACAGGCGGGGCGGCGGCGTTGGTGAATAGACAGCGTAAACCCCGCCTGTCCCGCCCCTACGATTTATGATTTGCCCGTTGCAGGTTGAGGGCCAGCAGCCGCTCCAGAGGAATAGGCGATTGCCACACGAACGGCTGGCAGGCGCTATCTGTTCTGGCTACAATTCGCGGTGGAGGCTATTGATGACACAGACGCTTAACAGCCAAATGCTTTACAGTCGTTTCCCCACCCAACCAGATAGTCCGTCTGCCAAACCTGTTTCCCGCCTGGTGCAAGGCTCCGCCTTCATCACCGCCGCCACTGTCGCCGAGGCCAAGGCATTGTTCGACGCCGTGTTTGAAATGGGCTGCACTGCCTTTGACACCGCCCACTCCTACGGCGGCGGTCACAGCGAACGGGCGCTGGGCGAATGGATGGCCGGGCGCGGCAACCGGGAGCAGGTGTTCATCCTCAGCAAATGCGGCCATCCCAACCAGGATCGGGACCGCGTGACCCCCTACGACATCACCGCCGACCTGCACGATTCCCTGGCGCGGCTGAAAACGGATTACATTGATCTCTACCTGCTGCACCGGGATGACACGGCCGTACCCGTTTCCGTCATCGTAGACACCTTCAATGAACACCTGCAAGCGGGCAAAATTCGGGCATATGGTGGCTCAAACTGGACGGCCGTGCGGGTGCAAGAGGCGAACGAGTATGCGGCGGCAAACGGGCTGGTGGGGTTAACGGCCGTCAGTCCGCAATTCAGCCTGGCCGTGCCCGCCAAACCACCCTGGCCCGGCTGCATCTCCGTCAGCGGCGCGGCGGGGCAGGCGGAGCGGGCGTGGTATGCCAGCCAAAACATCCCCCTGTTCACCTGGTCAAGCGTCGCCGCCGGATTCTTCTCCGGCCGTTTCACCCCGGATAATCTGGACAGCTTCGACTTCTGGCTGGACCGGGTGTGCGTGGATTCTTACTGCACGCCGGATAACTTCGCCCGCCTGGAGCGGGCCAGCCAACTGGCGGCCGAGCGCGGCCTGGCCCCTATGCAAATCGCCGTCGCCTACGTCTTAAATGTTTCGCCGCACATCTTCCCCATCATCGGCAGCCGCACCGTAGCCGAGTTTGAGATGAATTTGACGGCCGTGACCTGCACCCTGTCGCCCGACGAGATTCGTTGGCTGGAAAGTGGTAATAGAGTCACAGGGCTGATTGAATGACAAATCCCATTTTTCTACCGCGGAGATTTCTTCTTTCTTTGATCTCTGCGCCCTCCGCGCTCTCTGCGGTTAAATAAATTCTGTTGGAGTTTAATATGACAAAACCAATTGCTTTACAACTGTATACCGTGCGTGAGCAACTGGCGCAGGACTTTGCCGGAACCATACGCCGTATTGCCGAGATGGGCTATGTGGGGGTGGAAACGGCCGGATTTCCGGAAGGGGTCACGGCCGTCAGCGCCAAAACCCTGTTCGATGAATTAGGGCTGGCGGTATGCGCCGCCCATGCCCCCCTGCCGCTGGGGGAACACAAGAACGAAGTGCTGGATCGGCTGGCGGCGTTGGGCTGTTCCCGGCTGGTTTGTGCCTGGCTGCCACCCGACGAATAC
This sequence comes from uncultured Ardenticatenaceae bacterium, assembly GCA_964581605.1. Taxonomy (GTDB): domain Bacteria; phylum Chloroflexota; class Anaerolineae; order Promineifilales; family Promineifilaceae; genus CAADGU01. Next base: position 1,879 of record CAZOPF010000168.1, read on the forward strand.
AAAAGTGTGGACAGCATCCGCCGCCTCTGCGACCGGGTGAATGAGGCCGCCGCCGTCGCCGCCGCGCATGGCCTGACCCTGCTGATGCACAATCACTGGTTTGAGTTTGAGCCGGTGGGTGAGACACGGCCGTACCACCTCTGGCTCGAATATCTGCGCCCAACGGTCGAGTTTGAGCTGGATACCTATTGGGTGCAGGTGGGCGGCGTGGCACCGCTCACGGCCGTCGCCGACCTGGGATCACGCCTCACCCTGTTGCATGTCAAAGATGGCCCGGCCGATAATACCCACTCCAGCATGACGGCCGTCGGCCAGGGCGTGATGAACTACAACACCATCATTCCCGCTGCGCAGTATGCGGAATGGATGGTGGTGGAATTAGATCGCTGCGCGACGGACATGCTCACGGCCGTGCAGCAAAGTTATACCTATCTCACTGAAAAAGGATTAGCCCATGGAACCCGTTAAAGTTGGAATTATTGGCTGTGGCAATATCAGCAGCGCCTACATCAATGGCTGCCGGTTGTTTGATATATTGCAGGTCACGGCCGTCGCCGACATCCTGCCCGCCATCGCTCAGGCCAAAGCGGCCGAACACAACATCCCCCGCGTGTATGCCAGCGCGGCCGACCTGCTGGCCGACCCGGAGATCGAGATCGTCATCAACCTGACCATTCCCGCCGTTCATGCCGAAGTCAGCCTGGCGGCGATAGCGGCCGGCAAACATATTCACAGCGAAAAACCGTTGGCGATCACACGGAATGACGGCCGGGCCATCCTGCAAGCGGCGCAGGAAAAAGGGCTGCGTGTTGGCTGCGCCCCGGACACCTTCCTGGGTGGCGGTTTGCAAACCTGCCGCCAATTGATTGACGAAGGGGCTATTGGCGAGCCGGTGGCCGCCACCGCCTTCATGCTCAGTCATGGGCCGGAAGGGTGGCATCCCAACCCCACCTTCTTCTACAAGGTGGGGGCCGGGCCGCTGTTTGACATGGGGCCGTATTACATCACCGCCCTGGTGCATTTGTTGGGGCCGGTGCGTTCAGTGGCGGCCATGGCCCGCGCCTCTTTCCCGGAGCGGGTGGCGGCCAATGGCGAACGCATCAGCGTAGATGTGCCCACGCATGTGGCCGGGACGATGCAAATGCACTCCGGGGCCATTGCCACCATGATCACCAGCTTTGACTCTTGGGGGCACCATCTGCCGCGCATTGAGATTTATGGTTCCGCCGGTTCGCTCAGTGTGCCCGACCCGAACATCTTTGGCGGCCCGGTGCGGCTGCGCCGGTCGGCCAGCCATGAGTGGGAAGAGATACCGCTGACACACAGTGACGAGGTGCGGCGGGGCATTGGGGTGGCGGATATGGCGTATGGGATAAGGTACGGCCGTACACATCGCGCTTCGGGGGAACTGGCCTACCATGTGCTGGACGTGATGCACACCTTTTATGATTCGTCGCTTCAGGAGCAGCATGTCCGGGTGGAGAGTCACTGTGCACAGCCACGGCCGTTGCCTCCTGGCCTGCCTTTAGGCACATTGGATCGCTAATTCTTACAGGGGGCACATGGCATGTAACCCATCTTGTTGTGCAGCAACAAAAAAGAAGGGTGGTTTCGCAGGGATTTGAGGCGGGTGTTACACGGCCGTACTCACCTGTCGAAACCAACCCTTTTATCTGCTCACCCCTTCGGCTTATAAGCAATTGCGTCAATCTCTACGGCCGCGCCCAATGCCAGTTCCGCCCGCCCCACCGTTATCCGCGCCGGTGGGTCGCTGCCCATCACCACCAGATAAGCCGCATTCATCTCCGCAAACGCGCCCATATCCGCCAGATACACATTCATCTTCACCACATCTGCCAGCGTCGCCCCGCAAGTTGCCAGGATGCGCTCGATGTGGCGTAACGTCTGCTCCGTTTCTGGCCCGGTCCCGCCCGCTACCAGTTCCATTGAATCCAACTTTGTCCCCAACGTGCCCGACACAAAAATAAAATCCCCGGCCACCACTGCATGGCAAAACGCGGGCAGTCTGGCTAATTCCGGCACATTTACTTTTGTTCCACTCATACTGTCCTCTTTATTCGCCCAATTTGTTAACTTTTGCCACAAGCTGCTGGTAATCGGTTAAAAGCTGCGGCTCTTCCAATGCTTCGGCAAATTGGGACAGCCATTCTTCGATATAAGGTTCATCCAGACGGCCGTGCTGTTCAATCAACAGCGCCTCCACATCCGGCCAATCTTTGCCGCGCCCGGCCACCACTTTTTGGATAATCAGGTCTTCCGCCGAGCAAATCCACGCCAACCAACCGCCTAAATCACGCTGTACCGCCCGCTCGATGATGAGTTCCTCATAACCCGGCAGCGCCAACAAAAAATCCACAATGACCCCTTCTATTTCCACAGCTACGATGAGCGGGTTTTCCGGGACGTGCGCTCTGGCGCGAATGGGAAACGCTGCCCGTAATAACTCACGCACGGTAGCATAGTCCATATCTGGCACAAGCACCTTGACATCCACATCTCGTGTTATACGAACGAATCCCCATTCAGACAGAGCAATACCGCCAATAATGGCATACCGATAACCCTTGTTTTCTAGAAAAGAAATGGCTCTTTGCAGAGGTTCTTCAAGTTGTTTTTCCATGTTCAATTCGCCATTCTTCGAATCGGCGCAGGCGTTCGTAATAACGCTCCCAATCAGCCACATCCTGTTTTTCTTGCCACTCACTGGCCTTAGGCGAGAGTTTCAAAGCAAATGCCCAACAGGATTGATAGTATTGCCAATTCTTTTCCGGCGTACGTTCATGCGCCGTCAGGTAGCGGTCGCGCTGTTCGGCCAGATTCCAGGCCCGGTACTGTTCCCGCGCATAGCGGTAAAGTTCTTTGTCGAGTTTTTTCTCTTCGTTTGGCATGGAGGGATTATAACATAGAGAGATTAGAGATTAGAGATTAGGAGATTGGGCAATCTTTATTCTCCAATCTCCAATCTCCTTCTTAAAACTGCGGCAATACGTGGGCAAACTGCGTCAGGTAATCATCCAAAATAGCGCGGGCACGGCCGATGTCGTTGATCATCGGGTCGAGCAAGAGTGTTTGCAGAGCTAACTGGCGGTCGCCGGTCACGGCCGTGTCCACCACCAGTTCCACCAACGCCGCCTCCCGCCGCAGCAGTTCCGCTATCGCTTCCGGCATCTCGCCAATGTGGACGCCCTGCACCCCCAGGCCGCTCACCAGTGCCGGAATCTCTACAATTGTTTCGGCGGGTAAATTGGCAATCGCCCCCCGGTTGGGGATATTGACCGCTTCATCGTAGTAATTCTCATCGCCAGCCATAGCGGCAATCAACTCCACCGCTCCCTCGCTGTGCGCCTCGCGCATCCCCGCCACCGGCATCGTTCCATCGGCCATTTGCCGCATCATGTGGTGCAAAAAGTCCCGCGCCGCCTCGTTACCACCCCAGTCGTAGAGGGGAATCTGGTACGTTTCCCACGGTTTTGCCAATGGGTCATGCAGCCAGGGCAGGTACTCCACCAGATGGGTGTCGCCGGGAATGGGGCACAGGCCAAAGATGCGGAACAGGTCTAGCGAAAACGGCTCCAGCGTCGGCGGTGCGTCGGCCAGCGCCGCCCGCAGCGCCGGGTATAAATCTTCGCCCGTCTCCTTGTCACGGATGTCCATGAGCCAGATGAAATGGTTCAGCCCGGCGGACTTGATGTGGAAATGGGCACGGCCGTACCCCGCCATCTGGTGTATCGTGCCCACATTCCCCGGATCAGAATGCAGGTTGACCCCATCCGGGATGGGGATGTTGTAACGCTCGCGGAGGAGCACGGCCGTTAGCCCATACCCCACATTAATCTGATGACACTTGCCCACCGTGCGAATCCGGCTGTATTTGCTCACCGCACGGGTGATACGCGGCAGCGGATTGCTGAAATTGATGAGCCAGGCGTCCGGGCAGAGCAGTTCCATATCGCGGGCGATTTCCATGAAGGGCGGAATCTGGCGGCAGGCGTGCATCAATCCACCCGGCCCGCCGTTTTCGCCATACGGCTGGCGCAGGCCGTGTTTGCGCGGAATTTCCCAATCCATGCGCCACAGTTCTTCACGCGGCGGCGCTTCAATGGAGACGATGACAAAGTTCATCCCGGCCAACACGTCCCGCCGGTTGGTGCTGGCGCGGATGCTCATATGCGCCCCCCACGCTTCGTTCATGCGTTCGGCCACACGGGCGACTGTTGTTAACGCTTCTTCATTCAGATCAACCAGCGCCAGCTCACTGCCGTGCAGCTTTGGCTCGCGCATGAGGGTGGCTAACGTCGTCGGCCCAAAACTGGCGCTGCCCGCGCCGATAATGGCAATTTTGGTGGGGTTCATAATTTTCTCCTCGTCAGATAATGCGAATGGAGAGATCAGGAGATTCGGAGACCAGGAAATTCGGAGACTGGATAGTCTCCTAATCTCTGTATCTCTCAATCTCATTCTACCGCCATTATACCCCCATCTTGCCGCCCATACCCGGTTCAGATACAGTTCAGAATAGAAATTGGTACGCGGATAAACACGGATTGAGCGGATTGACGCGGATTCGGTTTAACGTAACGACTACTAAGGCAATTTACCGTCTGAGCCGCGCAACATAGAGGGGAGCAACCCGCTTCAGCGGGTTTGTGTGTAGCAGACGCCGATTTGTAATCGGTGGACACAATGGCAAACAAATATGACACAATCATCATCGGTGGGGGGCATAATGGGCTGGTGGCGGCGGGTTACCTGGCCCGGGCCGGTAAACGGGTGCTGGTGCTGGAACGGCGGCATCTGGTGGGCGGGGCCAGTGTGACGGAGGAGATTTTCCCTGGCTTTAAGTTCTCCGTTTTCTCCTACGTGGTCAGCCTCTTCCGGCCGGAGATTATCCGCGATTTGCGGCTGCCGCAGCATGGGCTGACGATTTTGCCGCTGGAAAGTACGCTGACGCCGCTGCCCGACGGCCGTTTCCTTTATCGCGGCAATGACCATTGGGAGTCCATGCGCAGCATTGCCCAGTTCAGCCAACGGGATGCGGATGCGTATGATGAGTACGGCCGTAACATGTACTTCATGGCCAAAGCGGTCAAATACATCCTGGGCATCATCCCACCCGACCCCACCAGCTTCAAACCGGGGGAACTGTTGGGGCTGGCCAACCTGGCCCGCCACTTCCTGGGGCTGGGCGAGGAAAAGCTGTACCTGCTGGCTAAACTAATGACCATGAGTGCGGCCGACTTTGTGGCCCAATGGTTTAAATCGGAGCCGCTGCGGGCCACGCTCTCCGCTAGCGGCATCATCGGCACCTTTATGGGGCCACGGTCGCCCGGTTCGGCCTATGTGCTGCTGCACCATTACATGGGCGAGATTGACGGGGCGTACCGCGCCTGGGGCTTCCACAAAGGAGGCACAGGCGGGTTGGCCGAGGTGCTGGCACGGGCGGCCCAATCGTTTGGCGCGGAAATCAAGGTGAATGCGGCCGTGAAAGAGGTGGTGGTGCGCAACGGCCGGGCTACCGGCGTGGCTCTGGAAAATGGGGATGAATTCCAGGCCGATGTGGTCATCTCCAGCCTGGACCCCAAACTGACCTTTCTCAAACTGGTGGATGAAAAAGAGCTGCCCGGTGACCTGGTGGCCGCCATTCGCAAGTTCAACATTTATGGCTCGTCCGGCAAGGTGAATCTGGCGCTGGATGGGCTGCCTGATCTGGCCGGCAACCCGATGCAGCAGTTGGGCCACGCCAGCCGCCGCCTGATGGCCGGGGCCATCTCCATCAGCCCAAACACCGACTACCTGGAGCGAGCCTTTGACCATGCCAAGTACGGGGAGTTTAGCGCACGGCCGTATATAGACATCATCCTCCCTTCCATGATTGATCCGGAGATGGCCCCGCCGGGCAAACACGTCATGTCCTGTTTTGTGCAATACGCGCCGTACAATCTGGCCGGTGGCTGGAATGATGCCCAACGGGACGCTTTTGGCGACGCGGTGGTGAACACGCTGGCCGAATTTTTCCCCAACATCAAGGAATTGATTGTAGGCCGACAGGTGCTGACGCCGGTAGATATTGAGCGCACCACCGGCCTGTCGCAGGGCAACATTTTCCAGGGGGAATTGAGTTTATCGCAGTTGTTGTTCTTGCGGCCGGCCGCCGGTTATGCCAAATACCGCACACCTATCAAAGGCTACTGGCAGTGCGGCTCCGGCACCCACCCCGGCGGCGGCATTATGGGCGCGCCGGGGCGGCTGGCGGCGTTGGAACTGTTGAAGGAGATGTAATTGAGTAATTGGGTAATTGGGTAATTACGCAATTACCCAATTACCCAATTAC
>CAZOPF010000169.1:0-2750 GCA_964581605.1 uncultured Ardenticatenaceae bacterium
TTAGTGTTTTGGTGTTTTGGTGTTTTGGTTTTGGGGAACTTGAATACTTTAACACTCAAACACACAAACACACGATCACTCAAACACACGATCACTCAAACACACGATCACTCAAACACACAATCACACGATCACTCAAACACTAAAACACGTTTTATCAATTCCAGACAGGCACGGCCGTTATGATAGGGTGTTTTCCAGATACCGGCTTTGTCACGGGGGGCGGGCACGTTGTCCGCGCCGACGTGGGCAACCCAGTCGCCGCCCTGCCGGTCAATGAACACCTGCTGCACAAAACGCCAGCAATTCAATGACGCCTGTAAAAATCGTTCGTCGCCGGTGAGTTGATATGCCTGGAAAAAGCCGATCATGCCCTCGGCTTGCGGCCACCAATCTTTGCTGCGGTCACAAACGCCGTTAGGGTCGCCTTCATTGAAGATGCCGCCGTTGGCATCTACCCCTTCTTGCAGGGTGACGTGGGCGATGTGGCTGGCTACGGCCGTGACCTCCGCCAGTAACTCCTCATCCGCCAACGCTTCGGCCGCTTCCACCAGCAGCCAGCTTGCTTCAATATCGTGTCCGTAGGAGATGGGTGAGGTCAGCGATTGCCAGTCGGCGGTGAAGTGCAGTTTCAGGTGGCCGGTTGGCCGGTCAAGGATGTGATCGAGCATCAGGCGCACAAGGGCATGTTGGCGGGCGCGCAGGGCAGGGTCATCCCAGACGGCCAGCAAGGTGGTGTATGCTTCCAGAATGTGCAAATGGCTGTTCATCGTCTTGGGCACGTGGCCGGGCACCTGGTCTACGTTGATTTCCGGGTAGGGCGACCAATCGCGGTGAAAGGCGTCAAAGTAACCGCCCTGCTCCCGGTCGGCGGCGTGTTGTTCGATGAGGTGGTAAAGGGTTACGGCCGTGTCCCATGCCCCCTGTTCGCCCGTCGCCCGATGATACTCACTCAAGCCATACAGCCCAAACGCCTGCCCATAGATGAGTTTGTGGTCGGCCAATGGCATTCCGTCCGCCGCCACCAGCCAATACAAACCGCCGTGTTGCTCATCCCAAAAATGGTCGCGCAAAAAGGCGTAGGCGTGGTCGGCCATTTGCCGGTAGACGGGGTCAGGCCGCCAACGGTAAGCGCGGGAGAATGTCCACAGGAGACGGCCGTGCTGCACCACTCCTTTAGCCGCCATATTATCCACCTGCCCGGCGTGGTTAATACGCCCGACGAAGCCACCCTGCGCCCTATCTACCGCCCGCGTACTGTAAAAGGGCAAGATGTTGCCGGTGAGTTCTCGTTCCAGTTCTGTTTGATACGTGGTGATGTCCATTAAACTATCTGTTGGTGAGAAATAGCGGGCGTGCTGAAAAACCAATAATCAGGGAGAAACCATCTTGTTGACAACTCAGAGCAATTTGTCGGCAAAGGCGGGCAGGGCGGCCGTGCCGCCAGTGTGCCAGAAGAGGACGGACTGGCCGCGGGTGAAGGCGCCCCAGCGAATCAGGTCTATCAACCCGGCCATAGCCCGGCCTGTGTACACCGGGTCGAGCAAAATGCCTTCTAGCTGGGCCACCATGCGAATCGCCTCGCGTTCAGCTTCGCCCACAATGGCGTACCCCCCACCTAAATAATCGTCATTTACGTCTACCAGGTCGGCTACGGCCGTAATCCCCAATCCCAGGTGTGTGGCCGTGGCTGTGGCCAGGGCGGCGACGTGCATTTGTAGTTCATCGGCGGGGTGGTCAATGCTAATGCCAATGATACGGCCGTGAAAGCCCGCCACTTTGGCCCCCAACACCATGCCCGCCTGGGTGCCGCCGCTGCTGCTGCCCACAATCACAAAATCAATGTTCACGTTGGCCTGGCTCAATTGGGCGGCTAATTCTTCCATAGCCAGCACATACCCCGTTGCCCCCCAGACATTAGAGCCGCCCAATGGAATGACATATGGTTTGCGCCCTATTCTCTCCACTTCGGCCACAATTTCGGGGATTACATGGCTACGTTCTCGGTCACCCGTCCAATAGAGGTGCGCCCCCAACAGATGATTAAGCAGCAGATTGCCGGTGACGGCCGCAGGTGGCTGCCCACGCAGCACCAGGCTACACCCCAACCCAAATTTGGCAGCGGCGGCGGCCGTCTGGCGACAATGATTGCTTTGCGCCGCGCCAGTTGTAATGAGGTGGTCGCAGCCATGTTTGAGAGCGTCAGCTACCAGGAATTCCAGCTTGCGCGTCTTGTTGCCGCCGCCAGCCAGCCCGGTCTGGTCATCCCGCTTGATGTAAATGTCTGGCCCATCCAGATGCCGGGTAAGCCGTTCCAGCTTTTCCAGCGGCGTGGGCAGGTGGGCAATAGAGAGACGAGGTGGGTAGTTTGGTTTCATGGGGGAATTATATCCTGTAACGCGTGATGCGTAATGCGCCATGCGTGCAGAGGTCATAAGTCACGCATCGCGGCTTACGGATTTGGTAGTGACTCGGCCACGTTATGGATTACGGGCAGATAAATCGGCCACCAGGCGTGCACGGCGTTCAGCTGGATGAGGCTATCTGTGCCATCTGGCCCGGCGACGGTGAGGGTGACGGTGTAACGGCCGGGTTGGGCATAGGTATGGCGGGGATTCAAGTCCGTGCTGGCCTGCCCATCACCAAAGTGCCAGGTGGTGCTGACAATTTCTCCTAACGAGAGATTGGTGAACTGGACGGTGAGAGGCGCGGGGCCGGTGGGGGGCACGGCCGTAAAATCAGCCACCACC
>CAZOPF010000169.1:2850-7553 GCA_964581605.1 uncultured Ardenticatenaceae bacterium
CATCAAAATTGCCATGCAGCGCCGGCCCCAGAACGCCTGTGGTCATGGTGAAGTTCGTGGAATCTGTCCAGCCGGTGATATAAGCATTTCCGGCCGTGTCCAGCGCAATGGCCCGCCCTTCTTCCTGGCTGCTGCCACCCAACCGCGAGGCATGGAGCACGGCCGTGCCCGCCGCATCCAACACCAGTAAAAACATATCCCGTTCCCCCGCCGGTTGGCTATTCACACTGTTCGTGCTGGTAATAAAGTCAACCGAGGTGGTGCTGCCGGTCACATAAGCATTTCCCTCATCGTCAATGGTCACAGCCATAGCCCGGTCTGGCTCCAATCCACCTAGAAACGTGCAATAAACCAGGCCGCTGCCGTCGGCCGCCACCTTGAGCAAAAAGCCATCGCCACTGTCATTATAGGTGGTGTCATAACCGGGCACGTTGCCAAAGAGGGAGCAAAAATCGGGTGAAGCCGTGTTCCCCACCACATAGGCGTAGCCCTGGTCATCCACCACAATATCGGTCGCCTCATCCAGGGCAAAAAAAGTCAATGTATAAAACCAGAAAATATACTCGGCCTGGCTGCCATCGGGGTTAAATTTGGCAATAAAGGCATCAATGCCATGATTCGGCGGCAGCGTATGGGTACGGGTGGGAAAATCAATAGATTCGCTGCGGCCGACGATGTATACGCCGCCATCATCGTCCACGGCAATGCTGTAACCGTAATCGGGCAGGCTGCCGCCCAGGTAGGTGCCGTAAATCGGTGCGTGGGGGGCGGTAATCGGCAATCGGTGATCGGAGGGGGAGATGTGGGCGAACACGGCCGTGACCAGCCCCACCAATGCCAACGGCAGGGCAACCAGCAAAACCAACGTGAGTGTGCGACGAATCATAAAACATTCCTTTTCCTTTTGTCAGGTATTAGAAAAGCGCCATAATTGTAAACGTTAAGGTGAATTTCATAATTCATAATTCTGCAAAGGAGTTTGTACATGTTCCCTCGACCCAACCGCGTATTATGGCTAACGGCCGTGCTGCTGTTAGCCGCCATCACCCTCATCCGGCAGCAGCAGATAATGGCCCAAAGCGGCGGCAGCACCGCCGCCGTCTGCCAAAATGGCGTCGCCGCCGGTTATCCCTGTGATCGGGTCAATTTACTTTCTTACACTGGCAAAATGGAACTGGGGGCCACCATTACCAACAGTCTGGTGGCTAATCTGTGGGGCTGGACAGACCCGGAAACGGGCAGCGAATATGTGATAGTGGGGCTGCAAGAAGGCACGGCCTTTGTAGATGTGAGCAACCCGCTCACCCCCACCTACCTGGGGCTGCTGCCCACCCATTTCCCCACCGCCACGCTCTCTCCCTTCCGTGATATGAAAGTGTACCAAAACTACGCCTACATCATCGGCGACGCGCCCAGCCAGAATGGATTGCAGATTTTTGACCTGACCACGCTGCGGGGCATTACCACCCCCACCACTTTTAGCGAAACGGCCCATTACGACGGCATTGTGGACGGGCACAACATCTTCATCCATGAAGCTACCGGTTATGCCTACGTGGTACGGCGCGGCGCCGGCGCCTGCAACACCGGCACGGTGATGATTGACCTGCAAGACCCACTCAACCCGGCAGATGCCGGTTGTTATGGCGCTGGCGGCATTGCTTCTGACCTGCAATGTGTGTTGTATCATGGCCCAGACGCCGATTATCAGGGGCGGGAGATTTGCCTGGTCGCCAGCGATGATAATGTGGTCGTTGGTGATGTGACTTCTAAAACAATGCCGGTTACGCTTGCCATCCGCGACTACCACCATGCCGAACGCGCCCATAGCGCCTGGTTTACAGAAGACCATCACTATTTCATTTCAGTGGATATGGATGATGAACACCATCATGGGCTGAATACGCGGGTGTTCATTTGGGATGCGTCTGACCTGGATAACATTCCCGAAGAGCCGGTTATTTACAACGGCCCGACGACAGGCAGCGACCATAACATTTGGGTGCGGGGCGATTATGCCTACATTGGTAATTTGCGTGCCGGATTGCGCATTTTGGATTTACGCCAGATTGCCAATGGTACGTTGGCACAAGCCGCGTACTTTGACAACTTCGCGCCGAACAACTTTGCCGGGCATGAACAGGGGGCCTGGGCGGTCTATCCTTATTTTGAAAGCGGGGTCATTGCCATTAGTGACCGGACGGAGGGGTTGTTTTTGGTACGGCCGTTGCTGGAACAGACATTCCTGCCGATGGTGCGTAAATAGGTAATTGGGTAATTGAGCAATTGAGTAATTACCCAATTACTCAATTACCAGTTCTCCCATGGATCCATCTCAAACAACTTGAAATAGACATATTTGGCCATGATGGCGGCTGAGGCAATAACGGGCACAATGACCAGGGCTGTCAGTATCCCGGCCAATGCCAGCGACGCGATGATGGCCGTGAAAACAACGGCTGGATGGATATTCAGACTGCTACTCATAATGCGCGGCCGTAGCCAGATATTTTCCACCAGTTGTACCAGACTCATGACCGCAATGACCAACAGGGTAAAAAGAACATTAGACATCTCAAACAGCGTGGAGCCAGCAAACAGGGCCACAGCGGCCGCAATAACCACCACAATGGTTGAGCCTACAGAAGGGATAACATTGAAAACAGCCATCAATAAACCAAACACGACGGCCCCAGGCAAACCAATCATTAGCGCGCCAACGGCCGTCAGAAAACCCACTACCACAGACAATCGCAACTGCCCCTGAATGTAGCGCCGCCAGACATGCTGCACTTCTTCATACAGGCGACGGCCGTCCCCTTCATACCCATTCGGCAGCCAGCGAAACACCCATGCCCGCAGCCGCCCCCAATCCAACAACAAATAATAGGTCGTCACAATGACGACCAAAATCCAGCCAAAATTCGTCGTCGTCGCCTGCACCACCTGAAAAATGACATCCGCCTGCAACAAGTCCGGGGTGGAAGCGGCCGTTTGTGAAAACAACGCCGCCGGTTGAATTTGCACATTCAAGATCGTCCAGGGGCGGCTGAGATACGTTTGCTGAATCTGTTCCAAAATCGCCTGCAACTCGATCAACAGGCTGGTCGTCTGCTCAGAAATCACCTGCACCACCACAATACCAACCAGCACAAAACCGGCCAGCGACGCCAGATAAACCAGCAGCACCACCAACGAACGATTCAACTTCATCCGTTCATGGGCAAATGACACCACCGGATTCAGCACAAACGCCAGCAGTGCCGAGACCGCCAACGGCCCCAACAACGCCCGCGACTGATACAGCAAAATGGCGGAAAGGATAAGCAGCAAAATTAAAACAAGATACCGGGTAGAACGACTCCAGGGTTTACTCATATCTCTCACAAGGACAACCTCCACACCGTTTGGGCCAGATTTTATCTACTTCTTCCTTCCCAACAAACAGGGCCTGCCTGAAAAGAGATGTCTGCCCAAAAGGACAGGTCTCAAAACTGTCCTTTCTACGTAGTTGTCGCTGTCCCGTTGCCAGATGTGGGGAAAATCCACGGATGATAAGGTATTAGCGTCAAAAGATTTGTAGCAGGCGATTTATCCCCTTCTGGCGGCACTAACATGCCTCTACAAACAATTTACACAAAAGGCTTACCATGATAGACCATACACATCCCACTGTTTTGATAACCGGCGTGACACGCGGCCTGGGGCTGGCGCTGGCGCGAACATTAGCACAGCGCGGCTGGCATCTGATTATCAACGGCCGTACCCAAGCCACCCTGCAAACCATCCATCGTGAACTGAGTACACTCACCCAGGTCACGGCCGTGCCCGGCGACGTGACCGACAAGGCCCACCGGCAGGCATTGGCTGTGGCCGCTCAGGCGGCGGGCGGCCTGGACGCCGTCATCAACAACGCCAGCTACTTAGGCCCCAGCCCCCAGCCCAACCTGTTAGATTATCCTCTGGATACCCTATCACAGGTATATCAGGTCAATGTGGTGGCGCCATTGGCCGTCTTGCAGGCCGTCCGCGCCCAACTTAAACCAGGTGCGCGCATTATCAACGTGACCAGCGATGCGGCCGTGGAAGCATACCCCGGCTGGGGCGGCTACGGCAGCAGCAAAGCCGCACTGGAACAGCTCTCCGCCATCCTGGCCGAAGAAAACCCCCTGCTGCGCGTCTTCTGGGTAGACCCCGGCGATATGCAAACCCAGATGCACCAGGAAGCCTTCCCCGGCGAAGATATTTCTGACCGCCCGCTGCCGGAAACGGCCGTGCCCGCCTTTGTCACCTTGTTAGAGGGCGATTGGCCCAACGGCCGTTACCAGGCGCGGGAGTTGCTGACGGAAGTCGGTAATCGGTAATCGGTGAACTGATTGCCGTTCACCGATTACCAGGAAAACTATGTTAGCCACCCACCAAATCGGCCCCCTCCCCACCCTGGAATTCAACCTGCCGCCGGAACTGGAAGCGGGGCAGCCGCCGGAAGCGCGGGGGCTGGCGCGGGATCAGGTGAAGTTGATGGTCTCCCATTACCGGGATGACCGGGTTTGCCATACCCGCTTTGACCAGATCGCCCACTACCTGCAAGCCGGGGATGTGGTGGTCATCAACACCAGCGGCACCATGAACGCCGCCCTGCCCGCACAGCGGGCCGACGGCACCGAGCTAGAACTGCACCTCTCCACCCGCCTGCCCGCCGA
>CAZOPF010000170.1:0-7236 GCA_964581605.1 uncultured Ardenticatenaceae bacterium
ATTACGGCTTCATTACGGCTTTATAATTATCGGCAGATAAATCACACCACTACCGCCACTACCCGGCTGTGTAATCGCCCCCATACCAAAGGAGACGGGCACCATCACCGTTTGCGTACCAGAACCAGCATTACCGGTTATCACCAGATCGGTGCTTAACACCTGGCCAGGTTCCAAGAAAGCGGGATCGGCCGTGAGCGTCAATTGCAATGGCGTATTGCTCCCGGACGGGGAGACGCTTAACCAGGGCGCATTCTCGGCCACAGTGACCGTAAACTCCCCTTCGCCCACATTATTCACGGCCACCGTTGTTGTTTGCAGCGCCGTAGCGCCCTCGTCCGCCCAGAAACTCACCTGGTCAGGGCCAATGGTTAACGCGGGGGCGGGTGGCTGCCATTCATCGTCTACATAGATGGTGAATGTGACGGATGAGGAGAGACCTTCGCTGTTCACGGCCGTGACCGTAATCTCATTCGCGCCAATGATCAAATCATCTTGCGAGAACTCCGTACCCGTCCCCAACAAAAAGTTTGTCTGGTCACGCCATTCAATATCCGTTACATCTCCATCCTGCAAATCATACACCTCGGCCGCAAAGTACACCTCTTCGCCAAAGACAAAGGTTTGCCCATCAGCCGGGCTGATAATGGTAATGGTGGGCACTTTCATCTGCACATTGTAGGCTGCGCTCATCCCCTCACCCTGGTTCAGGCCGTCATTGGCAATCACTTTGAAGCGCCCTTGCAGGCTGCCCGCGAGTTCGGCCGTGTCAATTTCCGCGGTAGAAGCCGCCAACCCCATACCCACCACCTGCCAGGAAACACCATCATCATCGCTATACAGCACATCATACGTCAGCAAATCACCATCGGCGTCGCTGGCGTCCCAATCCAGCGTCACCGGGCCGCTCACCGGCGAGGGCGGGCTGACCAACTGCACATTGCTCACCACCGGCACATTGGCGCTCAGGTCATAACTCCAGGCCAGGTCGCCCGAACCGGGATGGGTAATCTCTAGCCGCGTTGTGCCGACCACAAAAGGTACAAATTCGCTGACGAGCAACACACTATCATCCTCACCTACCACCGGCGTAAAGTCATAATGTGCCAGTTCGCCGCTGCCATCCAGCAGGCGAATGCGGTACGCACCCGGCGTGGGTGGCGTGGGTGTAAAGCCCAGCGATGTCCACCGCCGCGCCTGAGTGATAACCGCCTCGTGTTCATCCGGGAACAACACGCCGCTGAGTTGTAGATAGTCGCCACCGGCTGTCTGTTCGGGCTGCACAGCCATCAACCCACTGAAGTTTTTGATGCCCACATAGGTGTAATCGCTAATCCATTGATTGTTGCTGTAGCTCATCACGTCATGCCACTCGTTCGGGTAGACGCGGGGGATCAGCAACCCATTCAGCCCGATGTCGCCAAAGTCAAAACCGCGATAGGCGCTGGTGCCAATTTCCTGGTCTGGATAGGGGTAGCTGGGATCACCGAAGGTGTGGCCGCGCCCCTGGCTGTGCCCAATTTCGTGGCCGCCGTACCAGTCGGCATACGAGCCATCGGTATCCCAACCCCAATCACCGGGGCCGGAGGGGGTGCTGACGCCGCGGCCGCAGGCCCACCCGCGCGGGAAACCCCGATCATCGGCCACCATACCCACCTGGAAGATGCTATCCGGCAAACTTTCAGCGGCACGAATGGCATCCAGCGCCGGGCAGACCACATACCAGGCCGCACACAGCGAAGGATCATCCAGGTAGCCATCACTGCCTGGCGGCAGATCAATTCGCCGCTGACAGTCCGGGTGGCGACCGGTACCATCCACATTCCCACCCAGGTCGGCGTTGTACAGGTAGCGATAGGCGGGGCGGAAACCGGGGCTGGGATTTGTATACCAACCAGGGGTGCTGGCCAGGGGGAAGGCACGGCGCACCCAGGAGACGGTTTGCAGGAAGTCCAGTTCGTAACGCGGCCGGTAGCGGCTGCCACCGGAATCGTATTCAAAGAGGACAAAGTGAGTCTCCAGGCGGCGGGAAACGTCCAGGTTGAAGGTGGAGGTGGTCAGGGTGTTATCGGTGTAGGTGGGTTCGGGCGGGAAGTGGTAAGGGTTGAGTTCGGCGCGCAAACGCAAGGTGGGATCATCTATCCAATCTGGCGGGAGGAAGAAGGTGAAGCTGTCGCTGAGGTTATCCCGATTGGGGCTGGATTGCACACGTAAGAAGTGGCTGGTGCGATCCAGGTTGATGGGCGTGAGTGGGCCGGCAATCACCGTGCCGCTGCCGTCTACGCGGTAGAGATGGGCCATGACACGGGGTATGGCTGCGCCATCGGAACGGACAAACAGGCGCACGGCCGTGCGTTTTCCCCGCACCAACGGCACACTGTTGCTGTCATTCTGGATGGCCTGGGTAATTTCCAACCCGTCAATACGCATGTTGGTCAATGGGGCCGCATCGGCATCGGTGCGTATTCGTTTGAGGGTGCCCCCATGCAAGAAGAAGAGGTACCCATCATATCGCTGCAAGATAGACATGGAGGCGGCGTCAATGAATATGGGCACGGCCGTGCCGCCGCCAACAGGCATACGATAGAGGGTATAACCACCGGTCTGCGCTGACTTGATGAAGTAGACAAAGCTGCTATCTACGGCCAGGCTGACGATATACGCCGGTACATCACTGACATAAATGGCCGAACCGAGGGTGCCGGTGCTGTTGTCATACACGCGGATGCGATCATCAAAACCAATATAAACCTTATTGCTGGCAGCGTCAGGATAATAACCGTAAACATTGATGGCGATAATGCTATGAACGCCCGTTGAAATGCGGTAGCGTTCCAGGTTACGCACACTGTTATCATGCCGCCAGTAAAGGTATTGCCCATCAGTTTGGAAAAGGTATGGATATGCACCAACCTCTGCGCCGGTAAGCAGTTGGGTAGCTGCTCCGGTAGTTTTGTGGATACGATATAAACCTGTAGAGCCAAAGTCCGTTTGCAGCATGTAGAGGTAGTCACCAATGATCACCAGTTCTGAACTACGAACGGTGTGTGGATAAATAACCTCAGGTGGGGAACTGTCCCAGATCATGCGGTCCTCAGAGATGCGTACCAGCCCGCCTTGATCCTGGCTAATCCAGTAGAGGTAATCGTCATCGGCCACGATGTCGGAAATGATGTCTGGCACATCTGGTGGCTCGCAGAACAGATCGTAGGTGAAGTCATACATGGGGCGTGGCGGAGAGCCAGACACGGCCGTGCGCCCTACTGTCTGTGTCAGAAGGCCGGTGGGTGTATCCGGGTTATCAGGTGAATAAATCGGGGCACACAAGGGGTTATGGAGATAATAAATCTTGGGTGCTTGAATAACATAATCGGTGGCTTGAGCGCCAGCCATCACCGGGTCAGGGGTGTCGGTGGGTGCGAAGGGATTATAAGCGTGGAGGGTGGAGATGGCTGCCAATAAAAATAGAGAACTACACAGCAAGAGGGTTAATCGTAAAGATCGCATGAGAATCTCCTTTTATGAAAGTTCACGGCCGTGTGTGGGCTACGGCCGCCACTATCATAAAAAGAAGTTGCGTAAAAAAACAATAGGGCATGGAAACAGACGATTACTTAAAGAAATCGGATGTCTGGGGTGCTTACGGCCGTTTCTCTTCCGTCTCTCTGGCTCTCTCTTCGGCCACACGGTCTGTTTCTTCTCTGGTTTCTGGCGATAAATCCATCAACTTGAGGAAAGCGGTCTTGTCCAACGTCAGCACTTCCGTATGCTCGTGGCCAGGGTCGGCAATAACGGTGGCGATGCGCGCCCCACCCCGCAGCAGGGCAATTTCGCCAAAATACTGCCCTGGTTTCAGCCGGGCTACGGCAATCTGCGAACCATCTGGTTCCCGCAGCAACACTTCTACTGCCCCCTGGCTGACAATGTAAAACTTCTCCGGCGGCTCTCCCTCGCGCAGGATCACATCACCTGGCTTGAACGACTGCGGTTGCAACTGGCGCGTCGCTTCGCGCAGGTGGGCTTCATCCATCAGGGGGAAAGCGGCCGCCAGGTACTCGTCAATAATCTCACCATCGGAGAGGATGATGGTGCGCGTCACACGCTGTGCCAGGTCTTTGTCGTGCGTCACCATGAAGATCGTTTTGCCTTGCGCCACCAATTTTTCAAACAGATCAAAGATAGCATTGGCGGTTTTAGAATCCAGGTTGCCGGTCGGTTCATCGGCCACCAGAATGGGGGGGTCGTTGGCCAGGGCGCGGGCGATAGCCACCCGCTGCTGCTGCCCACCGGAGATTTCCGAGGGCTTTTTGAAGGCGTGTTCTTTGATTTCTACCAGATCGAGCAAGTGCAGGGCGCGTTCCTGCCGTTCGCGGTTATTGCGGAAGGTGTTGCAAAAATCCATGGGCAGCATGACGTTTTCGACGTTGGTGAGGGTGGGCAAGAGTTGGAAAAATTGAAAGACGACCCCCACATTCAACCCGCGCCAGGCGGCCACCGCTCCTTCGCCTAGATGGTGGATAGGTTTGCCATCCATAATAATTTCCCCGGCCGTTGGTTTGTCTATACCGGTGATCATGTTGATGAGCGTCGTTTTGCCGCTGCCAGATTTGCCGATGACGGCCACAAATTCGCCATGATTGACCTGTAAGTCCAGCTTTTTCAGGGCGTAAAAATCGCCGGTGGGAGTGGGATATGTTTTAACAACCTGTTGCAGATCAATGAGGGGCATTGGCCCGGCCAGGTTGCCTGGTTGGGATGTGTTTTGGTTCCTGCCGCGGAAAGGGTTGAGCATTGGGTTTTTCCTTGTTGGGGATGGGGCACGGCCGTAACCGGCCATACCGCCGCCCTATACGCATGTTCATTTACCCTGTTTCACTTCGCTTTATTGTACCGAAAAATGCGGCCAGGGATGATGTGGATGCCTGACGGGTTGTTGCTATTCGATAAGCGTTGGCTGAGTGACGGCCGTCTCCTTTTTGCCAGTTTCCTCATTCCCAGATACAGTTCCGGCATTATCAATTTAGTGTTTTGTTTTAGTTAAGATAAGACCCCTCTGGATGGCCTCATCCGGTTAGTGTTACTCCCCCCTAAAATAAGACCCCAACGCTATTACAGCAAAGGAGACAATTCTAATGAGCGATACGATGCAAGGCACCGTGAAGTGGTTTAGCGACCAAAAAGGGTATGGTTTCATCACCAAAGAAGATGGCAAAGACTTGTTTGTGCACCATTCAGCCATTCAAGGCAATGGGTACAAATCATTGGCCGAAGGTGACCGGGTCAGCTTTTCCATTGAACAGGGCCAGCGCGGCCCATCTGCCGCTGACGTGCGCAAACTGTAGGTCACGGCCGTAAGGAACACACCATGCTAACCGTAACCGACGGTATCGTCGTCAGCCTGGACTACACCTTGCGCCTGGATAACGGCGAAATCATTGACGCTTCTGAACAGGAACCATTGGAATACCTGCAAGGGTACAACCAGATTATTCCTGGTCTGGAACGCGCCCTGACCGGTATGAAAATAGGCGACAGTAAAGAAGTCATTGTCGCGGCCGCTGACGCCTATGGCGAGACCGACGAAGAAGCTTACCAGCTTGTGGAACGCACCATTTTTCCGCCAGACATGGAGTTGGAAAAAGGGATGCAACTGCGTATGCGCGACGCCCAAACGGGCGAAGGGCTGGACGCTATTGTGGCGGAAGTAAATGAAAGCAATGTTTTGCTGGATTTTAATCACCCACTCGCCGGTGAAGCGCTTTATTTCCAGGTGAAAGTAGTGGGCTTACGGCCGGCGACTGCCGAAGAACTGGCCCATGGGCACGCCCATGGCGCCCATGACCATCACTAAAAAACGGCCAGCACCTGCTGGCCGTTTTTCTTTCAGGATGTCGTCACGGAAATGCGAAATGGATACAATGCGTATCAATACTTGCCCTATCTATCAACAGCCACAGGCCACACCGCACCCATTCTGGCTGTATCCATCATAAACACCAAATAGGAGGTAAAATGGAATTAGGAGCGGAATTAGGAGCCTTCTCTGTTAGTCTGGCTGGTCAAGATGTTGAAGCATCAAAAAGCTGGGTTTTGCGGTCTTTGGTGGGGACCAAACGCAAAACTGGCTAATTATGAAAAATGGTGCATGCGTGATTGATCCCAATGGCAACCTGATTCTGTTTGACCAGCACGTATAGCCATTTACGAGTTCTTTGCACAACTAATGGCTGCCTGCACAAAATTTTCCGGGCTGGTGGGTGAATTGAACGATGAGATAAAAATCCGGTGTATCATAAGCATTTTTTGCAAAAATGCGCTATCCTTGAAGCAGTTAACTAGACATAGTATAATTTTCCCAGGTAATCCACTCTGTTTTAGTTATGTAAGATTTGCATAGGTGTACTATAATTAGCAAGCTCTTACAAAAATAGAGGGGTTCTCTTGAGAAAAGGATTGGTTTAGCCCCAATTTAAGGAACTTCATTTCAGTTACTCGGCCGTTGGAGGTAAAGATGAGTTCAGGCACACAAAATGAAAATTGTTTCTACCCAAACAGGTGGATGCGCATCCTCTTGATTTCAACAGAAGAAATCATCGGCAAAAATGGCGTCAATTCCCTGCTGAACCTGGCTGGACTCCCGGAGTATATTGGCAACTATCCCCCCGACAACATGAAAAAAGAGTTTCCCTTTGACCATGTGGGCAAGTTACAACAGGCCTATTGGGATATGTATGGCCCTCGTGGGGCGCGTGCCTTTGCTACCCGCGCCGGTAAAAAGACGCTGAACGATGGTATTGAGCATTTTGGGCAAATTGCCAAAGCCGCCCGTGCAGCGATGAAGATTGGCTCTTTTGAGCGGCGCGTATCATTGGGGCTGCAATTCTTTGCCAAGTTTTTTAACCAGGTAAGTGACCAAAATGTGAGTGTGGAAGAAGATGATGCGGCCTGGTATTGGAACATTCATGTGTGCCCCATGTGTACCGGCCGTACTTCTGATTCACCTGTTTGTTATCTGGCTGTAGGGGTTTTGCAAGGTGCATTGGAAAACTTTGCCGATGCAGATAAGCGGTATAACGTAACGCCTACACACTGCATCGCCAAAGGAGATGAAATGGGCGTGATTGTAATTGAAAAGAACCCCATGTAGCTGATTGTTACTTTTCCTTGTGACTCAAGACCGTTGATTTCCTGGATAATCAACGGTCTTTTTGTTTCTGCTGCCAAGTTTCTTTTTAC
>CAZOPF010000171.1:0-7196 GCA_964581605.1 uncultured Ardenticatenaceae bacterium
CGTTCACCTTTCCCTGCCGGCCGAACCACCCACCCAGGCCGAGGTTGACGCCATCCTAATGGCCACCGACAGCATTATTGGCGACGCCGGCCGGGCGGGCGTTACCCTCATCCTCAACGGCTCTCGCAGCCAGAAGGCGCGACGGCATGGATGGAACAACTTGCCGGAGTCTGGCGCACTCAGCCACCTCACGGCCGTGACCATCGGCCAGAAAATTGATTGGTGCATTCGCCACGGCTGGCTGGGTTATGAATATACCCGCGACGGCATCCCCCTCCTTTTTCACACCGAAACAGGCTGGGAACGGGTGAAAGTGTTATGGGTCAGGCGCATCCTGGAGTGGTTTGTTACCTGGCAGGCAGAGGGCACACCAGAACAGGTGTGGCCATGCCTGGAAACGATTGATCACGAGATTAAGTATCTGTTGCTGCAACTGTTGCGCGAACAGCCACAGCCAGAACTGACGCCGGTTTTGTACGCCTGGTTTCCCCATGAAGTCCGAAAAGTGCGTGCCGCCATAAATCATACCTTGCAGAGCTGGGGGTTACGGCCGTTGCCCCATCCCACCAGCACAACCGGCGTTCCATGATGATCAAATCTTGTGGCCTTTGACAAACGGCCGTGCCTGCCCCACAATAACCATCAACACACTTTTTGAGGAGCAAGGTATGACAACTATATTCGTAACATCGGATGCGGACCAAAAATCGTCGCCCATTCACCTTGATTTTCATGTGCAGGCCACATTGCAAATCACAGCCGAAGATGCGCGTCGCCTTGTAAACCGTACCCTGATCCCTGAACTAGGTACCGGACTTGTCGCGCAAACACCGGAACTTGTAATCAATGGCGAACAGGCATCCTGGCGTGTACCGGTGATGTTATCCTTGCCAGGTTTCGGCAACCTGGGGCAGGTGGGCAACATTCATGTAGACGCCCAAACTGGCAGCTTACAGAGTAACTCGGCCATACAAAAGGAAATTATGCAACATGCCCGCAGGCTCTATACCGGCGCCACATTACAGACAAAGTAACCCAGGCGCCTGTCTCCCAGCCTGTGTCCGAATGGTTCTGGCCTCTTTGGGTGATGACCGCTCAGAGAAAGAAATAGCCAGAATACTGGGCAGCTATGAATATGGCACACCAGCCAGCCGGGTGAGGCGCTTAAAACGAAAAGGTTATCAGGTTCTCTTTGGTTCATTTACATTTGACCATCTTAAAAGCCACTTGAACGCCGGTTTGTTTCCTATCGTTTTTGTCCGGGCAGACATGTTACCCTGGGCCAATTTTGCTGGCTTTCATGCCCTGGTCATGGCCAATATCAGCGCAGTTGATGTTGCCTTACTCGATCCAGCTCAGGATTCTGGCCCTACCAGCTTATCAATTGACGGGTTTCTCCTGGCCTGGGAAGAATTCGACTCTCTGGCCGCAATTATCACAAAGGATTGATTACTTGCTCGCTTGAATAACGCTTCTCTTTCCCTTTGACAAACGGCCGTACCTGTTCCACAATCTGCGCAAACATAAGGAGCGTAATGGATGACAACACAAGCAGATATGATCCATTCCCCTTTTCCCGGTATGGACCCCTACACAGAGGCTCGCTCACTGTGGAAAGGCATCCATACCCAACTCATTGGTGAACTCAGCACCCATCAACTACCGCCGTTACTGGCGCCTGTTTATTTTGTAGACGCCGAACCCAGCCTGCAAATACGCAGCCAGCGCGACATCTTTCCGGACATCCAGATTATGGCCTCCCGGCCACCATCGCCTGCCCTTCCACCGGGCACCGGCCTGGCAGTAGCTGAACCAACAGCGACCGTATTGACATTCCCGGAAGACGACGAAGACGAAGAGGAAGAAAGCGCCATTTTTATTCGTGAAGCCGGTTCAGAGAGATTGGTCACTGTCATTGAGATTATTTCCTACAGCAACAAAACGGCCGGATCAGAAAAACGGGCGCGTTACCTGCTTAAACGGCGTGAGTTGCTGTCCGCTGGCGTGCATCTGGTTGAGATAGATTTGCTCCGCTGGGGCAGACGGGTCGTCCCCGCCCTGCCGGATCAGCCGTACCACATTCTGGTCAGTCGGGCCGACGAGCAACCCCACAGCCAGGTGTGGTCGTTTGGCCTGGCCGATGCCATTCCCGACACGCCGCTCCCCCTCACGGCGTTGGGCGAACACGTGCCCTTACCCCTCCAGGCGGCTTTTACCACCATTTACCAGGCGCGGGGTTTTCGCTATCGTCTGGATTACCAGAAAGAGCCGGAGCCGCCCCTGACCCAGGCGGAACGGGCTTTCATGCACACACAATTGGTGGCCGCCGGTATCCGTCGCTGAACCGGCCTGCCCACAACAGGTAAACAGATGAAAAACATTGACTTGATAGAAACGGGCCTGAATTTATTGAAGGCGCAACCGGGAAATACAACGGCCGTCTCCCCCACCACCCTCCTGCAACGCTACGACACCAATAGCAGCAAACTCCATGCCTATCTCCTGGCGGCGCGGCTGCCCGCCGACGGTGACGTACAGCGGGATGTGTTACAGCTGTACCGCAAGATGGAACCACTGTTTAATGAAAGCGAACTGCAAGCCCTCAGCTTTGAGTTGAGCGTGCCTTATGAGGATTTACACGGCCGTGCCTACCCCGACAAACTGCGCGAACTCATCACCTATTTACAACGACGACAGCGCCTGCCTGATTTGCTCAAAGCCTGCCAGCAGCAGCGCCCCCGTGAAAGTTGGGAATTAAATACCATAAAGGCATCAGAAACGGCCGTGCAGCCGAAACTCAACATCGCCGTTGTGGTAGACATTGCCCGGCCCGCCCTACGCAATGTCGCTACTTACTTGGATGATCACAGCCTGGACATGCACTTCATTCTGTTTCGCCACGCCGAACCGGGCCAATTTTTTACCCCCCATGATGACTGGCCGGCCCTGGCCATCACCTTTGGCGATGTCATGGCCAGGGTCAAACGGACGTTTGACGGCGCCAAGAGTCACTTTTTTATGGCCGGGCCGGGAGGCCTGCTGTTTGCTATGGGCTGCATTTGGGGAACGGTAGATGATGCTGTTGTCTATCATTATGAGAACAACACCTATCATCCGGTATTGCCTATTACACGAGAGCTGCGAAAAATCATTTCTGGCTGGAATTGAGAGGTTATGCACACTATTACCTACCTCTTTACCCCACTCGATGAGCCGCTGCACGGCCGTCACATTCACGCCCTCGGTCTGCACGGTTTCCTCTTCAACGTCACCGGCCAGACAGACCGTGCCGAGTCCGACTGGTTGCACCACCACCTCACGCCACGGCCGTTTACCCTCGTCCCCCTCTACACCGATAATGGCTACCTGGCCGGGCTGCGCCTCTCGGCCCTCACCGACCGCGCTGCCACCCTGTTCCAGCGTACCGGCGATTGGTTCCAAGATACAGGACGGCCGTGTCACCTGGGCGGCCGTGAATTCATCATCCAGGAAACCCACAGCGTACCTGGCCCTTCCTGGGCACAGTTAGCCCTCAGCCAGCCCACGCAGCAAATTGGGCTGCGTTTCACCTCCCCTACTGCCTTCAAGCAGGGGCCACGCCACCTGCCCCTGCCCCTCCCGGCCAACGTTTTCAGCGGCCCCGTGCGCATGTGGCAAGCCTTTGCGCCACCGATGATGACCTTACCCCCCGGTTGGCTGGATTGGTGTGCCCAAAACGTTTTTGTTACCCAACATCACATCGAAACCGCCACCGTCACCATAGACAAAAACGAACGCTTCACCGGCTTCGTCGGCGAAGTCTGGTTCGAGGCGTACCAGGGCAGCGACCTGGAACTGCGCGCCTGGCAAGCCTTAGCCGACCTGGCCACCTTCTGCGGCGTCGGCCATAAAACAACGATGGGCATGGGCGCCGTAGATCGCCTGTAGACATCACCAACTAGCCCCAGAATGACGTGGTCGTTTGCACCGCCAGCCCGCCAGCCTTCGCCGGAACTGGCACAAGCCCTGGCCCTTGTTTTGCAAATCCCCGCCAATCGCCGATCTCCCACCTCCTATCTCCGCAGGCTTTGCACCAGCCACCTTTGCTTTTCGTCTCATTTGTCACCTTGTATCTACTTCACAATCACCGGCAGATAGATAAAGAAACCGCTACCTGCCGGTCCATAACTGGTACAGGAAGTTCCCGCGCCGGTTGGCATCGCCTGTACATTTCCGGCCCGGTCGGCGGCCTGAGTGGCGAAGCAATAATCACCAGGACCCGCCATCGGGCTAAAATAGAAAGTGCCTGATTCGCCGCTTTGGACTGGCGTGGCCCTCGCCCAAAGGTCCGGTATGGGCCACCTTCAAGAAATGCAGCGCGGGCCAATTCCCCTGGCAGAGCCACGGTAACGCTGGTGCGAGGCAGGATGGGCATTCCGGGCGTGACCTGTACCTCTTCGTTGACGTGGAAGTAGCTGCCATCAACCCGGGTGATCCTGACATCAACGCCGCTCTGCCCGTCCTGGCCGGGTGGATAGACAAACACGTCTTTTTACCCACCGTTTTGCGTTAAGACGATAGAGGATATAAATGATCACCCCCCACCTAAAGCCTAATCTTGACCAAATGGGGGAAGGCTGTTACTATTTTATGTAAATACTTGGCCCGCCATTTATATGGGCCGGAGGTAGTATCCATGAGCAGTGAATATCCATCAGAAATTGAATTTGATGGGCTGGATGAAAATGACAGTCCCGCCGCAGACGTGCGCCCATCGTCACCATACCAAACCGAAGTTGAGCAAGTGGTAGATGCCCGATTATCAGCCATACAGGAAGAGAACGCGGCCCAGTTGCGGCGGCGCGAATATCTGAAGTTTGGCATTTTGACCGTGATTCTGTTGGTGGTTGTCATTGTGATTGCGCTGGCACAACCGTTGATTTTTGATCGCATCGTCCCGGCGGTGATGGGTGGGGATGGCAATACGGCCGTACTGGATGCCCCCACGCCTGATCAAAACAGTACCGATGGCGCGGCCACGGCCGTACCCCAGGACAACACCCAAAACCTGCCCATCATTTCCGCGCCCGGCAGCAATGATAGCGGTACAGGTGGTGAAGGAGGCGCGGAAGAGGCGACGGCCGTGCCCGCCCAAATCTACGTCGTGCAACAGGGCGACACCCTCAACAGCATCGCCCGCCAGTTCAACACCACCGTCGAAGCTATCGTCGCCGCCAACAACATTCAAAACCCCGATGCGCTTTCCGTGGGTGTCACCCTCACCATCCCCCAACCTGTTCAGTGAACAGTGAACAGTGAACAGTGTCCACCGTTCACTGCTTACTGTTCACTGTTTACTGTTTACCGTTCTTTTCCGCCCTGGCTTCACCCCACCCCGATAACTGGGCGCTTCAATCAAGAAAAAGGTACAACGGCTGCCATCCAGCATCCGCGTCGCCAGGCGCGGGTCAATCTCATCCACCGGCGTGGCAGTGGTGATGACGGTGGGCAGACGAGCGTTGTAGCGATAGTTGAAAAGTTGATACAGTTTTTCCCGTGCCCAGGGCGTGGCGCTTTCTGTGCCTAAATCATCCAATACCAACAGCGCAGCAGTCTTGATCTCATCAAACAACTTGTCATAACGTTGGCCGCTGGCGGGATTAAACGTCGCTCGCAAATGATCCAGTAAATCGGGCACCACAATGAACAAAACCGGCTCCCCCTGTTTGGAGAGGGCATTGGCGATACCGGCCGCCAGATGTGTTTTACCGTTGCCGTAGCCGATACTGTTAAAAACCAGCCAATCTTTGGGAGAGTGAACGAAGTCTACGGCCGTTTCCAATGCCCGCTTCAAATTATCCGACTGCGACTTCGGCAGTTCCCGTTCCCGCAAATCAAAATTCTCCAACGTCTTATCATGGTGCAAACTCAGCGTAGACAGGTCAGACTGATCCTGATCCACCCCCGCCCGGCGAAAGTCAGGCGCGGCAATGTGGATGACTTGCACCAGACTGGGGTCTACCATGCGCGAACGAATACGAATCTCTATCGCTTCCAATTCCAGATTGGTGGTAATGACGGTGGGCAGGTGTGCATTGTAACGATAGTTGAAAATCTGATACAGCTTCTCCTGCGCCCATTCGCTGTTGCTCTGCGTGCCCAGGTCGTCCAGGATCAGCAGCCGGGCATTGCGCACCTGGTCAAACCGTTCGTCGTAGCCAGAGGTGGCGTTGGGCGCATAAGCCGCCCGCAGATGATCCAGCAAATCAGGCGTGTTGATGAACAGCACCGGATGGCCCATGGCCAGCCGGTAATTGGCAATAGCCGCCGCCAGGTGGGTTTTGCCACAGCCGTACCCCCCTTTGAATACCAGCCACCCTCTAGGTTCTCTGGCATAAGCCATCGCCCGATCATAAGCCATTTTCAGGTTGAGTTGTTTGCTGGGGGTCAGGCCGTGCCCTTCAGCTAAAAAGGACTCAAAGGTGCAATGTTGTAATGCGCCAATCTGGCTGATGCGCTGCAACTTTTCCATGCGGGTCAGTTCGCGGTCTACGGCGCGGCAGGCGCAGGGCACAGCCCGGCCAAAGCTGGGGTGGATGGGTGGCACGTCTGGCATGACGTAGCCCAATCCGCCGCAGTGGGGGCAGTCTGGTTTGCCCAGGCCGTCAAATTCGTCGGCGGCATTACCGCTTGATGATGTCTTTGAGGTCATCGGGGATAGGTTGGCGTAACTCTTTTTGAGTATCTCGCCGGCCGGTTCCATGTTGTTTTCCTTCTTGTCGCCAGCGTTCCAGGATGCTGACGACGTAGCGCCATTTGCGGACGTTGTTTTCCACGGCCAGTTGAATGGCTTCTTCAATCCAGCGCGGCGGGTAGGTTTGTTCGGCGTCGCGCAGCTCGTCGGCAATGACGGGGGTGAGCGGGCCGATATTTTGCTCGTAGAGGATGAAAATGTTCGGCCGTTCCACCATGAGGGTGATTGGTTCGTCCTGGTCAGGGTTAGGCCGCCATTCGCCACGGGTGATGCCGTCTACGGCCGTGCGCCCCTTCTCCGTATTCAAAAAGTACAAATCCATCTTGCCGTCCGCACTCTCAATGTTGATGTGCAAAAAGGTGCCCCGCGCCACCGCCCGCTCCACCCCATCCAGCAAATTTTCCGTGGCAATCTGGGTAGTGGGCCCCATCCCTTTGATGAACTCCGTATCGTTCATAAAGTC
>CAZOPF010000172.1:0-7020 GCA_964581605.1 uncultured Ardenticatenaceae bacterium
GCGATCTCCTCGTCCGATTGGGTGAGCAGCCATGAGCAGTACGGCCGTAATCGGTAATCGGTTATCGGTTATCAGTGAGATTCCTATTACTTTTTCCAAACAGGCTTATTGATAATAGCCCAGATCATTACCGTATCCATAATTGAAAAATGAACACACCCCAAAATACAATTGCACCAACCATAAGCATGGCAAAGCCGATTTTAATGCCTGTAGCCAGACAATTTTCTCCAGATGATGGCGGTAACATGAGTCTGTTAATGGTTCTTTCTATTACACGGCCGTTCCTGAAAACCACATAGTTGGTGGGCGTACTCTTTGGCTATCCATACACCCAACGCTCCTGAAAATAGCTCTTCGTTTTTTTGTCTTGATCAACGTAGTTTGGCTTTCCCCACGACAATAAAACCATCTCTTCCGTCATTCCGGGTTCAACTTGCCTTTTCTCAATCCAGGCACAGGCTTCTTCTCCCCATAGTTCCCTTTTTGACCATATGAACTGAGCACGCTCCGCTTCTCTTTCATGTACTGCACGATTGCCTGAACCAATTGATTTCAAAGAGAAGAATGCTAAAGCTGCTGCTGGAAGAATGCAGATAAGTGTGGCGAGTAACGTTGGTATAATTTTACCGGCAACCGTGCTTTCCATATGTTTGTTGTTATTCCATATTCGTCATCAACACCAACACTCGTCTGGCTATGCGTTGTGCGGCCACCAATGCCTCCTCCGCCTGCACCCGTCCAATCTCGTCAAAAGAAATATCATCAGGGTAACGGCCGGCAATCACATACTCATTCAAAATGATGGCCTCGGAAGCCATGTTGCCTAATTCTCCATCGTGGTTGGCACAATGGGCTACCAGCACAACCATATCATGTGTTTTTCCAGTTGCCAGCCCTGGGCAATCAAGAAACCCTTCAAAAACTTTTCGGCCGCACCCTGGCAAAGAAAACAAACGGTGTGAAAGGCTGGCTGCTCATGTTTCATTTCGCGTTCAGCCACGCCCAGGTCTCCTAAAGCATATTGAATCCACGAGTAGGGAGTTTCAACTGGCCGTTTATCTTGCTCGCTCATAAAGAACTTTGCCCTCACCCAAAATATCTTGTGTGTAAAATGGATTGCCATCGGCTATATTTCGGGCGACTTCCTCAGGTTGGCGAACAATCAAATCTATACTAAACCATCGTCCTAACAACAAAGCCTCAATTTGCCGCCGTACTTCACGGTTTGTTTGGCTGCTGTCCTGAATGACAAAAAGATCCAGATCGCTGGTAGCAGATGCTTCATCTCGTGCCCGTGAACCGAACAAAATAATTTGTTTTGGGGCCACTCCACATGCAATTTTTTCAACGATGTAAGCAATCAACTCCGGAGTAATTCGTTGAGTTTGTAAACGGTTATCTTGTTTGTCATTTGTCTTATTCATCTCCAACTCCTGTCTACCACAAATTGTAACACATCCCGTTCAGGCATAGGGTATGGTGATGGTAAATTGACACCCCTTCCCTACCTCGCTCGCCAACGTCAGCTGCCCACCATGTGCTTCCACCAGGTCGCGGGCGATGGTGAGGCCGAGGCCCATGCCCTGCGGGAAGCGGGTTTGGGCACGGCTGCGGTAGAATGGCTCAAACACGCGGGTTTGCTCGTCCGGGGGAATGCCGGGACCGGTGTCGGCGATGGTGATCACAACGGCATCATGTTGGGCAACGGCCGTGACCCGCACTTCCCCCTCCTTTGGCGTGTACTTAATGGCGTTACTCAGCAAATTGCCAATCGCCTGCGCCATTCGGTCGGGATCAATTTCTCGTGTGGGTAAACCAGAAGCAATGTCCGTTTGCCAGAGCAGCCCTTTTTCCTGAGCGGCGGCGCGCCAGGGCAGCAGCAGCGGCGGCAGCCATTCGCTCAGCGCCACCGGTTGGCGATTCAGTTCCCGTGTGCCCAACACCTGCCCACCTAACTGCGCCAGATCATCCAGCAACGGCCGCATCACCTGAATATGATCTTCCACCCCTTTGAGCAGTTCGGCGCGCAGGGCCGGGTCTTCGTCCGCGCCACTGCGCAGGGCACTGACAGCCGCGAGCATCGCCCCCAACGGCCGTCCCAATTCATGCACCAGGTTGGCCAATAACTGCCGCCGATTGTCTTCCAATTCCCGCAGCCGGGCCGCCAGCACATTTACTGACTGCGCCAATGCTTTCATCTCCATAGCGCCCGTTTCGGGGATCGGTTCGGCGCGGTTGTGGTGAGCAATGTCGGTCACGGCCGTGCTCGCCGCCGCAATCGGCCGCGCCATACGCGCCGCCAGATAAACACCAAGCACCACACCGATGACCAGTTCCGCCAACACCACCAGAATAACCAGCCGCCGCAAATCTGTGAAAACCTGCGCCGCCGCATCCAGTGTACTGCTCACACGCACATAACCGGCCAGTTGATTTTGCACATCATAAACGGGCACGGCCGCTTCGGCCGATTGGACAAAGAGGGTGTAGGTGGTGCTGGAAGGAGATGGGGAGATTGGGAGATTGCCAGCCTGTGGTTGGGGAGATTGGGGGTTGGTGGAGGCCAGAATGGCGCCGTCGGGAGTTTGCAAGGTGATGTCGCCGGCGACGGCCGTACTCACCCGCGCCACAAAAAAGCGCGCCTGCTCACTGTTTTGCCAGACGGTGCTGTCTTCTTCCAGCAGTTCCGCCAACAGCCATGCCTGGCTCTGCACATCGGCCGCCAACTGCTTCAGCACCACCTGCGTCTCCACCAGATAGAGGATAATCAGGCTCGCCAACGGCACTACCAGCAATGTAGGCAAGATGTGGGTAAGAATGAAACGGCCGCGCAGCGTCCTCATAACGCTTACTTGCTTTGGCGAAACTCTTGCCACGTTAAAGCAGGCCCGTCCAATAATACTGGCACAAAATTGAGAATGTCACGTCCCAGAAAGCCCCAATCACCCTGAATAACCAAATAACGGCCTCGAAATATCTTGTTCAAAAACACAAGGTCCAAACGAACAGGAAAGGCGTGGGACAAAGTACCATCAAAAGCCATCAGTTCGTAGATTTCGCCTGTATCGGCGCTGATTTCGAGTGGGTCGAGGGCTGCTTGGGGGATCAGGGTGGCATCAGCACCGGAATCCAGAAGCATACGTACATCTGTGGCCTTTTTGCCATTGGTGGGATGTTGTAGTGTCACATTAGCTAAAGGGGCGGGAGGATGGAATCGGTCCGCATCATAGTCTGGCATCAGGCGATACCTCGATGATTTCTTTTTCAAAATCCTTTGCCTGCTCAGGATGAACGAGGCGCGGGCTGTATATATGAACAATCGGTTTAGAAGCTATTTCAGGAGCAATCACATAAACCTTCATGTTCTCCGGCAATAGAACACCAGATTTGAGTCGGATTTTCCCATTTTCGACGATGCCTTCATACGTTGCAATTTCCACGGTTCACCTCATGCCAGCCAAAATCTGAAGCACATTTTAACATCGAACACCGATTATGGAGCAACCAGTTTGTAGCCGACGCCGCGGACGGTGATGAGGCGTTGGGGGTGTTGGGGGTCGGTTTCGATTTTTTCGCGCAGCCAGCGGACGTGGACGTAGACGCCCTGTGGCTCGCCCATGAACTCTGCGCCCCAAACGCGGTTGAGGATGTCATCCACGGAGACGACGTTGGGCGAGGCGGCCGCCAGCACATGCAGCAGGGCAAATTCTCGCGGCGGCAAATCGGCCAACACTTTGTCGCCGACTTTGACGGTATGGGCGGCCGGGTCAATTTCCAGGTCACCGACGGTGATGCTGTTGTTGGCGGTGGTCACGGCCGTCTCCCGCCCCACCCGTCGCAATACCGACTTCACATGCGCCAGCAGCACATCCATATTAAACGGCTTGGTAATGTAGCCATCCGCCCCCAATTCCAGCCCCAAAATGGTGTCCAATTCGCGGCGGCGGGCGGTGACAAAGATGACGGCCGTGTTCACCTCCTGCTGAAAATGGCGCAATGCCTCCAACCCATCCATACCGGGCAGCCCAATGTCCAGCAACACCAGGTCAGGCCGGTCCCGTTTCGCCATCTCCAGAGCGGCTTCGGCCGTTTCGGCCGTGCTCGTCCGGTAGCCGTTTTGCTCCAACTGAAAACTCACACTGCGCCGCATCAGGGCATCGTCGTCTACCACCAGAATGTGTCGTGCCATAGGCCGTAATCCGTTGTCCGTAATCCGTTGTCCGAGAACGGATAGATTGTTGTCATTTTACCGGATTTCAACGGAAAGGCGTATTGACGAAAAAGGTGCGCTAGAAGCTTCAAAAAATCAAAGATTTCGCAGATAGCGGCGAAAAATCTGCGTAATCTGCGAAATCTTTGATTTTTCAGGTTGTGGCTTCGCCACGTTAGGGACTTCGGTTTACGGATTACGGGTTCACGGCCGTGACCACATCCCCATTCACCCAGCCCCGCAACTCTGAACCGGGCGCACCAATTTGCGCCCAATCGCCACGTGTCTGGTAAAGGGCTACTTCCGCGCCATCGTGCAGTTGAAAATCGCTGCCAAACTGCTCGCCCGGCCCGGCATACACGTCCGCAACCTCGGCCACAATGACCGCTTCTTTCAGGTTATGGGCCGTTTGCAGACGGCTGCCTACTGTGAAAGCGGAGAGCAGAAACAGCATGGCTAACGGTAAGAGGCTATATTTGAGCAGTGTCCGCTTACGGCCGTGCCCCAGCCGCCGCACGACAAAAAACGCCACGCACAACGATGTCCACAGCAGCAGGGACAGCACGGCCGTTTCATTCAGCGTCAACCACCCGGCCATATCCGCCAGAAAGATGGTGACAATGGTATCTGGCGTTTGCGGAAGCTGTTCGGTGGCCTGCGCCCGCGCCAGCGCCAGATTGTGCTGGATGTCCGCGTCACGCGGGGCCAGCTGCGTCGCCCGGCGATAATTCAAAATTGCCTGCCCTAATTCGCCGTTCTGGTAATAGGCATTGCCCAGATTGAAATAGAGAGCCGGGTCATCCATCCCCTGGCTGACCAATGTTTCATAGGCGCGAATGGCTTCGGCGGTACGGCCGTTGGCCGCCAACACATTCGCCGCCGCCATAGCCCCCCCATCAGCCAGCACCCCCGGCACAAAAACGAGGGCAGCAAATAGCAAGGTAATGAGTATGAGTGTGATTCGTTTCATGTCTCTTCCTTTCATAATTCCTAATTCATAATTCCTAATTACGCCAGATACTTTTCCAACTTCTCCACCGTATTGAGCGCATTTTGCAGCAGGCCATCCACCTTCCCGCGGCCGCCGGGGGCAAAACGGCCCGCTTCGGCCTGCGCCAGG
The DNA here is from genome assembly GCA_964581605.1 of uncultured Ardenticatenaceae bacterium. Classification (GTDB taxonomy): domain Bacteria; phylum Chloroflexota; class Anaerolineae; order Promineifilales; family Promineifilaceae; genus CAADGU01. Next base: position 5,334 of record CAZOPF010000172.1, read on the forward strand.
CAGATTTCCAGGTTGGCAATGGTGCGGTCACTGACGTTGTGTGCCTTGAGCAGGGCGCTACGGCCGTCGCTCGTCAATCCGCGCACGGAGGTATTCAGCTTCTCCTCCAGGTATACAATCAGGATTCGGCCAACTTCGGCAAAGGGGTCATCATGTTTGCCCGCCTGTTTCAGTGCCTTTTCCGCCTTGCGGCTGGCCTGGGAGCTACGCCGTTCATCGGCCGTTGCCGCTAAGTGCGCCTGCCGTTTTTGGTGGGCAAACTGCCCCACAACCATGCCCAGCGGCAGCAGCCAGAGCAGCCAGAAAAAGGGCTGCTGCACCAGTTGTGTGCCCGCATCCTGCACCGAATTGATCGCTTTCATCGGCCGTAATTCACTGTTCACCACAGGTTCAGTGCCCGGCTGTTCGGGGGTGTAGGTCACGGCCGTGCCCGCCACATTCACCACCACCGGCTCACTGGTCAACGTTTCATACGTGCCCGTTTCCGGGTCAAAATAGCTGTATTCAACGGCCGGTAAGGTCAATTGGCCGCCGGTTGTGGGGGACATCAGCCGTTCGTAGGATTTGGTGCCGCGCAAACGGCCGTTCACCACTTCCGTATACGTCCCCCCATCGCTGTCAAACCCTCGCCAATTAGCATCCGCTGCCCAGGCCGGGTCGCCCATGGAACCGACATTGCCCTGCCCGCTAATTTCCACGTGCAGCGTGATCGGCTCGCCCACTTTGGTATCTTGTTTGTCTACGGCCGTGCTGAGAGCAAATTTGCCCACCGCTCCTTTGAAATTCAGGGGCGCGCCTGCCGGGAGCGGCTGCACGGCCAGCGTCACCGGCTGCGTTTGCAGGGTGGTATCCGCCTGCCACAGCCCACCGGGAATGATCAGCTTTGTCGGCTCAATCATCACCTCACCCGCCACCGTGGGAAAGAGAATGTGGCTGACTTCGGTGACCAGATACGCACGGCCGTCTACTTCCACGTTGTAACTTTGCTGCATCGGCTCCACATCATTCCACAGCCCGCTAAAGGAGGGGGGCTGATAGCTCACCTGGCCGGGCAGATTCACCGCCTGGTAAAAGCGGAAGGTGTACGTCACCTGTTCCCCCTGGTACGGGTCCGGGTTATCTACGGCCGCTTCCACAAATAGCTCTTGCCCGTTCAACGTAGAGGGGGCGGGCGCGGGGTCGGCCGGTTGGCCTTGGGCAGGTGCAGCCGGGGCCGAACCCTGTGTCACCTGCACCTGAATCGGCTGCGTGCTGAAGCTCTGCCCGTTGGCCGTCACGGTGATCGGCTCAATGGTCAACACGCCCGTTTGTGTGGGCTGTAATTGGAACTGGTACACGCCCTGCACGGCCGTGTCGCCGTTGATGATGCTGATCTGCGTGGACTGGCTGCTGCCGACCACGTTAAAACCGGCCAGCGCGGGCAATTCCGGCCGGGCGTTTACGCCATTGACCACCACACTGAGAATAATCGTCTCATCGGTCGTCACATTGTTCCTATCCACCGTCGCCGTCACCACCTCGCCAGACTGCGCCAACGCCGGCACAGCCAGCAAACCCAACGTGAATAAAGTTATGAGAATAATTGCGATTTTATGTTTCATGTTTCACCTGTTGTCAGTAAACAGTGAGCGGTACTGCTCACTGCTCACTGCTCACTGCTCACTGCTCACTGCTCACTGCTCACTGC
>CAZOPF010000173.1:0-6959 GCA_964581605.1 uncultured Ardenticatenaceae bacterium
GTGTTGTTAGGCGGTTTGCGTGGCAATCGCCTGCCCACCACCAGCGCGCCCAACCAGGGCATCTGGCTCTCAGCCAGCAGTGGGCTGGCCGCCGCCGGGCTGTTCGCCATTGTGATGAGCCTGGCAACCGCTTTCTTTTGGGGTGGCGTCTTTGGGGCGCTGGTGGGCATATTAACTGGGTGGATTGCGGCCGCTTTGTATGGGATGGGCAGTGTCCTCAACCATCTCTGGCTGCGCTTCTGGCTGGTGCAGTTGGGGCAGATGCCCTGGGCTTACACCGATTTTCTGGATGAAGCGGCCAACCGTGCCATCCTGCATAAGGTCGGCGGCGGCTACATCTTTATTCATCGGCTGCTGCAAGAGTATTTTGCCAGCCATCATTAACGAGTACCCCCCAGCCCAGCCACTCCCAATCGCGTGATTACCTACGGTGCGCTAATTTCTACTGTGGCGGCTACGCCCAGGTGGTCGGAGGCGGTGCTGGAGTTGATGATGACATCAGCGGCCGTGATGTCGGCCGTGTACCAGATGTAATCCAACCGCCGGTCAGGGCTGGTTGAGGAGTAGGTGTAGCCTGGCGAGATACCCGCCGCATCTATAGCATCGGTGAAGCCTGCATCCCGAAACATTTGCATTTCTGGCGCATCGGGCCGGGCGTTTAGATCACCCATGACGAGCGTGTGGGGGCGGCCGTTCCAAAACCCCAGCAACGCTTCTGTCTGCACCACCCGAATGGCACTATCTTCATTCAGATGGTGGTAATGGGTGTCAATCAGGTGCAGCGGCTCACGGGCATTGATGTCAATTTCAGCCAGGATGAAACCCCGATGCAGCAGCAAATCATCTGGCGGTAGGGCATGAACTTCGGAGGTGATGATCGGATACCGGCTGAAAATGGCATTACCCCACAGATCCCCTTCTGTTGGCCCCCATACATAGGGCATATCCAGTCGCTGCCCCAGCCATTGCAGCATATCAGCCGAGCCGTTGATAATCCAACCGCGTGATACCTCTTGCAGAGCAATGACATCAGGGTCTTCCGATTCGATGGTTTGGGCAATAGCTTCCAGGTTGAGCTGCCCCCAGGGATTGATGCCGTTGTGTAGATTGTAGGTCAATACCCGCACCGGGCCGCCGGATGGGGTGGCCGGCGTTGCTGTTTGCCACGTCACCCATTTGAAGAGCACGGCCGCCAGCACAACCAGCAATAGCACCACGCCGCTGCGAAAGACGAGCGGCGACTGGGGTTGGGTGGTAGTGCGGCTGGCGGCAATACCCGCCAGCACAATCAGCAAAATGGCGATGGGCGGCAGGATGTCATGGGGGAAAAGGGGAAGTGTGTAGCCGGCATAATAGAGGAAGATGAAGATGACAAACAGCAGCCAGCCAATCCCATTGGCAATGGTAATGTTGCGGATGGTGTAGGAACGGCCGGAAGCAGATGAGGGGTTGTCCGTCTGCTGCTGTGTGTTGAGCAATACCAGCATCAAGATCATCGCCAGGATGATCTGGCCGAGTATGAGGTAGACGGCCGTGATGAGTGGAGACACATCCCCAAACCAGGCCAGGGCCAGCAGGGCCACACCCATTAGCAGCACAACAGCCCACTGACAGCCGCGGGCCGCGATGTACACCATGGCGGCCAACCCGGCTAACCCGGCCAGCAGCGCCAACGCCAGCGTCAGCGGTAACTGCCAACCGCCAACGGCCGATAAATGGGCCAGATTCAGGAAAATGAGAAGCTGCACGAAGAAAAAGGGGCCGATCATGGCCCAGGGCAAGGCCTGACGCAAAGGGGTATCCTGGTCGGCGGCTGGCGGTAAGGTAGACAAAACACCGGCCAGACAACCCAACTGCCAGCCAACCAACACAATCGCCAGCAGTGCATTTGCCAATCCTGGCTGCCAGTTAAACTCATAACTGTTGTACAAACCATTCAAGAGGATGGCGAGGATGAAACCCAGTTGCAGACCGCAACCAAACTTCACCATCTCCTGGCGGGCAGACGGCCGCAGCGCTGCCAGATAAACCGGAAAAAACCAGACAAAACAAACAGCGCCCACCATGCACAACAAAAGGTATGCCAGCGGCGCATCCGGCCATAACTGCAATGCCAGCCGGGTGACGCCCACACCTGCTACCGTTACAATAAGCAATACGCGCCCGCCGATAGCCTTTCGCAGCAGGTTTGCCAGAAAACTGAGGGCAAAAACAGCCAGAGCCAGCCCGCCAATGGCAACGGCCGACCAACCTCGCGCGTCACCCAACACATACAACAGCAGAGGGAACAACGCCCGTAGCAGTTGCACACCCAATAAAACGGTGAGCGCGGGCAAGCCCATGCTTACCCAGGGATTGGTTAGTAAATTATTCTTCGTATTCATGGGTTCCTCCTTCAACTTCTGCGGGGAACTATATCATGGAAGGAAGGAGTGCAAAACAATTTTATGGCACCGGTTTGCGGATGAGGGGCAGATAATGGTGATGATCGAGGATGCCGATGATGAAACTGTTATCACTTTCATCATATTGGGTGGGGCTGAGCGTGTTGCTCACGCGGATGTTGTAAATGGCGGTATGGGTGCTGATGGGGATTGTCCAGGTGATACGGCCGTTATCTGCCACCCCCAACGTCCGTGAAAGCTGCGCATTGTGCCACAAATCCACTTGCAGGGGCGGAGTCAATACCGTTTGCCAGGTAACGCTCAAGATAGCACCCGGCGTAATAACTTCGCCGCCGTTGGGTGCGGTAACAGTTATGACCGCTGGTGTGGGCAGCGGGGTAGGTTGGGGCGTGGGTGATGGTGTGGCGGTAGGCGGCGGCGGCCCCACCAGAAAGGTGTGGCTGTAGGTCTGGCCGTTTACCGTCACTGTAAATTCCCAATACCCCTGGGGAATACTGGTGGGAATTTCAAATGCCCACCACCACCAGGAGGCGGAATAATGTGTATCAGAGATGCTGTGCTGCCAGCTCTGGTAAATGGCCCCGTCGGGCCGGTAAATGGTGTAATAGCTGGGTTGGCTGGCTAACTGGTCGCGGTAGTAGGTAGTGAAGTAGACATCATCGCCGGGATTAAAGCTGTTTGCTTCAAAGCTTTGTTCGGGCGTGGAACATTCGGTGATGATGGGGGCCGCGTAGCCGGTGGTGATTTTGTTTACGGCCGTGTCATAATACGCTGGCTGCTGCGCCCATAATGTGGTGGGCGTGGTAGCATTACACACTCCCGCAAAAGGGTCCAGAATCTGTCCGTTCGCCGCATGAACTTCAAAATGTAAATGGGGCCCGGTGGAATTCCCGGAACTACCCACAATGCCCAGATATTCGCTCGCCGCTACGGATTGCCCTACCTGTTTGGGCGTAAGCGAGCCGTTTTTCATATGCGCGTACCAGGCCTGGCTGCCATCACTATGCTGAATGACAATGATATTCCAGGGCATCCCGGTAAAGGAGCAGTTACGGTCATAGTTGCCATCTTCGCGCAAGACAATCACGCCGGGTGCGGCCGCAACGACCATAATTTCGTTGTTATCCATGCGGCTCCAGGGAAAAGGCCAGGAGAAAATATCGGTGCCTGGATGGTTATAGCCACTGGGTGTGTCATAGGTGCGTTCACCACAGGCATAATCACGCCATTGGTAAGGATAGCTGGCATTGTGGTCTACAAAACCGGAAATGCCGTGATACCCAAAATCATTCAGGTAGGATGCGGGCTGCACCGGCCAGATAAAAGGCACTGTTGCGGGCGCATAGCTGGCTGGTAAGATGCCTTCTTTCTGTAACTGCTCAATGTTGAGGGCCAGGGCTGTTTCAAGCTGCAGACGTTGTTCGGGCAATAGATGATCATTGGGCACTACCCATTCCCCACCGCCGCTGCTCACTGGTTGGCGGGCCGGGTATTGGAAGACGGCCGTACCCCAACCATTCGACGATGATGGGAATTCTCCATACGGCCGTGACCGAAACAGGTCCAGCCCGGCCAGCGTGACGGAGACAAACGCTAAATTAAAAAGAACCAGGCAGATGATTAAAAAAAGGGCTTTACGATTCATAAAGTTTCCTGTGTCTTGGTGATAAACAATCTGAGTGAGCGTCCAGAAATAAGTTCCCTGTTGGAGCGCGGACAGCCTGCCCACGCCCCAAATCGGCAAGTAATTTTTAGACGCGCACTAAGCTTACTGATGCTCTCCGGTAGCGACTATCAAGAAGCGGTGAAAATCCGGTGAGGTATGGGGTTAAGTAAGAGAAATGCGATTGTTGAAAATGAGCAAAACAGCACACGGGCGTGAGAACTCTGCACGTTCAGGTTGGTCTGGTACTGGGGGCTGGTTGATGGGGGCTGGTTGTCTATGCTAACTGCCGGCCACCAGCATGTAACTCTTGATTTTTGTCATACAAACTGTATAATTTAGATATATCTAAATAAAACGCCACTTTTTTCAGGTTATTACCGATTCAACACCTGCGAGCGTGTGGTTAGTTTACAAGGAGAGTTTCATATGGGAGTGAACGATACCCAAACTTCTCAAAAACGAGAGGTGGGGCAGCAAGGCGTTTCCAGGCGGGAATTTTTGCGGGCGGGCAGCATTGGCGCGGCCGGATTAGTAGGCATTGCCGGGCTGCGTGGGCTGGTGGGGCCAACGGCCGTTACTGCTGCCGCCCAAACCGAATCCCCTCACAGCCAGCACAGTGGGCACGGTGATGCCGGCACTGTGGGGCAGGTGAACCACGAAGCCAACGAATTTGACCCGCACGAAATTTTGACCGATTTTGATTACGGCGAGGTGGTGGGAGAGAAAGACGGCCGTCCCATTCGTCGCTGGAAAATGGTAGCCGTCAATAAAGAGTTTGAGATCGCCCCTGGCCTCATCTTCCCCGGTTGGGTGTATGGCAGCCAGACAGCGGCCGCTTCGCGGCGGCTGGGGCACATTGTCGGTCAGTGCCCTGGCCCCACGCTGCGCTGCGTAGAAGGGGAGTGGCTGCAAATTGAACTGATTAACGCCAGCGACCATCCCCATACCATGCACTTTCATGGCATCCATTCGGCTGCGATGGATGGCGTACCGGGCATCGGCCGCGGCAACATTAACCCTGGTGAAAGTTTTGTGTATGAGTTTGCGGCACGGCCGTTTGGCTGCCACCTCTACCACTGCCACTCCCTGCCGCTCAAACGGCACATCCATAAAGGGCTGTATGGTGCGTTTATCATTGACCCTGACCCGGAAAAATACAGCGGCGAAGAACGTGAAATTGCCAAAACCCGCCACCGTGATTACCCCGAAAGCGAGCAAGTGAATGAAATGGTGATGGTGATGAACGCCTTTGACACTAATTTTGACGGCGACAACGAAGTGTATGCGGCCAACTCCATCGCCTTTGGCTATGGCATGGACAGACCCATCCCCATCCGGCGCGATCAGTTGCAGCGCCTCTATCTGGTGAATGTGACCGAGTTTGATCCCATCAATTCACTGCACATCCACGCCAACTTTTTTGATTATTACGATCACGGCACCACGCTAAAACCAACCTTAAAGACGGTAGACACGATTATGCAGTGCCAGGCACAGCGCGGCATTTTGGAATTCACCTTCGCCGATTTTGAGCCGGGGTTGTATATGTTTCATGCGCACCAGAGCGAGTTTACAGAATTAGGCTGGATGGGCATGTTTGCGGTGTTGGAGTAAACGATCATGGATCAATCAATGAATTCAAAGACGAGTAAAGTGCCCAAATGGGTGTTGGCTATTTTCCCCCTGGCGATTTTGTTCGGGCTGGTGTGGCTGTTTCTGGCGTTGAATCCGCTGTCGTTTTTTACGGGGGCGTTCCCCCCATTGGAGGAGTTGACCATTCAGCGCGTGACGTTTCCGGCGAACGGCCGTATCCAGCTCAACGTCATCAACGGCGGCCCAGACCCCGTGACCATTGCTCAGGTGTTGGTGGATGATGCCTACTGGCTGTATGAGATCACGCCCGGCAACACCCTGTCCCGGCTGGAACAGGCCACTATCAGCCTCAACTACCCCTGGGTAGATGGCGAACCGTTGCCCATTGTCCTGGTCACATCCACGGGCGTGACGTTTGAAACAGAAGTGGAAGTGGCCGTATTATCGCCGCAAACGGGCTGGGAGACTTTTGTGGCCTATGGGTTATTGGGCATTTATGTGGGTGTTATCCCGGTGGCATTGGGCATGATGTGGTATCCCTTTATGCGCCGGGTAAACCAGAAGTGGATAAACGCATTCCTGGCGCTGACCATCGGCCTGCTGGTTTTCCTGTTTGTGGATACAGTGCTGGAAGCGGTGGAGATTTCCGCCGCCCTGCCGGGCGTTTTTCAGGGGCTACCGGTGATCATCTTTGGGATTTTGTTCAGCCTGGGCATTTTATTGGCGGTCAGTCAGCGGCGGGGTGGCTCGCCAACGGCCGTAGCCACCTTCATCGCCCTGGGTATTGGCCTGCATAATCTAGGGGAAGGGTTGGCGATAGGCGCGGCCTTTGCCACCGGGGCGGCCGCGCTTGGCTCCTTCCTGGTCATTGGCTTTACGCTGCACAACATCACCGAAGGGGTGGGCATTGCCGCCCCGCTGACGAAGGAAAAACCGCGTTTGCGCACCTTTGTGCTGCTGGCAATTCTGGCTGGCGCACCGGCTATGTTGGGCACCTGGATGGGCGGTTTTGCCTTCAACCCGTTCCTGGCGGTGTTGTTCCTCAGTTTGGGCGCGGGCGCTATTTTGCAGGTGATCTGGGAGGTGGGGAAGCTATTGGTGAAGGATGCGCAGAGAAGGGGAGACACGGCCGTGTCCTGGCTCAACTTTGCCGGGTTAGCTGCCGGCATCCTCATCATGTATGTGACGGCATTTTTGGTTAAGTTTTGAGAGTAAGCGACTGGAAGATTGAAAGATCAAGCTCCTGTATAAATGGAGCGCGAGCATCTTGCTCGCCTGTTGCCGGCTGGAAGCCT
>CAZOPF010000174.1:0-6908 GCA_964581605.1 uncultured Ardenticatenaceae bacterium
ATCACCAGCCGCCGCGATTTCGTCAACACCCTGCGCCAGGAACTGCCCGCCGCCCTGCGCGAAATGCTGTCCGGCAACATCGCCCCCGTAGACCTGGCCCAGGCCTCCATCGGCCCCGGCATGGCCGTCTACAGCCGCTACCAAAAGGTATTAGAACCCAACGGCGACCGCCTCACCGTCCGCGCCGCCTTGCAGCTCATCAACCAGGTATTGGACGAATATCTGGCCGAAACCGAAGGCGACCTGGACGCCGACTCCCGCTTTGCCGTGAGCTGGTTTGAGCAGTCCGGCTTCAACGCGGGCGCATTTGGCACGGCCGACGTCCTCGCCCGCGCCAAGAACACCTCCGTAGATGGGTTGGTGAATGCCGGTGTCATCACCTCCGGCGCAGGCAAAGTGCGCCTGCTCACCTGGGAGGAAATGGATCCCGGTTGGGACCCGGCCACCGACAAACGCGCCACCGTCTGGGAAGCCACCCACCACCTCATCGAACGGCTCAACGTGCACGGCGAAGAAGGCGCGGCCCTGTTGCTGGCCAAAATGTCGCCCGAATTAGCCGCCGACGCCCGCCAACTGGCCTACCGCCTCTACGCCATCTGCGAACGCAAAGGCTGGGCTGACCACGCCCGCGACTACAACGCCCTGGTCATCTCCTGGTCTAACAGCGCCGAACGTGCGGCCGTAGTGAAACAAAGCTACCAACCAAAACTCCTGTAACCCAGGTTAGTAACCTGGGCTACGAAGTAACCTGGGTGACGGCAAGAAAATGGAAACATTACATTATCAATCCGAATACCGCCGTTTTTTGCCCCACATCCAGCCTCCTGGAGCCACTTTGTTCGTCACCTACCGGCTGGTAGGCACCATCCCGGCGGCCGTGCATGAGCAGTTGGTGGCTGAAGCGGAGCAGATCAGCCAACGACTGGCGCAAATTGAAGATAAAGTGGAGCAGGCGCACCAAAAGTACCTGGCACAAAAGCGTTTGTTTGGCCGGTACGATCAAATACTGGACAGCGTACAGCATGGCCCAACCTGGCTCAGAGAGCCACATATTGCCAGGCTTGTGGCTGACAGTTTGCATTATTGGGATGGGGAGCGTTATGACCTGGACTGTTTTAGCGTTATGAGTAACCATACCCACGTTGTTTTTACGCCTTTATGCGCAACAGATGGCGATTATGTTGCGCTGGCGCGGATCATGCACTCGTTGAAGCGGCATACGGCGAGGGAAGGAAACAAGGTGCTGGGGCGAAACGGCCGTTTCTGGCAACCAGAAAGTTATGACCATGTGGTTCGGGATGGGGCAGAATTGGAACGTATCCGTCGTTACGTGTTAAACAATCCGGTGAAAGCCGGTCTAGTAAACAGTTGGGAAGAGTGGCCCTGGAATTATTGCAAACCAGATTTGTAGTCCAGGCTAATAACCTGGGTTACGATTGCGTTTGTAGTCCAGGTTAATAACCTGGGTTACGGTTGCGTTTGTAGTCCAGGTTAATAACCTGGGTTACGGTTGCGGAGGAAAAGATGGCACTAAGCAACAGAGAACGTGTAGGACGAGTGCTGGAAGCGTTGACCGCCGGGCTGGCCCCCTTTGCCGTGCGGGAATACCGCATGGTGTATAAGGGGGATTATGCCCGTGAAATTGATGCTGCCCTGACTACGGCCGCCTTTGAACTGCCGCGCGACGCCTTCAAAGATGTGAACAGCCTCCTCAGCCGCCTGGACGCACAAAATACGCTGAACCTGCTCTGGCGGCGCTGGAATGAACTGTTCCAGGACAAGCTGGGGCACACCGGCCGCAGCTACGTCAGCGAGATGATGCAGGCCCGCAATGATTGGGCACACCAAAAGCCATTCAGCAACGATGAAGCATACCGGGTGGCGGATACGGCCAGCCGCCTGCTAAAGATGGTCAGTGCGGGTGAACAGGCGGCCCTGGTGGAGCAAATCGGCCACGAACTGCTGCGGCTGCGCTTCCAGAGCGAAGCCCAAAAAGCCAAACAGGACGCCGAAAACCAGAAAACGCCAGAGACGACTACTCTGGCCGGGTTGAAACCGTGGCGAGAAGTGATCAGCCCACATAGGGATGTGGCGAACGGCCGTTACCTGCAAGCTGAATTTGCCGCCGACCTCTCCCAGGTGTTGGCAGGTACGGCCGAAGCCGAATACCAGGACCCGCTAGAATTTTTCCGCCGCACCTACCTCACCGAAGGGTTGCTGGAGATGCTCGTCACCGGCATCCAGCGGCTTACCTCGCAAGGCGGTGACCCGGTGGTGCAACTGCAAACCGCCTTTGGCGGGGGCAAGACCCATTCCATGCTCGCTCTCTACCATCTGTGCAGTGGCAAGGTACGCCTGAGCGACTTTCCCGGTGGTGAACGCATTGGCGCTCGCATTGGCAGTGTAGATTTGCCCGAAGCCAACCGCGCTGTGCTGGTGGGCACCGCCCTTGACCCGGCCCGGCCACACGCCTACCCCGAAGCCACCGTGCATACGTTGTGGGGCGAATTGGCCTACCAATTGGGCGGGGCAAAGGGATACGCCATCGTCGCCCAGGCCGATGAAAAAGGAGTCAGCCCCAACTCCAACACCCTGACGGAACTACTGGATACCTGCGGCCCCTGCCTCATCATCATTGACGAGTTTGTAGCCTATGCCCGCAACATTTACCGCGTAGACGGACTGCCTTCCGGCTCATTTGATTCCGTCACCACCTTCATGCAAGCGCTCACCGAAGCGGTGCGCCGTGCCCCGGATTCGATGTTACTGGTCTCCCTGCCCGAATCGGATATTGAGGTCGGCGGTGAAGCCGGTAAGGAAGCGCTCAACCGGCTGGCGCATATTGTTGGCCGCATCGAGTCGGTCTGGAAACCGGTGACGGCTACCGAGAGTTTTGAGATTGTGCGCCGCCGCCTCTTTGCCAGCGATGTGGAGTATGCGGCACGAGACGCCGTCTTGCAGGCGTTTAACAATATGTACCGCCACAGCGCGGGCGAGTTCCCCTCTGGCGTGGCCGAACGCGACTATTACGAGCGTATGGTCTCCGCCTACCCCATCCACCCAGAACTATTTGATCGGTTGTACCAGGATTGGTCAACGCTGGAACGGTTCCAGCGCACCCGTGGCGTCTTGCGGCTGATGGCCGCCGTCATCCACCAACTGTGGACGCGCAACGATGCTTCGCTGCTCATTATGCCGGGCACCATTCCCCTGGCGGCCACACCGGTGCGCAATGAACTGCTGCGCTATTTGCCGGATACGTGGACGGCCGTGTTTGATAAAGATGTAGACGGCGCCGAATCCATCCCCTTGCATATTGACGGTGAAGTGCCCACCCTGGGCCGTTATGCGGCGGCGCGGCGCGTGGCGCGCACGGTCTTTACCGGCAGCGCGCCCTCGGTGGCCGGGCAGCGGGTTCGAGGTCTGGAGGAAGTGAGAGTGAGATTGGGCTGTGCGCAACCGGGGGAACCAACGGCCGTGTTTGGCGATGCCTTGCGTCGTTTAAGCAGCCAGTTGACCTACCTCTACAGCGACGGCAGCCGTTACTGGTACGATACCCGGCCCACCGTTAATCGTCTGGCCCGTGACCGCGCCCAGGGTTTCCCACGGGAAGAAGTGCGCGCCGAAATTGTCCGGCGGCTGAAAAAAGTGTCCAAAAACCGGGAGTTTGCCGCCTTCCACGTGGCCCCGCCGGACAGCGGCGATGTGGCCGATGAGGATCGGGCGCGGGTGGTGGTGCTGCCGCCGGATGCAACTTATAAACGAGGAAATGGGGTGAGTACGGCCGTGCAGGCGGCCCAGGCCATCCTGGAAAGCCGGGGCAACGGCCAGCGCCATTACAAAAACATGCTGGTTTTCATTGCGCCCGATGAGAATGGGTTGGAAGGGCTGGAAAATGCGGCCCGCGAATTTCTGGCCTGGCAATCCATCCAAAATGAGGAGGAGCAACTGAACCTGGACGCCCAACAGCGCCGCCAGGTGAAAAACAGTCTGGACAAGACAGACGAAACAGTGGAACTGCGTTTGCGCGAAGCGTATAGCTGGCTGTTAACACCCGTGCAGCCGGACCCTCTGGGCAAGATCGAGTTCCAGCCCAACCGCATCAGTGGCGATGACAATTTTTATGACCGGGCGGCGCGTAAACTAAAGCAGGACGGTCTGCTCATCCACGAATGGTCGCCAGACATCCTGCGCATGGAGCTAGACCGGTTCATTTGGGGCGAAGGGAAGGGCTGGACAGTGGGCCTCCAACAGCTGTGGGAGTACCTGGCGAAGTATTGTTACCTGCCGCGTCTTTTTGACCAGGATGTGCTGCTGGCAGCGGTGCGTAACGGGGTGCGCCGCTTGGATGCCCCCTTTGCCTATGCCACTGGCCTCAGCCCAGAAGGCTACCAAACTGGTCTGGTGTTCCATGCTGCTGGTCAGGTATTGTTTGATGACCAGAGCCTGCTGGTGCATCCAGACTATATCCTGGAGCCACCCCCGCCACCGCCAAAGCCCGGCACAGGGCCGTTACCAACCAGGCAGGTAGCTGAGACAAAACCAGGGATAACTACTTCAACAATAACACCTGAAACGAAAGTGATGGCGCGGTATTACGGCCGTGCCTCCCTTGACCCGCAGCGCGTGAACAGGGAAATGGGCCTGATCGTTGAGGAAGTAATTGAACGATTAACCAGTTTGATAGAATGCGAAGTAGAAATCTCCATCGAGATAAACGCCAATCTACCGGAAGGCTTTGACGAAGCCACGATCCGCACCATCAGCGAAAACAGCCGGACGTTGAAGTTTAAGCAGTATGGGTTTGAGACCGAATAACACCCCCCATAAGGGGACGGCGGCTACCGCGGATTCCAGATCGGGCCGGCTAAATCTCCGACAACTTGTGGATAACTGCCTGATAGCTGTGGAAAACCGCCTTGTTTTGTGGAAAACGCCAGGCTGGACTTATGAGTCCTTGGGGGTGGGGCATGCCAGATATGGGGGGATGTATAGGGGATGCCGAAGATGTGGGCAGGACTGAAATTGTGTTGCTACGGCCGTCACCCTGACCGCGTTTCAGTTTCCGGTAACTTTCCCAAACCGACACAGGCTACAAAGACCTATATACAGGGGAGTCGGTCAGTCAGCGGGCATATAGACGGCCAAAATCAGCTTTTCCACAAACTAACAGCCCCTACTAAAAAACTACTACCCATAAAGAACTGGTATACAAAACTTGAGGAAAACTCTATTGAACACACAGAACGGCCAACATCGCCGGTTCACTCCACCACCAGCGGCGTTAGCTCAAGCGCATTTTCCTGGTTTCCGGTGTGCAACCGATTCCCCGCGGCATCATACATCCCCACCCGTAGCGTGTAGGTGCCCGGTGCGGGTAGGGTGAGGGTATGCGTGTCCAGAATGTATTCACCGGGCAGCCAGCCGGTGGTGGGGCGCGTCCAGCCGGCAGGGATGCCATCCGATTGGGCCACGATGTGCCCCTGGCCGTCTAGCAGATGCACAAAGACGCGATAACTGGCCGGAAACTCATTTTCGGCGTGCCACAACAGGGAAATCTGGCAGGTTTCGCCGGCATTGGGGCAAGAGTCGCCGGTGGTATAGCCGACCAATGTGGCCAGGGTGTGGGTATCGGCTTCCAGCGCAACATTCACGGCCGTGTCCATCTCCACCGCTTCAAAATTCCGTTCCGGCTCTACCACAAAGAGGGTGCCTGGCAGGACGGCCGTGTTCCCGTTCAGGTCGCTCAGGCCAAAGGTATACCCGCCGCCGGGCAGGTCAACCGGCAAGGTGAGCGGTAGCTGGCTGCGCCACCAGCCCGGCCCATAAACAGGCAGCGTAATCGGCCATGTGCGCCAGACGGTACCGGCCTCGTCCGCCAGGGAAAGGGTCAAGGGCACGGCCGTATCCTGGTGGTGCGACCAAAACAGCGTGTAGAGCATCGTGTCGCCGGGGCTGGCGCCTGTGTGGTCAAGAAAGGTGCTGTAAATGGTCATGGCGGGCGTCGAAAACAGGGGGGCATCGGGTACGGCCGTTGCCGTTGGCGGCTCCACCTCAATTTCCCCTAATGATAAAAATGGGCCTGCTGTTTGTCCCTGGTTATACACCGTTAACGGCGTAAACGTTTCCCGGTCAAACAGAGAGAGTTGCAGTTGATACCGGCCGGGCGGTGTGCCGGGCAGCAGGTCAACCAATAGCGCGGTTTGGGCATATTGGTCAACCGGCCAGGTGGTCATGGGGGGGGCGGCGCGTGACCAGCGATCATCCCGCAAATCATCGGTTGACCAGCGCACCCCCTGTTCGTCTACCACCACCAATCCCACCCGATAATCTTTCGACAGCGTGGCCAACGCCTGCCAGTAAAGGGTGATGGGCAGCGGTTGGTCGGCGGGCACGGCCGTCGGCCATTCCTCAAATCCTAACAATCGCACCATCGCCGGGTTGCCAAACGTAGCCTGCGAGGGTTTGGCAATACCCGCCAATGCACCATTGGCTAACCGATTGTGGCGTAGTGGCGTATAACCAACATCCACCAGCAGCCATTTGGTCGCCAGCAGCGCCCCCCCCACCAGCAGCAGCGCCAGCCACCATCTGGCTGATGGCGTAGCAGGGGCCGTTTCTTTCTGAGCCGGTATGCGCCAGAGGAGAACGCCCAGCGCGGCCAGGGTGAGCAGAGAAATCAGGTCGGCCAGCAGGCGTAGCGGCGTTTCGCCAAATGCGACCCTCAGGGTATGACGGCCGCCCGGCACAGGAAATGTAATCAACCCATCTTCTGCCGGGGTGATGGGCACTTCTTGGTCATCTACCCAGGCACGCCAGCCGGGGAAGTAAAAGGCGCGGAAGCGGGCGGTGAAGGGCACGGCCGTGTCCACCTCTATTTGTTCACGCAGGGGATGGGTGACGGCCGT
>CAZOPF010000175.1:0-6844 GCA_964581605.1 uncultured Ardenticatenaceae bacterium
CATGACAGACATCCTCTTCGGCCAATCTTACTATCTTCGCTTCGACCCCAAGCTGTGGGCGGCCATGCAGCCCTACCCGCCGCTGGGCACGCTCTACGCCGCCAGCTTCATGCGCGAACAAGGTTACAGCGTAGCCCTGTTTGACGCCATGCTGGCCACCTCCACCGACGAGTGGGCGCAGGCGCTCGGCCAGCATCAGCCCCGTTACGCCGTCATTTATGAGGACAACTTCAACTACCTCTCCAAAATGTGCCTGCTCAACATGCGCGAAGCCGCCTTTGCCATGATTCAACTGGCGAAGGCACGGGGCTGCACCATCATCGTCTGCGGCTCAGACGCCACCGACCACGCCGAAGCCTATTTAGACGCCGGCGCAGATTATGTGCTGCTCGGCGAAGGGGAAGAAACATTAGCCGAACTGTTGCAGAAATTGTCAATTGATAATGGTCAATTGACAGTTGACCAGTGTGCGTTGATTCCGGGGTTGGCTTACCACACACCCGCAGGGGCGCGGCGGAATGGGCGACGGCCGTCCATGCAACACATAGACCGCCTCCCCTTTCCCGCCTGGGATCTGGTAGACGTGCCCCGCTACCGGCAGATATGGCAAGAAAAACATGGCTACTACTCCATGAACATGGTCACCACCCGCGGCTGCCCCTACCACTGTAACTGGTGCGCCAAACCCATTTGGGGCCAGCGCTACAACTCCCGCAGCCCGCAAAACGTGGCTGAAGAGATGCGCTGGCTGCAAGAAACTTACCAGCCCAACCACATCTGGTTTGCCGACGACATCATGGGTCTCAAACCAGGCTGGTGGCTGGACTTTGCGGACGAAGTAAACACGCGGCAAATTCACCTGCCCTTCAAATGCCTCAGCCGCGCCGACCTGATCGTGCGTGACCCGGCCAATGTTCATGCCCTGCGCCGCGCCGGTTGTGATATTGTCTGGTTGGGCGCGGAATCAGGCGCACAGCATATTTTGAATGCGATGGAGAAGGGGACGACGGTGGAGCAAATTTACGAAGCTGCCCGGCAGCTTCATACCGCCGGGGTGCGTGTGGGTTTCTTTCTGCAATTTGGCTACCCCGGCGAAACCCGCGCCGACATTGAAAAAACGCTGCAAATGGTGCGCGACTGCCAGCCAGACGACATCGGCATGTCTGTCTCCTACCCTCTGCCCGGCACCCGCTTTCACGAAAATGTGCGGATGCAATTGGGTGACAAACAAAACTGGACGGATTCGGCCGACCTGGCCATGATGTACCAGGGGCCATTTACCACCGCCTTTTACCGCCAGCTTCATGTGACGCTGCACAAAGAGTTCCGCTCCCGGCGCGGCTGGCAAGAGCTACGCCGGGTGGCTGCCAAACCTGGGCAGTGGCGGCCACGCCATGCACGGGAAGCAGCGGCGATTCTGTATCGCATGAGCACACTCCCGGCCGCCCGGCGCAAGCTCAACCAACTGGCAAATGTGCCCCATCAGGGGCTGTCCACACTCCCCCATATGTCGCTGGCAGAAGCGTCCCAACCCTCGCCGCAACGGGATTGAAAATAGAAATGGCACCGCTTGAACAACTGAAACCAGGCGTACAGGTTAACGGTATTCTCCCACAGCAAGCCGTCACCATCGTAGAGACCATCTGGCACGGCACGGCCGCCGTCGAAATCACCTACAAACGCACAGATGGGCAACCCGGCAATCAACTTCTCTACCGTAGTGATGAAGCCAGCCTGGAAATCAGCCAGGCCCGGCAAAGGTGGACTTTCAGCGCCGATGGCGACACCTTCCGCCTGGTGGCGGAAGCCTTCCGCATCCACCTGGCCCACCTCTTTGACCCGGTGCTGGCCGTTCATACTTCGCTTGTTGAGCCACTACCGCACCAAATCACGGCCGTCTACGGCGAAATGCTCTCCCGTCAACCCTTGCGTTACTTGCTGGCAGATGACCCCGGCGCGGGCAAAACCATCATGGCCGGGTTACTCATCAAAGAACTCATCGTGCGGGGCGACGTGCGCCGCTGCCTCATCTGTGTGCCTGGCAGTCTGGCCGGTCAGTGGCAGGATGAGCTTTGGTTCAAGTTCCAGACCCATTTTGACATCCTCACTCGTGAAAGTGTAGATGCCGCCGTCAGCGGCAACCCTTTCCAGGAAAAAGAGCTGGTCATCATCCGGCTGGATCAGGTAGCTCGCAGCGAGGAATTACAGGCCAAACTCAGCCGCACCGATTGGGATTTGGTTGTGGTAGATGAAGCCCACAAGATGTCGGCCTCATTTTGGGGGGGCGAATTGAAGGCCACGAAACGGTATCGCCTGGGCGAGTTATTGGGGCGAATTGGCCGCCACTTTTTGCTGATGACGGCCACGCCGCACAACGGTAAGGAAGAGGATTTTCAGATGTTCCTGGCCTTGCTCGACCCCGACCGTTTTGAGAACCGTTCCAAAACCCACCATGAACCCGTAGACGTGTCCGACATCATGCGCCGGATGATTAAAGAGGATTTGCGCCGCTTCGACGGCCGTCCCCTTTTTCCCGAACGCCGCGCCTACACCGTCAACTACCGCCTGTCGCCAGCCGAACAAGAACTGTACACGGCCGTCACCGATTATGTGCGCCAGGAGTTCAACCGGGCCGATAAGCTGCTGGATGATAGACGCAAAAGCACCGTTGGTTTTGCCCTCACCGTCCTGCAACGCCGCCTGGCCTCCTCACCCGAAGCCATCTACCAATCCCTGCTCCGCCGCCGCCAACGCTTGCAAAAACAACTCCAGGAAGTAGGAGCGCAGGCTTCCAGCCTGCCCCCCACCCAGATTGATAACCTGGGCGACGACTTCGACTGGGACGATCTCGATGACGCCCCCGCCGCCGAAACCGAAGCCATCGAAGAACTGATCATAGACGCCGCCACAGCCGCGTTGACGGCCGTTGAATTAAAAGAAGAAATAGCCATTTTGCATAACCTGGAACGCATGGCTTACCGACTGCGCTTCGAGACACAAACAGATGCCAAGTGGAAACAACTGGCCTCGATTATCCAAGACAATGAAAACATGACCGGCCCAGACGGCCAACGGCGCAAACTGGTCATTTTCACCGAGCACCGGGACACGCTGCGCTACTTGCAAGAACGCATTACCACGCTCTTCGGCCGTGATGAACACATCGTCCACATAGATGGTGGGTTAGGGCGGGAAGAGCGGCGAGAGGTGGAAGACCGATTCCGCAACGACCCCACCGTGCATTTTCTCCTGGCCACCGACGCCGCTGGCGAAGGCATCAACTTACAGCGTGCCCACCTGATGATAAACTACGACCTGCCCTGGAATCCGAACCGGCTGGAGCAGCGATTCGGCCGCATTCACCGCATCGGTCAGGAAGAGGTGTGCCATCTCTGGAACCTGGTCGCCGCTGAAACCCGCGAAGGGTACGTCTATGAGCGGTTGCTGCGCAAGTTGGAAACGGAGAGCCTGGCCTTGCAAGGTCGTGTCTTTGACATCCTCGGCCAGTTGCTGGAACAAACCCCGCTGCGCAAACTGCTGGTGGAAGCCATCCGCTATGGCGACCAACCAGAGGTACGCGCCCGCTTGCAACAAGCGGTAGATAACGCGGTAGACCGCGACCATGTGCGCCAGTTGTTAGAGAGCAAATCGCTGGCCGCGCAGACGCTGGACATCAGCCAGATTGAACGCATCCGGGCTGGCATGGAGCGGTATGCCGCTCGTCGTTTGCAGCCGTATTATATTCAGGCATTTTTCTGGCAAGCCTTTCAATCGTTGGGCGGGGCGATTGTGGAAAGGGATCCCGGCCGTTACCGCATTACCCACGTGCCGGCTCTCATACGGGATGCGGCTAAAGCAGCGGGCACGGCCGTACCCATCTTGCGCGAATACGAACGAGTCTGTTTTGACAAAAACCTCATCAGCCAGGCGGGCAAGCCGCTGGCCCAATTCCTTTGCCCCGGCCACCCCCTGCTCGATACCGTCATTGACCTGGTGCTGGACAAACACCGCCAGGCATTGCGCGCAGGCGCCGTATTGGTAGACGAGTCCGACCCCGGCCAATCGCCGCGTGTCCTTTTCTTCCTGGAACAAACCATCCGCGATGCCAACCAACGGACCATCTCCCAAGAAATCCATTTTGTCGAAATCGAGGCGGAAGGCCAGCTTCGCGCTGGTGGTTATGCCCCTTACCTCGACTACCGCCCCGCCACCCCCGCCGAAATTGCCTTTCTGCAAGGGAGCGCCGACATCCTGTCGGCCACCGGCTGGACATCCACCGATGCGATAGAAAGCCAGGTGATCAGCTACGCCATTACCCACTTGATACCAGGCCACCTGGAACGGGTGCGTAGCCAGCGCGAGGCCTTGATTGACAAGACCCTGCACGCCGTACAGGAACGGCTGACGCGGGAAATCAACTATTGGGACCGGCGGGCGGCGGAACTGCGCCGCCAGGAGCGAGAAGGCAAGCCGAATGCGCGTCTCAATTCGGCGTTGGCCCAACAGCGGGCCGATGATTTGGCCGCCCGGCTAGAACGGCGCAAAGAAGAATTGTTGTTGGAACGGCAAATCGCGGCCGCGCCACCGGTGCTGATTGGCGGGGCATTGATTGTGCCTGTGGGCATGTTGTTGGGTGAACGCACACCGCCGGAACTACTGGATAGACGCATCACGGAAGCGATTGCTATGCAAGCGGTGATGGCGGCGGAGATTGCGCTGGGCTACCATCCCCGTGATGTGAGCCAGGCGAACCTGGGTTATGACATTGAAAGCCTCAACCCCCAAACCGGCCGTCTCCGATTCATCGAAGTCAAAGGGCGCCGCGCCGGAGCGGAAACCGTTACCGTCACTAAAAATGAAATCCTAACCGGAATCAATTCAGCGGAGCAATACATTTTGGCGATTGTGGAAGTGGCAGACGGGCAAGCAAAATCTCCAAGATATGTGCTACGGCCGTTTACCCGCGAACCAGACTTTGCCGTAACCAGTGTGAATTATGACCTGCGTGGTTTGCTCAGCGATAGCCTCTCCTCAGCAGAGACATAGCCTGGCTTATCAACCCGTTTCACGGATAATAATATGTTGTATAATCTATATCAGAATACATATTTGGGCGGCATTGTTGACCGGCTGTATACCGGGCCGCAAATGAGGTAACTGATGCAAAAAATAATCGGTGTCACCGAAATACAGAGAAATTTCCGTACCGTTTTTGACGAAGTAGCCAAAGAACACATCCCTTACGTTCTGACACGCGGCAGTCGCCCCGAAGCTGCTCTCATTCCTTACGAAACATTTCTGCGCCTGCTGGAACTCCAGGAGGAGGAGGTTCTCACTCGTTTTGATCGGCTGGCAGCGCGTATCGCCACGCACAATGAAGTTTACAGCGAAGAAGAAATCACGGCCGACGGTGCCGCCGCCCTGGCCGAAGTTCGCGCACACACCGTTCCGTAAAAACGCCATCTCCGCATCATGCGCACTGTCCTGGATACCAATGTGCTGGTCAGCCTGGCCATCAAGCCCCGCAGCCAGTTGGCCGCCCATCTACGCCAGGGCGATTTTCTCTTGTTAGCCAGCAACGCCACTCTGGATGAACTGGTAGACGTTTTGAATCGGCCACGCCTGCGGCAAAAATATCGCCTGACACCGCAATACATTCATATTTACTTGCACCTGCTTCGCCTGCGCATGGAATGGGTCAACCCGGCCGAACCCATTACCATTTGCCGTGATCCTCAGGATAATAAATTTTTAGAAGTCGCCGTCACCGGCCACGCCGACGTCATCGTCAGCGCAGACAACGACCTGCTGGTTTTGCACCCTTTTTCTGGCATCCCCATCATCCCGCCAGCAGAGTTCTTAAAACTGCTAGAAAAATAACGGAGCGCAGGCTACCAGCCCGCCCCAAAAACGGAACGCAGGCTTCCAGCCTGCCCAAAACGACTATGACCACACGCAAAAAACTCATTGAAGTTGCCCTGCCCCTGGAGGCCATTAACGTAGCCAGTGCCCGCGAGAAATCTATCCGGCATGGGCACCCCAGCACACTGCATTTGTGGTGGGCGCGCCGCCCTCTGGCCGCCTGTCGCGCCGTGATTTTTACGTCGCTGGTGGATGACCCGGATGACCCGAACGCGCCGCCTGCCTTTGTGCAGGCGTGCCGCGAACTGCCGAAGGGGAAGAATGCGACCGTCAATGACACGCCGCGCCAGCGGCTGTTTGACTTTATTGAGCGGCTGGTGACGTGGGAGGCGACGACGGACGAGAAAATTCTGACGACGGCGCGTGAGTTGATCATGCTGGCGACGGATGGCAACCCGCCGCCGCTGCTAGACCCCTTTGCCGGGGGTGGCAGCATTCCGCTGGAGGCGCAGCGGCTGGGGTTGGAAGCCCACGCCAGCGACCTGAACCCGGTGGCGGTGATGATTAACAAGGCGCTGATTGAAATTCCGCCGAAGTTTGCCAACCGGCCACCGGTGAACCCGCGTGACCGAGCCAAGATGGGTGGCACGGGGGAGTGGAAAGGGGCAGGCGGACTGGCGGCCGATGTGCGTTATTACGGTGAATGGATGCGGGAAAGAGCCTGGGAGCGGATAGGCCACCTGTACCCACCCGTCACCCAGGTTGGCAACCTGGGCTACGGTGAAACGGTGATTGCCTGGCTGTGGGCACGGACGGTGAAATGCCCCAACCCGGCCTGCGGCGCACAGATGCCGCTGGTGCGCTCTTTTGACCTGAGTAAAAAGAAGGGCAAAGTCGCCTGGGTAGAGCCGCACGTTGATCCCCAGAGCCGCAAAATCACCTTTGAAGTCAAACAAGCCAGCAAAGGTGGCGGCCGTGACGG
>CAZOPF010000176.1:0-6823 GCA_964581605.1 uncultured Ardenticatenaceae bacterium
CTAATTTCTAATTTCTAATTTCCTCCCTCCCCCCTTCATAATTCCTAATTCATAATTCATAATTCGGCAGCCACTCCCCATGCGCTTCAATCAACTCATCCACCAGCGCCCAAATCTGGTCGAGGGAGAGTTCGGCGGCGGTGTGCGGGTCGAGCATGGCGGCGTGGTAGATATGGTCGCGTTTGCCGGTGAGGGCGGCTTCGACGGTCAGCGCCTGCACGTTGATGTTCGTCTGCATCAGCGCCGCCAGATGGGGCGGCAGGCTGCCAATTTGCGTCGGCTGGATGCCGTTGCGGTCTACCAGGCAGGGCACTTCCACGCAGCAGCCGGCGGGCAGGTTGTCAATCAGGCCGTCATTGGGCACATTGCCGTAGATGACACGCGGCTGGCCCGTTTCCATGCTGTGAATGATCAACGAGCCGTACTCTTCGCTCCGTTCCACTGCCAGCGGGATGTCCTCCGCTTCAAAGATGGCCCGCATCTGCTCCCAGGCGGCAATCTGGTTTTCGCAGCGGGTGATGTATTCGTCCAGGGGGATGTTGAAATCCTGGATCAGATCGGGGCGGTCGCGTTTGATGAACCAGGGGGTGTATTCGCTGAAATGTTCGCTGGATTCGGTAACGAAGTAACCCAGGCGGCGCAGCATTTCGTAGCGTACCCGGTTCCAGTCAGGCACACGGCCGTCGGCCATTACCTGATGCAGCGCCGGGTAGAGGTTGGTACGGCCTGTCTCTGTTACTCGCTCAAACGTCAGATAAAAGGCCATATGGTTAATGCCCGCGCAGAGATAGTTGATCTCCTCATAGGGAACTTGCAGGTCACGCGCCAGTTGGTGCGCCGTGCCCTGCACGCTGTGGCACAAGCCCACCGTGTTGATGTCCGATGCTTCACTGATGGCCCAACAGTTTATCGCCATCGGGTTCACATAGTTCAAGAAAGTCACGTCCGGGCACAACTCTTCCATGTCCGCGCACATATCCAGCAGCACCGGAATGGTGCGCAGCCCACGCATAATGCCGCCAATGCCCAATGTATCGGCAATGGTCTGGCGCAGGCCGTACTTCTTGGGAATTTCAAAATCAATCACCGTGCCCGGCTTGTAACCGGCTACCTGAATCATGCAAATGGCATAATCGGCCCCCTCCAAAGCCGCCCGCCGATCCAGTGAGGTGGAGATGGTGGGGCGGGCGTTCACCGCCTGGGCTACTTTGTGCGCCACAATTTCGCTGGTGCGCATCCGCTCTTCGTCAATATCGTGCAATACAATGTGGGATTGCGCCAGTTCGGGAAAACTGAGAATGTCGCCGAGCAGATTCTTGGCAAATACCGTGCTGCCCGCGCCGAGAAAGGTAATTTTAGGCATGATTTTTCTCCTGAGAATTGTAATGGGTGGCTGGTGGTAAGCTGCTGGTGGTTGGTGCTAACCAACGGCCGCCTGGTTACTATATCTTGCTACGCTATCACAATCAAATCAGGTTGTGTCTGGGGCCGGATGTGGGTACATTTGCGGGTATGAAACGAGTATGGTTGATGGGTTTGTTGATAGGGTGGTTGGTGTGGGAGATACGGCCGTTAGCCGCACAAGAGAATCCAATAAGCCACCCTATTTATGTGGGGGATACGTGGCTGGCATTGTCTTACCGATATGGTGTATCGGTGGCGGCGTTGCAGGCAGCCAATCCGCAGCTAAACCAGCAGCGGCAGCCCGTGATTGGCTCAACAATTGCAATTCCCTATGTGGGCGAGGAGAAGGTGGGAACTTTGCACCGGCCGTATGCCAGCACCTTGTTTACGGCCGTGCCGCTTCGTCAATCCCCCTGGCAACTGGCCATACAAAACGGGCTGCCTACACCCTATCGCCCCCTTCTCTATGCCCCTCTTTTTGTGCCGGGGGGGCAAACACCACCGCGTGAATGGCCGATTGGCCTGGCGAATGTGGAGCTTTCGCCATTAGAAGCGCGTCCTGGGCAGGCAGTGGGAATACGGGGGGTGGCGGCAGGGGAAGAAGGTGTTACGGCCGCATTGGGCGGGGTTGGCATGGATAGTTTTGTCGCCGACGGCCGCTGGCTGGCACTGACAGGCACGGGGGCTTTTTACGGCCGTCAGCAGCCAGAACTGACCATTCAGGTTGGACAACAACCGCTCTGGTCACAGCCCTGGCAATTTACCGACCCGGATTTGTGGGAGTACCAATCTATTACGCTGACGGGCACGGCCGCTGCAATTGACCAGGAGTCTATTCGCCAGGAGCGGGAGCGGCTATTTGCCATTTGGGCGCAAAACAGCCCGCAGCCGCAGTGGACAACCCCATTCCAGCTGCCCATCAGCGATTATCTGGAAATATCATCCCCATTTGGGGCGCGTCGTTCATACAATGGCGGGCCATACAACAGCTACCATGAGGGGGTAGATTTTTCGGCGTATGGAGGCACGGCCGTGTTTGCCCCGGCGGCTGGCAGGGTTGTACTGGCCGAACTGCTTTATGTGCGTGGCGGGGCTGTGATCATTGACCATGGCCTGGGTATTTACAGTGGCTTTTACCATATGTCTGAAGTTTTAGTTGCGCCGGGTGATGTGGTGCAGCCAGGGCAGGTTATTGGTGCAGTAGGCACGACGGGGCTTTCCACCGGGAATCATTTGCATTGGGATTTGTTGGTAAATGGGGTCTGGGTGGATGCGCAGGCGTGGCTGGCGCAAGATATGGCTTGCTGGATATTGGCGGGCTGGGGGGGGAAGGGGTGTTGATGTGTTGATGTGTTTAGGTGTTTGGGTGTTTGGGTGTTTGGGTGTCTGGGTGGCTCTTACTGGTTTTCCGTTAGATAGGCGGAAATGGCGTCGGCCGCCAGCTGGTTACCGGCCTGGTTCCAGTGGGGATCGCCAAAGTGGTACAGTTCGCCGGTTTCTATGCTTTCTTGCCAGAAAAGGGGGGTGAGGTTGAGGAATTCGATGCCGGCTTCGGCCGTAAAATCAGTAAGCAGTTGTTCCTGGGCACGCTGGTTGGCCGTGAACTGATCATAGCTCAGATAAATGGGGTCAAATTGGAGACGGCCGTGATCTCCCGCACTGAGCCGCACCGTCACCGTCCGTTCCAGCACATTGTTCACATCCGTCTCATCCCAAATCCGTGACCACAATACATGTTCCTTGCTGGGAATATAAACAACCAGCAGCCGTGCTCCCTGTGCGGCCGTTAACTCCTTCAGTTCCAGCAAACCCTCCTGCATGGCCGCATATTCATCAGATAGGGCCAGCGTTTCATAATCTGCGCTCAGTGGCAGCAAATGAACCTCCTTAAACACAGTGCCAATCTCGCCCGCTTCCGTGCTGGCGGCAACAGGGTAACGATATTCAATGGGTGCCGCTTCTTCTGGCGGGAACAATTTTTGCCAGAGGTAACGAGCAAAGTGAGGCGTGATCAGGCGGCGGCGCAGCGGTACATTTTGCATATCATATTCCCGCCAGTCCAGGCCGCTGTCGCGCCGTTCCAGATATTGCCCAATGTTTACCAGGTCATTGCCTTCAAAAAACATGAGGATGACCCACTGGGGGTTTTTGTCCAGGCCAAATTGTTTGACAGCTTCGACTTCGTTAAGTGTGCTCCAACTGGGTGCGCCCAGGGTGAGAATGTCGCTGTTGGTCTGTTCGGCCAGCAGTTCAATCCAGGTTTGTGGCGCGGTGCGAATGGTGAAAGAGTCACCGGCGATGACGATGTTGTACTTGTCTTGCCAGGGGCCGGGTTTGTTGGGAAAGCCCATGTCGTCGGTTTCAAAAAGGTAGAGGAAGGAGTCGTCACGGCCGATGGGGGCCGTGCTGTTTTCGCTGTTAGCCAGGTATGGGTTGGCCGGATTCCACATGCCTTCTAGCCGGAAACCGGGTATGTATTTGTAGCCGTAGCGGATGGGTTTATCGTATTCAAAGTAGGGCTGACAGTAATAGGTGCCGATGATGGGATCGGCCGCACAGACTTCAATAGGAATGAGCCGATAAAAGAGGCGAAAGGCAATTTCTAGCGTCACAAATACAGCCAGGACGGACAGAAGCAGGGGGATGAGGATGTTGAGCCAGCGCATCAGTCGGGGATGTGTTTGGGGAGTGCTCATGTGTTCAGACGTTTTCTTTGCCGCATCATTTCAAAGCTGAGGACGGCCGTAGCGGCGGCCGTGCCCAGTGATTGGGAAAATGTATCACGGCCGTAGGGGATAGCCAGCCGCCAATCGGCCTGTTGCAAAAAAGAGCGGGTGATGCCTCGTTTTTCGCCGCCGATGAGGATGAATAACGGCCGGGTTAAATCGGCCTCGTATATCGAGATGGCCTGTTCACGGCTGGCGCAGGCAATGGTTAATCCCTGTTGGCGGAAGAAGGCGGCTGCTTCCCCGGCCGTCTCCACAACGGCCGTTGGCAGCCATTCCGACGCCCCCGCCGAGGCCCGTGCCACGATGCCCGTTGCCGATAACCAGTTGCGTGGGCGCAGCACCAGGCCATCCGCTCCGGCCGCATAAAGCGCACGCACGGCCTGCCCAAAATTAAAAGGGTCTTCAATACCATCCAACATGGCAATAAAGGGCACGGCCGCCTTTGCCAACAGATCGCCACAATTGACCAGCCGGCGTGGCCCCACACGAGCCAACACGCCGCCATGGCTGCCGCCGCCAGCCTGCTGCTGAATGAATGTTTCATCTACCCATTGCACCGGGATTTGAGCGGCCGCGGCCGACTCTATTAGCCTGGCCAGCTTGCGATCATGCCGCTGCCTGGTTTGCTCGTGAATGTAGATGGTATGTATGGGGCGGCTACCGGCTTGCAGGGCAGCCCGAATAGAAACCAACCCTTCCAGCCATGAGTCGGTGGCAGCTGTTTCGATGTTCATGCACCTCATTTTGCCTCAACACGGACGAGTAGACCAGCTAAAGGAAGAAAACTGCCGTTTTTACCTGGAGACTTTGTCTTCATTACGGTAAACTATGTATGAGAATGAATGGTAGCGTTGTCCAGTTAGTGATAAAACCGCAAAGGAATTTGTCACCTTTTCTGGTGAAATTGGCTCTATAATGAATAGAGGTGAAAAACGGCCAGTTTACGGCCGTTGGAGTTTGAAAGTATGGAAAAGAGCGACATTTTGGTAGTGAATGCCAGAAATCAAAAATTAAGCATCAGCCAGCGCCATCTGGCATTTGGTGAACTGGTGAACCGCTTTTATGATGCTGCTTACCGCTGGGCATACGCTGTATTGCATGAAAAAAACCAGGCACAAGACGCAGTGCAGGAGGCATTTGTTGTTGCTTTCCAAAATCTGGATCAACTGCATGAACCATTGGCATTTGCAGGATGGCTGCGGCAAATTGTCATCAGCCAGGCACATCGGCAGATACGCCACCAACCAATCGAGGAGAGTTCGTTTGAGACTGAGCCTGATATGCCAACCCATGAACCAGGCCCCGCGGCTATTTTGGAAGAAGCAGAGATGAAGGAAAAGGTGATGACGGCCGTGCAAGCCCTCCCGGAAAAAGAGCAACTGGTCACCCAACTGTTTTATCTCAACGGTTATTCCCAACATGAAATTGCCCGCCTGCTGGAACTGCCGCTGACCACCGTCAAAAAGCGGCTGCAATATGCCCGGCAAAATCTGAAAGGGATCATGGCCACGATGGTGGATAGTTTTTCGCCAACGGCCGTGCCCCCTGAACCCCTGTTAGCGCCAATACCGGTGCGGAAATATCGTAAACCGTAATGCGTGCTGTGTGACAGAGCACTCTCACCCATCACGAGTCAAAAGGCAAGTAAATTATGGACGAACAACCCGATGGAAATCGCCCCTCGATCCCAACCTGGGTGTGGATTGTGGCGATATTTGTCATCATTTTAGGTTTGCAACTGTTTTTAAGCGGCCGTTTCACCAGCAGTCAGGCCACCCCCATGACCGAATTTGTTCAGGCGGTGCAAAACGGCCAGGTGGATCAAATCGTCGTCAATGGCGATAAATTAGAAGCAGTCAAAGGCGGCCAAACCATCACCTACGCCTTCAAAGATTCCCAACAAAGTTATTCCCAGGCGTTGGAGTATTATGGCCTGGATGGAGCCACCCTGGAAGAATTGGGCGTGGATGTGGTCGTGAACGATCAATCCATTCGCAATAACCTGTTTAGCATCCTCTTCACCTTAGGCCCTATCTTGCTGCTCATCTGGATTTTCAGCCGGGGCTTCCGGCAGATGCAGGGTGGCGGCGGCAACAGCATTTTTGGCTTCGGCCGTAGCCGCGCCCGCAACCTCAGCGACGCCGACCGCCCCACCGTCACCTTTGACGATGTGGCCGGGGTGGATGAGGCCAAACTGGAACTGCAAGAAGTCGTCCAGTTTTTGCGTGAACCGGAGAAATTTGTCCAGGTGGGGGCACGGATTCCCAAAGGGGTATTGATGGTTGGCCCGCCAGGGACGGGCAAGACGCTCCTGGCGCGGGCCGTGGCTGGTGAAGCCGGTGTGCCCTTCTTCCACATTTCCGGTTCCGAATTTGTGGAAATGTTCGTCGGCGTGGGCGCCAGCCGGGTGCGTGACCTGTTCGACAAAGCCAAAGCGGGTGCGCCTTCGATAGTGTTTGTGGACGAAATTGATGCCGTCGGCCGGCAGCGAGGCGCGGGCCTGGGCGGTGGGCACGATGAGCGTGAACAAACTCTCAACCAGATTCTGGTAGAGATGGATGGTTTTGATAATGACACCAACGTCATTGTCATGGCAGCTACCAATCGGGCTGATATTCTGGACCCTGCCTTGTTACGGCCGGGCCGGTTTGACCGCAAGGTGTTTGTGGATTTGCCAGACATCAAGGGGC
>CAZOPF010000177.1:0-6643 GCA_964581605.1 uncultured Ardenticatenaceae bacterium
ACGGCCGTGACCTCTATCCCTTGCGAACTGTGGCTGCCGGGGCTGTTGAGCGCCTGCAAATTGCGGGCGTTCACATCACTGGCGATGGTTGAGACATAAGTTGGCGGCCCGGCCCAAATGTCAAAGCCGTTTTCTGATGCGCCGTCCAGGCCGGTGATGCTCAGGTTCACGTAGCGGTCGCCGGTAAGCGGGTCTATGATGATGCCGGGCGTTTCGGCCGTCAGGTCAATTTCAAAGTTGCCGGGGGAGCCAGCGTCGGCGGGTACAAAGACGGGTTGGTCGTAGCTTTGCGCCGCGCCGGGCGACACCCAACGCAGGTCGGTGTCATGAGCGCCGTCATCACGGCCGCCACCTACCTGCCCGGTATAACGCGCTAAATCCTGGCGCACGATGGTCCCATCCGGGTTTTCATGCCAGTACCACAGTTCAAATAAGGTGCGGGTGTTGTAATTCTCATTGTAACTGGCGGGGACGCCACAAACGCCGTTGCCGGGTGGTGAGCCAGCGCCCCTGTTTTCATCTACGCGATAGAACCAGTAGGGGTTGATGGGTTCCAATGTCAGTGTACCGTTTTCCACCAGGGTTAACTCGCCGGTATCTATGATGCAGTTATCGCGGCGGTCAGTGGCGCAGTTGCCGGTAGTGGTGGCAGTTAAACCGGCATCAATAGCCACATTGGTGCGAAAAATGGTGAGCGGTGTGGCCGGGTTATCACGGTTCATGGAGTCAGGGTCAAATAGTTCTACACGCACGGTGTTGTGGGGGTAATCGGCGGGGATGCGGAGGCGGTATTGGTAGGTGTAGGGGCCGGGGACCCAGGGACTGTTGAGGGGAGAAAAGGGATCACCGTAGCTGGTACAGATGTTTTGACCAAAAACGGAGAGGTTGTAATAGCTGACGATGCCGGCTCCTTTGCGAATGGATTGTGGGTCTTCGCTGTACCAGTTGGTGATGAGACCAGGAGGCTGGGAACTGCCGCCGTATGGCTCACGGGGCACGGCCGTACCCCCCTCCTCCACCACTTTTGCCACAGATGAACCGGTCAAGAAGGCGCGGGACACGGCCGTTGGCAGCAGCAGGCCCAACATCAGCACAATAACTAAAGCCGGTAAACGATTGATCATGATTTTACCTCCCCGGCAACCAACTATAGGTTTGCCGCACTAAATGACCTGACGGCCGTTAATAAACAATAATCAGCCTCACCAGCTACGCTTACCTGGACTAAGAGGGAGTATAAACACGGTGCGTTGATTCACCGTTGATTAACGATTGTTTTTCAGAAGATTCAATATCGCTACCGCCGAATGATGGGCAGGTAAATAAACTGGTCAAGGGCAATGCCGTTGGGCAGGGTGAAACCGCTACCGCTGCCCGGCCACACCGTTGCCCCTGCACGCACGTTGATACTCTGGCTTAGCTGGCTGCTGCCCTGGGTAACAGTGATGGCATAGATGCCCTGTTGGGTGCTGCCGCTGGTGATAATCTGGAAGTTTAAGTTGCCGCTGCCGTCACTGTTGACGTTGCCGAGTGTGACGCCATTGGCCTGCACAACGGCCGTGCCGTTCACCGCCCAGTTTGCCCCACTGAAAACAAAATAGCTGCCTGGCGCGCCAATGGTGTGGTTCACGCTGAGGGTTGGTGGGCCTACATAATCATGCAGGAAGATGTCTGCCTTGCCGTTGGTATCATTGGCGACCAGGTTGGACGCGCCGGAGGTGAAGGCAACGTAACGGCCGTTGGCCGCCATAGCCGCTTCCCGGCTGCCGCCATTAGCAATAACGCCAGTGGTGCTGATACTGGCCAACAATAAAGTATCCGTGTTGCGGTCACGGATGAGCAGTTTGCGTAAATCTGGGCTGGTGCCAGGGCTGAGTGAGGTGGCGAAGGAATCAAAGGCGACGTAACGGCCGTCGCCAGAGATAGCGGGGTCTTCAGACCAGTTGTTGCCCTGCGTGCCATCGGTGGCAATGCTGATGATCCGGGTACGGGCAGTGTCGGTATTACGCAAAAAAACATCGGCGTAACCGTTGGCATCACCAGACACCAAATTGGTTGCCAGGGAGACAAAAACGATGTGCTGACCACTGGTGGAAATGTCCGGCAGCCAGCTTGTGCCGTTGGCTTCGCCGCCACCGTCGGTGAGGCTGACACGGCTGGTTGTGCCGGTGGCGGTGTCGCGCAGGAAGATGTCGGCGGTGAAGTTGCCGTCACCAGCTACCAGATTGCCGGCATCGGAAGTGAAAACGATACGTTGCCCATCACCATTGATGGCCGGATTGCGGCTGTAATCGTTGGCCTGGGCCTCGTTGCTGTCTACACTGATTCGCTCCATGAGTAAACCATACCGGTCCCAACGGAAGATGTCTTCGGCCTGGTTGGTATCGCCGCCTACCAGGTTGCTGGCAGTGGAAGAAAAAACGACGTAACGGCCGTCGCCAGAAATATCGGGGTCACGGCTGTCGCCATTGCCGGAACCATTAAGAACCACGCTCATCAACGTCGTTTCCCCGGTCTGGCGGTCATGGGCAAAGACATCGGCCCGGCCGTTGGTATCCCCACTGACCAGGTTGGAAGCGTGGGAGTAAAAGGCAACAATACGGCCGTCATCTGAAATAACCGGGGAAAAACTGTTGCTATTGCCCTGCTCGCCGCCGGTGCGAATGCTGATACGCTGCGTGGTGTTGGTGTCGCGGTCATAGACAAAGATGTCGCGCACGCCGTTGGTGTCGCCGCTGACCAGATTGTTGGCGTCGGAACTGAAGGCGACATAACGGCCGTCGGCGGAGACCGCCGGGCGGGAACTATCGGCATTGCTCTGGCCGCCACCACTGCTGACGCTGGCGCGCACGGTGGGGCCATGCGCTTCGACGACATCTGGCGTAGCGTTGGCAGCCTTGCCTTGCACTAAAACCAGCAACAACAAGCAAACCAAGATAACGAATAAAGTTGAAATGCGCATGTGATCTTCTTCCTCAAGTTGAACTTGCCTGCATTGTACCATCCTCTGCCTGTGTTTACTGCGTGGTTGTAATACAATAACGCCACGTCTGCGGGGCTTGTTCCCTCTCCAAACACCGATCTTTGCTTTATTCTTGCCAGCCATTTCAATTCTCACTACAATCGCCGGGCGATGAAGGAATCACGAATGGTAGCAAGCCAATTGCAGAAACGGGACCCGCTGGCGTGGTCGGTTTTGCTGCGGGAGCAGACGGCGGCGGATGTGGTGGTCACGGCCGTGTCCAGCAAACCACTGCGCTTTCCGTCGCGTCACGGCCGTGTCACCCGTTACCTGTTGGCGTTGGAAAATCATTCCGACCCCATTACCGTCATTGGCAAACGCACCACCCCACTGGAAGTGCAGTTTTACCAGCATCTCGCCCCCAAACTACCACGCCTGATCCCACCCTGCTACTTCATCCACCCACCAGACGACACCGAAATTGGTTGGCTGGTGCTGGCCGATGTACCCAACGATTTGCCGCCGGAGCGGTGGGGGCTGGAAGATGTGGAAACCATCATCACCCGGCTGGCCGATTTACATGCGGCGTTTTGGGATCAAGAGTCCCCATTGGAAGCGGCGGGGATGCCCCACTTTTTGGGTGGTGATGTGTATTCCTGGGAGGAATTACGCCAGGAACAGGCGATTTATTTTGACCAGGGGCCGGCGGCCATGCTCTCTGATCATGCGCTGCACCACGCCGGGCAACTGGCGCCGCTGCTGCTCAAAGCGGCCAACGGGGTAGCCGTGATGCGGGCGTTGGGTGGCTGGCCCGGCATTTTGGGCGAAAGCCATCTGGCGGCCGCCGCCGATTTGCTGGATGACCCCGCGCCGATGCTGGAACCGCTGCGCCAATTACCACCTACGCTACTGCATGGCGCGCCCCACTCTTACCACTGGCAGTTGTCGCTGTTTGATGATGTCTATTTGCTGGACTGGCAAAAGGCGGCCATTGGGCCGGGGATTTGTGATCTGGTCAATTTCCTGGAGCAGTTTGAACTGCTCTATGCGGATGGGGATCGCTGCAATATGGGGGTACGGCCGTTCTGGCCGTTGTCTGAAGAGACGATGGTAGACAGCTACTTGATTGGGATGCGGGCGCGGTTGGGGCCAACGTTCCAGGGGCGGGCGGTGCGGCAGGCGATTTCGGCGGCACGCTGCCTGTATGTGCTGGTGAACTGGTTTGCTTTGTTTGCGGAATGGTTTGCCGAAATGCCCAATCCGTATGTCTGGCAAAAAATTAACACGCTGCCGGAAAATGAACTGATGGGCAGCGCCCACGAACCGATTGCCCGAATACGACCGTATTTGCAGGGGGTGTACGGCCGTTTTCTCCAAGCCTACCACTCGTTATAGTCCATGAAATCCCGTCATCACGTGGTGGAATTTCATCGTTTCTTGCGCTGCCGCCCCATAAGCTTTTGCAAACCTGCCAGGAATTGCCCCGGCCCCTCAATTCGCAACCGCCACTGCATCAGTTCATCATCATCCTCGTCTATGCTCTGCCACATTTCCAACCAGCCACGGGCGGCTTCTGGCTGCTCATTCGCCAGGGCCATGTCCATTTGCACACGCGCCAATGCCTTGAATTCGGTGATATGTAGTTTTGATAGCCGCATCAAAGGAGCAACGAGTTCTTTTGCTTCCTCCACCCTTTTTTCCTGGACCAGCAGCCGGGCCAGGGCCACGCGGGCGAAAAGATAATCGGGGAAGCGGGCATGGGTTTCCTCTACTAATGCACGCGCTTCTTCCCTCCGACCTTGCCGTTCATAGGCAACTGCTAACTGGTTGTAGGCGCTGTAAAATTCAGGTGCTTCAGCGATCATCTCATGCAAAATCTTTTCTGCTTGGGCCGGTTTATTCGCCATGAGCAGATCGTAGGTTATCTCATATTTATCTAAAATCTCTTCTGGTACGCCGGGCACCGGTTCTGGCTCAAAAGAAATGTC
Source organism: uncultured Ardenticatenaceae bacterium (assembly GCA_964581605.1). Classification (GTDB taxonomy): domain Bacteria; phylum Chloroflexota; class Anaerolineae; order Promineifilales; family Promineifilaceae; genus CAADGU01. The sequence goes on from CAZOPF010000177.1 coordinate 4,951, forward strand.
AAATCCGAGCATGAACAGTTCGGTTTGCTTTCCCTTGATCCACATAGGCACATTTTTGTCTTCCGGTAAGAGGGAGGGGCATTTTTTGGCAACAGCCTGAATCGCTTCCAGGCGGATGGCGTCACTACCGTACCGGCTCTGGGCAAAATCATACAAGATGGACAGGAGTTCGGGCGTTTCTACAATACGAATGAAGTTCAAGACAAACTGGCGGGCATGATGGTCGCCGCGTTCCAGAATGTGGGGGAAGAGGGCGGGCAGGTACGGCCGTTCGGCCAGCAACGTTTTCATCGCTCGTTCCACACCTCTCTCGTTCATGCGCCGGATATTGCCTAAATGTTTTTCCAGCAAGTCATGGAAATCCTGGGGAAACCAGTAAGAAAACGGCCAATACCAGGGAACGTTCCGCTCTTCTACCGGCAACCGTTTTTCGGCCAGACTGTCCTGGGCCATCTCGAAGCCGGGGAACTCTTTGGCTGCCTGCTGCCACAATTGCCACGCCCTCTTTTCATGTCCCAGACGATAGGAAGCTACGGCCGCCAGATGCAAGAGTAGAGGATTTTTATCCAGCTTCCTGGTTTTGGCGCGTTCATAAGCTTTCCACACATTGTGGTCATCACCCAGGAAAGAAAACGCTTCTGCCTGTTTCAACTCAAAATCCGGTTTATCATCTGTAACTGCCTGCAATTGGGAAGCATATACCTGGGCTTGCTCAAATTGGGCTGTTAAAAAACAGAAGCGCACCAGATTGCTCAACGCATGAAAATTACCTGGCTCCTGAGCAATCACTTGTTGCGCCGTGGTAATGGCTGTTTCCACATCCCCCACCATGAATTGTGACAGGCTGAGATTGTTGAGAATGGGGAGCATGGTAGGGATTTTGTCCAGCAACTGCTCGGAGACCTGGATAGCTTCGGCAGAACGTCCGGATTCCGTCAGGAACCGAACGCGGTCATGCATTACCCGGAGTTCAAATTTTTCTTCACGGGTGAATGGTTGGTCACCCATGGTCTCCTCAATTTCATTCCACAAGAGGGGTTCAACCAATTCCACCATCTTCTTACTCTGCTCAACATAGGCATAATGGGGATACTGCGTAATGAGATCGCTGGCATGCTGCCAGGCCAGGGCTGAATATCCCAGCTTAACGTGGGCAAGAACTAAGTTATTCAGCGTATCAGCCCGGTCTTCACCACGTTCCAGTAGAAGCAGTTGTTCGGAACAGAAGGCAATGGTACGCCAATCCTCTGTTTCTTGACTTACTTCAAGCAAGGCGTACAGCACCGGCAGGCTGCGCGGTTGCTGGTGTTGCAACTTTAATAACTGTTGCCGGGCGGCGGCGACATCACCATTTTCATACAGTTCCATCGCCGCACCAACTTCACGCGCCAGTTTGGGCAACGGCCGTTTGCCAATCGGTTTGCTATTTCTTCTTTTACGGGTTTTTGCCATCTTGTATATCCGGTTTCCGTTCCATCGGCATCATAGACCACTGTTTGCAAGACAGGCAGCGCACGCCGACTCGTTTCCCTTTAGAATAGCCCTTGTAACGAACGCCGCCAATATCCCACACCGACTGCACAAAACCACACTTTGGGCAGGTCAATAACCACTTTTCGGAATCCGCCCGAAGGGCATCCCCCCATTTAGCTGGCAACCAGTTAGTGACAATTTTTTGAATAAAGGTCATCTC
>CAZOPF010000178.1:0-3212 GCA_964581605.1 uncultured Ardenticatenaceae bacterium
GCCCCTCCTTTAGTAATGGGGGTTTTGAAGCCGGGTTTATTTGTTGGACGGTTGATGTGGCGAATCCCGAAAATGAAAACTGGCTGCCCACTATGAGCGAATCTCGCAGTGGCTGGTACAGCGCCTTGGCTGAAGCCTCCTGGCCGGATACAGGCAATGCTGACTTGCTTGGTTCTCCAATAAGTGTGCAGCCTATAGGAGAAGAGTATCGTTTTGGTTTTTATGCTAAAGCAGCGCAAATCGGCTCAGATATGGAAATAGAGGGAGCCATTCTTTGGTATAACAATGGGCAGTTTTTGGGAAAAAGCAGTGAAGTCATCCTGACTGGGGATGCAACAACGAGTTGGACACAATTTACCAGTATGTTTATTTGTCCCTTGCCTACATCTAACTATGCAAGGTTTGTTCTGGATATCGATTCACAGTCCTTGCATCTATTACCTGTTAACTCCTTGTCCGATGACCAGCCGGAACGAATATTTGTAGATGATATATCGGTGGAAAGTCGGCCGAATGCTAATTGTCCTTCGCTGAATTTGGGTGGTGATTGAGCAAACGGCATGAAACGGGGACAGGTGAATGTACCCTTTTATTTGTTGACAACTGCGTGGTTTGCCGTTCATATGATGCGTTGTCGGTTTGTGCAATAATTCACATGCTGGTATAATGGCGGTCTCGGAGGTAAAAGATCATGGATCGCTCAATGGCAGTCGTCTATAGTACGACTTGTTTCAAGCAAACCGAAGAGCAGACCGCGCCGCCGTCCAATGGCCTGCGTACCTGGCTCAAGCGTCTCCTGAAAAGGGCATAAAATAGATTTTTTCGGCAGAATGCTGATGCTTGTAACAGAAAGGGTGAAGGGTTCAAAAAATTCTTCACCCTTTTTTCTTTATCTTAGACCAGGAATTGTTTCGGTGGGTTCTTTTGCTGCAAAATGGGGCGATCAATTTTGAAGGGGGACAGATCGGCTGACGTTGGGCCATCAACGACCAACTCGCCCAGCAATTTGCCGATCAGTGAGGCAAACTTGAAAGCGTGTCCCGCGCCGATGGCCACAGCAATATGGGGACGGCCGGGCAGCGTGTCAATCACAAAGTCCCGGTCTGGTGTGAGGGTGTAGAGGCAGGTTTTGGTGAGAATGGGCGGGCCGTAGCCGCCGGGCAGCAGCCGTTGGGTAAAGTCGGCCACCCGTTGGGCATGGGCTGTGTCGGGGGTGAAGGTGCGACTCACGGCCGTGACCTCCACTCCACCCACATCCTGCGCCACCTTAATCCCCGCCTCGCCATACACCGGAAAACCGTAATAACAGGGGTCGTCCATCCAAATCCACACCGGAAACCGTTCCGGCGCAAAAGCGGCCAAATCAGGCGAAGCAAAGTAAGTCACCTGTTCCTGCGTGACCGTTAATGGTAATTGCAGACCAAAGTGCGCCAGTGTCTCATTGCTCCACGCCCCGCCGGTGATGATGAGATGGCGGCAGTGATAGCTGCCCATATTGGTAACGACGGTAATCTCCTGGCCGCTATCGTGTACGGCCGTGACCCCCTCATTCTCCCGTAATTCCACCCCATATGCCCGTGCCATTCTGATGTGCGCCGCGTTGCATCTGGCGGCCGGGGCAATGCCACTTTGCTCCTGGTAAATGGCCTGCACCTCATCCGTCAGGTGGAATTGCGGCCAGCGATACTGCACTTCGGCGGCCGTCAGCCATTCAAAAGGCACACCGCAGGCGGCCAGGCTCTCCGTATAATCGGCGCTGGGAATGGCGGCATTAGCCGGGAAAAAATCCAGCCCACCTGTTTTGATGATGAGCGGCTCGGCCGCGTCCGCTTCCAGTGCTGCCCACGCCTGGTAAGCCTGTTTTGCCAGTTCCACGTAGGCTGGTGTGTGGTAGGAGAGGCGGATGATGCGTGAATGGTCTTGGGAGCCGCCGCGCACATGGCCGATTTCAAACTGTTCCAGGCCAAGCACGTCACGGCCGTAGCGCCGCCCCAACCAATACGCCGCCCCACTGCCAATGCCGCCCAAACCTGAAATGATGACTTCGTAGGATGTTTTCATAGGAATTATAGAGATTAGAGATTTGGAGATTGCCCAATCTCTAATCTCCAATCTCCAATCTCTCTGCCAAATATCGCCGAATATCCAGACTCAAATCTTCCATTGGCGCGTAGTAGCCGTGTTGGAAGACGCGGCTGCTCATGCCGCGCTGCACACTTTCACACACCACCCAATCCTGCCGATTGACCAAATCCCAAAATTCCACGGCATCGCGGGGATCGAACTCTGGTTTTGCCATTTCGGTGGGATGAAAGAGGAAGTCGCAGACTACGGCCGTGTGCCCCGCATCCACCGGCCACAAGGTAAACGCCGCCACATGATCACACGACAAACTGACCATCAAATTGGGGTACACCAGTTCCCCTTTGTGGCGCACCTGCTCCTCTGGCGACAGGCCAGGAAAGGGGGCGCGGTTGGTTGTGCCGGTCAATGTGAACGTATAAGTGCCCTCGGCCTGGGGGATGCCCTCCTCCCATTCCAGATTGCTACCGCCACGCTCCTTGAAGGCGGGCACAATGCGGCACAATTCCGGATGCACCGGGCCGCAATGGTAACACTCGTTGTAGTTTTCTACGATCACTTTCCAGTTGGCGGCGACGGGGTAGACCAGCCGTTGCGCGGTGCGCAAATCAGCGAGCGGATAACGTTGCACACGGGTGATGATCGGGCCTAACTGCTCTGCCAGGGTTTGTGCCGCTTCGTCTGGCGTGAGGTGCAGGAAGATGAAACCGCCCCACGTTTCCAGTCCTACCGGGTGGAGGTTGAATTCGTCCCGGCACAGGCCATCGCTTTCGTCCAGGAAGGGGGTGTTGCGCACACGGCCGTCTAACTCATAGCTCCAGGCGTGGTAGGGGCAGTGGATGACGCCACGAAAATGGCCGGTGGGGGGCACGGTGGCGCCACTTACCAATTCTGCCTTGTCCAGCACCAACTGGCTGCCGCGGTGGCGGCACACATTGTAATGCGCCCGCAGTTCGCCAGAGCGGGTGCGGGTGACGATGATGCTCTCGCCCGCCACCTCCACCAGCAGGTAATCGCCAGGGTTGGGCAGCGATTCCGTGCGCCCCACGCAGAACCATTCCCGGCAAAAAATCTGCTCCTTCTCCCGCGCAAAAAAGGCTGGCTCCACATAGGCGGCGCGGGGCAATGTC
>CAZOPF010000178.1:3312-5330 GCA_964581605.1 uncultured Ardenticatenaceae bacterium
TTCGTAGGCGTGCAGGGTGTTGCGGACGTGGAAATGGGTGAGATCGGCGCTCATGTGGCTGACCGTTTGTACGCGGATGTGCCAATCGCCACGCTGCAAAGTGACCATGCGCTCGCTGGTGGCTACGGCCGTCAACGGATCATCCTCCTGAATGGTAAAGCTGTCACGGTTCACGCTCTCCTGCTCCAAGCCATTATCCCGGAAACGAATACGGCCGTCATCCACCACAATTTCCAGCGCGGAAGCGCCCGTCACCAGGTCGTAGCCCAGTTCGCGCCGGTTTTGCGCCGGGCGCAGCACATCCAGCGGGTAAGGCGGGGCGGATTCAGGTGGCAGAAACGGCCGTAACCCTTCATCTTCTGCTCGCGGCGGGCGCACGGGCAAGCGCAGTTCCCCGCCAGAGTGTAGCGTCAGCGTCACGGGCATGGGCGACGGCCAGGCATGGGGCCACCAGGTTGGGGAAAGTGACAACCGCCAGCGATGCCCGGCAGGCAGGGCGTAGGCGGTGGCGTTGAGTTTGAAGGTGATGGGGTACGGCCGTCCTGGCTCCAGTGGCGTCGGTGTGGCATGGCTCTCCCGGTGCGTCAGGTTCAGCAGCCCCCAACTCACCAGCGTAGACGCGCCATCAGGGTATACGTCACACAGCCGGGCGGCGATGATCGCTTGGGGTTGATCAGTTGAGATGGTCAGCGCCACTTCCGGGTAGCCCAGGATTTCGTGGCGTTCGGGCAGGGGCGGGGTGGTGAAAGTGAGACTGCGGGCATCTTCGGCACGCTGATCGGCGGCAAAGTCGCCGGGCGTGCCGGCCGGGCACCATTCCCCGGCCGTCAGCCCCACCGTTTGCGGGCTGGTGAAGGAGGTGGGGGCGGTGGCACGGCCGTTGGCCGCCAATTCACCATCTTGCAAAAACAGATGGTGTGGGGTGATGTGGGGTGACGGCCAGGCTGGTTCGGCCACCCAACGGCCGGGCCAGACGGGATGATGGGTGGACGGCCGCGCGCTTTCCATCAGCCACACCCGCAGCAGCGGCTCATCCATAATGCCGGTCTCGATCTCCTTGAGCCAATAATCCCACCAGCGCAGGCTCTCTTGCAGGAAACCAATGGCGGGGTCGGGACGGCCGTCTTCGGGAAAGTTGTGCGCCCAGGGGCCAATCAGCCCTTTCTTGGGGGCTGTCAGCCCGGCCAGCAGGCGAGGCACGGCGTTGGTGTAGGCGTCGGCCCAGCCGCCGATAGCGTAGACGGGGCATTGGATGGCGCTATAATCTTCGCAAACGGAGCCGTGTTGCCAGTAGGCGTCGCGCCGTTGGTGGCGCAGCCATTCCTCGACGTAAGGGGGCGTTTGGGCGAGGCGGGTTTGCCACATGTCACGCCATTTTTCGCCCACCCAACGTGGGTCGGGCGGCAGGGCGTTATACACAAACATGGTGGACGCCCAGGCGAGCATTTGTGAACCGAGCACACAGCCGCCCATGTAGTGTACGTCGTCGGCGTAGCGGTCATCGGTGAAGTGCATGGGGATGATGGCTTGGAGCTGCGGTGGGTGGCGGGCGGCGATTTGCAGGCTGTTAAAGCCGCCCCACGATTTGCCGAACATGCCGATACGGCCGTTGCACCAGTTTTGGTCGGCGATCCAGGCCAGCAGTTCCAGCGCGTCATCCTGTTCTTGCCGCAGGTATTCGTCGTGCAAAATACCGTCGGCGTCGCCGCTGCCGCGCATGTCCACGCGGATGGCGGCGTAGCCGTGCCCGGCCAGGTAGGGGTGGCGAATGGCGTCGCGCACGGCCGTGCCGTCACTTTTGCGGTAGGGCAGATATTCCAACAGGGCGGGGACGGGTTTGCGTTCGGCATCCTGGGGCAGCCAGATACGTGCCGCCAGCTTTGTGCCATCAGCCAGCGGCACCCAGCTATTTTCAATTTCACGGATGGGGTGGGGGAATTGGGTTTTGATGTTCATGATGGGGATTAGGAATTATGAATTAGGAATTATGAATTAGGAATTATGAATTATGAAGAAGG
>CAZOPF010000178.1:5430-6619 GCA_964581605.1 uncultured Ardenticatenaceae bacterium
ATTAGGAATTATGAATTAGGAATTATGAATTAGGAATTATGAATTATGAAGAAGGTAAAGGTGTTCTTTTGCGTGTCACCCCTTCACCTCTTCACCTGCTCACCCCCTCTTTGCGATAAGCGGCCATGATGGTTTGTAATTCATCAAGGGGGAGGGCGTGTACGGTACGGCCGTGCAACCCTACCATTGTCTCGGCCATGCAGAGGCAGTTGAGGATCGCTTCTTCGGTAGCTTCGGCGGTGGCGTCGAACAGGTCGTTCAGGTGGCGGTGGGGGATCATGCGGATGTGGCGCAGGAAGGTGGTACCTTGTGAGGGTAGGTGGTTGCCGGTGGCAAAGGCCAGGAAGATGTCGCCGCTGCCGTTATAGCCGGTGCCGCCCATGCGTGCCAGCCCCACGGTGGCCCGCTGCGCCAGCCGTTTGCACTGCACGGGCAGCAGGGGCGCGTCGGTGCCGATAATAATGATGATGGAACTGTTGACGGGTGGTTCGTGGTCGAAGGGGTTGGGAACACGGCCGTAGTCAATTATCTGCCCCACCGGCACACCATCCACGCGGAAAAGGGCGCGGTCGCCATAGTTCGCCTGCACCAACACGCCAATGGTGTATTCCCCCTCTTCCATCTCCACCACCCGTGAAGAGGTGCCAATGCCCCCTTTGAAGTCATGGCAGATCATACCCGTGCCGCCGCCCACATTACCTTCGGCAACGGGGCCACCTTTGGCGTCGGCCAGGGCAGCGCGCACATGTTCTTCAGTGACGTGAAAGGCGTTGATGTCGTTCAACCAGCCGTCATAGGTTTCAGCCACCACCGGCAGCAAAAAACTGCGCGTGTACCCCTCTTCGACGCTTACCTTCACTAACGTGTCCCGCACAATGCCTACCTGATGGGTGTTGGTGAGGCCAATGGGCGAGCCAAGCATCCCGGATTCTTCCAGCCAGGGAATGCCGGTGAGTTCGCCATTGCCGTTAAAGGAATGGTAGGCAGCAAAGGCGTAATCGTCCCAAATGTTGCCCATGTGGGGCACGATCATGGTAACGCCGGTGCGGGCGATGTGGGGTTCGTCGTAGATGAGGGTGCAATGGCCGACCAGAACGCCGGGCACGTCAGTGATGGCGTTAAAGGGGCCGGTGGGGAAGTGGCCGATGTGGATGCCCAGGTCGCGTAAGCGGGTGCGGGTCATATGGGG
>CAZOPF010000179.1:0-2924 GCA_964581605.1 uncultured Ardenticatenaceae bacterium
TTAAGTAATTGGGTAATTGGGTAATTACTCAATTACTCAATTACTCCCAAAACTATGGCAAACGTAACCGTTATCCGCAAAAAGAGCAATCGCGTGAATCCCGCGCTGCGTTTTCAGTTTGATTACTGGCTGCTGCTGGCCGTCGCCGGGCTGCTGGTCGTTGGCTTGCTGATGGTCTACAGCACCACCTTTGACTATGGGCTGCGCTTCCAAGACGACCCCACCTACTACTTCCGCCGACAGATTACCGCCTTAGCCATTGGGCTGTCTTGCATGTTCATCGTTATGCAGTTTGATTACCACATCCTGCGCCGCTTATCTATTCCGCTCATGGGGGCGACGCTCTTTGGGCTGCTCTTTGTCCTCTTTTTTGGCGAAAGTTTTCTGGGGGCGCAGCGCGGTTTTTATGAAGGGTCCTACCAGCCGTCCGAAGTGGCGAAGCTGGCGACCATTCTGTACATTTCCCACTGGCTGTCCACCAAAGGCGACCGCATCAAGCTGGTGACCTATGGCCTCGTTCCTTTTTCCATCATTACCGGGGTCATTTGTGCTCTGATTGTGCAGCAGCCAGACCTGGGCACGGCCGCGCTGATCGCCCTGGTTAGCTTTACCATCTTTTTTGTGGCCGGGGCTGACTGGCGGCAGTTTGCCATTGCCGGGCTGGTGGGGGGCGCGGTTTTTCTCTTTCTGGCGTATGCCCTGCCGCACGCGGCCGCACGCATGGACGCTTATACCACCGCCTTGCGCAACCCGGAAGATGCCAGTTGGCATGTGCAGCAAACGTTGATTGCGTTGGGGCGCGGCGGCATTTTTGGCGTGGGATTGGGTGAAAGTACGCAGAAGTTTGGCCCACTGCCGCTGGCGCACACGGACGGCGTGTTTGCCGTTTTGGGTGAGGAACTGGGTTTGTTAGGTAGCCTGACTGTATTAGGGCTGTTAATCATGTTAATGTGGCGCGGTATACGAGTGGCGCGGCAGGCGCGGGATAGCTTCGGCTTTTTGCTGGCGTTGGGCATTACTTTCTGGTTGGGGTATCAGGCGTTGATGAATGTGGCGGTGATCACGGCCGTCATCCCCTTCACCGGCATCCCCCTGCCCTTCCTCAGCTACGGTGGTTCGTCTATGGTGGTCTCGCTCACGGCCGTTGGCATCCTGCTCAGCATCTCCCGCGACCAGGCATTGCAGAAACGGCCGCAGCCCGTCAGTTAACAGTGAGCAGTAAACAGTGAGCAGTGAGCAGTGAGCAGTGAGCAGTGAGCGGTATACAGTCAGTCCGCTGCTTACTGCTAACCGCTTACGGCTAACTTCTTGAAAATGAGAGTACTCATCTGCGCGGGCGGCACAGGCGGCGGCATTTATCCCGCTTTAGCCGCCGCCACCGAATTACAAAAGGCTGGTGTTTCTCAGGAGGAAATCCTGTGGATTGGTACCAAAGGTGAAATGGAAGAGAGTTTAGTACCCAGGGCCGGTTTGCGGCTGGAAACGATTAGCGGCGGCGCCATTGCCGGCGTTTCGCTGCCCCTGAAGCTGAAAAATGGGGCGCGGCTGGCGGCCAGTCTGCCGAAATCGTTGCGCATCGTGCGCCGCTTTCGCCCGGATGTGATGTTTATGACCGGCGGTTACATGGCCGCGCCGGTGACGCTGGCCTGCCGTATCCTGGGTGTGCCCATTGTTATTTATCTACCCGATGTGGAACCGGGGGCGTCGGTACGTTTTTCACTCCGTTTTGCCCGCACAATCGCGGCTACCACAGAAGACAGCGCCCGTTTTGTGCCGCCGCAGAAACTGGTGGTGACGGGCTATCCGGTGCGCCCGGAACTGCTAAAGGCAACACAGTTAAGCCAGGAAGATGCATTAGCCCGGTTTGGTTTGCAGCCGGGGCGGCCCACGCTGTTTGTCTTTGGCGGCAGCCGGGGCGCACAAAAAATTAACCGGGCGTTGATGGGCTGCCTGCCGGAACTGCTGGCACGGGCGCAAATTATCCACGTCAGCGGCACATTGACCTGGCCGGAAGTGGAAAGCAACTGGCAAGGTTTGACGGATGAGCAGAAGCGGTGGTATCGGCCGTACCCTTATTTGCACGAGGAGATGGGGGCGGCGTATCGGGCGGCCGACCTGGTGGTGGCCCGCGCCGGAGCCAGTATGTTGGGTGAATGTCCGGCGTTTGGCCTGCCCGCCATTTTGATCCCGCTGGCCTGGGCCTGGCGTTACCAGAAGGTGAATGCAGATTATTTGACGGAACGGGGCACGGCCGTACAGTTGACCGATGAGACCCTGGCCGACCAACTCCTGCCCACGATTGAACGTTTGCTAGACGACCCTGATACCCTGGCCCGCATGAGCGCCGCCGCCCGCGCCCTGGACAAAACAGACGGGGCGCAACAGCTGGCGCAACTGATTTTGGAGACTGAGAGATTGAGAAATTGAGAGACTGGATAATCTCCCAGTCTCCTAATCTCCAAATCTCATTCCTAATAACCGTGAAGGACATCGTAGATGCTAAGTTTGTCGGTTTTATTCTGGATCACCGTGGGCACATTTGCTATGGTGGGCGCGCTGCGTGGCTGGGCCAGAGAAATTGTAGCCACATCCGGGCTGGTACTGGCGCTCTTTATCATCAACCAGTTTGGTTTTCTCATTTTGAGTTTCTTAGGCCAAACGCCTGCTGCTTTGGGCGACTCGACATTGGCCCAAAAGCGGCAATTTTACATTTATACGTTGATCTATTTATTTCTCGCTTTTTTCAGCTACCAGAGTCCACGGCTGTCTGGCACCATCAGTTCCCGTTTACGGCCGCGTGACACGATTCAAGACAAATTGCTCGGCGCGATTGTAGGCGGCGTGAATGGGTATCTGATTGCCGGGGCGATTTGGGCTTTTTTGGAATTTACCAATACGGCCGCCACACAGTGGGTGCAGTTACC
>CAZOPF010000179.1:3024-6606 GCA_964581605.1 uncultured Ardenticatenaceae bacterium
TTTAAGGTTTCGGGTTCGGATATGAAGCTGAATGAGATCACGGCCGTGCTGCAAAGTGCAGGCGCGACCATTTACGAAGGCCACCGGGCCGAACACATTACCGGCGCAGATGCGCTGGTGATTACCTCGGCGGCGACCCCCAATAACCCAGAAGTGATAGCGGCAGAAATCGCCGGGCTGCCCATCCTGAAACGCGCCGACTTTTTAGGGCAGTTGATGGCCGGGAACATTGGCATTGCCGTAGCCGGGACGCATGGCAAAACGACGACGACGGGCATGATCGCCCAAATTTTGCTGGAAGCAGAACTCGATCCGACAGTGATTGTAGGTGGGGTGTTACCGGCGGTGGGGGGCAACGGCCGTGCCGGGCAAGGCGACTACTTTGTCATTGAAGCGGACGAATATGACCACATGTTTTTGGGGCTACGGCCGGAACTGATTGTGATCACCAACATCGAACACGACCACCCGGACATCTTCCCCACCGCCCGCGCCTACGAGGAGGCGTATCAGAAATTTGCCGCCCTGCTGCCGGATGGCGGGCGGCTGGTGGTTTGCGCCGATGACCCTGGCGTGGCCCGGCTGCTGAAAAAGCTGCGCCTGCCGGGCGTGGAAGTGACCACCTACGGCCTGGGCGAAAACGGCGCGACGCTGGATTATGAGGCGGTAGATTTACGGCCGAACCCGTTGGGCGGTCTGGACTTTCTGGTGGAAACAGAAGGGCAGATGGTGGGGCTGGCGCGACTGCGCACGCCGGGCAAACACAATGTGCTAAATGCACTGGCGGCCGTGATCGTGGGTCTGGATTTGGGCGTAGATTTTAACACCATCCGCACGGCGTTGGCCGCGTTCAGTGGTATAAACCGGCGCTTTGAGTTGATAGGCGAAGCGGGTGATGTGGCTGGCGTTACAACAGACGTTGTAACGATAATTGATGATTATGCGCATCATCCGACGGAGATTGAAGTGACGTTGCAGGCAGCACGGCAGCGGTATCCAGGGCGGCGATTGTGGGCGGTGTGGCAGCCGCACACCTTCAGCCGCACGAAGCTGCTGCAAAACCGGTTTGCCACCTGTTTTGCCGCCGCCGACCGGGTGGTGGCGCTGGATATTTACCGCAGCCGGGAAACAGAGACGTTGGGCATGGACACGGCCGTGATCGTCCAACAGATGAACCACCCCCACGCCGTCCACATCCCCCGCCGCCGCGACGCCGCTGACTACATTTTGGAGCGCATCCGCCCTGGCGACGTCATCCTCACCCTGGGTGCAGGGGATGGCAATGAAGTAGGAAAGTGGGTTTTGGAAGGAGTAGAAGTTCAACTTCTTCAAAAAAGTTGAACTTCTGGATGAATCTATGCAAACAACAACCACCATTCGTCTGGCAACCTACAAACTGTTTTATGAAACGTTTGGCGATGATTTGCAACTGGATGTGCCCCTCAGCCGGTATACGTCGGCGCGAGTGGGCGGCCCGGCAGAAATGTTTCTGACGGTGCAAAACGCGGCCACGCTACAAAAAGCGGTGGAACTGGCCTACGCCGAGCAAATCCCCTATTTCATTTTAGGCGGCGGTTCCAACATTTTGGTATCTGACCAAGGCGTGGCCGGTCTGGTAATTATGAACCGGGCCAAAAATATCAGCTACCGGCATATTGGGGCGCACGTGGTTTGCACGGTGGAATCGGGCGCGAACCTCTCTTCGCTGGCGCGGCAGTGCATTGGCAAGGGGTTGGGTGGCCTGGAATGGGCCATTGGCGTACCGGGCACGGTGGGCGGCGCGGTGGTAGGTAATTCCGGGGCACACGGCAGCGACATGGCGGCCACCCTGCGGGCGGCAACGGTGTGGGAACCGGGGCGCGGCGTGCGCATTTATAACAACCATGAGATGGAGTATGGCTACCGCACGAGCATCTTGAAAAAGGAACACGGCCGTGAACTGTTCCGCCGTGTGATTCTAACGGCCGAGATTGTTCTCACCCCGGAAAGTGTGAATGTGCTGACGGCCCGCGCTGAAGGGTTCACCGCCCATCGCAAACAGACGCAGCCCGGCGGGGCCACCGTCGGCTCCATGTTCAAAAACCCGGAAAATTATTACGCTGGCTATCTGATTGAAGCGGCGGGTCTGAAAGGGTTTCGCAGCGGCGGCGCGCATATATCTGAAAAACACGCCAACTTTTTTGTGAACGACGAAGAGGCCACCGCCGAAAACGTGCGCGCCCTCATCGCCGAAGCGTGGAACACCGTGCGTGAACAGTTTGATGTGGAAATGGAGTTGGAAGTGGAGTTGGTGGGTAAGTGGGATTTTGAAAAGTGAACTGTTAGCAGTGAGCAGTGAGCAGTGAGCAGTGAACAGTGAGCAGTGAGCAGTGAGCAGTGAGCAGTGAGCAGTTGCTCTACAATCTACTGCTTACCGCTAACCGCTTACTGCTTACTAACGAAAAATGGTCAATCAAGAAAAGGGATCACATCACAAAATACGGGTCGGCGTCATCTTCGGCGGGCGGTCGGGCGAACATGAAGTGTCGCTGCAATCGGCGCAGTCGGTGATGCAGGCATTGGACCCGGCGAAGTATGCGGTGGTGCCGATTGGCATTGACAAACACGGCCGTTGGCTGACCGGTGATCCCCTGGCGGCGTTGACCGAAGGTCGCGCCTCCCAACCGGCGACCCTGCTGCCTGACCCACAATCGGCATCCTTGATGCAGGTAGAAGAAAGCGAGCGGCACGTGACCGGGCTAACGGCCGTGACCGAACTCGACGTCATCTTCCCCGTTTTGCACGGCCCGTATGGCGAGGATGGCACGGTGCAGGGGTTGTTGGAACTGGCAGACCTGCCCTATGTGGGCGCGGGTGTAGTTGGTTCGGCCGTGGGCATGGACAAGGCTATTTTTAAGCAGGTGATGGCGGCCAATGGGCTGCCGGTGCTGCCCTGGCGATTGGTTCTGGCCAGCCAATGGCGGGCACAGCCGGAAACGGTTTTGGCTGCGATAGAAGCGGAATTGCCCTACCCTCTGTTCACCAAACCGGCGAACCTGGGTTCCAGCGTGGGCGTGTGTAAATGCCGCAACCGGGCCGAACTGGTAGCGGGATTGGACGAAGCGGCCCGGTATGATCGGCGCATCATTGTGGAACAGGGGATTAACGGCCGTGAACTGGAAGTGGCCGTCTTGGGCAATGATGACCCGATGACCAGCGTGGTGGGCGAGATACGGCCGCGCCGCGACTTTTACGATTACGTCGCCAAATACATCAGCGACGATTCCGAACTGATTATTCCTGCCCCCGTAACGCCGGCAATGGCGGCGCAGGTGCGTGAACTGGCGCTACAGGCCTATCGGGCTATTGATTGCGCTGGCTTAGGGCGGGTAGATTTGTTGCTAGATAAAGATTATGGTAAGTTGTACCTGAACGAAATCAACACCATTCCCGGCTTCACCCACATTTCGATGTACCCCAAATTGTGGGAAGCCAGTGGCCTGAGCTACGGCGACCTATTGGACAAATTGATTACTTTGGCGATGGAACGGCATGAGGAAAAAGAGCAGTTGAAAAAGAGTTTTGAGATTGAGTAATTGAGTA
>CAZOPF010000180.1:0-6587 GCA_964581605.1 uncultured Ardenticatenaceae bacterium
TGAATTATGAATTATGAATTATGAATTATGAATTATGAATTATGAATTATGAAGGAGGAGCAAGGGTTGTGGCAAATCCGACCCAAACAAGAGAAAAATGTTCGCGCCCTTCGTGTCCTTCGCGAATCACCGTTCTGCTGGTACACTACAGGCAGCTCACGGCATATCGCTCATGGGCCAAATGGAGTGACGCATGGACAGCACATTGGAAATCTGGGAAACACCAATCGCCCTAGAAATGGTGATGATCGCCGGTTGGCGGCAGTGGGCCGACGCGGGCAGCATCTCCTCCGGCTTGCCTGAATATCTGATCGAACAGACCAAAGCGCGATTAATAGGCGAAATCAAATCGAACGGCTTTTATCTGTTCCAACTGCCGGGCGCACATCATTTGTTGCGGCCTGTTGTCCGCTTTGAGGATGGCTACCGCCGCCATCTGGAAAAACGGCGCAATGAATTGTATTTCGCCGGGAATGGGGGCAAAGGGCTAGTCATTTTTCTGGGGGACGAGCCACATCTGGATATTGACCGGTATGCGACGGCGTTTTTCACGGCCGTACACACTCTCGGTGTGCAGCGGGTGGCCTCATTAGGCGGCGTTTATGGCCCCGTGCCTTATGATAAAGACCGGGAGGTGGGCTGCATTTACAGCCTGCCAGAAATGAAGGCCGAACTCAGCCACTATGCCTTACGTTTCTCCGATTATGAAGGGGGAGCCTCTATCGGCTCCTATCTGGTAGACCGGGCCGAACGAGAGGGCGTGCCATTCCAGGCATTTTATGGTTTCGTGCCCAACTATGACTTTTCCCAACTGGGGGCGGTGGGGCGAGAAGTGCGCCTGGAATATGATTACAAGGCGTGGCTGGATATTATGCGGCGCTTAAACCGGCTTTTGGGCCTGAACGTGAACCTGACAGACCTGGAGCAAAAGAGCCAATACCTGCTGGCGGCAATGGAGGAACAATTAGAAGAACTGGCCGACAAAACACCGCAAGTCAATATTCGGGGGATCATGGAACAAATCTCGGCGCAGTTTACGGAGCGGCCGTTTACCCCATTGGACGATGTGTGGGAGCAGGGGCTGGCAGACCTGTTCAATGATCTGGATGAGTAATGGTGGCAAGTAGCAAGTTGCAGGTGGCAAGTGTTTACCTGCAACTTGCCACCTGCCCCCTTCCCCCCCACTTAATAGGCATCTTAAGTGACCATCCCAATAATCGAGCCTGAATTTCGATGTATATAGAGGTTTTGTGGCTTCAGCAGTAGACGGCGTTAAACTATATCTCAGTCGGCAAGCCAGCGGTTACGGCCGTTACCTCTTAGAGCAAACCCTTTACCTGCTCATCGGCTGGATTCCCACCATCTTCGGCATTGGCCTTCGCGGGGTGCTATACCGGCTCATCTTAAAAATGGAAGGACAGGCGGCTATTGAAAACGGCGTCCGCCTCCGATTTGCCAACAACATCAAACTGGGCAACGGCGTTTACCTGGATCAACACACCTATTTACACGCCTGTCCCAACGGCATTGAAATTGGTGAGAACAGCATTGTCATGCACGGGGCGGTACTGCACGTTTATAACTTTCGCGGCCTGCCTCATGCCGGCATCAAAATTGGCAAGGAAAGTCTGGTGGGCGAGTATTCGGTCATTCGGGGGCAGGGCGGTGTAACCATTGGCGACCGGGTGTATACCTCCCCCTTCACCCAAATTATCGCCGTAAACCACGTGTTTAATGACCGGACACGGCCGTTTACCGAGCAAGGCATCACCGCTGAAGGCATCGTTATCGAAGATGATGTCTGGCTGGGGGCCGGGGCCATTATCACCGACGGTGTGCGCGTGGGCCAGGGGGCCGTCGTCGCCGCCGGCGCCGTCGTCACCAAAGACGTGCCACCCCACACCGTTGTCGGCGGCGTCCCCGCCAGAGTGATCAAAGAAATTAATGGGCAGCCAGCACATTTAGACAAGGAAATTTATCATATTTAGAGGATTAGAGATTAGAGAGTGGAGATTGAAAACATCTCCACTCTCTAATCTCCAATCACAGGAAACCCTATGACCACACTTTCTGTTGTAATTCCCGCCTATAATGAAGAAGGCGGTATTGCCGAAATCGCCAACCGGGTACTTTCCATCCGCGAACCGCTCAAAGAAGTGGGCGTTAATGGTCTGGAACTGCTGGTGGTGGATGACGGCTCCAAAGATCGCACGGTGGAAATTGCCGGTAGCATTGATGGCGTCACCCTCATCCAGCACCCTCAGAACAAAGGGTACGGCGGCGCACTCAAGACCGGTTTCAGCCAGGCTTCCGGTGATTTGATCGCTTTCCTGGACGCCGACGGCACCTACCCGCCGGAGTATTTCCCCCAACTCTGTAAAGAAGCCTTAAACGGGGCCGACCTGGTGGTTGGCTCGCGGCGCGGTGGGGCGGAAAGCCATATGCCCCCTATGCGCAAACTGGGCAACTTTATCTGGTCGAACCTGCTCTCCATTCTGGGTAACCAGCACGTGCAGGACCCGGCCAGTGGGATGCGGGTGTTCAAAAGCAACATTTTAGACCGGGTCTACCCTCTACCCGATGGTCTGAACCTGACGCCGGTCATGAGCACCCGCGCTATCCATGAAGGGTTAACGGTCAAGGAAATTCCCATCCCCTACAGCGAACGGGTGGGACGCTCCAAATTGAGTGTGGTACATGATGGCTCACTCTTTTTGCAATCTATTGTGTGGACGGCGCTGACCTATAACCCGGTACGGCCGTTGGGTCTGATCGGCGTCACATTGGTGGGCATTTCCTTGCTGGTGATGGCTGGATTGGTCATTGCCCGTCTCAGTGGCATCAGCACATTGGGCGCATGGGGAGTGGCGGCCATTTATACGGCATTGGTCACGGCCGTGAGCGGCGTCAGCATCTTTGCTCTGGGCGTCACTTTCAACTACCTGGTCTCCATCTTCCACAAAAGACCCATGCGCCAGGGTCTCTTCAAAAAGCCCGTCTTCAAAAAACCGTTGAACCATCATTTTGGCTGGATGGGCCTGACCGGCATTGTGCTTGGCCTGCTGGTGGGCCTGGTCAGCCTGGGGCTGACCGTCGGCGGCAACTGGCCCATTGAACGGCTCTGGTTTTACTTGCTCTTCGGCGCAATGGCCTTCCTGGTTGGCGGCCAGCTTTTCATCTACTGGGTTTTGCTACAAGTGCTTGAAGAGCTGAGCAAACGAGAAATAGAAGTAGCCCGTGATTTAGAGGGGTATGGGCCAAAAATAATTGAGTAATCAAGTAATTGGGTAATTTTGTAATTACCCAATTACTTCTTATTCCGGCAGGTGTTGTTCAAAAAACGCAGTTGCAATTTGGGGGTTGTGGAGCAGGTATTGGTAGCCGTCGTAGCGGTGCGTGGATTCAACGTAAAGGGGGCCACTGGGGTTGGGGGTGGCGGCGGCCATCTGGGCTACATCGGCGGCGCTGCCCCAGGCATCCCCATTTCCCTGGATGAATAAAACCGGCGTTTGGCCCGCATGGGCGGCAGCGGCGGCAGGGCGAATATCGGCAAACGGCCGTCCCCCCTGCATCCGGTATAACAACTCCACCAACGGCAGGATAAGATAGGAGAGCGGGCCAAGATTGTCACGGCCGTAACGCCCCGCAAACACCCCCAACGAGGTTGGCTGTACGGCCACCGCCGCCTGAATCTCTCGCATCTGCGCCAGCGTGTACAGCACCGTATTCCCCCCCATCGAAAAACCAATCGCCCCAATCCGCTGCGGGTCAACCTCAGCGTGGGTTTTCACAAACGCCACTGCGCCCAGCAAATCTTTTGATTCCTCAATGCCAAACGTAACCGGCGGCGCGGCCGCACTCTCGCCATGATTGCGCAAGTCAAACATCAAGACGTTGAAGCCATCCTGGTGCAACACATGGGCCAGGCGAATCAATTCCACCGGCTGGCTATTGGTGAGTTTGTCTAGCAGGGTCACGGCCGTTGTGCCCAACCGATTCCAGAGCCAGCCATGCACCAGAATAATGGTGGCTCCTTTGCGGCGGGAATCGGCCGGAGCGCGGATAAACCAGCCACTCAGGCGAATGCCATCCAGCGCCGGGAACTGCACATTGTCATAGGGCATGCCCAATTCGCCGGGCGTCACCCACAGCCGCAGACGCGGTGGGCTGACGATTTGGCGAGTAAAAATGGCCGCCAGCAAGGCTACCAAACCGGCCAACAGCCCGGCCAACACAAACAACAAACGCAACATACGACGGAACAAATTCATCTGTCTCTCCTTAAATTCCGGCAAACAGGTCCGTTTGCCGACGGCCGTTCACCACCGGCGGATAAACACGTATATAGGTATCTTTGGCAAAAAAGCGGCGCATCAACCAGATGGGCATCCGCCGCAAGCCGCCCGTGCCCCCACCCTGGCTGGCATGGGCCGCGCTGGCCGCCATCTTCACATCCCAATACGGCCGATAGTCAATCACCGCGTTAATAAGCCGGGGATCAGCCCCCAGTTTTGTCAGGTCAATATCCCCATTGCGCCCAAACCGGGTGGGATCCTGGCGGCGCAGTTTCATCAAAATAGTAAAAAACTTCACCCACCGATTAGAAAAAGCGGTGTAATACAACGCCTGTGCCTGAAATGGCTCCAGCCCAAATTCCGGGTACTGCGTGGGGTCAGCGGCGGCCGTAAAAGCAGGCGTCGTGATCTTCCAGCACATGATATGGTCAGGGTGCAGGTAGCCACCCATTTCATCATGGGTAATGACCACCTGTGGCCGGATTTCCCGGATGAGCTGCACCACTTTGCCCGTCGCCTGGTGTAAATCAGCGTGGATAAAGGCGTCCGGGTGTTCATTCGCCGGGTCGCCAATGTAGCCAGAATCGCGGTAATTCAGGGTATGCAGCGTGGCTCCCAAAAGGCTCACCGCTTTCTGTAATTCGGCCGCACGAATGGCCGCCAGCCGGTCATGTGCATCTTTGTATTCAGCCACCACCGAACCAGCGGCGCCATCGGTCGCAATGGCAATATGCACATCCACGCCTTCGGCCGCATAACGGGCAAAGGTGCCCCCAGGGCCAAAAGATTCATCATCAGGATGAGCTAAAATGGCTAATAAACGTTTGGACATAGGGGGATTGTCATTGGGTAATTGGGTAATTACTCAATTACCCAATTACTTCTTTAGACACGGTGAAAATACTGCATCATGGGCAGCAAGGGAATGGCACGCACTGTCTGAAATGGGTGGCGCACACCGGGCAAAACAATCAGTTCACCCTCGTTAAACAAACGAGCCAGCCGCAGCGCCTCGTTCACCGGCACCAATTCATCCCTGTCGCCTACACTCACCAACACCGGGCATTGAGTATGGGCGGCCATGCGTTCGGTGATGCCTTTATCCACCAGATAGGTAGTCAGATCGGCCGCCTGACGCACCAGGATGCGCCATTGACGGGCGCCATGATCCTGGGCTAATTGTTCAGCATAGGTGGAAACTTTTTCAGCCATCACATCCGGGTCTAGCTGCTGGTGCATTTTGGCGGCCGCTTCCTGCGTCCAGAAAAATTTGGTGGCGTGCATGAGCAGGGTAGCCACCCGGCGCGGCTCTTTGAGTGCCAGCATCAGCCCCAGGTAGCCGCCCAGGCTATACCCGGCCACATGCACCACCGGTACTTTGAGCATATCGAGCAGACTGCTGATGTCAAACATCATTTTTTCCGGGTTGAGGTCTTTGGCGGTGTTGGTGGAACGGCCGTGCCCCCTTAAGTCCATCAAGATCACCTGATAATCGGCCGAAAGCGGCTTAATGAACGGCCGCCATTGCACACTCATCGTGCCCAACAAACCAGGCAGCAACAACAGCGCCGGTTTGCCGCCATTCCCATGAATTTCATAATGTATCAAACTACCGTCATCTGCTTTCCACTCTGCCATTATCTACCTCCTGCATCAGGTAATGGAGTATGCGAGTATTTGGGTAATTGAACAACTACTCACTTGCTCACCCCACCACTGCTCATCTGTTCAGCCCATCGCCACCACAAAAGCAATTGCATGTGTTTCTGTGTGTGCCAGGCTGATCGCCCATTGGGTGAGGCCCCGCGCCTGGGCCAAATCTTGCGCCGCCGCATGTAATAGTAACTCCGGTTTGCCCCGTTCATCCACCCTTACTTCCACATCTACCCAACGAATATCACCAATACCCGTACCAAGCGCCTTGCCCACGGCCTCTTTCACGGCAAAACGGGCGGCCAGGCTGGCGGCACGGCCGTTGCAAAACAGCTGCTCCTGCTCTGTGAAAAAGCGCTGCAAAAAGCGGTCGCCATGCCGGGCGATACCCCGCTCAATCCGGGCAATTTCGATCATGTCTACGCCTGTGGTTAACATCGAAGTAAACAGGAGGCAGTGAGCAGTAAACAGTGTGCGATACTGCTCACTGCTTACTGCTCACTGCTCACTAACTCAGGGCCGGCTACGGCCGTGCCCAACTGCTCCGTACTCAAGTATTTCTGGGCGGCAGCCTGAATGTCGGCCGGCGTGATGGCCTGGATGCGGGCCGGGTAGTCGGCCAGATAATCTAGCCCTAAC
>CAZOPF010000181.1:0-6541 GCA_964581605.1 uncultured Ardenticatenaceae bacterium
CTCAATCACTCAATCACTCAATCACTCAATCACTCAATCACTCAATCACTCAATTACCCCATGAAACCCCTCATTGGCACCGAGTTGAAACGCTTTTTGCGTGATTATAAACGGCAGCACCGGCCGGCCGCTGACCTGGTGGGGCTGCTGCAAAGTGTGGAGTACCCGGCCAATGTTGGCTCAATTTTCCGGGTGGCAGACGGCGCGGGCATGACGGAACTGGTGCTGACGGGCATTACGCCCACGCCACCCAACCCGACCATTGAGAAAGTGGCGCGGTACAAAAATTTGCGCATTCCCTGGCGGTATGAGGCAGACCCGGTCATGGCTGTGCAAGACCTCAAATCACGTGGTTATCAGGTGGTGGCGGTGGAGTTGGCAGATACGGCCGTGCCCTACCACACCTACAGCTATCCGGCCAAAACCTGCCTGGTGGTGGGGCATGAAGACCACGGCATTACCAAAGCGACATTGGCCGTGTGTGATGCGGCCGTGTTCCTGCCTATGTATGGCAAGGGACTGTCGCTCAATGTGCACGTGGCTTTGAGCATTGTGATTTATCATATTTTGCACCAGGCCAGGCCCTAAGGGTTTTGGAAACCTTTAGGGTCTGAAAGAATTCCATGTTCACCCTTCGCCCCGCCACCCCATCTGACCAGGCAGCTATCAAAGCCCTCATCCGCGAAGTGGGTATTAACCCTATGGGGCTGGATTGGCAGCGGTTTGTGGTGGCGGTAGATGAAGATGGGCAATTTATTGGCTGCGGGCAGGTGAAACCACACCGGGACGGAACCCGTGAACTGGCTTCTATTGCTGTCAGGAAGGGATGGCGGCGGCAAGGGGTGGCGCGGGCGATTATTGAGCGGTTACAAGGGGATTACGGCCGTCCGCTTTGGCTCACCTGTGTCAACCGCCTGATTCCCTTTTATGAACCGTTTGGTTTTGTAGAAGTGACCGATTTGAGCCAGATGACAGCCTATTACCGCCGTGCCAAACGTTTTATGAAGCTTGTCCAACTATTGAGCCGCCATCACTACTATCTGGCGGTCATGGTGTGGACAGAAGAGAATATGGAGGAACATGAGTACCCTATCAAATATCATTCGTGAAAACCGGTTTCGGCCAGAAGATGTGCCGCGGTTTGCTGACAAGTTGTTTTATGAGGGGCGACGACGACGGCCGTACCTGGAACGCTTCTTTGTCTTGCTATTTCTCTCTACGATCATTGCTACGGCCGGTATCTTGGGTGATTCTACCGCCACCGTCATCGGGGCCATGATTGTGGCGCCCTTGATGACCCCCATTATGGCCACGGCCGCGGCCCTGATCATGGGCAATATGTGGCGAGCCATTCAAAGCCTGCTGCTGGTAACCATGGGCATCATCATGGTCATCTTTCTTTCCTGGTTGTGGGGCACCCTCCATCCGGGTGTCATTAGTTTTGAGAGTAACAGCCAGATAGTTGGCCGCATTTCGCCACGCCTGATTGACCTGATCGCCGCATTAGCCTCTGGTGCGGCCGGCGCTTTTTGCCTCAGCCGCGAGGATATTGCCGATTCGTTGCCGGGTGTAGCCATTGCCATTTCGTTGGTGCCGCCATTGTGTGTGGTGGGTATTTCATTTTCGGCCGGCGAAACGGACGCGGCTCTGGGAGCGTTGCTGCTGTTTGTGACCAACTTTCTCTCTATTTTGCTGGCCGGTGGTGGGGTTCTGGCATTGTTAGGGCTGAACAAAGCGGCCATGATTGAGGTCAGGGGCACGGCACGGCGTAACGCTTTTATTGCCGTTGTGGTTGCTATGTTGATTATTGCCATCCCGTTGACTGCGACGGGCAATAAGATAGCCCAGGAGGCGCGTACCGAACTGATGAGCCACCGGGCGGCTACGGTTTGGGTAGCCGGTACGGATTATGATGTGCGCCAGGTTCAGGTGTGGGGGGACACAGTTTATATTGCCATTCTGGGGCATGGGGCACAACGGTCGTTTGAGGATCTGGTCACGGCCGTGCAACAATCTGTCGGCCGTCCGGTGGTAGTGACATTGGAAACCATACCCTCCGAAAAAGTAACTTCAAGACCCTGAGGATTTCACCAGACCCTCAGGGTCTTTGGCAGCCAGAGGCACACCCGGCCGTATCTCCCGCACACGTATGGTTCACATTCATACCCAGGTAAGGGGAGGGGTCTACCGTGTTGGCAAATTCCAGTTCATTCAGGTAACGGCCGTGTCCATCATCCAACACAATGGAAAAGTGCAAATGCACCCAGATCGGGCGCAGCGAATTACCATTGTAATCCCCTGTGTAGCCCAATAACGTCCCTTGTGGCACAAACTTTTCCCGTGTGCCTGGGGGGAAAGCAGCGTCAATAAAGCTATTACCGGCCTGCCCGGCCATATGCGTGTAATAGAGCCAGATGGCCCGCCCCGGCTGTAAGGGGTCGTCTGGAACACGCTGGATGAGCGCACTGCGCCAGCTTTCTTCACGAGTAATGTAGCCATCATAGGCAGCGTAAACGGGCGTAACGCCCGGTTCACTATTGCTGAAAATGTCAATCCCCTGGTGAGGGTTGCGCGCCGAATAGGGGCCGCGTGGGTCATTGTAAAGCAGGCCAATGAACCCATCGGCCGGCAAGATGAAGGGCGCGCCAGGGCATCTCTCCCGTTGTACGGTGATGAGTTGTTCGCGCACGGCCGTGTCCCCCGCCGCCCACTGCCAGAATGCCTGATTACGTGGATCATTTCTTCCCTGCCACAACATCACCGCCTGGTAGAACAAACCCACTACCAGCGGCAAAACCAACAATGTGCCAACCAACTTCAGTTTGTGATATGGGGATCGCTGAAACCAACGAATGAGGGTGCCGAATTTTTTCACAGGAGCGTAACTATACCAAAAAATGAAGGCAACTTGACAGCTTTCCCAGAATGTAACCGTAACCGCAAAGCAATAGTTTTTCTCTTTAACCTTTGCGCTCTTTGTATCCTTCACGGCTAATTTTGGCGCTTTTTGCGATAACGTGCGAGGCAAACTATAATCAAGCGACTTTTACAAAATCCTGCTTCCCCTGAGCAGGGCAAGAAATTCAAAAGGAGAGAGAAAATGCGAAAGTCAAGTTTGTGGTTAACCTTATTGTTGCTGTTTGCCATGTTATTGGCGGCCTGTAGCGGTACCGGCGGCGGCGATGAGCCAGAAGCAGAGACCGAAACGACCGAAGCTGCCGAAGAATCAGCCGAAGAACCTGCAGAAGAACCGATGGAAGAAGAAGCGCCGGCCGAGGAAGCGGATGCTGACTGCGCCAGCGCCGATGTCTTTTGTGTGGGTTTGATCACCGACGTGGGCGAAATTGATGACAAATCCTTCAACCAGTCTGCCTGGGAAGGGGTTGTGCGCGCTGAATCTGAACTGGGCGCTAAAATTGACTTCATCGAGACCCAAGACGCTAAAGATTACGCCACCAACATCGGCCTCTTTGCCAACAATGGCTACGATGTCATTGTCACCGTTGGTTTTGCCATGGGTGAAGCCACGGCCGTTGCCGCCGCCGAATACCCGGATATTGATTTTATTGGCGTAGACCAGTTCCAGGCCTGGCAGTTTGACGAAGACACGTCCAATGATGTGCCCAATCTGGCCGGTCTTATCTTCAACGAAGACAAAGCCGGTTTCCTGGCGGGGGCATTGGCCGCAATGCTCAGTGAGTCTGGCACTGTGGGCGCCGTTTTGGGGACTGACCTGGTGCCCCCGGTGGTGGCCTTCAAAGAAGGGTATGAAGGTGGCGCCCGCTACATCAATCCCGATATCAACCTGATCTCCACCTACCATCCCGGCGGCCTGGATGTGGCCTTTACCGACCCGGAATGGGGCGCCAGCACAGCGCGGCAGGCGTTGGATCAAGGCGCGGACGTGATCTTTGGCGCGGGTGGCAAGACTGGCAACGGTGCGTTGATTGAAGTGGCCGGGCAAGAAGGCGCGTTCTGCATTGGTGTAGACACCGACCAGTGGGAAACTGTGCCGGAAGCGCATGCCTGCCTGGTTTCCAGCGCCATGAAGCTGATCACCCCTGGCGTTTTTGACCTGGTGAAAGCCTCTCAGGATGGCAGCTTCCCGGCTGGTAATTTCTTTGGCACGGTTGGGTTGGCCCCGTTCCATGATTTTGATGCTCAGATTTCCCAGGAAATCAAAGACAAACTGGCGGAAATTGATGCCGGCCTGCAAGATGGCTCCATTTCGACTGGTTACAATCCATAGTTAGTTGATTGCTGAATGTGCGATGCACCGCCCGGTGCATCGCACATTCTTTTTGCGCTATGGCGACAGCAGAACTTAAAAAAAGAGAAGAGGGGGGACAGGTAACGGCCGTACTCCGGCGCGTATGGAAAGCGGTCAGCGTCCCCCTGTTGTCGGTTCTGCTGGCCTTGCTCATTGGCGCGATTATCCTCCTGCTTTCCGGTTCCAATCCCATAGAAGCGTATGTGGCCCTGTTCAGGGGCGCGTTTGGCAGTGCGGAAAATTTTGCCCGCACGCTGGAAAAGGCGACGCCGCTCATTCTAGGTGGTCTGGCAGTCGCTTTTGCCTTTAAGGCCGGGTTGTTCAACATCGGCGGGCAGGGACAGTTGCTCATGGGGGCGATTGTAGCCGCGTACATTGGTTTTGCTTTTGACGGGCTGCCCATGATTATTCACCTGCCGCTGGCGCTGCTGGGTGGCAGTCTGGCGGGGGCGGCGTATGCGGCCATTGCCGGGGCGCTGAAGGCATATACCGGCGCGCATGAGGTGATCACCACCATCATGCTCAATTACATTGCCATCAATATCACCGACTATCTGGCGAACGGTCCGTGGAAAGATACAGGGATTATTGCGCGAACGCCGGCGGTATTGGAAACGGCCGTGATCCCCCGCATAGCCGGTTATCCGCTTGGTTTTGGGCTGGCCTGTTTCATGGCCGTATTGACTTATTATCTGCTTTATTACACCACGATGGGGTATGCCATTCGCACCACCGGTCTGAATGCCCATGCCGCGCATTATGCAGGCATCAAGGTGGCGCAAATTACTGTTTTAACGATGGCGTTTAGTGGTTTCCTGGCCGGGATGGGTGGTTCGATTGAGACATTGGGGGTGGTCGGCCGTTTCCAGCCGGGCTTCAACATTGGCCTGGGTTTCGACGGCATTACCATCGCTCTGTTAGCCAAAACGAACCCTTTAGGCGTTATTCCGGCGGCAATTTTGGTGGGGGCGATGCAGGCGGGCGCATCCCAAATGCAGTTTGACGCCGGCGTGCGTTTTCAAATCATTGACATTATTCAAGCGCTGATCCTGTTTTTTGTCTCCGCCGATTTGATTGTGCGCAAAATTTTGGGTTCCGGCGCGGTGGACGAGGACAAAGTGACGTTGAGTTCGGGGTGGGGCGGTGGTTGATTCGTAATCCGTAAACGGTAATCTGTGGTCCGACTACGGTTCACGGATTACGGCTCACGGATTACGGGTAACGGAGAACTATGAACGCGACGGTTTCATCATCGGCAAAGCGGGGGATCAGGATAGACGGCCGTACCATCACCATCGTTTTGGGCGTCATTATCGTGGCCTTGTTGGCCGGGTATTATATACGCCAGCCGTTGCAGGCAACGGCCGTGTATGCCGCCACCCTGCGCCAGTCTACCCCCCTTATTCTCGGCGCGTTGTGTGGCCTCATCGGCGAACGCTCCGGCGTTATCAACATTGGCATTGAAGGGCAGATGTTGTTAGCCGCTTTCCTGGCGTTTCTGGCAAATGTGTATATCGGCCGTTTAGAGCTATTCCCCCTTTCCGTGACTCTGCTCCTGGCGCTGCTCATTGGCGTGGCCAGTGGGGCCATCATGGGGCTGTTTTTGGCCTGGATGTCCGTCGGCTTGAAGATGGATCAAATCATTGGTGGCACGGTCATTAACGGGCTGGCCGTAGGCATTACCAGCTTCTTTTACCAGACTGGACTGACCACGCAGGGCAAATTTCAACCGGTTAGTCTTGGTTTTCTGTCAGACCTACCGCTTGTAGGGCCAGTTTTTTTCACCAATGCCCCCATCACCTTCCTGGCGATCATCCTGGTGTTTGTGATGCAGTTTGCCCTTTTTCGCACGGTATGGGGGTTGCGCACCCGCTCGGTAGGTGAACACCCCAGCGCGGCCGATACGGTGGGCATCAATGTACACTGGACGCGCTACGTTAACGTGACCATCGCTGGTTGTTTTGCCGGGCTGGCCGGGGCGTATCTGACGTTGGAGGCGGTGGGATCATTTGAGCGGGGCATGACCAACGGCCGTGGCTTCATCGCCCTGGCCTGCATGATTTTTGGCAAATGGACCCCCCTGGGTTCCTGGGGGGCGGCGCTGCTCTTTGCCTTCTTCACCGCCCTGCAAACCCAACTGCAATTTACCGGCGGTCTGAAAATCCCTCACCAATTTTTGGGTATGCTGCCGTACATCCTCACCATCATTGTGTTGGCCGGTTTTGTCGGCCGTTCCCGCGCCCCCGCCGCCGTCGGGCAGGTGTATGAATC
>CAZOPF010000182.1:0-6506 GCA_964581605.1 uncultured Ardenticatenaceae bacterium
TTTGCATACTCCAGCTACCACTGTGCGCCGTCCAGCCCGTGCTATTGCCGTCATCGTAGTTTTCCGCCAACCCTAACCCTACTTCCCGTTGGGCAATCGTCTGCCCGCCCAGGGTATAGGTGACGCGCTTTATCGTCACTGGCCCGTTGACTTCCACCTCAAAACCGGGGAAGGGATAGTAGATGGTCTTGCCGGACGGTTCCACCGTTTTCATGCGCTGCCCGTCGGCGTCATAAACAAAGCTGGTCGTCCCGCCGCCGCCGCTCTTGACCACGCTGGTCAGCCGGTTTTCCACATCGAAGTTTTGGGTGTAGGTAACACCGCCTTCGACTCGTTTGGTCATATTCCCGTTACCATCATAGCAGAAATAGTTCGCCCCAATCTGTTTGACGGCATGGGGCAGGGTGGTAGTGGCTCAGTTTGGGCATTTATGCCCATATATGGGGGGGTGAACAAGGCAAACAGGGCCAAAAAGAGGCCCAGCACACAAAACTGGCGACGCGACATGAATTTTCCTCCTGAAATTTGTGCCTTTGTGTTTGGGTGTTTGGGTGTTTTTGTGTCTGTGTGTTTGCGTGAAAACGCAAGCACTAAAACACCTTAACACTCAATCACTCGAACACTATGACTGTTTACTGATTACCGTTTACTTTACTGTTTTCGTCGGGTGGCTCCGGTTGGCAACCGGCGGCTCCACACAACTGGGGCAGGATTATAGTGGGGCGGGGTACGGCCGTCAACGATTAATTTTGCATAAAAGTACGCGCATTGTTTTCCCCTCTCAAAACTTCATCCTCGCCCCACTTTTCACGCCGCCCCGGTTGAATTTACCGCCCGCTTGCAGTACAAATGGGCAGGTCAAAACGATGGACACATTTGCCGCCTACATTCCCGTTGATCGCCGCCTGGCCCTCTGGCAGCGCCGTTCCCTGCCCGACACGGCCGTTGGCGCGGCCCTCTTTGCCGATATCTCCGGTTTCACCCCCCTCACCGAACGGTTGGCACTGCTCTTTGGCCCCCGGCGCGGCGCCGAAGAACTCTCCCGCCACCTCAACGACGTCTACGAAGCCCTCATCGGCCAGGTGGAATACTTTGGCGGCAGCGTCATCAGCTTTGCCGGGGACTCCATCACCTGCTGGTTTGACGAGCAGCAGGGCAAGGCCAGCCAACGAGCCATCGCCGCCGCCTTAGCGCTGCAAACCGTCATGGCCGTCTTCAGCGAAATCCCCCTGGCTGACGGACATACGGCCTATCTGGCCATGAAAACGGCCGTCACTACCGGCCCCGCCCGCCGCTTCCTCGTCGGCGACCCCGCCATCCAACTGCTAGACACATTAGCCGGGCGCACCATCACCCGCCTGGCCGCCGCCGAAAAGCTGGCCCAACCCGGCGAACTGCTGGCCGACCAGGCCACCGTTCACACGCTGGGCACGGCCGTCACCATCACCACCTGGCGGCAAAGCCCCACATCTGACCACACCTTCGCCGTCATCACCGATCTGGCCACGGCCGTGCCCGCCCATCACTGGCCCCCCTTACCCGCCGACGCCCTGACACTGGCCCAGACCCGCCCCTGGCTGCTCACGGCCGTCTACCAGCGCGAACAAACCGGGCAGGGACAATTTTTGACGGAGCTACGGCCGTCCGTCGCCCTCTTTCTCCGCTTCACCGGCCTCAACTACGAAGACGACCCCGACGCCGCCCACAAACTCAACGACTTTGTCCATCGCGTGCAAAACATCCTCACCCAATACGGCGGCGCCCTGCTGCAACTCACCATCGGTGACAAAGGCAGCTACCTCTACGCCTCCTTTGGCGCCCCCATCGCCCACGAAGACGACGCCTTTCGCGCCGCCAACGCCGCCCTGGAACTGGAAAAACTGCCCTTCCTCGCCGGTACCCCCGTGCAAATTGGCATGAGCCGGGGCGTCATGCGCGCCGGTTCCTACGGCAGCCAATCCCGCCGCACCTACGGCGTATTGGGCGACCATGTGAACCTGGCCGCCCGCCTCATGGAACGGGCCGAACCGGGCCAAATCCTGGTTAGTGAAACAGTCGAAAAGCTGCTGCGGCGCGGCTACTACCTGGAACCGGTCGAAGCCGTACCCCTCAAAGGCAAATCCGAAACCGTGCCCGTCTTCTCCCTCACCCGGCGGCGACGGCCGCAAACCGGCATCCTGCAAGCCCCGGACTACAGCATTCCCCTGGTGGGCCGCCGTGCCGAGTTAGAGCAAATCCGGCAAAAGCTGGCGCTGGCCCGCCAGGGGCAGGGGCAAATTGTGGGCATCATGGCCGAAGCTGGCATGGGCAAATCCCGCCTGGTCAACGAACTGACCCGACTCGCTGAAGCCGACGGCCTGCCCATTTACCTGGGCGAATGCCAATCCTACGGCGACAACATCCCCTACCTGGTCTGGCTGCCCATCTGGTTCGCCTTTCTGGGCATCAATCCCACTGACTCGCTGGCGCAGCAGATGGAGACGCTGCAAACGCAGGTAGCCCGGCTGGCTCCGGAACGGCAAGAGGGGCTGCCGTTGCTGGGCGTGGCTCTGGGGCTACCTGTCGCCGAGAATGAATTTACGCTATCGCTAGATGCCAAAGGACGGCGCTCTGCGTTGGAGGCGCTGCTGCTGGCCTGTATGCAAAGCCGGGCCAGGCAGGTGGCCGCCGAAGGCAATGCGCTCGTTTTTGTCTTTGAAGATTTGCACTGGATTGACCCCATCTCCCATGATTTGCTGGAAGGGTTGGGGCGGGCCATTGTGCAGTTGCCGGTGTTGATCATCATCGCGTACCGGCCGCCGGAACAGACCCGTTTGCAAAAACCCCGCCTGACAGCCCTGCCCCATTTTACGGCCGTCCCCCTGACCGAACTGCCCGCCCCCGAAGCGGAACAATTGACCCGGCATAAACTCAAACAGCTATTTGCCGCCCGGGCGACGGCCGTGCCCCCCACCCTCATCAACCAGATCATCGAACGCGCCCAGGGAAACCCCTTTTACGTGGAAGAACTGGTCAACTACCTGTTTGATCGTGGCCTCAATTTGCAAGACGCCGCCGCTCTGGAAAATCTCGACCTGCCCACCAGCCTGCACAGCCTCATCCTCAGCCGTATTGACCAGCTAAACGAAGACCAAAAGCTCACCCTGCGCATCGCCAGCATTATTGGCCGCCTGTTCCGCTTTGGCTGGCTGCTCGGCTATTACCCGGAACTGGGTACGGCCGACCAGGTACGCGCCCACCTGCTG
Source organism: uncultured Ardenticatenaceae bacterium (assembly GCA_964581605.1). GTDB lineage: Bacteria > Chloroflexota > Anaerolineae > Promineifilales > Promineifilaceae > CAADGU01. The sequence goes on from CAZOPF010000182.1 coordinate 3,246, forward strand.
GAACTGGAACGGCTCGACCTGACCCCGGTAGACCAGCCAGAGCCAGAACTGGTCTATATGTTCAAACACATCGTCACCCAGGAAGTAACCTATACCAGCCTGCCCTACGCCACCCGCGCTTTGCTCCACGAACAGTTAGCACAGTACATTGAAAAATTGGATGCGGAACGATTTGTGGATTTGCTGGCGTTTCATTACGGCCGTAGCCACAACCTGCCCAAAAAGCTGGAATATCTGGTCAAAGCAGGCATCGCTGCCGCCGACCGCTTTGCCAATGAAGAAGCGGTGGATTACCTGAGCCGGGCCATAACGTTGATGCCAGAGGGAGAGTACGGCCGTCTCTACGACCTGCACCAACGCCGCGAACAACTCTATGACCTGCAAGGCGACCGGGTGCAACAGCAAACCGACCTGGCGGCGCTACACCGGCTGGCCCGCTTGCTGCGTGACCACAGCCAGGAAGCCGACGCCGCCCTGCGCCAGGCCCGTTATGCCGAAGTCACCGGTGACTACAGCGCGGCCAGTGAAGCGGCACAACAGGCGCTGGCCATGTCGCGCCTGGCCCGCCGCCCCACCCAAGAAGCGGCCGCCTATCTGCAATGGGGGCGCGCCCTCTTCCGCCAGGCTGATTATGAGAAAGCACGGCGCTGTTTTCGCCACGCCCACGATCTGGCCGCCCGCACCAGTGAAACCGACCTGGCCGCCGACTGCCTGATGAATCTGGGCAACGTCGCCTGGTCTAAAGGCGACTACGGCGACGCCCAGACCCACTACCAACAGGCGCTCAATCTGAAACAGCAAATCCACAACCGGCGCGGCGAGAGCATTTTGCTCAATAATCTGGGTGTGGTTGCCCTCTCCCAAAGTGACTACACCACTGCCCGCACCCATTACCTGGCGGCATTAGCCGTCATGCAGGCTATCGGCGACCGGCGCAATGAAAGCTTTGTATTAGGCAATCTGGGACTGGTGGCTGCGCATCTGGGCCATTATCGTGAAGCGGAACTGTATCAGCGCCAATCGCTGCGGCTGCGCCAGGAGATGGCCGACAGCTTTGGCGCGAATTTGTCCCAATTAAACCTGGGGACAATTGCTTTGTACCAGGGTGATTATGCGCAAGCGTTGGCACTGTATGAACCGCTGCTGGCAAAGTACCGGGAGGCCAATAATGCCCAAAGCGAGGTGGAAGTGCTGGTTTGTCTGGCCCTGCTCCACCATCAACTCAATGATCAGGCGCAAGCGCTGACTTATGCCCAGGAAGCTGCCGATATAACGGAAAAGGTGGGGCTGCGTTCGGAAGGCAGCCTGGCCTGGCGCACTATCGGCCATGCGCAGGCGGCGCTGGGCCACTATGCCGCAGCTGGCGCCGCCTACCAGCGAGCAACAGCGTTATGCCGGGAAGTGGGCAACTTGAATTGGGAGCAAGAATCATTGGCAGGGCTGGCGCGGCTGGCGCTGGCACAAGGGAAGCTGGACACGGCCGTTACCCACGTCAATACCATCCTCAGCCACCTGCAAACGGGCAATCTACACGGCGCAGACGAACCGCTGCGCGTCTACCTGACCTGTTATCAGGTGTTGCAGGCGGCGGGCGACGGCCGTGCCGCTGCCATCCTATCCGAAGCGTACCACCTGCTGCAAGAGCGGGCCGCCGGCATTGAGGATGCGACGATGCGTGAGAGGTATGTGACGGCCGTGCCCTTTCACCGTGAAATTGTGCGCTTATCCCAAAGTGAAGGGGTGACGCAGTGACAGGGTGAGCAAGTGAGGGAATCTGGCCTATACCCCATACCCACCGTATGCTAAACTACTCTAAATGAGTTAAAGGATTGTTCAATGCCTATAACATTTCTCCAGCTTGCCCGAAAAATAATTGAGGAAGAACGAAACCCGCTTGCCCCAAATGAGATTTGGGAGATTGCCGTCTCTAAAGGGTATGAAAAAGAACTAAACACGAAAGGAAAAACACCGTGGGCAACGTTGGGTGCTCAACTATATGTTGACGTTCGTGACAACCCAAACAGCCTTTTCTTGGTAACAGACTCTCGCCCGAAGCGATTTTTCTTGCACTCGCTTGTAGATGTACTGGGTAAAAAAAGCCCTTCAACAGGAACCAGCAACCACTCCACCAAAAACCCAATATCAAGAAAAAGACCTACATCCGTTCCTAGTGTATTATGGGCATTACTATCTGAAAGCATTCTTGAAAACGATTCACCACAACAAGTCGGGGAAAAAGCAGTTCGGTGAATGGGTTCACCCTGACGTTGTTGGCTGCTATTTCCCGTTTAATGATTGGAAAGATGAAGTGGCAGATGTCAGTTCGTTAATGGGAAATACAGCCGTCAGACTTTTCTCCTTTGAACTCAAACGCGAACTGACAACTGGAAACTTGCGAGAAGTGTTTTTCCAGGCTGTTTCAAATTCCTCATGGGCAAATGAAGGATTTTTAGTCGCCGCCAGCATAAATACCGATGAAGAATTTCGCAACGAGTTGGAACGACTCTCTACTTCATTTGGAATTGGTATTATCCGCATTGATATAGATGATCCCGATTCAACAGAGGTGGTCCTGCCCGCTAAACCGAAAGATCTGGTAGATTGGGAAACGGTCAACAAACTGGCGACAATCAACCCTGAGTTCCGTGATTTTCTGAAGCGCGTAAAGAACGATATTGCCAGCAAAGAGATTAGGCGGGAGATGTATGATCGTGTTTTTGATAAAGATGATCTGATTAAACTAATAACCAGATCAAAGTGAGCAATCAGAAGTCTTTGCTAAACCAGGAGGTATGATGAAGATCGTCTCTTATCTGGTAGCGGCCGTGTTAGCATTTTTGGGCTTTGTGTTTATTGCCGGTTCGCAGGGGGTCGTTTTGCGTATTGTCGTGGGCGTGATTTTGTTGGCGGCGGCGGCCGTATTCGTCTATATGGCGCGGGTGAAACCACAACCTTCCCAAACCACCATCATACAAAAAGTTGATCTCAGCGGTGACGTGAGCCTGGAGCAGATCAAGTGCCAGAACTGCGGCGGTGTTTTGGACAAGAACTCCATCGAAATTAAGGGTGGGGCCATCTTTGTCAACTGCCCCTTCTGCGGCGCATCCTACCAGTTCGAGGAAGCGCCGAAATGGTGAGATCCGCTAAGGACGCGAAGAGCGCCAAGTTTTTTGATCATCCCTCACTCTGCGTCTCCGCGCCTCTGCGTCAACTTTTCAGAGGAGACTTCACGGGCAGCAGCCCACCACAATGGATGTAAGT
>CAZOPF010000183.1:0-6303 GCA_964581605.1 uncultured Ardenticatenaceae bacterium
CAATCGGTTCTGGTAAGCGGTGAGGGTGTACTGTTTGTGGGTTGTGAAGTGCCCTTTGCACCAGTCGGCGGTAAAGGCGGCTTCGGTTTCGAGGCCGGGTGTGTGTGGTTGGTGGAATTTGCGAATTTTGCGCTGCATCTCCCATTGGTCGAGCCAACGGCCGAGCGGGGTGCGCAGGGGTAGTTCGGCCAGTCGTTGCAGGCGGAAGTGGGGTGTACGGCCGTGCCCCATTTTCCGTGGCAGCCCGATGGCGTTGGGCAAAAAGGCGTCTGTCCAGCGGTTGATCTGCCGGATGCGGGCATATATGTCCATGCCCGAAAGGGGCATCATCTGCACCACTTCGTGGGCGGTGTAGAGGTTGTGTTCGGGGAAATGGAGGGCGCGTTCGGCCAGGATGTAGTTGGGGCAGAGGGTATAGCCGCGCCGGGCGGCCAGCCGGACAATGGCAATGGCGAAGGCGCGGTTGAGCCAGACACGGCCGTTGGCGGCCACCAGCAAATAATCAATATCCCCGTTTGGGGCCATGTTGTCTACGGCCAACGATCCGGTGACGGCCACCATGCGGGTGAAGGGCAGGCTGGCCAGTAGACGGCCGTACTGCATGGCGACCGGCCACAACTGGCGGGCCAATCGCCCCCGTTCCTGGCGAATGGCGGCCGTTTCTTCACGGCCGGGCAGGGCATAATAGGCCCCCACGTGGCAGAGATGGCGGCTGGTAAATCGTTTGTCGGCCAGCACATTTTCCACTTCGGGCAGGCTGGCGGGGGTTTCGGCCAGATAGCGGTGGATTTCGGCGGCCGTGAGCGGATAATCGAACACATCCACATAGGCGACGGTGCGCCAGACGGCCGTTTCCAGTGGTGTCAGTGCCGGTGGGGTTGCCGAGGATATTGGTTTGGGGATGATGGTCAGGCGGGGATATTCCCCCGTAGCCAGGTTACTCATGTGATAGTTCCTCAGGTCAGGCATCCGATTTCGACAGCCAAAGGCTGCTAGAAAAATCGGAAGTCTTCATCCAGGTTGGCGCGGCCCACATGGCGGCGGCCAACCCCAACATGATGGACCCTTGCATGGTGAAGGGGGTGGGTTCTGGTTGCAGCAGACTGATGATGAGAATGGCCAGCCAGACGGCCGTTGCCGGGGCATAGTTGCGCAGCAGTTGGCGGCGGGCCAGCGGCCAGAGCAGCACGGCCAGCCAGCAAAACAGCCCCACGACGCCCAATTCCACCCCCATCAGCAGTGGTGTGACGTGAACCAGCCCGGCATAATGCAGCAGTTGTTGGGCGGCGGGCACAAACTGTCCCAGACCCACACCAAACCAGGGGTGGGTTTGCAGCAGTTCCCAGGCCACCGGCAGATCGCGGGCGCGTTCTAAAAAAGAGGCCAGTTCCACCAGATTGCGCGGTCGGGAAATGCGCCCCAACAGGACGGGGGCATATAGCAGGACGAACAGGGCAAATCCGCCGCCCAGCAGCAGCAGCCAGATGAGGTGTGTGCGGGAGGGGCGGGGGAAGCGCGACGGCCGTGCCCGCCAGCCCGCCATGCCATACACCAGCAGCCCAACCGCCAGCGCCAGCCAGGCAGAGCGAGACAGACTGACGAGCAAACCACCCAATCCGGCGGCCAGCGCCAGTTGCAGCCACAGCCGCCATTTGCCGGTGGACATTTTGACCAGCGGCCAGAGCATGAGCCAGAGCAGCGCCACTTTCCACCCCAGCCGGTTAGGGTGGCTGTTGAGGCCGTAGCCGCGCAGCCAGCGAGCATCGCCGTTCATCACAATGCTGACATCCAGCCGGGTGGCGCTGAGGAGAGGTTCGCCCATGAAGCTGAGACTCAGGTCTTGCTGCTGCCAGAATTGGAGCAGCGCTACGCTGCTTTGCGCCAGCATGACGAGCGCCAGAGTGGCCGCCAATCCCCACCAGACGGCCGTTGGCGGATGCAGGTTCAGGGCGCTGAGATAGATGAGCCAGAAGAGGAGGAGCATGAGGACGGCCGTGATCATTGGCTGGATGGGTGCGGAATTGGCATGAAAGAGGGTGACGGCAAAGGCGAGCGCGGTCAGCACGGCCAGGGGCAGCGTCACCCGCCGGTCGCCCCAAGACCAGGTGTCAGTTTGCCGCCATTGCACCAATAGACCTATTGCCAGTAACAATGGCAGCAGGCTCAATGGCCCAATACGCCAGCCTTGCCAGGGAAAGGCCGCCCAGGTGAAGGGGCCTTGCTGCCAACCATAGGAATGACTGAGCAGTGCCAGCCATAAAAAGAGCAGAAATGCTCCCCGGCTGAGAGAAATGAAGGCAAGCCCGTTCGTAGCAGGCGATTTATCGCCTAAGGCAGGCGACAAATCGCCTACTATAAACGAGGGAGAGGAGGATGGTTTCATATCCAATTGGTAATTGAGTAATTGGGGAATTGGCTGCTTCAATTACTCGATTACCCAATATCTTAAAACCCAGATGTTTCCGGGCGCTGGTAGGCAATGAGGCGGTGCAGGGCGCGAAGTTCCAGCGGTGAGCGGTAGATGCGGGTGTGGTAGCGCCAGGAGGAAAGCAATTTCAGTACCCGGCGGCGCGCTCCGGTCAGGCGGGTATCGGTGGAGGTGGGGTAGTAGGCGTTGAGGACGCGCTCGAAGTCGTGCAGTTGTTTGTGGAGCGGCCGTTTAATCCAGGGCATGGTCAGGCTGCGGCGCTGTGAAAAGTTGAGCCAGGCGGGGCTGACCCACTCTTCCAGAGTTTGCGGGAAGGCGAACCCTTCTGCCTGGGCTTCGTCGTAGAGGTCGCCGGCCAGGGGAACGGGGGTGTACAGGTACATGATGATTTCGGCGGCGGGGTTGAGTTGTTTCACCTGGCGGATGAAGTTCATGGTCTGGTGGGCGTCGGCTTCGGGGTCGGGTGGGTTGCCCATGACAAAGGAGAGTTCGGGCACGATGCCGTAGCTTTTCATGCGGCGTACCATTTCCAGTGTTTTTTCCGGGGTCATCTGCCCGCCTTTGTCCATGCGTTTGAGGGTTTCCAGCGAGCCGGATTCGGCGCCGAGGAAGACCATTTTCAGACCGGCGTCGCGCATGAGTGCCCAGGTGCGGTCGCTGTATTGCATCATGGTGTCAATGCGCCCTTCGCCCCACCAGGCGATGCCCAGGTCGGCGATGCGTTCGCTGAATTCGGCCATGCGGGCTTCCTGGGTGAAGAAGTTGTTGTCGTAAAATTCGATGGCGTTGACCTGCCATTTTTGGTGGTAGAGGCGGGCGATTTGTTCCAGTTGCACGGCCGTTTGGGGCAGCCAACGGCCGTTGACCATGTTCACCACCGCGCAAAAGTTACAGAAAAAGGGGCAGCCGTAGGAGGAGTGATAGCCCAATGTGCGGCTGCCTAAAAAAGTGCGGCGCACATACCGCCCAACAGACACACGCTCAAAATTCCAGGGGGGCAGGTTTTTGGGGGCGGGGATGGGGGCGAGGGGGTTGGTGGCGGGACGGCCGTCGGCGTCTTTGTAGGCCAGGCCGGGAATAGAGAAATTGGGAGATTGGGTAATTGGGATATGGGGTAATTGGGCAAGTGGAATGTGGGTACGGCCGTACAGGTGGTCGAGTAGTTGCAGGAAGGCGTATTCGCCGTGGCCGCGAATGACGTAATCTACGTAGTCGGCGCGCAGGCAGACGTCCCAATGTTGGGTGGGGAAGTAGCCGCCCCAGATGATGGTGAGGTGGGGATGGCGGCGTTTGAGTTCGCGGCAGAGGGGGACGGCCTGTTGCAGTTGGGGGCCGGGCATGACGGTGACGGCCAGGATGGGGTTGGGGCCGGCGTGTTGGATATGGCCGTGTAGCACCGCTAATGGGTCATCCTCCAGATTGCCATCCACAATTTCGTATGTGTACTGCCCTTCCAGCACGGCTCCTACCGCCAGCAGGGACATAGGCAAAATAGGTTTACGGTTGGCCGATGATTGGGGGTTGTAGAGAATGATCATAATGGGTGTCCACTTTATGAAGTAATAGAGTCATTTGGCAATTAAAGGTCAATTACTCAATTACATGATTACCCAATTACCCTTGTGCCGGGTCATTATAGCATTGACTGGCAAGAGGGAAAGAACCGGGCATAATGGAAGCATGATTATTTTGCATATCGCAAGGCGGGGGGAGTGGGAAACGGCCGTGACCCAAGGGCAGTATACGGCCGATTCGCTGGACAGCGAAGGGTTCATCCATTGTTCTACCCCGGAGCAGGTACTCATCCCGGCGAATGAACATTTTCGGGGGCAAACCGATTTATTGCTGTTGTGCATTGACCCCACCCGGCTGGCGGCGCCTTTGGTGTATGAAGATTGTTACCAAACCGGGATGACCTTTCCGCACATTTATGGGCCACTCAACATAGATGCCGTGCGGCAAGTGCTGGATTTTCCGCCACAAGCCGATGGCTTGTTTGTGCTGCCGCTATCATTTTGCTTCACATAATCTTTTTGCTGTGCTAAAATCCTGGCGCAATCAATCGAAGACCTGACAGGTCTCCCTGACCTGTCAGGTCTGTTCAGGCAATGACCACCAAACTGGAATTTCTGCAAAACCATCCCCTTTTCAAAGAGCTAGACCCGGCCGACCTGGAAGAACTGGCGGCGTTAGTGCAGGAATATGAGTATCGTGATGGCGTCGTGGTGGCTTACCAACGTGACGCAGCCGATGCCCTGTACATGGTCAAGAGCGGCCGTCTTTATGCTAAAACGGTCGAGCGTGGGATCGTAACGCAAACCCGCCATTATTTGCCGGGTGATTATTTTGGGCTGGAATGGCTCTTTGCGCCCAGCATTCAACCGGCTTCTATTCAGGCCAAATCACATGACGAACGGCCGGTGCGATTGCTGGTGCTGCATAGTCGTGACTTTTTGCCCTTTATTAGTGCCAACCATGACGTGATTGACGCTCTGGAACCGGTATACGATACCACTGACACACGGATAGCTGGATTTCCTGAAGAACAGTATGCCGAAGCGTTGAAGATGAAGGCGAAGCGGGACCGGCGCAGCAATACCATGAAGATATTGCCGGATGAGCTGATTGAATTTTTGTCACGGCGCAGTGGGTGGTATCTGTTTGTGCGCCAGATTCCGCCCTTTTTGGGTTTGCTGCTGGTGACGATATTGCCCTTTACCTATCTTTCCAGCCAGCCGCCGGGCTCTTTTTTATACAATATGCAATTTTGGTGTCCGGGCGTATTGTCGCTCTTTTTTGTATTGTGGGGGCTTTTCCGATTTTTTGACTGGTCAAATGACTATTTTATTGTGACTAACCGGCGCGTCATTCACCGTGAGTTTAATTTGCGGGCCTTTCGCGTGGACATCAAGATAGCCCGGATTGACCAGATTCAGAATGTGAGCGTACTCAAGCCCTCACTGCTGGCTAATCTGTTTAATTTTGGCACTGTCAGGTTACCGACTGCGTCTCAATTTGGGGTAATTTTGTTTGACAATATCAGCCAGCCTAAGCGGGTGGCGGAGACATTGGAACGGCTGACAAAGCGTGTCAGCACGCTGGATGCCAGCCGGGAACAGACGCTGGTGCGCCGATCGATTGAAGATTATTTTGGATTTGTGCAGCCATATGAATTGGTGGGCGAGCAGGTGGAGGGGGCAGCTAATGAGCCGGAGAAGTTGGGTTGTTGGGGAACTCTGATGCACCGGTATCAGTGGCGGGTTGAAGAGGATGGGGTGATTACCTATCACAAACATTTTTTGGTGGCGTTAGCCTCGATGTTTTGGCCGCTGCTTATTGGTTCTGTTCTCACGGTGCTGATTTATCTGGTGAATCGTTTTGATCTGGTCACGCCACAAATCTTGGGGATTGGCGCCTTACCTATTTATCTCTTGCTTTTGTTGTGGATCATTTGGGATTTGGAAAACTGGCGTAATGATCTGTATCAGTTGGACGGCCGTTTCATCATTGATATTGACCGGATGCCTTTTGGTTTTGGCGAAAGTCGTAAACAGGCGCAGTTGCAAAATATCCAGAATGTGAAGGCGTATACCCCTGGCCTCATTCACACCATTTTTAATTATGGCTTTGTGGAAGTGGAAACAGCCGGGGTGGATAGTAACATTGTTTTTGAGCATGTGCCGTTTCCGGGGGTGGTGCAGAGTGATATTTTCCAGCAGATTGAAGATTTGAAGCGGCGGCAGCGGGAAGCAGATGAAACCCGCCGCCACAAGTCGTTTGCTGTGCTGCTGGATGTGTATAAACAGGAGGAGGAGCAGGGTCGCCTGCCTCGCCGCACCCCGCCGCCGTTGGGTATTGAAGATGAGATGGAAGAG
>CAZOPF010000184.1:0-6205 GCA_964581605.1 uncultured Ardenticatenaceae bacterium
TTGGTAATTAGCCGCTTCAATTACTTAATTACCCAATTACCCAATCGCTAACTTACTGGAGGAGGCCATCATGTGCAAACGACTATTGATATTAGCAATCGGTATAACATGTCCATTTTTGGTATTAGATGTCCTGTTGACCACTCATTTGCAGGCAGCAGGTAGTTCACCACTGCTCATTGATGCGGTTTTATACGATGGCTATGAATCTGGTGATGCTGATGAGGCTGTGCGTATCCGCAATGTGAGCGCCGGTATCGTGGATATTTCCGGCTGGCAGTTGAACGATGGCGAAGGTTCAACGGCCGTCATTCCTTATACCACCACCCTCGCTTCCGGCCAGACTGCCTGGCTGGCCAAGGAAGGCACAGCTTTTCAGCGTCAGTTTGGCTTTGTGCCCAACTTTGAACATACAGATTCCTTGCCCGGCGTACCGAACCTGAGCGGGAGCTGGCCCATCCTGGCGAATACAGGCGATCAGGTGATGCTGCTGGATGCGGCTGGCTCGCAAATGGATTGTCTGGCCTATGAAGATAACCCGGATGAAGATTGTGGCAGCGGGTGGGTAGGCACGGCCGTATCCCCTTACGCCCCCAACACCAGTTTTGCCAATGAAGGGCAAATCCTCTACCGTGCCCCCGACCAACAGACAGGAATGCCTCTGCCAGATACCAACCGTGCCGCCGACTGGGCCCAGGGGAATGACGATGTGAGTATCGGCCGAAAAGTGCAGTTCCCCGGCTGGGATTTGGACGAATTCTTTTGGACGATGCAGGTAACGGAAACGGCCTTACTCACCATCGCCATTGCCCCAGACAATGCCTATAACGCCATCGTCAACCAGATTCATAGCGCCCAAACCAGCATCCAGATGGAAACCCAAACCTTTGAGAATGTGGCCATCATGGAAGCATTAGTAGCTGCCCGGCAGCGGGGCGTGGCCATCACCATTCTCATGGAGGCTGAACCGGCCGGCGGTGTGTCTGACCAGGAGCGGTACATTTGCCAGCAATTAGCCAATGTCGGCGCGTCCTGTTGGTTCATGTTTAACGATAGCGACCAGGACATTTATGACCGCTACACCTACATTCATGCCAAATTCATCCTCATTGACGGCGAACGGGTGATTGTCTCCAGTGAGAACCTTAGCCCGCGCAGCCTGCCAGATGATGATAAAAGTGATGGCACCTGGGGCAGGCGTGGCGTGTTGCTCATTACCGACGCGCCTGGCGTTGTGAGCCATGTTCAATCTATTTTTGATCGTGATTTTGCCCCGGCCGCTCACGTGGACATAACCGGCACACATCTCATTGGCGCACCGCCACCAGGCTTCATCCCGGTCACCCACACGGGCGGCATCACCTACCCGGTGCGCTATTTTGTGCCAACGGCCGTACACGGCACATTCGCTTTTGAACTGGTGCAATCCCCCGAAAACAGCCTGCGCTCCCAGGATGCCCTGCTGGGCATGGTGAGCCGGGCCGGGGACGGAGATGTGGTGTTGGTGCAGCAGTTAGAGGAACGGCCGTATTGGGGTTCTTCCCTTTCCAATCCCAACGATGACCCCAACCCACGACTGGAAGCCTATATCGCCGCCGCCCGACGTGGCGCAACTGTTCGGCTGTTGCTAGACAGTTTTTTCGATACCGGCAACCCGGTGAGCAACAGCGCCACCTGCACTTATGTCAATATACTGGCGGCCACTGAATCATTAGACATGGCCTGTAAAACTGGCAACCCCACCGGCTTAGGCATTCACAACAAAATGGTGCTGGTGTGGGCCAACGGCCGGGGGTATGTCCATGTAGGCAGCATTAACGGTTCTGAGCTGGCCAGCAAAGGCAACCGTGAATTAGCCCTACAAGTACAATCCGATGCCGCCTACACTTTATTGGCGCAAATGTTTGGCGGCGATTGGGGATATCGCCTTCACCTGCCCATCCTCTTAAACAATTATTACCCCCCGGCCCGCCACATCCTCATCAGCGAACTGTTATACAACCCTGGCGGGGCCGAAGATGACAAAGAATTCATTGAACTGGTAAACCCTACAGGCCATCTGGTTAATCTGACCAGCTTCAGTGTGGGTGATGCCGTGAATCCTACTGATTTTGAAGATGTGCGCCGTTTTCCGGCCGGCGTGCAAATTGCGCCCGGCGAAGCCCTGGTGATTGCCACCGCAGCGACTTCATTTAATGCCGAATACGGTTTCAACCCAGATTTTGAAATTTTAGATACCGACCCCCTGGTACCGGACATGATAGATGATCTGGCCTGGGGTGATCCCAACACATTCTTGCGTTTGGGAAATAGCGGTGATGAAATTATCTTGCGCGATCCTAACAATCAGGTGGTGGATGCTATCGCCTATGGCACAGGTCTGTTTCCGGGCGTTGTCAGTTGCAACTTGGCAGCTACATCAAACATCAGCCTGGAACGATATCCTTATTGGGTGGATCGCGATGATTGTCTGGTTGATTTCAGGGAATGGGCATTCCCCAACCCAGGAACATTGCCGTAAAATGAAAAACCTGCCATATGGCAGGTTCCTAATCAATGCAGCAGTGGAAAATACTATAGAGGATTAGTCATCACCAAATAAATCCGCAGGGTCTACTACCGAAGTGCTACCATCAGGAACAGGAAAAGGTGAACCAGCACGAGTGCTAATTTTTCCTTTATAGATGATGGTGGGTGGTTCATATGGGGTACGGTCATCCTTATTTACTTCTTGAACATCATTCCCTGTCGCGTTTTTCATACCTTTCCTCCTTAGTACGGATTAATTAACGGATTGGCGCACCTCTGATTATCATTTTACTTTACACGTAGAATAAGGTAAAGGCACACACTTAACAAAATATAAAAAAAACGTAAAGCAATTATCTTCAAGTTGGGCAAAAGTGTCAACCTGACTTACCGCTACTTTGTAAGCTACACGGCTTACAAAAGTCCTGGCGTTATGCTCACAAAAACGAAAGCGGTTGGCTATGTGCCAACCGCTTTTGTTATCGTTGTGGAATCTTACCTGGTTTATATATCACAATTACCGGCCAGGCAGGCCAGTTCCTGAGCGGCCGTCGTCAAATCTTCCTCTTCATACCGATAAATTTTGGAGAAATCAATTTCTGGGAAGCGGGCGGCCAACTGTTCATACTCTTCCTGGCCGATTTCCACATAGGGCATCTGGTCGTATTGGGCGTCGAAGGCGGGCAGAAAGGCCATGCCGCCAATCTTGTCTTGATGTTCCCAAACCCAGCGGATGATGTCTAACACTTCGTTGGGTTGGTAGGTGATGGTGACGCTGGGGTTGTGTTCGGTGTAGTGGATTTTGTTTTGTAGCCAGAATTCACACTGTTGCAGAGCGGTGCGATCATTGCGGGTCACGGCCGTTGCTGGCGACTTCACCGGGAAATGCACCACCCAGGTAATGGCCGTATCCCTCGTTTGCCCGTTTTCCGGGTCCATGGGCGCACCTGCATCTTGCAACACTTTGAAGACCGGCGAATGTGCCCCCACGCGCACATTGCGGATGTAATAAGGCGACCAGCGGGCATGAAGCCCAGAGGAAGAATCTACCAACTGTGACGAATTGCCAGAAGGCTTAACACACGTCACCGAAGCCGATTGTTTGATCCCTAACAGGTCCGCATAGACACGGTTCGTTTCCACCGCCACTGTGCGCAGACGTGATAACACATCGGGCTCTTGCACCGTCAGGCTGTCCATCTGTCCATTCAGGTCCACACCCAGCAGCCGTTCTTCTTCGCAGTTTTTCTGCCATTCCTGGCGCAGACCGGGGAAATAGGTAGCCATAGATTGGATGGTGCCGATGATGGCGGCCAGTTCCACCTTATCGCGCAGGCTCTCGTAGGTGTCGTCGGCGCGGGCAATGGCGCTGGTGAGATTGCAGAACTGGTACGGTCTCAATGCGATCTCACCACATGGATTTGTGCCGAACTCAGCGATGGCCCGCCGTGATGGGCGGTTTTCTACGGCCGCCCGCCGATTAAAGATGCCCGGTTCACCCCGCCCCGATTCCACCATGTCCAGCACAAAGCGGGTGATTTCCGCCTGGCTCAGTTCCCGGCTGGGCCAAACGGCCGAGTTGTTGGCGTTCCAGCGTTGGCTGTTGTTGCGCCAGAAGTCGCCATCTTTGCAATGGCGCATTTCCAGGTCATCGTAGTCAAAAAGGGAGATCATGGCCGTGCGGCGCACGCCACCGGAAACGGCCGCATTACCCACGGCACACATGATGTCATGGGCATCTAACGGCCGTAAAAAACTCCCCTGCCGCGCAATAATCCGTCCCCGTGCAAAGTCCAGCATCTGCCGCAGCGGTTCCGGGCCAGAAGCCCGCCCGCCCTTCACCCGCAAGGGCGCACCCGCGGGCCGCACTTCCGAAAAATCAAACTTCACATCTTCCCCATTGAACCAGGCCGTCAGGCCGGTACGCAGGGCGTCGGCCCACCCTTCGGACGTGTCTTTGACAACCAATGTGGGGGCCGGTTTGCCGGATTGCCGCATAATGCGCGGGAACTGCTCCACATATTGCCGCTCCACCGAAAAGCCAACACCGCAGCCGCTCATGGAGATGATGAGCGCCTCCACGAAGGAGTCAATGCTGTCTACGGGCATGTAGGAGCAGTTGTAGATGGCAATGTTGTTGCGGCGGGCGGCGGGGCCGGCCATGGCCAGCAGCCGCATGGAGGGCATCACTTTCATTTGTAAAATGCCTTGCCGGATGCGGTCGTAGACGGCGGCGGGCAGCCGATAATCAGACAATTCCCGCAAATAATCCACCGCCCGATTCACTGTTTCCAGCCACGTTTCACGGCGGCCAAGTTCATAGTTGAAGCGGGAATACTTGTCATAAAATTGGAATTTTTGCAGTTGCGTAGGGAAGTATGGGTCAGATTCGGCAAACGCTTCGCGCACCTCGGCCGGGACGGGGCGTTTGGCGCGGATTTTGGCATGTTCGGCGCGGTAGAGGATGTAATGTTTGGCCGCTTCATATTCACCGGCCGCTTGCAGCACCATTTCCACAATGTCTTGCACCCCTTCCACAGTAGGCAGGTCAAATTTGGCAGCAACGACGTTGACTACCTGGTGGGTGATAGCGTCAAGGGAAGTTTTGGGTTCCTGCCCCAGGCTGGCAAAACAGCGTTCCAGGGCGTTGTGGATAAGCTGATCGTTGAAGGGGACGATACGGCCGTCGCGCTTCACAATGCTCGTCGGCACCGCCACCTTAAAGTAGATGCTGTCCGCGCCCAGTTCATGTTTGCCATTTTTGCTATGAGCGCCATTTTTAGGCGGGTTGGCCTTTTTTAACGCCTGAACTTGCACATTTTGCATATCTGACATGTTTCCTATCTCCTTGTGGTTATGGGTTTACAAAGTGAACAAACGTGACTTGTTATGGTTGGTTTGGTGGGTAGGGTGGAGTAATCAGGTAATTACTCAATTACCCAATTACATCTTCGTAGCGCGTAGCCGGTCTATCTCTTTGCGAATCGCTTCCAGGTCATCCAGATTCAAATAAACGGTCACATAACGAATATAGGCTACTTCGTCCAACTCTTTCAGTTTTTCGATGACGGAGTCGCCCACGAATTTGCTGGGTACTTCCGGTTTGCCCAACTGTTGCAGTTCCGCTTCCACTTCGCCGGCAATGCGCTCAATGTCGGCCGCTGCTACCGGCCGTTTGGTGCAGGCAATCCGCAGACCGCTCATCAGCTTCTCGCGGGAAAACTCTTCGCGGGTGCCATCCTGCTTTACCAACAGGGGCGTAGCCAAAACGGGGCGTTCGTAGGAAGTAAACCGCTGTCCGCAATGGTCACACACCCGCCGCCGCCGGGTACCGCCGCGCAGGTCGTGGCTGGTATCAATGACGTTGGTTTTGGGATGGTGGCAGTATGGACAATGCAAAATAACCTCCGGTTTGGGGCTAAACCCAGATATGGAGTGGTTCTCGTTAAAATGGCAAGAAAGTGCCATATATGGTGCTTGTTGTTGCTGAATCCCCCATATTTGGTGCAACGCCGGACATTATAACACACGGCCGTACCGCTGACAACCCGCAATTTCCCTGCCTGGTTTCTTCCCTCGTTAAAGCTGCGTTAATAGTTAGTGATCGTTTGCAAATAAGTTGTTAGCAATTGGGTAATTGGGTAATTAAGTAATTGAAGCGGCTAATTACCAAATT
>CAZOPF010000185.1:0-5841 GCA_964581605.1 uncultured Ardenticatenaceae bacterium
TGGTCATCCCCACCGAACCGTACCCCAGCATTTTGGAAGATGGCGGCCTGCACATTTATGAGCGCATGTTAGACACGGCCCCCTTTATTTTTCATGGCAGTTATGTGGATGGCTGCCTGACGCGCCTCTCCACCGACCCGCTGCTGAACGTCTCGGCCGGCGGTGGTTCGACGGTGCCCACGTTTGTGGTGGAGAAGCGGTGAGATCATTCGCGTTGGCGGAGGTGACAAATGGCCGCGAAAGCAAAAATTTACCAGTTCAAAGTGACGCTCAAAGGGATACGGCCGCCTATCTGGCGACGATTCCAGGTGGAAAGTCACATCACCTTTCTGGATTTGCACCACATTCTCCAGGCTGTCATGGGCTGGTATGGGTATCACCTGCACCAGTTTTTCGTCAACGGCTATAACCTGACCGACCGGGCCACCCTGGAAGAAAGTGGTTACGGCGATGGTGACGTGGCCAAAAGCTGGCTGGGCAAATTTGTGCAGCAGGAAGGGCAGAAGTTTGTTTATGAGTATGATTTTGGCGACAGTTGGGAACATGAACTGTTGCTGGAAAAAATCCTGGAACCGGAAGCCGGTGCCTCTTACCCGCGCTGCCTGAAAGGGAAACGCGCCTGCCCGCCGGAGGATTGTGGCGGTGTGTGGGGATACCAGGAATTGCTGGAAGTGCTGCAAGACCCGGAACACCCTGAATATGAAGAGCTGTTGGAATGGGTGGATGAGGAGTTCGACCCGGAAGCGTTTGACCTGGAAGGGGTGAATCAACGGCTGTCGCGGTTGGGGTGATACGGCTGCATTGTTCAGTCAACTTGCACGCTTGCACGAGTTGAATTGTGATAACGGGGATAAAGCTGTTAAAATCCAATTGACACAAGAACAACCGCCGCAACTTTAGGGCACACTATCGGGCGATGATCAGATGATAACTGGAGAGGTTGATGATTTCTGTACTCAACTGGTGTAGTCAATGCCAGCACCCCATTTTTGCTCCTGAAAATGCGATATGTCCGGTTTGCCAGAGCCAGACCAGGTATTTAACGACAGATGCTCGCCCGGTGTTTGCTCGTGAACGACGTATCCTGCAATACTTTGGGTTTGGCCCCTTAACGACTGATGCCATATGGCGGAGCGGGAAGAGTCGTTTCTACTATATCAACGGGGAATCAGTCTCGCTACCCAATTCAGCCGAAATCAAAGACCATCTTCCGGCCATTGCTGAATACATCCGTGATAGCCAACACTATGACAGCCTGGATGAGCAACTTATTCACGATTACCGTCGTCAATTGCAAGCCAATATCAATCACCTGCGAGCGATAGAGGATGAGGCATTTCAGTTTGTGAATCATGCGGTTAAGCGATTCCCACGCCGCTTGCTGATGGTTTCGTTTAGCGGCGGGAAGGACAGCACGGCCGTTTCCAGCGTTGTGCGCCGTGCCTTGAGCCGCTCAGACGTTTTGCATATATTCGGCGATACCACTTTGGAAGATGAGCACACCTACAATTACGTGCAACGTTTCCAACAAGAAAATCCGCTCATCCCTTTCTTTAACGCTCGCGCCGAGCATGACTTTCACGAGTTGGTTGAGCAAATGGGGCCGCCCAGCCGGGTGATGCGCTGGTGCTGCACCATTTTTAAGGCAGGCCCTATCAACAACCTGCTGCAAACGCTTGGCGACCAAAAGGTGCTGACCTTTTACGGGATTCGGCATAATGAATCGGCGCGGCGCAGTAAATATCATCGCATGTCCTGGAATGACCCCGACCGCTTAGGCACAGTTGTTAGGGTGGATCAGGATGCTGAATTAAATGCCGTAACGGTAGGCGCTAAGATCGGGCAGCAGGCTACCGCCTCACCCATTATTGACTGGACAGAGTTTGAAGTTTGGCTTTACATTCTACTCAATGAGTTGGACTTCAATAAATCTTATCGCTTAGGATACAGTCGCGTGGGGTGTTGGTTATGCCCGCTTAACTCGGAATGGTCGGAAATGTTAGCCAGCATTTTCTTTCCCGAAGATGCAGCCCGGTGGCGGGCGCAGTTGATTGATTTTGCTTACCGAATTGGTAAACCTGATCCCGAAGAGTACATAGATGATCGGGCATGGGTAAAACGGTTTGGTGGGGCCGGTCATCCAAATCAATTCCATATGCTGGAAGTAAAGCCATGTGGCGATATGGCTAACACGCGGCAGGTAGAGGTCAATCGCCCGGTCAATGTAGAATTAGAGGAGTTCCTCAAGCCGTTGGGCAAGATTATTCGGGATCGCTGCCGCCCCGCATTTGGGGAACTATATTTAGAAGGACGGCCGAATCAGGATTGGGATGCGCTGATTGTGCAGGCCCCGGAGAACAGTACCACCATTCGCTTCACGGTCATTAATCCCAAGAAGCCGATGGAGCAGTTGAGCCACTACTTCAAACATCAGGCATCTAAATTCCAGACCTGTATTCAATGCACTGCCTGTTCGGCGGCCTGTCCACATGGGGCGATCACCATCAAGCCGGACCAGCGAATTTATGAAATTGATCAGGACGTTTGCACTGGCTGTATGGAATGTGTGACCCATTTTGGCTCAACCGGCTGTTTGGTGGCTAAGAGTTTGAGTGTATTTGGCAGTGCCAAAGAACAGGTCGGCGATTCTATTCCTTTACCCATGTTGGGATAACATCATGAGTTTGACTTTTGCCAAACACGAGACCTTTCACATCCGTGAGGGGTGGTTGTTTAAGGGGATGGCGGCCGTTGCCGAAGCGACACAGAGTGACACACCCTACAACTTCTTTTTGGAAGCTGATGCCCCGGAGCGATTGGGCATGGGGCGCAACATGGTACGCGCCCTGCGTTATTGGATGCAAGCCACTGGTTTGGCTGTGGAGCAGTATGAAGGGCACTCTGTACCCCGGCTGACGCAGTTTGGCGAATTGGTGTGGCAGCATGACCCTTACCTGGAAAATGAGGGGACTCTCTGGCTTATTCATTACTATTTGTCCGGCAACCGGGATGAGGCCACAAGCTGGTATTGGTTTTTCAATCATTTTGCGTCGGTTTCTTTTAGCGATAAACAGGCATCGGAAGCGTTACAGAATTGGGTAATCACCGTGGAACCAGACCGCCGCGTGGCGCAAAGCTCGCTGAAAAAGGATGTGGCCTGCCTGTTGCGAACTTATCTGCTGGATGGCAAAGGAAGCAACCCGGAGAATTTGTTGGAATCGCCGCTGGCACAGTTGGGCATTTTGGCGCAGTTTGGCGAGGGGGGGCAGAAAAGGTACCACTGGCAAAAAGCGGATACAAACCAGCTACATCCTTTGATTTTGTTATATGTGCTGGTAGATCGGCAGCGGCAGGAACGGCCGTCTCTCTCCGAAGTGCGTCTCAGTCAGGTCTTACAAGAGCCGATGAACGCGGGCCGGGTGTTTAATCTGACAACGGCCGTTCTCACTGACCTGATCGCTGCCCTGAATAAAGAGTATCCTGACCTGGCCGTGCGTTTTGTGCGTACTGCTGGTCTGGATCAACTCACACTGCCAGAAGTAGATTGCACTGAAATTCTTGCCCGCTACTACGCGGATACCACCCTGTAAAGGACATTCTATGGCGGACACGGCCGTGACCATTGCCCCTCTGCGGGCCATCTCTCCCCATTTTCAGCGCTCCATCAACATCACCTATGATGCTGGCAACGCTGACTACATTGGTGGCTACATTCCCACACCCGGCGGTGCGATGGCGTTAGCCAACGTGCTAAAGAATGCTCAAGCGAACGGCCGTAACCGGGCGCATGTCCTCTACGCTCCCTACGGCTCCGGCAAATCACTGCTCAGTCTGGTGTTGGCTTCCCTCGTAGCGCACGATGCGGGGTGTGCTGAAGCTATCGCCGTCGTCTTAGATCGTCTGCAACGCCACTACCCGGCAGAAGCCGAGAGTATCACAGACTTATGGCAATCCGGGCGGCGTTTGCTGCCGGTGGTTTTGTCCGGTGATGAAGGCTCTTTAACAGTCGCTTTATTGCGCGGGCTAAACCGGGCCTTGGGGCAAATGGGATTGGCTGATTTGCGGCCACGTACCCAGTTCAAAGCGGCGATAGAAACAATTACTCGATGGGAAAAGCAATATCCCGAAGCATTCCACAAACTGCAACTGTTGCTGCGCGAACAAAAACAAGATGTCGGCCAATTTCAAACGTTGCTGCAAGAGGCTGATCTTTCGGCTCTGGAGTCGTTCATCCGTTTATATCCGACTATTACGGCCGGGGCGCAGTTTGACCCTTATGCGGGCGTTTCGTTAGCCGAAGCATATCAGGCCACATCCGAACTATTGCATGAAGCAGATTGGGATGGCATTTTTGTCATTTGGGATGAGTTTGGCCGTTTTATGGAGGCCAAAGCAGGCGAAGCATTTGGCAGCGAGGCCGCCCGGCTGCAAGATTTTGCTGAGTTTTGTAATCGCAGCGGTGTGGCGCAGGTACATCTGGTATTGGTGACGCACCGGCAGCTTTCTACCTATGCGGCTGATTTGCCGCTGACCTATCAGCAAGAGTGGGCGCGTATTGCTGAACGTTTTTGGGCGCACGACGTTACCAGCGATCCGGCCGTTGTTTATCGGTTGATGGCGGAGGCATTCCTCACGCCGGACGAGGTACGATGGATGCACTTTATCACCGAACACGCGGCACAGTTCCGTGAGCAAACAGGTCATACTCTGGAATTAAATCTGTTTCCCGATGTGGATGATGTCGCTTTGCGGCAACATGTTATTGAACGAACCTGGCCGCTCCACCCCCTGACGGTCTATGCCTTGCCCCGTCTTTCCAGTCAGGTGGCGCAAAATGAACGAACCCTATTTACCTTTTTAGCAGCCGATGAACCTCATACGCTGCAATACGCTTTGGCTGAAAATCAATCAGATAGTCAATGGTGGCAGATTGGTTTGGATGCGGCCTGGGATTATTTTGCCAATGGGGTGCGTTTGGATGCGCGTCCCGGTGGCTCTCATGCCGTTTGGTCGGGCGTGATGTTTGCCTTGAGTAAGGTGGCCAGCGGCGATTGGCTGAGCCAGCGGATTGTGAAGGCAATGGGTGTGTTGAGCATTGTAGGTGAGGTGAACATACAAAAGGCATGGGACATTACCGGCAAGGTCGTGCCTTCGACGGATCTGATTGCCTGGGCTGTGGGTATTCATCGGGAGATGGCGCAATCTTATCTGGAAATGTTGATGCAGCGGCGGGCTGTGGCGTACCGGCAGGCAGATGGGTATTGGACATTTGTACGTGGCAGTGATATTGACCTGGAACATGAAGTTGCCACGCTGGTTGAGACGAAACCTCCCAACCGGTTGCAGTTACGGCAGCTTTTGGAGAGCAGCGTATCGTTATCACCCCATTTGCCGCGCAGCCATAATTTGCAGCGGCGGTTGGTGCGTTATTTTCGGGCGGTGTATCGGTGGGCGGATGAGGTGCAACGGCCGTTAGGCAACGATGAAGCCCTCAAACAGTTAGGCGGTCATCAGGGATTCGCAGATGGGGTGGTGGTGTATGTGATTGCCACGACCGCTGTGGAACGGGAACAGGCGATGGCCGCCATTCAAAAGTTACCGGGTGGGCGGGCGGTGTATGTGGTGGCGGAACGGCCGTTACACCTGCAAGAGCCACTGCAACAACTGTTTGCCTTGCGTGAGTTGCAGCAAAACCCCGTCTTTTTGGAACGCGACCGCGACCGCCTACCCCGCGAAATTGGCTTTTTTGTGGAGGACGCCGAGCGACGATTGCAACGGGCATTGCGGCCGTTGTTGACCTATGAAGGCGCGAGTTGGTTTTACCACAAAGGGGGGGCGTGG
>CAZOPF010000186.1:0-5722 GCA_964581605.1 uncultured Ardenticatenaceae bacterium
CGCCTCTACAGGCACGCCTGGGTCTGTTTCTGCCAAACGGCCGCCACAAGCCGCACTCATCACCAGCAAAATGCCACCTATCAAAAAGCATAATGGGCGCATGTCATGCCTCCTTTTTCCGGGCTACCACCGCCATGCCTCAATGTGTTTCGTTGACCGCTTCATCCAGCTTGTTGCCAGCCCATCCACATCGAACCCATACTCCAAAAAACGCACCAACAGCCGCCCCGGGCCACAGCCCACATCCAGCGCCGGGCCAGGATTCTCTTCCAGCACTTGCCGGAAAAAGTCATGATCCCATTGCGGTTCGTCACCACCGCTCAAATCCCACGTTTCGGCGGCAATCCCTGTCCAAATCATTGTTTCATTCATTTATTGTCTCCTGTGTAGCGCGATTTTCTAAATCGCGTTACATGGTTCAGGTGGATAAGATACGTTGGGCGCGGCGTAGGCAGGTTTGTTCCAGGGATTGACGGAGGGCGGCACGGCCGTCATCATCCGCTGCTTCCACCATTTCCACCCCCTTGCGCCACACCTCCCCGCGCCAGCCGGTCAGCATCTCCACAATCACAAACTCATCCATGCGCCCCCCCAACCAATCCACCAGCGCCAGCAGCGGCGATTCCCGCTCCACCACCTCGTCCTGCACCTGGTCAATTGTTTCGGCGATGATGTCGTTGACCAGGCAATAATCCTGGTAACGGCCGTCGCGCTGTGCTGGTGTGAGTGTGGGCCATTCTTCATGCAGCACGCCATACAGCGTCAGCGCCAGGTCATAATTGATGTGCGCGTTGACCCCCAGGAACATATGTTGCAAGACATTGCTCTTGTTTTGCTGGGCAGCGTCAAAAGTAAACTGCCAGACGGGTGATGTCGGATTTTGCCCTTTTTCATACACATCCAACGCGGTGAAGTAATAGTCCGCAAAACGGTGCAGCAGGTTAGCAGTCCAGGTGGCATCCCGAAAACGGCCGTCGGCTACGGCCGTCAACGTATTCGCTGTCATCGTCCGGTAACATTGCAAAAAGATAGCCCGCCGGTCTTTGGCCGGCTGCCAGTTATCAATTAACTCTTGCATTACATTCAGCAGTTTATCGTCCATTTTTGTAGCCCAGGTTTTGCCCAAACTCAAACGAGTGGGCTGGTTTTCAGACCTGACAGGTTTGGGAAACCTGTCAGGTCTGAAAATTCGGGTTCTTCCAGGTGTAGGGTGTGGTATACGTCAGCAGTTTGAAACCGCGTTTGAGCAAGATGGGGCGGCTCATGTCGCTGGCGTCTACCATGAGGAAGCGGTAACCACGCTGCATTGCTTCCTGGGCACGGGCGGCGACAACGGCCGTGTACACCCCTCTATTCCGATATTCCGCCCGCGTAGCGCCCCCCCACAACCCGGCAAACTGGCTGTTGCTGGGGAAGTTGATCCAGGCGGCGCACACCGGCCTGTTATCCACATAAGCCACATAAATGCTCCAATAATCAGGCTGATCGACCAGATTTTGCCGCAGTTGTTTTTCCAGCCAGTCGTAACTTTCGTCATACACGTCGCTTAACACGGCCGTCACGTCCCGCACCTGTTCAATATCAATCCGGCGCACATCGGCCGTCACCGGCTGCAAATAAACCGGCGGACAATCGGTCAAATCCAGCACCAACAGCCCCTCGGTTTCATCAGCCTCAAAACCGTGCGCCAGCAGCCGTTCCTGCAAATCCGGCGGCGTGTCATGGTTATACGTCTTCCACTCAAAGCCACGGCCGCCCCATTCCTGAAAGCGGGCAATTTGTTCGGCGATCACCCGGTCAGCGTTGGCCTCGTTCAGCTTGCTGTAAATCACAAAACTCAACCGTTCCCGATCATGGCTGACCTGCCGCACCACTTCCGGCGTTTCCTCGCGTTGGTAAGATGGATGCCGGCCCCCCTGCCGCTCCTGTTGGTCGTATAAAGCGAGAATTTTATCTACGTCCATCTGTCACCTGCCTTGTATGCTCTTCTTTGTCCAGAATAAAAAAGTAGCTGTTACTTTCAAACTGTTTCGCAAAGCCTACCTTCTCGGCGGTGCGATAAGAGGCGGGATTATCGGCCGAACAAATCCACCAGATATCGCGGAAACCGTGCGCCAGCGCATATTCTACCGTAGCCGCCGCCACAACGGTTGCCAACCCTTGGCGCGTATGATCGGGGTGGGTCTCGATGCCAATTTCGCTGGCTGCGCCGCTGATGACATCGGTGCTGCACACACATACCAGGCGCTCCGAGGCCGCTTCGCCATCCTGCACCGCGCAAAAACCAAAATCCCGCTCACCAAAATCGGCCAATGGTTTCACTTCAAATTCGTAGGCGGCGGTTGGCTGGTTGGCGATGCTGGTTGTGTCTAACGGCCGTACTGTATAACCCGCCGGAACAATTGCCCGCCAATTCAATCGCGGCGTGTGAAATCGGTAATGATACGTCTGGCTGGGAATAGGCGGCCAACGCCAATCGCCAAACAACGTTTCCAGCCGGTGCAGCCAGCTATCGCCCACAAACGTCAGGTCAATTTCTTCCAGTGTGGCCTGTGGGGCATCACCCATGAAGATGGTCGCCTGGAAAATCTGTTTCAGAGCGGCATTGAAGCCGCCATTATCGGGATCACCGGCTAAAAATTGCAGCTCTTTGGTTGACATGAAGCCTGATTTTGGCTGGTTCACATCATCTACGTAGATGCGTCCGGGCAGGTCATGGTTGAGCACGGCCGCCGCAAACAAATGCATCTCTGCCAATTCTGCAAACAACGGCCGTGCTGCTTCAAAGACATCCGGTTGAACCTGTTGAATACCCATACGTCTCTGTTTGAAAAGGTGGAGTAAAGGATGTATCATCCACCCATGATGGTAAAAATCTCGGTTCTGCAGGGATTTGGGGGGCAGTCCGTGGGCCTCCCTGGCTGCAAACCCCTTGAATTTTCCCCAAGAGCCTCCATCTTTGCCTGAGCCTGTTTCTGATAATACGCGCATTGTACCCGATTAGAGGCTTTTGTTCTGGATGATACATCGTTATTCAATGTGCAACTTTTCCCAGAGAAGAGCTGGCATCTAAGGATGCCAACGGGCGCATTTGAGAATGCACCCTTCTCAATTATTCTTTATTAAACCGGATGAAAAGTTGTGCATCAGATATGGTTATAAGGCATTACCTGAAGGGAAAAGATGAGCTTTTTTAAGAAGTTATTCAAAAGCAACCAACCAATCATTATTGTCTCTGGGTTACCCCGTTCGGGCACCTCGATGATGATGAAAATGCTGGAAGCGGGGGGTATTCCGCCGCTGACGGATCAGATTCGCACGGCCGATGACGACAACCCCAAAGGCTACTACGAATTTGAGCGCGTCAAACAATTAGACAAAGGGGATACGGCCTGGGTGGCGGGGGCGCAGGGCAAAGCCGTCAAGGTCATTTCCCAATTGTTGCGCCACCTGCCCACTGACCAGGAATACCGCGTCATTTTTATGCGTCGTCATATAGATGAGATTCTGGCGTCCCAGAAGAAGATGCTGGTCAATCGTGGCGAAGACCCCAACCGTGTCAGCGATGAAGAATTAACCCGCCTGTTTGAAAAACATCTGGCTCATGTGACACATTGGCTGGATCAACAGCCAAATGTGAAGACGCTGTATGTGCATTACAACGATGTGCTGGCCGACCCCCGACGTGTCGCGGACCAGCTCAGTAGTTTTTTGCACGGCCGTTTAGACGCCGAGGCCATGATCGCTTCCGTAGACCCCACCCTTTACCGCAATCGCCAGCAAACGGCCGCTGCCTGAACAGAAGTTTTTGCCACGACACCACTGCCACCAGACATGGCCGGCATCAGATGGAGATGATCGTTATCATGTAGAATGGTTTGGGGGGTGATGATACGGCCGTTCACCACTAACAACATCGCGTCTTCCGGTAATGCTACCTCAAGCTGCCCCAACACATCGGCAGCGGTACGGCCGTCTTCCAAAACAAGCTGAAGTTGGCGCTGCAGGCCGGAGGGGGACGGCCGTTGCAAGATGGTGTGTAGGTGGACAGTTATATTCATTCTGTGAGAGGTGAGCGGTGAGAGGTGAGCGGTGAGCAGTGAGCAGATTTTTACTGCTGACGGCTCACCGCTCACTGCTCAAAAATCGTGTCCAGCACCTCATGGGGCACGTCAAAAACGGCGTTATGCGGCGGCAGCCCCTGCCGCGTCATCCATTCCGGCAGGCGGTCATGCTCTTTTGTAAACCCGGCGCGGCGGTTAAATTCTCGCTCTAGTTCAATGGTCTTACGGCCCAGTTGCTGCAAAATCCCCGTATCCACCTGCCAGCCATAACGTGCATTCAACAAATCCCGAATCGTCTCCGGCGCGGCCGCAAAGCCAAACCCGGCAAAAATACAGGCTCCCAACGAGTCATACCCGGCCATGTTGTACTGGGCATTGCGGGATACTTCTTGCTGAATGTGCGGGTTCAAATGGTCAATTTTGGCGCGGATAGTCAGCCCGCAGGTATGGTCGGCCCCTTGCGGCGAGGTGGCGTAGGTAACGCCTGTGCCCTTAATGGCGCGGGGATCATAAGCGGAGATGGCCTGCCCTTTCACGGCCGGTACGCGCTCAATGCCCAACACCTTCCCGGTTGTGGTTGCACCATGCCCCAACACCCGCCCCAATGCAGTGCCCTGGCGAATTTCTCGCACCAGTTCCAGCCCGCGTTCGCCATCTCCCCAGGCCATAAGACCAGCTTCGGCCGCCACCCCTAACGCCGCCCCGATCTCAATGGAGTCCAGCCCCAGGTCGTTCACCTCCCAATTCATTCGGGCGATAGCATCCAACGCATCTACACCCAGATTCGACCCCATCAGGCCGATGGTTTCATATTCCAGCGGCGAGACAATCGCCTGGCCATCCTCGCCGCCGAAGACGTTGGAGCAGCGAATGGTGCAGCCGGCCATGCAGGCATGGGTGGTGTCACTCGCGCCGCCCCGTTTGAGCAACTGCTCGCGCATATACTCGCCGCTGATTTTTTCTGCGCCTTCAAACTGGCCGCCGGAGAAGTTGCGGGTGGGGAGAGCGCCAAAAGCATTGCACATGAGGGTCATGGCGGCCGTGCCATACTCCGCATACGATTGCGTTTGTGGGTGAGCCATGAGCGCCTGGTTAAACTCCTTTTGCGCGGCGCGGAATGTTTTGGCGTGGGCGATGGGTGGTTTATCACAACCTGTTTTGTCAAACACAATCGCCTTCAGCCCTTTGCTGCCCATCACCGCCCCCAGGCCACCGCGGGCGTTAATGCGCGCCGGAACTTTGTCTTTATCTATATTTTGGATACCGGCGGCAGATAGCTTCATCTCCCCGCCTGGCCCAATGAGGGAGATGGCGCATTTGTCGCCATATCGTGCCAGGAGGGCTGGTGCGGCCGCATAAACGCCGAGGCCAACCAACTCGTCTGCCTTTTCCCAACGCGCCCCTTCCTGGCTCAGGTGCAAAATCCACCAGCCGGGTGTGGCAGGGTAGCCTTCAATGATCAGAGCTTTGATGCCCAGATGAGTCATGTGCAGCCCGGTACGGCCGCCGGCGTTGCTCTCCTTGATGCCGCCCGTAAGGGGGCTTTTGCCGCCGACAGAGATGCGGTCGCAGCTGGAGAGCATATGCCCCACCAGCAGGCCAGGGGCAAATACCAGCTTGTTTTTTGGCCCCAGCGCTTCGCAGGTGGGGTCTACCTC
>CAZOPF010000187.1:0-5352 GCA_964581605.1 uncultured Ardenticatenaceae bacterium
CACACGGCCGTACCATTGGCCTGCGTGGTGGTGGCAACAGTTACGGGGACGCCGCCCTGAACGACGAGAACATCGTCCTGGATATGCGGCGGATGAATCGGGTGCTGGCGTGGGAACCGGGCAACGGCCGTCTCACCGTCGAACCCGGCGTCACGCTGCAACGCGCCTGGGAATACACCGTTGAAGATGGCTGGTGGATTCCCGTGGCCACCGGCACCATGAAAATCACCGTCGGCGGCGGCGCGGCCATGAACGTGCATGGCAAAAACGCCTGGAAAATTGGCACCTTTGGCGAACACATTGCCCAGTTTGATCTGATGCTGCCTTCTGGCGAAATCCTGACGTGCAGCCGCGAGCAAAATAGCGACCTCTTCCACGCCGCCATTGGTGGTTTTGGCATGTTGGGTGTTTTCACCAGCCTCACCCTGCAACTCAAGCGCGTCTACTCTGGCCTGCTGGAAGTGGAAGGCTTCACCCGCCCCAATCTCCACGAGACAATGGCCTACTTTGCCGACCATCTGCATGACTCTGACTACCTGGTGGCCTGGCTGGATGCGTTTAGCAAGGGCAAGGCACTCGGCCGTAGCGAATTGCACCGCGCCCACTACCTGCGCCCCGGCGCCGACCCCCACCCCACCCAAACCCTGCGCCTGGACAACCAACACGTGCCGCCGGACATCATGGGCTTTTTCCCGCGTTCGGCATTGTGGCGCTTTCAGGTTCCCTTTTGGAATTACGTCGGTATGCGTTTTGTGAACATGGGCAAGTATTATGCTGCCCGCCGCAAAGGGCACATCAATTACCGTGAAGCGCACGGCGTTTATCATTTTTTGCTTGATTCGTTGGATTGGAAACGGCCGTTTGGCAAAGGTGGCCTCATTCAATATCAACCCTTTGTCCCGGCCGAAAACGCGGAAAAGGCGTTCACCGAAATTTTGCAGCTAGGCCAGAAACACGGCCTGCCCAACTTCCTGACGGTGATGAAACGGCACAAACCCGACCCATTCCTCATCAGCTATGGGGTGGATGGCTATTCGCTGGCGATGGATTGGAAGGTGACAAAGGGCAACCGGGAGCGGTTGGTGCAGCTGACACGCGAGATGGATGAGATTGTGCTGGCGCACAACGGCCGTTTCTATTTTGCCAAAGATAGCGTCCTGCGCCCGGAAGTGGCCCGCGCCTATTTGGGCGAAGCGACCATTGCCCGCTTCCGCGCCCTCAAACAACGCTGCGACCCCGATGGAGTTTTAGAAACTAATCTTTGGCGGCGCATTTTCTCTGGCTGACCATGCAAATATTGGTTTTTCACTACGACGACAACAGACAAAGGATCGAATGGATTTTCCGCTGGAAATTTATTCGCTTATTCGTGTGTATCTGTCATCATGACGGTGTAGCTGTCAATTAGCTCCTCGGAACGGTTGTAAAAAGAGAAGTTGAGACAGGTCTCATTGGCCGTCACCAACAGTGCGCCAAAATCCTGGTTGTAGCGGACGGCGCTGCCGGGCACGGCCGTGCGTGCAAACGGATGAATGCGCCACCGCCCTCCTAACCCATTCACAAAGTAGACAATCTCATCGGTCATAATACGTTCGTAGGTGTGTTCATGGCCGGCCAGCACGGCCGTAGCGCCCCATTCTGCATACGGCCATTGCCGGGCCGGGTCGCTGCCATGGTTGCTCCCAGACGAATAAGGCGCATGGTGCAGTGTCACCAATTTCCAGGGAGATGTGGAAGCGGCCAGTTGCATTTGCAGCCACTCTGCCTGGATAGAATCGGCCGTAAATCCGTCTGGCTCCTCTCCATTGCTATCCAACACAAAGAGGTGTACCGGCCCCAACACCACCTCATAGTACCGCTCATTGCCGGGCAGCGTGAAATAGTCCAGATACGGCTGCACATGGCCGGGATGCCAGTCATGGTTACCCAACGCCGGGAAAAAGCGGTTCGGCCCGGCGGCGCCAGGGCCATAGTCACCCACATACGGATAAATATACGGCTGATAATACTGGCCGATATTTTTATCAATAGTACTGGCTTCTCCGTCCGGGTAATTGTTGTCCCCCACCGTCAGTACCGCATCTGCCTGCCAATTATGCACCAGTGCAGCCACATCAGCCTCCGGCCGCCCGGCATCACCAAAATCCCCAATCACCGCCAGGCGGGTATCGGCCGTACAATCGGCGGGGCTGGCAGTAATGGGCACATCTACCGCATACACATGGCGGCCGGGGCCAAAGTTCAGCCACGCCCACACCGCCAACACGATGAGCAACCCTATCAGAAGTATTCCGCCAATCCACCGATCATACGCCTGTACTCTCTTCTGCCATGATGACATAGCTTGGAAATCCCTCCATTCAATGATAGCATAACATCTATAGGACAGACTCTATTGGTTTCGGAAAACCCTTCGGGTCTTGTTGGGAAGAGAAAACGGTATGGAGCTATTTGAAGTTGTTGGCAATATGCACATGCACACGCCCTATTCGGACGGGGAGAAGTGGCACGCCGAAATTGCGGCCGACGCCATTGCCGCCGGGCTGGACTTTATTATTGTCACCGACCACAACGTGTGGGTGGATGGGGTGGAGGGGTATTACGAAAATGAACACGGCCGTGTCCTCCTCCTCACTGGTGAAGAAGTGCATCATGTCCGGCGGGAGCCGCAGGCCAGCCATTTGCTCGTTTACGGGGCGGAACGAGAGCTTTCACCCTGCGCCCCCAACCCCCAAGAACTGCTCAATGCCGCCCGCGCCTGTGGGGGCTACACCTTTCTGGCGCATCCCCATGAAAAAGATTGCCGCCTCTTTCCGTATCCAAACCTGGGTTGGCGTGATTGGGAAATTGAAGGTTTCACCGGCCTGGAATTGTGGAATTACATGTCCAGCTTTGTGTGCCGATTGGCTGAAGAGCTTAACAAACTACCCGTGCAAAATGGGATTTTGGATAAGTTAACGGCCATTTGGGTGGCCCTGAACCCGGAAAAATATATCAACTTTCCCGAACCGGAAACGCTGGCATTGTGGGATGAATGGCTGTCCCAGGGCAAAGAAGTGCCCGTCGTCGGCAACAGTGATGCACATGGAACGCCGTTCCATCTGGGGCCTTTGCACCGCCTCATCTACCCCTACGAATACCTTTTCCGGGCTGTTAACACCCACCTGTTGCTGCCGGAACCACTCAGCGGCGATGTGGGGCGGGACAAGCTGTTGATTTTGCGAGCCATTGGCAAGGGGTATGGGTGGGTGGCGTATGATTTGCCGCACCCGACCAAAGGATTCCGGTTTACGGGTCACGGCCGTACCAAAGGGCATATGGGCCAGCGCGTCCAGATGGATATGGGGGCCACCTTGCAAGCCATAGCCCCCACCCGCGCCCACATTCGCCTCATCCGGCATGGAGAGGTAGTCGCCAGCATCGAAAACGAGACCAACCTGACCTACACGCCCATCGAACCGGGCGCGTACCGCGTTGAATGTACCATCCCTTTCCAGGGTAAAGAGCGCGGCTGGATTTATAGCAATCCAATTTACCTCTGGTAATTCAGTAATTGGGTAATGGAGTAATTTGAGACCCACCAATTACCCAATTACCCAATTACCCAATTACCTGAAATGGCTTCTCCCCTCACCAACAAAGTCATCCTTATTACCGGCGCATCAGCGGGAATTGGGCGGGCGACGGCCGTCGCCCTGGCTCAATCTGGCGCACATGTTGCCCTCGTTGCCCGGCGGCAGGAGCGGCTGGAGGCGCTGGTGGAGGAGTTGGCAGCTTTTCCCGGCCAATGCCTGGCAATTGCCGGGGATGTGGGCGATGAGGCGTTTGCGCACACGGCCGTGAGCCAAACCATCACCACCTTTGGCCGCCTGGATGTGCTGATTAACAACGCCGGGCTGGGGCATCGCAACCAATTGGCGGAAATGCCATCCGCCGATATGCACCGCCTGTGGGATACGAACGTTATGGGGGTGCTCTATTTTACGCAGGCGGCCATTCCCCAGATGAAGCAGCAAGGCGGGGGCCACATCATCAACATTTCCTCCATTGTCAGCCAACGGCCGTTGCCCAATATGGGCCTCTACTGCGCCAGCAAAACGGCCGTCAATTTCATCAGCCGGGCACTGCGGATGGAGCTACGGCCGTATCACATTCGCGTTACGGTGGTTTATCCCGGCCGCACCCTCACCGAATTCGGTGAGGCCCTGTTAGGCGACAAACGCACCAACCCCACCGCCCTGGCCCGCGTCTCCTCCGAGCGCGTAGCCCAGGCCATTGCCAAATCCATCACCACCGGCAAAACCGAGGTGTATGTCACCTGGACAGACTGGCTTTTTACCCATTTCAACCGCCTGTTTCCCCGTGCTACCGATTGGCTGGTCGAGCACATTGCCCGGCGGCGTAACAATTGAAAGGGTATAATACGGCCGTAACCACACTACAAGGAGGTTAATCCTCATGCAATTCACCATATCCTTACCTGATTGGGCTGAAGCGGAACTGGCAAAATTACCCACACATTTGTCCACGCTAGAAGAACGGATGACGGCCGTGATCCGCTTCGCTCGCCTCAATATCGAACACAACACGGGGGGGCCGTTTGCCGCCGGTTTGTTTGAACGGGATAGCGGCAAACTGGTGGTCATTGGTGTGAATCGGGTGGTGCCCCAGCACTGCTCCTCCGCCCATGCCGAAGTAGTCACGCTCTCCCTGGCGCAGCAGCAGTTGGGCACATTTGACCTGGGTGGGCCAGGAATGCCCGCTTATCAGTTGGTGGTGAACTGGCGGCCGTGTGCCATGTGTTATGGCGCGGCGGTCTGGTCAGGTGTGCGCTCACTGGCAATTGCCGGCAGCGGCCCGGAACTGGAAGCCATCACCGGCTTTGACGAAGGCCCCATCCACCCCCATTGGCAAGCAGAACTGGAAAAACGGGGCATTGAGGTGATTGATGGGGTGCTGACGCAGGATGCGGTAGCCGTTTTTGAACAATTCAGAGAGAGTGGGGCGCTGGTGTATAACGGCCGTTTGGGGTAAGCCCAGATGATACCGGCTCACTCGTCTTTTATGATCCGCCCCGCGAACGTATCACCTGCCCGGTAATCCAACCCGCCTCTGGCGAAGCCAAAAAACGTACCAGCCGGGCGGCATCTTCTGGCTGGCCTATCCGCCCCATGGGTGATTGCGCCAACAGGCGAGCGTGCCAATCGGGTGACATCCAGCCAGTATCAGTTGCCCCCGGGTCAACGGCATTAACGGTAATGTTTCGCCCGGCAACTTCGGCCGCCAGACTGACTGTAAACGCATCCACGGCCCCTTTGGTGGCCGCATATGCCAGTTCGCCGGGCATTGGGC
>CAZOPF010000188.1:0-5307 GCA_964581605.1 uncultured Ardenticatenaceae bacterium
AGGAGTTCGATACGGCCGTCGCCATCAAAATCGCCCGCCATCGCCATATCCAGGTTCCGTGAGCCAATGACGTGCGAGGTGTATCCAGGCAGTTCGGCTACTAGCGTCAATTCATCGCCTTGCCATTGATAAAACTCTACAACACTATCCAAATGGGGTGTGCGCACGGCCGTCAACTCTATTTCCCCACCTGGGCCAAAAGGAGCAATGGCAATCTGATGCCGCCAGCGGTTGCCCTGTCCGATGGCCGGGCCGCTCGCAAGTTGTGTGCCATCTTCGGCAAACAAGACGAACTGCGCCCCCTGGTTGGCATCAGACAGGGTGAGCAGGATTTCCCGTTTGCCATCGCTGTTCCAATCAGCCCACAGCGGCATAATTCCTTCGGCCACCTGCGGTTCTGGGATGAGGAAGTGGGCAATCACCTTGATTTCCGGGTCTGTCTGGATGAGGGCAAAACCGCCCGCTTCGATAGCATCACCCAACGCGCCGTGTGGGTAGCGGTCGGTGGGGTCGGTGAGCAGGAGGAGACGGCCGTGCCCATCAAACAGTAGCCGCGCATCGGGCAGCACGGTAACTGGCGGTTGGGCGATGATTTCACCGGCGTTCACCAGCGTCAGCTCCCTGGCTGTGTTGGCGTGGGCGATGTGCCCGGCGTTGTTGTAAATGATAGGGGCGCTGCCATCCGGGTCGGCGGAAGGTGGATTGAGGAAGAGCGCCTGCCCCTGCACCGGGTCAACGGTGAGCACCGGGGCTATGTGTGGGGTGAGCGCGTTGCTGGCAATGGGCGTGACTTCGCCGTTGTTGGCCAGGAAGGCCTGGGTACGGCCGTCCGTTAACACCACGCCCCACAACACCCCCTGCGCCAGGGGCACGGCCGTCACCCATTGCGGTGTCCCCTCCAGCGGAATGTCTATCGGCATCAGGTTGGGCACATCCCCCTGCCCGGCGACCACCCGGTTGCCGTCGGCACGTTGGTAGGTGTAGCCATACGGTCGGGCCAGCGCCGACTCCTGAGGGATGCTCTGTTCCGCTGTGGGCAAAGGCTGGGCGGTAGGGACGGGGGTGGGTACGGCCGTAACCTCTCGTCCGCAACCAACGAGCATAAAGAGCGCCATCATGCACCAGCAAAATCTATTCATATCAACTCAAGTCACACTTGTTTCCTATCAAGCCCCATAGAATTGTCTGCAAAAGACAGAAATGCTGCCAGAATTGTGGGTAACTATTACGGAAAGTATTGTTAGACAGATTGGTTCAATCCCCAAGATTGAACCAATCTTTTTTATAAGTGATCGTTTGCAAATAAGTTAGCGATTGGGTAATTGGGTAATAAAGTAATTGAAGCGGCTAATTACCAAATTACTCAATTACATAATTACTGCACGGTTGCTAAGGATTATTATCATTTCCCGAACTTGATCACCTGGCCATAGCTTTGTACAAGTCCCACGACAAAGAGCAGGATGACCGCGCCCAAAATGGCGACCAAGAGGCTGTACAGGTTGAAACCGGTAGCGCCCTCTGCTGTGGCTGCCATGTGCGCTGCGGTATTTGATAAACTGGTTAATCTACACGATAGAACAGTGAGACGGCCGTAAAATTGCCCCTTTAATCTCCCAGAGCTTCTAATGCCCGGGAGGTTGAATATCCACTACCTCACCAAAATTGGCAAAATCTACCTGCCAGATGCTCGGCTCACCCGCTGCCGGTTCCGGCTCCGTCACCACCACCCGCACCAGTTCAAACGTCTCCGGTGCAATCCATAGCTCCACCGTTACCGGCTGCGGCCCAATGAGTGTGCCGCTCATCTCATACAGCCGTTCCCCGGCTACATCCCCCGTCAAATGATAAAGCAGTTGATCCGGGCCACCACTTTCTTTTAGATTTTGTGGTTCGGCCAGTTGCAGGTTATTTACATCATTCGTCAAGATGGTGGGCAGGCCAACTGAAGCGTCAAATAACACGGCCGGATTGAAACCCCAATTAGGCGGTAGTTCTTCCCATTCCCCCGTGGCCACATTCGTTTGCCACTGCGTTTCGGCAATGCTCACCACGTCCACATCGGTAATGAGGCCGGGTCCGATGACGCGCACGGTAGCGGCGGCCTTGTCGGGGGCCACATACGCCCCTGTGGCCCGGCGAAAGGAGAGGACATTATCCGGGTCTAAATAAGCGGGCGCGCCTTCCCGGCTAATGTCAAACCCAAAGCCGGGCAGGGCGTTCATCCGGTTGGCGGCGTTTTGCACAATCTCGGTAGGCGGCAGTTCGGGAAGAGCAGCGGTGCGGCAGGCGGTGAGGAGCAGGGTGAGTACGGCCGTGACCACCCTCCCATAAACGTAAAATGTCAGGCGTAATCCGTGGACAGTCATACGGCGAAGCTTACCCAGGCATAGGAAAATTGTCCACATGGTAGCTATGCCCTATTGGGAAGGGCTGCCACCCACCATACAATGATCCGCGAAACGCACGACGAAACGCAAAGATTTTCTCTGCGCCTCCGCCCTCTGCGTTAAACATGAAGGAGCAGAACATATGATGATGGCTCAACAAACGGACGCCACCGAGCGCGTGAAGACCTGCCTCTGGCTGGCCCAAAAAATTGAAAAATCGTTACCGGAAAACATCATTCTCGAACGAAATCCCCAGACGATCAAACTCATTCAAGACCGGTATGAACTGGCTAAACAGCGCGTCAGCATAGCCCCGGCCGACGAAAAACGGTTCTTTGAAGATATGTTGGATGAAATCTTCGGCTTTGGCCCCCTCGAAAAAGCGATCAAAGACGACAGCATCTCCGAAATCATGGTCAACCGCGCCGACCTGGTTTTTGTGGAACAAAAAGGGCGTATCACCGAATCCGGCATCAAATTTGCCGACGACGCTCACGTGGAGCGGATCATCAACAAAATCCTAAAGCCGCTCAACCGGTACGTAGGGCCAGATTCGCCCCTGGTGGATGCGCGTCTACCCGATGGCTCCCGCGTCAATGCCGTCATCCCGCCCTGCGCCATAGATGGCCCCAACATCACTATTCGTAAATTCTCCAAAACCCCCTTTGGCGTCCAAGACCTGATTCGTTTTGGCACCCTGACGCCGGATATGGCCGAGTTTCTTGACGCCTGCGTGAAGTCTCACCTCAATATCGTCGTCTCTGGGGGCACCGGCTCTGGCAAAACAACTCTACTCAATATCCTATCTGGCTTCATCCCTGAGCACGACCGCATTGTTACTATTGAGGATGCGGCCGAACTGAGCCTGCAACAGCGGCATGTGGTGCGCCTGGAAACCAAAAAGCCATCGCGCAAAGGGGATACCGAAGTTACTGTGCGTGACCTGGTCAGGAATTCGTTGCGGATGCGGCCAGAGCGCATTGTGGTGGGGGAATGTCGCAGTGGTGAGGCGCTGGATATGTTGCAGGCGATGAACACCGGGCATGATGGCAGCCTGACCACCGTTCATGCCAACACCCCGCGTGATACCATCTCCCGCCTGGAAACGCTGGTGCTGATGGCTGGCATGGATTTGCCGCTGTCGGTCGTGCGCAAGCAGATTGTTTCGGCCATTCACCTGATTGTACAGCAGGCGCGTCTGCGGGATGGCAGCCGCAAAATTATCAATATCACCGAGATTACTGGCATGGAAGGGGATACGCCGGTGATGCAAGACATTTTCAAGTTTCAAGAGACGGGGCAAGACCAGAATGGCAAAGTGCTGGGCGAATTTGTGCCCGGCGGCAACCGGCCAATGTGTGAAGATCGTTTGAAAAATCATGGGTTCAACTTACCGGCGACGATGTTTATGAGCAGCACCGCCTCTGCGCGCGGGGGAACTTTTGATAGACGTAAACGTTAATCAGAACTCATTTTAGCAACCGGCAGGCAGCACACCCCATGATTATCCCCAGGCGCTGCCTACCACTTCTATCGCAACCCCTTCGGTCGGTAACGGCCGAGGGGGTTTTGTTTTGGCCGTACCCTCCGCTACAATTGCCCCTATGAAATTATTCCTGGATAGTATTGGCTGCCGGCTGAACCACAGCGAAATGGAAACACTGGCGCGACAGATGATGGCTAACGGCCACCAGATTGTGACGGACGTGGCTGAGGCTGATAAAGTCATCATCAATACCTGCGCCGTGACGGCCGAAGCGGCCCGCGACGCCCGCCACCACACCCGCACCTTCCACCGCGCTAATCCGCAGGCGGAAATTGTGCTCACCGGCTGTTATGCCACCATCGCCCCGGCCGAAGTAGGGCGCATCGAAGGGGCAGGGCAGGTGGTGGTGAATGCGCACAAGGCGCAGTTGGCGCACCTGCTGGATCCGCAGGCGCGAATGGAACTGCCGGTTTTTGACCAGGAACCGATTATGCGGGAATTTCTGGTGGGCAGCCGAGGAGCACATACTCGCGCTTTCATCAAGGTGCAGGATGGCTGCGATAATAAATGTACTTTTTGTGTGACGACGATTGCGCGGGGGGAGGGGCAGAGCCGCCATGTGGGGGATGTGGTGGCGGAGGTTCAGGCGTTGGCGGCGGCAGGCTACCAGGAAGCGGTGTTGACGGGGGTGCATTTGGGCAGCTACGGCCGTGACCTTTCCCCTCACACCGATCTGGCCGCCCTCATCCGCGCCATTTTGCACCACACCGATATCCCCCGATTGCGCCTCTCCTCGCTGGAGCCGTGGGATGTACCCGACCGTTTTTTTGAGCTGTGGGCCGATTCGCGCCTGCTACCCCATTTGCATTTGCCGCTGCAATCGGGCAGCGACGCCATTTTGCGGCGGATGGCCCGGCGTACCAGCCGTGCCAGCTTCCGCGAACTGGCGCAGGCCGCCCGCAGCGCCATTCCCCATCTAAATTTGAGCACGGATCTCATCGTTGGTTTCCCCGGTGAAACGGAGGTGGATTTTGCCCACAGCCGGGAGTTTGTGCGCGACATCGGGTTTACGCGGCTGCATGTGTTCAGCTACAGCCCCCGCCCTGGCACGGCCGCTGCTCGTTTTCCCGACCAGATTCCTGGCCCGGTGAAGAAGGAGCGTATCCGGCAGATAATTGCCCTGGGGCAGGAATTGAGCCTGGCGTTCCACGAGCAAATGGTGGGGCAGGTGGTGAATGTGTTGTGGGAAACGGCCGTTGGTGCAGACAACGGCGGCCTGCGCTGGGTAGGCTATACCGACAACTATGTGCGCGTGACGGCTAACGGCCCGGCCGACCTCTTTAACCGTATCACGCAGGTTTACATAACTTCCGCGCGAACCGACGGGATGGCGGGCCAGTTATCCACTTGGTGATCGTTTGCAAATAAGTT
>CAZOPF010000189.1:0-5297 GCA_964581605.1 uncultured Ardenticatenaceae bacterium
TACATAATTAGCGCACGGTTACTAAGCAGTGAACAGCAAACCTATGAGCAAAATCATCATCAGCGCCGCTCTTACCGGTGTAGTCACTACCCGAAAACAGTCACCTTACATTCCTTACACCCCGGCCGAAATTGGTGAAGAGGCGCGGCGCAGTGCGGAGGCCGGGGCCAGCATCGTCCACATCCACGCCCGCAATGCCGATGGTACGCCCGCCTGGGATGTGGAAACATTTAGCCAGATTCACCAGGAAGTGCGCCAACGCTGCCCTGATTTGATTATTAATTACTCCACTGGCGCGTTTGGCATCCCCCGCGAACAGCGCATTCACCACATCCGTGCCCTCAAACCGGAGATGGCCGCCCTCAACATGGGTTCCATGAACTACGCCATCTACTCCCGCCAGTACAAACGCTTTTACCACGATTATGTGTTTGCCAATCCATTTGACGACATCCAATACTTCTTGCAGGCGATGAACGCAGCAGGCACACGGCCGGAGATGGAATGCTTTGATACCGGCCACATCAACAATGCCCAGCCGCTCATAGACATGGGAATTTTGCCCGCGCCCTACCAGTTTAGCCTGGTAATGGGTGTATTGGGTGGTATTCCGGCCACCACGCAAAATCTGGTACATCAAGTCAGTCAGTTACCGGCCAACTCTCATTGGCAGGTGATCGGCATCAGTCGCCAACAGTGGGCATTGGCGGCCGTCGCCATAACCCTGGGCGGGAATGTGCGGGTGGGGTTGGAGGACAATCTCTATTTGCCCAACGGTGAACTGGCAAAATCAAATGGGGAGTGTGTGGCTCAGGCGGTGGAACTGATACGCATGATTGGTGGAGAGATAGCTACCATTGCCGAAGCGCGGGAATTTTTGCAAATTCCACGTATTTCTTAGCTGCTGATTTCGGCTGACGGCCGTGACCATACCCGCCGTCCTACCCATTGCCCCAAGGCCAGGATACCCGCCAAAACAAAAACCAGGGCATATTCCACAATAGGCACCCGTAAGGCTTCATTGAAATAACGCCATCCAGCTGCGTTATACACCACAAAAACAGAGGCAAAACAGGCAATTACCAGGGCGGCCCGCAGCCAGCGCGGCCACCCTAACCCGTGAATTTGCGTGACCACCAGAATCAGGGCAAAACCAAATCCAAATTGCCGCAATGCCTGTGGCGTTTGGGTCATAGCCACCAGCACAGCATGGCCCAACACCAACGCCTCCAGCGTAAACGTCCAATACCGGTTGGTGTGGATGCGCGTGTAAAAGAGACAGCCCTGAAGCAACAAGAAGAACATGTACAAAAAACCAATCAGGTGGCCGGCCGTGCTTTCCATCGGGTGAAACCAGAAGGTGTAGATGGCTGCCCAGGAGAAGAGATAGGCATGGTAGCGCCGGGCGAAGCGGGTGACGCGGTTAGAAATGGGCATCCGCTTGCCAAAAAACAGGCCGCGCCGATTGTTTTCCATCAGCAGCACCCAGACCAGCAGCAAAATGACGGAGTTTTGCGATGAGGCGCTGGACACATCTTGCGCCAGGCCGTCATACCAGATTTGGGTCTGCACAAAATGGAGTAAGATGAAAAATGCCGTGACGGCCAGAGCGACGATGTTGATTTTGTGCAAGCCGGTGGTGTATTTGGGCTTTTTGCGGAATTGGGCGTAGGCGATGATGCCCCAGAAGATGACCTGATGTAATGCATAAAAGCCCCAGGCGGTCATCTGGCCCATTGGTGTTGGCTCGGCGGATTGCCAGTAATACCAGCGCCCTCCCTGGTCTGGCAACTTGGGCACATCGGCAATAAACTGGCCGCCCCACCAGATCACGGCCGTAAACAGGAAACTGAACAAGATGCCGCTCCAGAATACGGCCGTGTCCAAGCGTTTCCCCCTTAATTCAAATGGTTGTTCTGCCATTTTGCATTCTCCCCAGCATCCTAGTTGGCTGACAAATTTCATTTTTCAACCGCAGAGGGCGCGGAGAACGCAGAGATTTCTCCTTTAGTTAACCTCTGCGCCCTCCGCGTTCTCTGCGGTTAGATAAGTTTTGTCAGCCAATCAGCCCCAGCATCTATAAAATCGTCAGCAAGCAGTTACGATACACATCCAGGTAACCGTGCAATTATTATGTAATTGAGTAATTTGGTAATTAGCCGCTTCAATTCCTTAATTACCCAATTACCCAATCGCTAAATTATTTGCAAACGATCACCAACTACCCAGAAGCTACGGCTCATGGCTGATTTTAGCACAACCCCATAAAGCAAGAAAGAATTTTGCCAGCCGCCTACTCTAAGCTGGTAAAATCCAACAAATCTACGAAAAGGAAACATGATATGGCACAATTAGAACAAGCAACATTAGGTGGCGGCTGTTTTTGGTGTTTGGAAGCAGTATTTCAGGATGTAGCTGGGGTAGAGCAGGTAGTATCTGGTTATGCAGGCGGACATGTACCCAACCCGTCCTACAAAGCAGTTTGCGCAGGTACAACCGGCCACGCGGAAGTGGTACAAATCAGCTTTGACCCAGATATTATTTCATATGAACAGTTGCTGGATATTTTCTGGCATATTCACGACCCTACCACACGCAACCGGCAAGGCAATGATGTTGGCCCACAATATCGGTCTATCATCCTGACCCATAACGAAGAGCAACAGCAGATCGCAGCACAATCATTAACGGCCGTAGACGCCTCCGACCTCTACACCAATCCCATCGTCACGGAAATTACCCCCCTGGAAATCTTCTACCCGGCCGAGGAGTACCATCAAAATTACTTCAACGAAAACCCATACCAGCCTTACTGCATGGTGGTGGTAAACCCCAAAGTGCAAAAGTTTCGCAAGTCGTTTAAGGCGAAGTTGAAAGCGGGCGTATGAACAACGCCAGGCAAAGGGAAAAACCACTCTGGTTTGCCAGAGTCAATCACTCCCTTGCCTGATACTGCCTGACAAATGCAAAAGCAGAATACCGGTTGGCATGGAACATATCTGCCGGGATTTTGCAAAAATATGCCTCACAATAGGAAGGTAAATAGGGTGAGGGATTCCTGGTTGTGGCCGGGACTGACTTTTAATTATGTCCGTGTTCAAGTATACTCGCAGAAGTGTTGATTGGGTGATTTATTTATTGGATTAGTTGGGATGATTGTATGTTTGAAAACCCTGTTGAATCACAGCGAATTCTGGCAGTAGATGACAATACATTTACCTTGCGGATTGTGCAGCATACATTAGAACAGGCGGGTTTTCAGGTGATGACGGCCGTATCTGGCGCAGACGCCC
The DNA here is from genome assembly GCA_964581605.1 of uncultured Ardenticatenaceae bacterium. Lineage (GTDB taxonomy): Bacteria > Chloroflexota > Anaerolineae > Promineifilales > Promineifilaceae > CAADGU01. Next base: position 3,294 of record CAZOPF010000189.1, read on the forward strand.
TCAAGCTCATCAATCGTCATGGGATGCCCCATCTGGCGATTGTGGACTTGCACATGCCTGTTATGAGTGGTTTTGAGTTTTGCCATGCGGTGCGGGAGTTTAGTGATTTGCCGATCATTATGCTTACGGCCGTGAACACGGAAGAAACGATTATTCAAGGGTTAGAACAATATGCTGAAGATTACATCGTTAAACCCTTTAATCCTGAAGAACTGGTGGCGCGCGTGCGCCGGGTGCTGCGCCGCATGGGCGATTACAGCTATACTCTGGAATCCACCACGCGCATTGACGAACGGCTGATGGTCAATTTCCCCAACCGTGAAGCACTGGTAAATGGACAGACTGTTTCGCTCACGCCCACCGAAACAAAATTGCTCTACATTCTGGTGCGCAATGCCGGCCGTATTGTCACCACTGAATTTTTACTCAACCGCATCTGGCCTATGGAAGATGCACAGGAAGACCGCCTCCATGTGCATGTTCACAGGCTGCGCAGCAAAATTGAAGTAGACCCTTCTGAACCAAGCTATATTGTGGCTGAACGTGGCACCGGTTACCGCTTTAATGTCGCCGCCGATCAAATTAGCACAGAGTAATTAGCTGAATAGCGGCCGTCAGGCCGTCAGGCCGTCAGGCCGTCAGGCCGTGAACTTAAACTCACCCGACAACAAAAAAGCACTGGCATCACCAGTGCTTTTTCATTTCAATCCGAAATCAGGGTGTTAATCCAATGGGCACCCCATTTCATTTTGAGCAGCCAGCAGGTTTTTCGCCCCTTCAAAATCGCCAGAGGCATATGCACCTTGCACCAGCGCGATCACGTCGGCCGTAGAATAATAGAACGACACTCCAGGAGATTGCGCATTCAACAAAGCAGCTACCGCATGGCGCCCCAGTGCCTTTTCACCACCACCACCCTGGCTTAAAGCACCTACCAGGTCTTTTTCAAACGAAGCATCCACACCAAAGACGGCCGCATAATCATCTGTGGGGCTATAGTTCACCCACGAATCAAAATGGTGTGGCTGTTTCCAATAACCAGGCGTACAGCCCTGGCCACCACCAGGAGGTTCGGGTGTGTTGGTGGGTGGTACGGGAGTCTCCGTTGGCGGCACAGGCGTTTCAGTTGGAGGTACAGGCGTTTCTGTGGGCGGCACAGGCGTTGGTGTTGCGTTGCTGCAAAGCTTGGTAGCATTGTAAACCCGCTGCAACAATTGATTTGCCGGGTCGTTTTCATTATCGCCTTTATACAAAAGCACCTTGACTGTACATTCCGGCAATGTGGAAACGAAGACCACCTTTTCATCAGGGCCGGCCGAAGCCGTTTGATGATCTATTTCCTGGTTGCTAACGGTGCCATCAGGATTAAGAAAGGCTGCAATAACCACCATCCCTACATTGGAGGCAACATCTGTACAATTACTGATCTCACCGGTCACTGTACTGCCCGATTGGGTTAACGTCCCCGTAATTTGTGTACTGGCCGAACAATCGGCCGGTGCTGCCCCAATCATGCTACTTCCCCCTACCACAATAACTAAAAATGTGGCAACTGCCACCACAAACAAAATACGACTCTTAAACAGATTCATCGTTTTCTCCTTAAACCAAACAATACTTATGCTTTAAATTTACTCTTCAGAGTATGTTCTTTACCGATTTACAAATGGGGAATTGCAGTTTAATTACCACCTCCTCTCAATAACACTTACAACTTCTTATTTCACATTATCGCAACAAACATTACTATCAACCTTACCTATCTCGAACTCCTTTCGTCTTGGTGCTATACACCCTGGCAGCATTAGGCATAGAACGGGCAAAATAACTGAGGTGACAATTTGCCCAATTGTGCTGGAGTTTTTTTGGCGTTATTGTCTGAATTTCACGGCCGCTATTGACGCCATTTGTTTCTTTGTTACATTTCTAAGTGATCGTTTGCAAATAATTTAGCGATTGGGTAATTGGGTAATTAAGTAATTGAAGCGGCTAATTACCAAATTA
>CAZOPF010000190.1:0-5189 GCA_964581605.1 uncultured Ardenticatenaceae bacterium
GCAATTCTTGATGGATACTTTTACAGAAAAAGATTTGCATTACCTTTTACAGAAAGTAATTTACACTATCTTTTTCTTCCAATGCTTGACGTGTTACTACTTCGCTTCCAAGTGATTTGATTCACAAAATTGTCAGGGCCAAAAATCTCATCTAGTATCAATCTTACACCGCTGTTTACTCGCCAATCACAATGTACGTAGATACTTCCTCTTTCCGACAGCATTTCATTTAGAAGCAAGGCAGTATCATAAAACCATTGCAAATAACCAGATGCTCCCTGCCCCCATGTGTCACGATACGCTTTTTGCTCAATAACACTTGGCTCTTTCAAAAATCTTGCATCTTCAATTTCAACTTGAAAAGAAAAATCTGCGCCTGTATCAAACGGCGGATCAATGTAAATCAGGTCAACCTTTCCGGCAAACTCGTCCAACAGGGCGGGCAGCACATACTTTTTATCACCCCAAATCAGGCGATTGCGCCAGGTGGCGAGGCGGCCCTGGCTGGAACAGGTCAAAGGCCATTTGGCGCTGTTGGCTGCTTTCGTTGACGGTTTCTACGGTTTGAAAGGGAAGTTTGAGGCGGTGCGGTGCGGTGCGGTGCGACGGCCGTTGGCGTCATACTTGCCCTCCCAGATAAGTTCTACCATAAAGGAATCCTCCTGGTGTTTGTGGTGGTTTTCCGACCTGACGTTTTTGATTGTAACAGACAGGGTATTTTTGGGGAAGATTAGAGACAGGTAATGTTCAACTCTTTATGGAGGGGTGGTATGAACGGCCGTTGTGGTTTTAGCAACGCCGGATTGCCGGGTATAATCGGTGGCATTAAACCACAAGATTGAGGATTGTAAACCCATGGCTGGTAAGAAGAAAAAGTTGTCCCGGCGGGAGCAGAAGCTACAAAAACGGCAGCAAAAAGAGCGGGTGCGGCAGCGCACCGGCTGGCAGGAGCCGGAAGCGCCAGAGGTGAACTGGCAGTTGCTGGAAGATTTACGGCCGTTTCTCAGCCAACATAACACGGAAAAAGGATTGATGACGATCATGGAACTGGCCGCCGATAGTGAAAACCTGGTGGACGAACCGGAATTCATCTCCATGTTCTTTACGCCCATTGTCGCCTTTATGCACTTTGTCGCCACAATGGAAACAAGCGGCATCGCGCCCGATGAGTATTTTGCCCTGCCGGAAGATGTGCGGAGGGAAACATTCCAGGAGATCGTGGAACAAATTTTGCCCGAACTGATGACCGATGCGTTCCGAGAAGCCCTGATGGAACAGGCGGAAACGGCTCGTGCCCGCTTCCGCGACGGAGGCGATGAACAAAAATTGTGGCAGACCAGCGCCGTACAATTCACCCTGGAAATGAAGGGGGATGAGGAAGCCGAGTTTTATCCCGGTCTGATCTACGCCATTGCCGCCAAGAGCATTGAGGCCGGGCCCCTGCTCATCATTCCGGATGAAGAAGATGAGGAGCCGTTTGATGAAGAGGCTTATCAGCAGCGGATAGATGATTTCCCTGGTTTTCGTGATTATCTCAATAGGACGATAAGGGTCGCTCAGGAGCAATTCATCCACGATATGCTGGCTGGAACGCTCTTGTTCCAACTATTTACGGATGCCGAAATCGAAGAGGCTTTAGAGCTGATGGAGTCAGATTCAGGTGACTCGCTTGATGTGGTGGGTGGTTTCCTGGATCAGGTTTTGACGGAGCCACGCCGGGCCGAGATGGTGGCACGTCTGGATGTGGTGCTGGCGGAGTTGCCGGAGCATTTGGAAGGGATACGGCCGTTTCTGGAAGACATCCAGGCGGATATACCGCACTTGGAATCGCAAACCGCATCCTGGGCGGCGCTGATAGCGGCTTTGATCGGTGAAGTTAATGTCTATGAACCGGACTGAGTCAGTCTGGATGGGGTGGTGGCTGACGGCCGTCGTCACGGCCGTTCTGACGGCCGTTACCTGCCTCATCTTTGCCAAACCGCTGGCTGCGCAAACCGGGCCTACCCCCACCCCAGACCGTTTGGCTGCCCCGCCTACGGTGGCGGCCCCGACAATGGCCGACGATGGCGCCCAGCTTTACTGGCTGCACTGCCAGCCCTGCCACGGCGACCGGGGCCAGGGCCTCACCGATGCGCCAGATGATGAATGGCGGGCGCAATACCCACCAGAGGATAGCTATTGTTGGGATTCGGGCTGCCATGGGGAACGGCCGTATGAAAACGGCTTCACCATCCCCCGCACCATTCCCGCGCTCATTGGGGAAGGCAGCCTGGTCAATTATGGTTCGATGGCGCAGGTGTATACGTTTATGCGGGCGGCTATGCCCCGCCAGGTTCCCGGCAGCCTGACCGAGGCGGAATATCTGGCGATTGCCGCGTTTCTGGCGCGAGCCAATGGGCTTTCTGATGGGGTGGCAGTTTCAGAAGCGGATTTATCAACAATGGTGTTGAATCCGGCGTATAGGGTAGTGACGCCAGAGGCGAGCGCGGAGCCGACTACAGTGGCAACTGCGCCGGTCCCACCGGCCACAACCAGTCATGGCTGGCGCTGGCTGGCCGGTGGTTTGCTTATGTGCGCTCTGGCATTTGGTGGGGTATTATGGCTTCGACGCAACCGCTAAATCAATCGTCCATTTTTGATTCGCCAGAGACAAATCGGTTGCCGGGCTACGGCCGTCTCGCCTTTCTCAATGGCTTTTTGATGGGGCTGGCCGTCTGTGTGGGGTATTGGGGGCCAAAACTGCACCAGTTAATTGACCTGCCCACGCAATATGCCTACAGCGCCATCATCACTTCTTCGCTGTTGATCATTCTGTTGTGTGCCTTCACTGGCTGGCTGACGGGCCGGCTGAATAAAGGAGTGATAACGGTTTTGGGTTGGTTGGCAACGGCCGTGACCGTTACCCTCATCCTGGGCTATATTCCCGCCCTCACTTTTAACAGCCTGGTCTGGCTAAATCATCCGCTTTTCCAGAGGCTGCCCGTTTACCCCATTCCCGCCGCCACTGCCTGGTGGAGTTTTCTGGTGGCGGGGATGCTGCTCATTTTTCTCCTGTTTGTGCTGGCGCTCTTACAAGAGATGCGGTTAGGGCGAGCGCTTAACCTGCTTGGCCGCAATGGCCGCTTGAGCGGCCGGGCGCTGCTGGCGCTGCTAATTCCCGCCTTGCTGGCCGGCGTTGGCGCTTATTTTATGCCCGACCATTTGGGGAACGCCCCGCGCCAGGCGATGGTTTTTGTGCATGAGGGCATAAAAACGGTGCGAGGGTACGAGGGTAATCTGTTTGCTCTTTCAAAAGAAGAAGGGTTCAATTATAACGCGCTGGCCAGTGTACGCGATCAACTTGAAGGGCCCTACACGCTGCTGGTGGGGGAGGTAGACCCCAACGGTTCATTGGTAACGGTGGTGGCGCTGTTTGAGAGTGGTGTGTGGATTCAATGCCAGGTGAATGCGGACTATGTGAAGGCTACCTATCTCAGTTTTTGCGCGGATGCGTCACGGCCGTATACCGATGGCTTTTATTCCCTGCTCACCGGCGCGCCATTGCCCGAAAAGTGTACCCCGCGCTGTTTGCCCCAGGCGGATGAAACATGGCTGGCCTGGCTGCAAGCCCGCGCCCCATATTTCGGTGATGAGCGGCCCCAGTTTACCCTTTTGGGGCAGCAAGGGAGCTATGTGTGGATGCGGGCCACGGCCGTAGCTGGGGCAACGGCCGTGGCCGATGATTATGCCATTGAGTGCCTGTTTAGTGGGCTGCGGCAGGTAAAGCTGCAACAATGTCGGGAAGTAAGTGAATCATAACCAATGCTACCAATTTTAATGTATGCCCTGCGCCGGTTATTGGTGATTCCGGTGACATTGCTGATTATCTCGGCCATGGTATACGCCCTGTTCCTGATCGCCCCGCCAGGAGAACGCGCCACCCCTGATTGACTGACAAAACTTATCTAACCGCAGAGAGCGTGGAGGGCGCAGAGGTTAACTAAAGGAGAAATCTCTGCGTTCTCCGCGCCCTCTGCGGTTGAAAAATGAAATTTGTCAGTCAACTAGCCTAATCTCCCCAAAATGACCGGGCGCCGGCAAAAGTGTCCCGCAGATGGGGCACGGCCGTGACCTCATCCACAAACACCCCATTCCGGCTGCGCGAGGAGTGAATCATTTGCCAGCCGCCCAAACTCATGCCCACATGCGAGATGTGCCGGTGACCACTTTCGCTGCCAAAAAAGAAGAGGTCGCCAGGCTGGTAAGGGGGTTCCACCGGCCGCCCGGCAGCAAACATCATGTCGGCGTCGCGGGGCAGCGTGACTCCCACCAACCGGTAAAGTAACTGCACATAGCCGGAACAATCTATGCCATAGCCGGAGACGCCAGCCCACAGATAGGGGACGCCGGTAAAACGGGGGGCATCGGCAACGAGTTGGGCGCGTTGGGCAGCGGCCGTCTGTGGCAGGTCAACCAATGGGCGCAAATGGGGGGCAGGCAGCCAACCGCCGGGCAGTCCGGCCAATGTAATATATTGCCAACTTCCTTGAGTTTTAGTCACGGCAACGGCCGTGCCCGCCAATACCCGGTTCACAATGTCCCCCTTTTCATCCGGCCCCGGCCACAGCAAAGCCACAGGCTCACAAACCAGATGCGTGGGCACGGGTGGGGGCGCCTCGCCCAGATAGGGCGCATAAACCCAGCCCAGATAGCCATCATTCTGGCGCACAAAGTGCCAACGGCCGTCTGCTTGCAACAGCTCTACGACCATGCCATTCAGCAGTTCACTGCCCATTTCCGAGCGGAAACCGGGGCTGTTATACAGGCCGGTAATGGTGGTGCAGACGGTTAATTTGGCCCGGCCGGGCTGGCGCAAAATGGTGACGGCCGTCGCGTCCAGCGCATACTCCGGGCAGGCGGTCATCAAATGGGAGAGCACGGCCGTCAGCGTGGCCTCATCCAGCACGGTACCGGCAAGGATGATACGGCCGTCGGCTACGGCCGTCACCCCCACCTGACAAACGTGTAACCGTTTATCCGCAAAAGGCGCGGCCGCATCCGCCAATACCTGTATTATCTGTTCATCCATCCTCTACACCTCAACACGCATACACCCAAACACCCAAGTAACCGTGCAGGAATTATGTAATTGAGTAATTTGGTAATTAGCCGCTTCAATTACTTAATTACCCAATTACCCAATTACCCAA
>CAZOPF010000191.1:0-5116 GCA_964581605.1 uncultured Ardenticatenaceae bacterium
GTTAAGTGATCGTTTGCAAATAAGTTTGCGATTGGGTAATTGGGTAATTAAGTAATTGAAGCGGCTAATTACCAAATTACTCATTTACATAATTACTGCACGGTTACTAAGGAGGAATAGATTATGAATGGTAGACTGATTCAAATAACGCCAGAAGAGGTGGTCATCCCTTTAAGCTATTTTCCAAACGCCCGTGAACTGGAATTGGTGGTGACAGAGGATGCGGCCGTTGTCCGCGCTAAAGCCGTGTCACCACGTTTGCACCAAAACAAACGACAGGTCGAAATGTTGGAACAAACGGCCGCCTTTGAAACCCAGTACCCACAATTGCTCCAGAATTATTCACAGGAGTATGTAGCTATCTACCAGGGCAAACTGGTAGATCATGATTCCGATCATATTCAGTTGGTTCGCCGCATCCAACAACATTTTCCGGGGCAAATTGTTCTTATACGCCAGGTAACAGAACAGCCAGCCACATCTCTTAATCTCGGTTCACCTCGTTTTGTTCGCTGATCATGAACATTCAAACCTTTGACTATAATCGAGACTTCTCACCTGCCGCTCCGTTTGTCGAAGTTGAAGTGAACAATTATGATGCTGAGGGTACCCCCGTCATCATCAACGCCCAAATTGATTCTGGCGCAGATGCGACCATGATGCCAATTGCCGTTTTAGAAGAAGTAGGAGCACTCTTTGAAGCTACGCATCAGGCTCGTGATTTCTCCGGTCGGTTACATCTGGTTGATTTGTATGCCACGTCTGTCAATCTGGCCGGGCAAACCTTTTACTTGAGCGTGATCGCCCAAGAAAATACCAGCAAAGGTGTTATCGGCCGCGGCATTTTGAATGATCTGGTGGTGACATTAAACGGCCCGGCGAATGTTACGGAAATAGCTGTTTAAGACGGCCGTGCCCCCTAAACATCCAGTTATGGGAGTAAAGTAACAAGATGGAAGCACGCAATCGCAAACTGAGCGAATGGTATGGCAAAATCCAACGAGGCGAAATCAGGTTGCCTCGCTTTCAACGTTTTGAAGCCTGGGATCGTCAGCGCATTGGCAGCCTTGTTGAAATGATAATCCGCGACTTACCGCTCGGCATTATGCTCATTTTAGAGGTAGGTGATGAAGAAAAGTTTGTCTCCCGACATCTGGCCACCGCGCCCGAGACAAACGGCCGTGTCTACGAACATCTATTGGATGGGCAACAACGCCTCACCGCTCTCTGGCGTGTATTCCACAACAATTACGACTACGAAACTTACTTCATCTACATCCACGAGTTTGACAATTACGAATTTGATGAAGAACGGGAAGATATCACGGTTTATTGGCGCGGCCGTTATATCAAAAAAAATGGTGAAAAATACCCCTTGTGGTGCAATGATCCGGCCCAGGTTTTACAGCGCGGCCTCATTCCCACTCACCTGCTTCGCCCCGAAGATATTCAACAAGAAATTGAAACTTGGGTTAATCAGGCTATTTTACCTCTGGAACCAAAAGATGGCGGTCGAGAAGAACTGAGGCTCTTTTATGAATTTCAGAAGAAGGTCAGCGATAAAATCAGAGACTTGCGTTCCATCATCGCTAACTATAATTTGCCATTCTTGGCCCTGCCGCCAAAAACTGATAAATCAACAGCCTTGACGGTGTTCATCAATATGAACACCAATAGCAAACCCCTCTCAACTTATGACATCATCGTGGCCGAAGTAGAAAATGTGATGGGCAAATCTCTACATGAGTTGGCCGATGACCTCAATCAGAAGTACCCTGATATTGCCCGTTATGCTCCAATTCCCGATCAGATACTTACCACCTCCTCTCTCTTGCAAGGCTACCTGCCAAATCAGCGTGGTGCCTGGGATATGAACAAACGCAAGATGGTGGAACAGTGGGCAACAATGGCGCACTGCCTGGATCGCATGGCAAAATTTCTTAGAAGTGAGGGAATCTATGATGAACAAAGATTACCTACAAACGCTGTGTTGGCAGTCATTGCTGCCCTGTATGCCGGTATTCCCGAATCCGGCGATAAACGAGGACAGGATGAGCTGCTATTAAAAAAATACCTGTGGTATGCTTTTTTCACCGACCGCTATGAAAATTCAGCCGCGACTCGCGCTTTTGCTGATTACAATCGGCTTCGTGCCATTATTCGCAATGAAAGCAGACCAGATGGCATACGATACAGTTCTGCCGATGTCCCTCTTTTTGCCGACCACGCGCTGGCTGAAGCGGAAGAGCTGGTTACTGTTGAATGGCCTAAACGGGCCACCATCCGTGGGCGCGGCGTTTTGGCCGTTGCTTGTCGTTTGGGCGCTTTGGACTTTTCCACCGGCGAACGGTTGGATTTGAACAACATCGGCCAGCGGCAATACCATCACATCTTTCCTGATGCCTTACTTAAGGAAGCTGAGGTTAACAGCTTTCTGGCTCTCAACTGCGCCCTCATCAGTGATAAAACAAACATCTCCATCGGGCGCAAAGACCCATTACGCTACCTGACTGACCGCTATCAATGGACATCTGAGAACCTGGTAAAGGAGCGGCTGCAATCCCATTTGATCCCTGTTACTGAGTTAGCTAATGGCGGGTACGATAATCTAAACACAGACGAGAAAAACACCAAAATTAAGAATGACTTTGCGCTGTTTCTAAGACGACGTGCCGAGTTGGTGGTCACGGCCGTTAAACTCCTGGCAGATGGGCATCAACTAAATCCCAGGGAAGTATACGGGGATTAGGATGTTACCCCTTAGTGCCGTCACCCTCTCCATTTTTGCCAACCTGTTCGCTTCCGTCGCCGAGGAGATGGGGGTGACGCTGGAACGCGCTGCCTACAGCCCCAACATCAAAGAGCGACTCGATTTTAGCTGTGCCTTGTTTCTGGGCGACGGCCGTATGCTCGCTCAGGCCGCCCATATCCCCGTTCACCTGGGGGCCATGCCCGCCTCCGTCCAGGCCGCCATCAGCCACTGCGCTCCCTTCGCCCCCGGTGATGTCGTCATCGTCAACGACCCGTACCAGGGGGGGAACCATTTGCCGGACATTACGCTCGTCTCACCGGTCTTTGTTAGTGAGCAGTTAGGAGTGGTGAGCAGTGAGCAGTCAGGTGAGACCTCTTCACTGCTTACTGCTAACCGCTCACTGCTTACTCCTGATTTCTTTGTCGCCAGCCGCGCTCACCATGCCGACGTAGGTGGCATGTCCCCCGGCTCTATGCCCCTTTCCACCGAAATTTATCAGGAGGGGATCATCATCCCCCCCATTAAATTGGTGGAGGGAGGCAAACGAAACACGGCCGTGTGGCAGCTTATCTTGCGCAATGTCCGCACCCCGGCCGAACGGGATGGCGACCTGGCGGCACAGTTAGCCGCCCACGCTACCGGCGAAAAGCGGCTGCAAGAGATTGTGGCCCGCTACAGTCTGGCAGAAGCGCAGGCCCACGCTATCGCCCTCATTGAGTACGCGCAGAAATTGACCGAGGCAGCGATAGAACGGATTCCCGACGGCCGTTACTCCTTCACCGACTATCTGGACGACGACGGACAGCCAGACAGCGCACCGATTCCCATCACGGCGACCATCACCGTGCAGGGCAGGCAAATGGTGGTGGATTTTACGGGCACGGCCACGGCCGTGCGTGGCAATTTGAACGCGGTACCGGCCATCGCCGTGTCGGCGGTGGCCTATTGTGTGCGCTGCGTGGCGTTGGCGCTGCTGCAAACCGACCTGCCCATGAACCAGGGAGCGTTTGCCCCCGTGCAGGTCATCATCCCACCCGGCTCGCTGCTCGACCCACACCCACCCCACGCGGTGGCGGCGGGTAATGTAGAAACCTCGCAGCGCATGACGGATGTGGTACTGGGGGCGTTGGCGCAGGCATTACCGGACGTGATGCCCGCCGCCAGCCAGGGCACGATGAATAATGTGACGTTTGGGGGAGCAGTTTGGGCAGGGGAGCAGAGGGGCAGAGGAAAGGGGGAGAATATCCCCTCTGCCCCTCCGCCCCTCCGCCCCTCTGCTTTTGCTTATTATGAGACGATTGGCGGCGGGGCGGGGGCGGGGCCAGGCGCGGATGGTGGCAGTGGGCTGCATGTGCATATGAGCAATACGCTGAATACGCCAGTGGAGGCGTTGGAGTATCAGTTTCCGCTGCGGGTGGAGGCATATGCACTGCGCGAGGGGTCGGGGGGGCACGGCCGTTACCGGGGCGGTGAGGGTCTCGTTCGTAATTTTCGTTTCCTCGTGCCCGTTACCGTCACCGTCACCAGCGAACGGCGGACTCATGCTGCATATGGGTTGCAGGGGGGTGAACCAGGGCAGCGGGGGCAGAATAGTCTGGTGCATGAGGGGCAGGAAATTCTGCTGCCGGGCAAATTTACGCGAGAATTGGCAGCGGATGATGTGCTGCGGATAGAAACGCCGGGTGGTGGTGGGTGGGGCGAGCCAATGCCATGAAACGGCGTCTGGCCTGGCATAACTTTTCCACGCGGCTACTGGCCGCGTTTTTGCTACTGATGGTGCGGGCAATACTGAGCACCGGTGTGCCTGCCAATTGGAGCAATAAGCGGGGCAGGTGTGGACGAGTGAGGGGTTGATCACGGCCGTGTGGGGCAGCGATGGTGGCGATAAAACAATGCTCAAGCAGATGGTGTGGACAACGGGTTTGCCATGCCGCTGACTGACGGCCGTGTGCCCATCCGTCGCCTCATCTGCTGATAGATGCACATGAAGGCGGCTGCCCTTCAGCAAACCGTGTTGGCGAATAGATAGCCCAATCCTCCACGGTATCCAGATCAAACTGCCAGCCGGGGGTACGCACGATGTGGGATGTCAGACGGCCGTACCCCGCCCCCATCACATGCTTCTGAAAACTGCCCTCGCCAAACTGAAAAGGAAAGTCTACCGGCGCGGGCAGCAGTAAACCATTTGTGCCCTGCTCATGCCGATCCGGGCAGATACCAACCGCATGGAATGGAGTATCGTTTGCAAATGCCTGCACATCAGCCACTGTCAAAAATGGCAGATCGGCGGGCAGCACTAACAGGCGGGAGGCCTGGGCAATGGCCGCCAGCCGTACCCCCTGCTGAATAGCCCCATTCAATCCA
>CAZOPF010000192.1:0-4897 GCA_964581605.1 uncultured Ardenticatenaceae bacterium
TTAAGTACAGCATTGCATAAATTTTTTCCGAGTTTGTGCCTCTTTACACCTCTTGTAGGAAATCGGAATAGATTTATGTAATGCTGTTTTAAGAGACTATTTGATCAATGACGATACTTATAAACTTTAGGGGGTCATATGCATAAACACATGCGTTGGTATGTGCTTGTTGCTTTTCTTGTTGGTTTTTTTTGTTGGAGTGATACCTGTTGCTGAGGCAGCGAGTGGAAACTTCTTTGCAGGTTATAAGCGTTCATATGAGAATCGAGGATCACGTGCCAATATCGCTTACAAAAATCCAACTGTTACCTATACAGGTAGCATGGAATGGGTAATGGCGGGAGAGGGAAATGGCTCAAACTATTTCCAAGTAGGCTGGCTTAAGGAGATAGGTGATTCCTCGCCCAAATACTTTGCAGAAAGAGGGTGTGACCCATCTGTATGTCGTTATGAATTTGAAAGTGTGCCAAGTAACACAACCCATTTGTACGAAGTTACTTGGTTTTACAGTGGTGGTAACAGGTGGTGCGCAAAGATTGATGGATTCTGTAGACTGGATTCTCCTGATTCATTGGTTGGAATGGGATCATCTGCTGCCAATGCTTATTGGAGCGGAGAGACATGGGATGATCGTGATAACTTGGGTGGTACTGCGTCAAGTCACTTGAGATTTTCGGATGCAAAATATAATGACATCAGCGGGGGGTGGATAGCCCCCGCTGATGGCCTTTTAATTAGCGTTACTACCGGTGGCACACGCTATCGCGCCAGTAAAGGTGTTTCTGGATCAACTGAGTGGATTGATAATTGGACACAATAGCTGATAAGCTTGACAGACAATATATTATCCCACATTTTAAGGAAAATAACATGAAACACAATAAATTTAGCCATTGGGCAATCCCTATATTGGGTATTATTATCGTAGCCATATTAGGGTGGTCTATAGGGCGATTGGTATTGAAAAATTCAAAACCATTGCAGGCGCAAACTGGTCAAGAGACAGGTGTAGACATAACAACTTTGGAAAACCGGATGGGTTTAGCCTTTGTGCCAGTTGATGTCACACAAGTTGAGGTAGCTATTATTAGCCAGGATGAAGCAATTGCTCTGGCAAAACAAGAAAAGCCAAAGGTTGAACAAGCAAGTAGTGTAAGTGCTGAATTGGGCTATCTTGGCAGCACCCCAAATGGCGTAACTATTTATAATTTGAAAGATAACCATTTGGTTTGGTTTATCAGTTTTCAAGGGGTAACCAGTTACGCCTCTGGTGAACCCGGTACCAATAACACGTCGGCTGTCTCAAACGAGTACAACGTAATAATAGATGCTGTGACTGGCGAACGACTATTTAGTTTAGTATATCAATGAGGATCGAGGTTTGAAATGGGACAGTTAAAAACCCAGAGAGGCGGAAGGTTTCAACCGCGCTGTTTGCCGAGACAGATACCTGGTTTAACTGCCGACACTTGCCGTAAAGTTTTAACTTACAGCCAAATATCCTTAATGAAGACCCCCTAAAGAAAAGAGGCGCATCAGATAGAGCGCCTCTTTTCATTAGGGGGGGAAGAGGAAGAAAATTGGCGATTATTTCAAACGGATGTCGTCTTCGGGCAGGGTATTGAGTACGGCCGTGACCTTATCACTATTCTCTGTCGGTAAGATGCGAATACCTTCATCCAGCAGCGGGTACGGCCGTGTGCCAAACTTGGTCAGCGCCACCGCCCCCAACCCCACGCAGGCAATCAGGAAGCCAGCCAATCCCTCGCCGAACACAAAGGGAATTGTGCCCAACAGACCTAAAACGAGGCTGAGGGTGGTCGTGCCTACGGCCGTGACCCAGGGCAGCGAACGGTTCCGCATATGCAGCCACTCCGCCATACGCTCGCCCAACAAATGCCCCACCGCAAACCAGCCCACCGCCAGGGCGGCCACGTAACCCGCTACGACCAGCGCTGTCAACAAAACGCCCAAACCACAAACAAAGGCCAGCACAAACAGAATCGGACTCAACAGCAGCAGAATAATGGGCACAGCCAGCGAAGTTAAAAAGCCCACCGTGCCACTGGCGAATGGTTTTTCTTGTACTGCCTGCTCCACCCGCGCCAGATGGCGAGGGAACAGCATGGCGGCCACAAAAGCCAGCGCCCCAAACAACAAACTGCGGAAAATAGCCCCCCATACGTGTCCGAAAAAGCTGCCGCCACTCCCATCATGGGTCGCCATTTCTAGCGGTGGCACAGGTGGCGCAGCAGGTTCAGCCGGGATAGCGGCAATACTGTCTACCAACCCACCCAAACCGGGGATAACCTCCTCAACATCGGTACAACCCAACCCGGTAGCCGTGTTATCGGTGAAATCGCCCGATAACAAAACACAATCACCATTGATAACGGCCGTATCTTCCGCCACCAGGTCGCCATCCATCAACACCACCGAGCCCTTGACTATGCCCGCAATGGTCGCGTCGCCGGCCCATACCACCACATCGCCATTCACTGTGGCCCCGGCTTCCACCGTCAGGTCGCCCTCAAACAGCACGATCTCCTCGGCTGTTTCTCCGGCCGCCACCGTCACATCTTCGCTTTGCGCCAGGGCGATACCCGTTGGCATTAAGACCAATACCAAAATCAAGATAAGAAAAAGTAGTAATCGTTTCATGTTAAGCCAACCCCCGTTTTCAGGAAATTTGTCGCTGTGCTGGCGCGTTGAGTAATTGCCGGTAGACGCCGCTCCACAAAAAGACAATGCCCACCATCACCAGCAGCCAGCCGATAATGGAGGGTTGTTCTATAACCAGGCGGGACACGGCCGTGAACACAGCCCCTACCAATACACCACCTAGCTGTAAGCCTGTCACCAGCAGTTGCAGCCCACTACTGGGGGCTGTTGGTTCACCCAGTGAAGATGCCAGGAGTACGGCCGTGCCCACCACCAACAAAACCGGCAGCAGTCCGGCCATCAGCAGCGTCACATACACCACCCCCATCAACCACAACCGCAGCCGCCGGTTGGGCAGCCGTGCCAGCGTTCGCTGCGTAAAATCGGCCGCCGGACTGAGCATGGGCGACCGCCGGAACAGCGCGTCAATGGCGCTCATCGCCTGCCACTCTTGCATACAGTCAGGACACGCACGCAGGTGAGATTCCAGCATAAACTGTTCGTCCGCCAGAAGCTCGCCATCGAGCGCGTCCATCATCAGCGTAAAAATCTCTTCATGCTCCATACCATTACTCCCATTTTGTGAATTTCTCATACCATCCCATCCATCACCGCTTATACCATCACACCGGGAACATCAATCGGTTCCAGTCCGGCGGCTACGCCCAAATCCGCCAGATAACGGCGGGCACGAAACAACCGCGACTTAATCGCACTTACCGTCGAATTGGTCACTTCGGCAATCTCTTCATAAGACAGGTCATACCAATAACGCAAAATCACCGCCTGCCGGTAATCCGGTTCTAACTCCGCCAACATTCGCTGCACCAGCCGCTGCTCTTCACTCTGCATCATCTGCCCTTCCGGCCCGGCCGACTTTTCGGACATCAACGCCGGGTGCGGGGCTAACGGTTCGTCAATAGATAACAAGATCGCCCGCCGTTTGCGGATAATGTCAATGCAGTAGTTCGAGGTAATCGAAAGCAGCCAGGTGCTAAATTTGCGCTCCGGGTTATAACTGTCCAACCGTGTATAAGCGCGTATAAACGCTTCTTGCGCCGCTTCTTCTGCTTCATCTGCATTGTTCAGCATACGATACGCCAGGTTATAAACCGGCCCCTGGTATGCTTCAATAATTTGACCGAAGGCTTCTTTATCACCTTCCATTGCTCTTTCGAGCCAGACAAATTCATCGCTGTTCAACGTTTTCTCTCCTGACTGCCACACCTTACGCAGTATAACAGGAAAGGTTGCGCCTGAAGTTAGTGATCTGTAAAACGCGGCATGGTTCATAAAGCGGAAGTTGTCCTTTACAAATTGCGGAACGATTTTGCAAATCTTTCTCTGGACGATTTGCAAAATCATCCTACAAAGCGCCAGGCTGATTTCTTGGATTTCTGAACCATGCCCTTTGATGAATACCTGGAAATCGGCCGGGTATGCGATGATCATTTACCTGCCGGGCTGCAAGGCATAGGGGTGGAAATGTTTGATATACAGTTGCAGGGAGTAATGGTAGTTTTCTTTGGTGCGGAAGATGGTTTCGCCGTTGTTGCCGCGATTGTAGATATGATAGAAGGCATCGTATTGGAGAGGGGCTGGTTTGGACATGGTTGTTGTCAGGCAAGACCCTAAGGGTTTTCTGAAACCCTTAGGGTCTTCAGGTGGATAACTGCTGGATGAGGGTTGCAGGCACGGTAGAGGCATCAGCCACAGCATCAAGTTCCTTTGCTCAATTGGTATTTCAGACAACAGCCAATTTGCAGCCAAGCGCTTCCACAACTTTGCTGATCGTCTTGAAGCGGGGGTTGCCACTTTCTGAGAGGGATTTGTATAGACTGGCGCGAGTCACACCCACTTGTTGGGCCACTTCACTCATGCCTTTGGCTCTGGCAGCAATGTTCAGGGCGTGCATGAAATCGGCCGTGTCCCCAATGTTAGCCACTTCTCGCAAAAAACCGCGAATATCTTCATCTGTTTCCAGATGTTCAGCAATATCAAAGGGAAAGGTTTCAGTTGTCAGGTTCGCTTACTCCAATTCGCTTAACAGGCGTTTTACCTTTTCAATGTCCGTTGTCTGGCTTGACTTATTGCCGCCGACCAATAAACCATTTGTTGAATTGCTCTGTACTTTGTAGTTCATACTTCATGTGCGATTGTATCCCACAGTTCAGTACCCGGCATAAAAATTAACTCAGGTTAAAAAAGCGACGGGCTTGCCAAAAAGAGAATCATT
>CAZOPF010000193.1:0-4852 GCA_964581605.1 uncultured Ardenticatenaceae bacterium
TGAATGTGCCGCGCTGCCCGGCCAATCGTCTGAATCAGCGCCGTCTCCGAGCGCAAAAACCCTTCCTTGTCCGCATCCAAAATCGCCACCAGCGACACCTCCGGCAAATCCAACCCCTCGCGCAGCAGATTGATGCCCACCACCGCATCATACACCCCGGCACGTAAATCCTGCAAAATCTCCACCCGCTCAAAGGTATCCACCTCGCTGTGTAGATAATGCACTTGCAGCCCCATCTCCTGCAAATAGTCGGCCAGGTCTTCGGCCATGCGTTTGGTCAGCGTGGTAATCAGGGCACGTTGACCGCGATCAATACGCTGCTTCACTTCGTAGAGCAAATCGTCCACCTGCCCCTTCACCGGGCGAATGAGCACTTGCGGGTCTAACAAACCGGTGGGACGGATGATCTGCTGCACGGTGCGCTCACTGCGCGCCTGTTCATATGGCCCCGGTGTGGCCGAGGTGTAAATCACCTGGTAGGCGCGGTCTTCCCATTCAGCAAAGGTCAGCGGGCGATTGTCCAACGCGCTGGGCAGACGAAAGCCATAATCCACCAGCGTTTGTTTGCGCTGGCGGTCGCCGTTGTACATGGCCCGGATTTGGGGCAGGGTCATGTGGCTTTCGTCAATGACCATCAGGTAATCGTCGGGGAAGTAGTCGAGCAATGTCCAGGGTGGTAGGTTGGCTTCACGGCCGTAAAAGTGCCTGGCATAATTTTCACTGCCAGAACAGTAACCCAGTTCCCGCAGCATCTCCACGTCATACCGGGTGCGCTGCTCCAATCGTTGCGCTTCCAGCAATTTGTTCTGCTGCATCAATTCATCCAGCCGCTCTTCCAATTCCGCTTCAATGCTGGCCACCGCCAGTTCCATCTCATTCTCATCGGTCACAAAATGTTTGGCCGGGTGGATGAGCAACTCGTCCATTTCCGCCAGCAGTTCCCCCGTCAGCGGGTCAATTTCGGTGATACGCTCCACTTCCTCGCCCCAAAACTGGATACGGTAAGCGGCTTCGGTGTAGGACGGCCGTATCTCCAACACATCCCCGCGCACCCGGAACGTGCCAATCTTAAAGTCCATATCATTCCGCTCGTAGCGAATGCCAATCAGGTGGCGCAGCGTCTTGTTGCGCTGTTTCACCTGCCCCCGCCCAAACTCCACCCGCGCCTGGTTATACTTCTCCGGGTCGCCCAATGAATAGATGGCGCTGACGCTGGCCACCACAATCACATCTCGCCGCGTGGACAATGCCTGCGTGGCCGCCAACCGCATCATCTCAATCTCGGCGTTAATCTCTGTCGTCTTTTCAATATAGGTATCGGTGCGAGGGATGTACGCTTCCGGCTGGTAAAAGTCATAGTAGCTGACGAAGTAGCTGACCGCATTGTGCGGAAAGAACTGTTTGAACTCGCTGTAAAGCTGTGCCGCCAATGTCTTGTTGTGGGCAAAAACGATGGTCGGCCGTTGCACCTGCTGGATCACGTTGGCAATAGTGAAGGTCTTGCCGGTGCCCGTCGCGCCCAACAACACTTGCTGGCGCAACCCGGCAGACAATCCATCTACCAGCCCGGCAATGGCCTGCGGCTGGTCGCCGGTGGGGTGGTAAGGGGAAACAAGTTGAAAGTCAGGCATAGCTATCTCCTGAGGAATTATGAATTAGGAAGGATGAATTATGAACTTCATCTCCTTAGGGTAATGGCCAAACCTGACATCTTTTGTCAGTTTTATGGGGTTGGTTATGGGGGATTGATTGATGAAGAAGCAGGAGTTATGAGTTTTAAGCCTCAAGAGCTTCTCTGACAGCATCAGGGTTTTTCGATGCCACTTGCAACAATGCTCTTGCTGGCCCTTCCGGTCTGCGACGCCCTTGTTCCCAATTTTGCAGCGTCGTCACACTCACACCAATCATCAAGGCAAACTCACGCTGAGACTTGTCCAGCTTTTGCCGAATTTCCTTAATGTCCAAAGGGCTGAACTCAAATTTGCGGTTCGGTTCACGCAAACCTCGTTTGATTTCGCCTGCCTGCTTGATGCTTTCCACCAAATTATTGAAATCTTGCTCATTCATTCAGCCATTCCTCAACCAAACGACGCAATAGTTTCAGTTGGACAGGTGTTAGATTCTCCTGTGCGCTTTTCTTGTACGCCGTCAGCATATAAATCGTGTCATCTGGCGTATCCCAATAGTAGATAACGCGCACCCCGCCCCGTTTACCTTTGCCACTTATTCCCCAACGGATTTTGCGTAACCCGCCCCCATTGGGGATGAGTGCGCCGCTTTCGGGCCGCAACAACAACGCTTCCTGTAACTTCTGGTACTCTTCATCTAACAACAGTTCTTTAACGAGTTTTGTAAAGACAGGGGTTTCAATGAAGACCATGCTGAACTATACGTCAATGACAGATAGATGGCAAGGGTTTTTCAGCTATTCAACCTACTGGAAACCGGCAGAGATAATGCCCATCGGATCACCGATCGCGGGTTTGGTTGGCTGACCAAGCTTATCTAACCACAGAGTTCACAGAAAACACGGAGAGTTTTAAGGGGAAAACTCTGTGGCCTCTGTACCCTCTGTGGTGAAATCTAAGATTTGTCAGTCAACGAGGATCGCGGGTACTAGCTTACCGCTTTTTTCACCAGTGCTTTGATCTTTGCCTCTTCAACGGCCGTCAACTTGATCAAGGCAAAGCTAGCGGCCCACATATTGCCATCGTCCAGATGCGCATCCGGCTGGAAGCCAAACGTCGCGTACCGCACGCCAAACTTACTCGCCGCCTGAAAGAAACAAATAACCTTGCCGTCCGCATTGGCATAGGCAGGCATTCCATACCAGGTTTTGGGCATCAGCTCTGGCGCACTCTCTTTGACAATCTCATGGAGCCGCCCGGCCATAATGCGATCGGATTCCGCCATCTGAGCAATAGCCGCAGCGACGGCTTTTTCCCCTTCTTCCCTGCTCTTGCTCGCCCGCGCTTCCGCTTTCAACTCCTGGGCACGCGCCTTCATTGCCGCTTTTTCTTCGGCCGTGAATCCGGCATCAGACTTCTTGCTGGATTTTTTTGTATCTGCCTGGGAACTCATGGAAATCATTCTCCTTTTCGAATTTGAGTTGTTTGGTATCTTGCAACTACATGAGTTTAGTTATATAATAAAGATACTTGATAATCAAGATAAAGTCAAGGGTATTTCTATGACAACATCCGCAAAAGAAGAGCTGACGCAACGGGCTTTGAAGGCAGTGGCGGAGTATGGCGCTCATTTGACGCTGTTCCGAAACGCGATAAGTGAGTGGGCGGGCCTGAACGTGACTGATATGGAGTGCCTCCGGTTTCTCTTCCTCAAAGGCGTAGCCACGCCGACTGAACTGGCCCGGCATACGGGTCTCACTTCAGGGGCGGCAACGGCTATGCTGGATCGGCTGGAAAAGGCGGATTTAATTGAGCGACGGCCCAATCCCAATGATCGCCGGGGGACATTGATCACACCTGCACCAGCGGCGGCCGAAAAGGTGCGGTCATGGTTTGAATCGGCCAGAAACGCGCAGGAGGAGTTGATTTCCCGTTATTCGGAAAGTGAACTGGAAATCATTGCTGATGTTTTTGAACGGTTTACAAATTTGTGGGATCAGGAACGTGAGAAGTTGCGAAGTGATCAGTAGGAGGGAGTAAGGGGGCTACGGCCGTTAACCAACGTGATGCCCTAAATACTTAAAAGAATTGACAGCCTTTTCCCGGCAATCTACCACTTCTTACCAAATCCGCTCAATACCGTAACGGGCAAACAGTTCATCGCTGCTAACAATGGGAACATTTTCCACCAATGATTGGGCAATGATCAAACGGTCAAATGGGTCGCGGTGGTGATAAGGTAAATCTGCCACACGCGCCATATGTGCTACAGAGATAGGCAAAAGAACAAAGTCATTAGTGCGCAACTGATCATCCCAGAATGTGGCAAAAGGCAGAGGCAGTGCATACTTGCCCAAACTAATTTTGATGGCAATCTCCCAAAGGCTTGCCGGGCTAACGAAGACCATCGCGCCGGTGGCAGCAATGCTTTTCTGAGCTTTTTCGCTCAATCGAGAATCATCAAGTACAAACCATAACAGTGCCTGTGTGTTCAATAACAGGTTCATGGCATGTAAGCTTTGAAATCATCCAGATGTTCGTCATCTTCAAACAATATCTCCAGGATTCCTTTGGCGCTACCGGGCTGTCGCCGTTTTTTAGGCGACTCCGTTGGCTCTGGTAGAAGCACAAGCAGGCGAGCCGATTTTCCATAGGCGTGTTGAAATTCCTGTGGTAAAAAGATACGCCCATTTTTGTCAATCCAGGTTTCAAGTTCCAGGGCTTGCATAAGTTCCTCTTTGTTGACGCTTCCAACCCTTGCCACGCTGACAAGGATCTCACATATTGCTGACAAACACCGCTATTATATCTGAATCTTTGCCACCCATCACACGGGTTTACGGCCGTCTCCACTACGGCCGTACCCCCAAAACCCGCCACGGCCGTGACCAGCCATCAGAAGTTCCCACGCAAAGGATAAAACTGGCTAACGGGGATGTGTTGGGGGTGTGAATCTGCTCACCAAACGGTTTTTAGCACACCGGCATCTGTATTCTATAATCAGAAGCGGCTGCATCAGTCGCTCGACTACCGTACCCCGGCTGAGGTCTACCTGGCCGCCACACCACCGGCCGACCTGAAGGCCACTTTATTGAATTGTTAAAGATTTCAAAAGGAGTGAACCTACCTTAATTTCGTTCCAAAATCTGTCTTGACAATCTAGGCCACCTTAGGTAGGCCCAGGCTAAAAATTCAAGATGTTCTGTGGGATAAGAACCATTTTG
>CAZOPF010000194.1:0-4842 GCA_964581605.1 uncultured Ardenticatenaceae bacterium
TTGGCGAATGACCATGTGAATTTGACGCTGCATCAGGGGGAGATTCTGGCGCTGTTGGGGGAAAACGGCGCGGGCAAAAGCACCCTGATGAACATGCTCTACGGCCTGTATCATCCCGACGAAGGCGAAATCTGGATTCGGGGAGAACAGGTGCGTTTGAAGAATCCACGTGATGCCATTGATCGCGGCGTGGGCATGGTACACCAGCATTTCCAACTGGTGCCGGTGATGACGGTGGCCGAAAACGTGATGTTGGGGTCGGAAGTGACCAGAGGGGGCGGTGTGCTGAACCGGCGCGAGGCGCAGGCACAGGTGCGGGCGCTGTCGGAAAAATATGGCTTGCAGGTGGACCCCACGGCCGTCGTCGAAGACCTGCCCGTCGGTACTCAACAACGGGTGGAAATCATCAAGGCGTTGTATCGCCAGGCGGATATTTTGATTCTGGATGAGCCAACGGCCGTACTCACCCCCCAGGAAGCCAACGAACTATTCCACATTATGAAGGGACTGACGGAACAAAACGTCTCTATCATTTTCATCACCCACAAATTGAAAGAAGTGCTGGCCATTGCCGACCGTATTGGTGTGCTGCGCCAGGGGCAGTTGGTGGGCACAGCCACGCCGGAAGAGTCCACCGAAACCAGCCTGGCGGAGATGATGGTCGGCCGTACCGTCATCTTGCAGGTGGAAAAAGAAGAGGCCAAACCGGCCGATTTAGTGCTAAAAGTAGAAAATCTGCATGTGAAGGATGATCGCCACCACACGGCCGTGCGCGGTGTAAACCTGGAAGTACATGCCGGCGAAATTGTGGGTGTAGCCGGGGTGCAGGGCAATGGGCAGCGGGAATTGGTGGAAGCCTTAACGGGACTGCGGGCGGTGGTAGACGGCCGTGTCACCATCGCCAAGGTAGATTCCACCCACTTCACCCCGCGCCAGATCACCGAACTGGGCGTGGCCCATATCCCCGAAGACCGCGAAAAGCACGGGCTGGTCATGGCCTATTCCCTGGCCGACAACATGGTGCTGAACAATTATTACCAGCAGCCCTTTGCCAACGGCGTGATCATGCGCCACCGGACGATCAAAGAGCAAGGCGACAAGTTGGTACAGGAGTTTGATGTACGGCCGCCCAATGCCAACCTCAATGCCAGCAAGCTCTCTGGCGGCAACAAACAAAAAGTGATCGTGGCCCGCGAATTTTCCCGCCCGGTGAAACTGCTCATCGCTGCTCAACCCACACGCGGTATTGATGTAGGTTCTATTGAATTTATCCATCAGCAAATTGTGGCCCAACGCGACCGGGGCGTGGCCGTCCTGGTCGTCTCCGCCGAACTGGACGAGGTGTTGAGCCTGGCCGACCGGGTGGTGGTCATGTTCGACGGCCGTATCGTGGCCAACCTGCCCATTGCCGAAGCCACCCGTGAGAAGGTGGGCTTGCTGATGGCCGGCTCGGAAGTTCAGTGAGCGGTGAGCAGTAACTCCTACTTCTCACTTCTCACCGCTCACTGCTTACTTTTCGTAAAAACCCCATGACCATCCACATCCTGCCCGACAAACTGGCCTCGCAAATTGCAGCGGGGGAGGTGGTGGAACGGCCGTCCTCCGTCGTCAAAGAACTGGTGGAAAATGCCATTGACGCCAGCGCGACCACCATCAACGTGGACATCCGCGACGGGGGGCGTAAGAGCATTCAGATCGCCGACAACGGGCAGGGCATCCCCGCCGCCGAAATTGAAATCGCCTTTCACCGCCACGCCACCTCCAAATTGCAAACCGTCGAAGACCTGACCGCCATCCGCACCCTGGGCTTTCGCGGCGAGGCGCTGGCCGCCATTGCCGCCGTCAGCCAGGTGACGCTCATCTCGCGGGCGCAGGGGGAAACGACGGGCACACGGCTGGTGCTGGACGGCGGCGCAAAAGTAAGCCGGGAAATGGCAGGCGCGCCGCAAGGCACGGTCATCTCCGTGGAAAATCTTTTCTACAATGTGCCCGCCCGCCTCAAATTCCTGAAAAGCGATAACACCGAAAAGCGGCTGATTGATGAGTTTGTCACCCGCTACGCCCTGGCCTACCCGCACATACGCTTCCGGCTGACGCACAACGGCCGTAATACCTTCCAATCCACCGGCAACGGCAGCGTCCTGGACGTACTGGTCGCCATCTACGGCCCCGATGTGGCGCGGCAACTACTGGAAATAGGGGCAGAGGAGCAGGGGAGCAGGGGAGCAGGGGAGAGTTCTCCTCCGCCCCTCCGCCCCTCCGCTCCTCTGCTTATCTCCGGCTTCATCGGCAACCCCGCCGTACATTGGTCAAACCGGGGGCAGATGGTCTTGTTTGTCAACGGCCGTTGGGTCAAAGACAACCAGCTCACCTTCGCCATCATCCAGGCATACCACACCTTGCTGCCCACCGGGCGCTACCCGCTGGCCATCCTCTTCCTGACGCTGCCGCCAGAGGAGGTAGACGTGAACGTACACCCGGCCAAAACAGAGGTGCGTTTTCGTGGCGACAAGGCCCCCTTTGCCGAAGTGCAGCGGGTGGTGCGCGAGGCGTTGGTTTCCGATGCGCCTATGCGCCAGATGAGCGCCTGGCAGGTTGATAGTCAATTGGAAGCCATGACGCCCGGTTGGGAAGGCAGCCTGGATCAACGCGCGTTTGTGCGCCCCGACGAGGCCAGCCAGCCGGAGATGGAACTGGAATGGCCGCCGGAGGAGATTATTGTGCCTTCCGCTGAGGCAATGACTCCCCGGCCAACGGCCGCCCGCAGCAGTCAGTTGCCGGTGATGCGCGTGGTGGGGCAGGTGGGCGCGGCCTACATCATCACCGAGGGGCCGGAAGGGTTGTTTCTAATTGACCAGCAGGCGGCGCATGAGCGCATTTTGTATGAGCGATATCAGGCGGAGTGGCAGGCGGGGCAGGTGCATGTGGAAGTGTTGACGGTGGGCACGGCCGTCACCCTCTCCCCCTCGCAAACAGAATGGCTCAATCAGCAGTTGCCCACGCTGGCCGAAATGGGTTTCCAGGTGGAACCGTTTGGCCCGCAAACCTTTATGATCCGCAGCATCCCCCAACTGGCCGCCGAGCGCGATGCCGCTCACCTGCTGTTGGCGATAGTGACGGGTGTGGAGCGCAAGCCGCCACCGGGCGACTTGCCGCCCTACCTGATGCAACTGGTGTGTACGGCGGCAGCCATCCGCGCCGGGCAGTCATTAACTCAGGCGCAAATGGTCGCCCTGGTGCAGCAGCTAGAACAATGCCACAACCCCATGACCACCCCACACGGCCGACCCACCTTCATCTACCTCTCCGTTGCCCAACTGGCCCATGAGTTCGGCCGCATTTGAAAACGACCGCAACAGTGCATAATCCGACTGTTTTATTGTGCACGGTTGATACGGCCGTTCGCCCCACACCTCCCAAACATACAAATAACACCTGCCACATGTCATAGCCAATTGATGACATCCTTCACCTACCACATGACCGATCCGGCACTATAGTCAACGTGGCATAGATTTTTATATATTTATATAATTTTCCATAGATTTAATTTCAACAAAAACGTTCAACTTTTCCGAAAGTTGAACGTTTAGAAAACACAATGCCTGATCACATCTATCCCCCACCCCGCCTCATCTTTTGGGAGACCACCGCCGGTTGCAACCTGAAGTGTATCCACTGCCGCCGCATCACTGTCGCCCACCAACTGCTGCCCCAAGACCTGACCACCGCTGAAGCGTTCGGCATGATTGACCAGATCGCCGCTTTTGGCAAGCCGATTTTTGTGCTGTCCGGCGGTGAACCACTGTTCCGCCCTGACATCTTCGATATTGCCCGCCACGCCGCCGACGCCGGGCTGATTGTGGCCCTGGCGACCAACGGCACACTCATCACGGCCGACATCGCCCGGCGCATTAAAGAGAGCGGCATCCGCCGCGTCAGCATCAGCTTCGACGGCGCGGATGCACCCACCCACGACATTTTTCGGGGGACGGGGGCGTTCAAAAAGGCGCTGACCGGCATTTTTCACCTGCGCCAGGTGGATATTCCCTACCAGATCAACACCACCGTAGCTAAACATAATGTTCGGCAAATGCCGGAGACGCTGGCCTTAGCCAAACGAATTGGTGCGGTGGCCTTGCACCTGTTCTTGCTGGTGCCGGTGGGCTGCGGCGTGGAAATTGCCGAAGACAAACAGATTTCTCCGGCCGAGTATGAAGCGGTGTTGAACTGGCTGTATGACGCCGAAGTAGAAGGGGGTATTGAATTAAAGGCCACCTGTGCGCCCCATTATTTCCGCATTCTGCGCCAACGGCAGGCGGAAGAACGTCGACAGGGTATTTTCCGGGAACGGCCGTCCTCCCTGCACCGGCAGCAACATGGCGGCAACGGGCACACGGGCGGGCATCCGGGCGGGAATGGCGACGGCCGTCACCCCATGAACGCCATGACCAAAGGTTGTCTCGCAGGAACCGGCGTCAGCTTCATCAGCCACCGCGGCGAGGTGTTCCCCTGTGGCTATCTGCCGGTGGAAGCCGGACACATCCGCCGCCAACCATTTGCGGAAATCTGGCAAGACTCCCCCCTCTTTGCCGAACTGCGTGAACCTGATTTGTTGGGCGGCAAATGTGGCATCTGTGAATTCAAGAAAATTTGCTCCGGCTGCCGCGCCCGCGCCTTTGGCACGGACGGCGACTACCTGGGCGAAGAGCCGTTTTGTACCTATGTGCCCCGGATGGTGGAGGTGGGTGTTTGAGTGTTTGAGTGTTTGAGTGTTTGGGTGTTTGAGTGTTTGAGTGTTTGAGTGTTTGAGTGTTTGGGTGTTTGGGTGTTTGAGTGTTT
>CAZOPF010000195.1:0-4819 GCA_964581605.1 uncultured Ardenticatenaceae bacterium
GCACTCGACTGAATCGAGTGCTTTAGAAGCCGTGATGGGGAACGGGAGCGACGGGCTTGGACACCTCTCTGGGCGCAGGTGTATTGTGTTTACTCCTAGTGAGAATTTATACCATACGCTGTTGCGTCTTTTGACGGAGTGGGTAGGGGAACGGCCGTGACGATGGTAAATATCTGGATTGATTAGCTGCGTAATCCGGGCCAAAACGATCACCAACATCAGTTAGCCTTAACTGAGTATCCATCATAGTTTGAGAAGGTCACTTTCCTTTTCTTGTTTCTGTTGCCATTTCGCGTACTTGCGAATCTGTTCCTCATCCAATCCGATCGTACTTACACAATACCCACGCGCCCACAGATGTCGTCCCCACTATTTCTTGGCTTACTTCTCGTACTGTTGGAAGAGCCGAGTGGCTAACTTCCCTTTGAAATAGCCCATGAAATCGGAGATCGCATACTTTGGTGGGATGGAAACCACCAGGTACACATGGTCTGGTTGCCCATTGAGTTCCAAACAATTTTCGGGTCGTGGCGCAGTTTGGTAGTACGCTTCGTTTGGGTCGAAGAGGTCATCATACCACACTACCCAATTCGCCCATAATCTTTTCAACCGTGATTCGATTGGCTTAATAATTGCATATTCGGGGCATGGCGCAGCTTGGCAGCGTGCTTCCTTCGGGTGGAAGAGGTCGTGGGTTCAAATCCCGCTACCCCGACAGATGAAAAGGAAAAACGGCCGTATCCTCTCCAGATACGGCCGTTTCCCATACTACACCCCCACTGGCATCCTACTGAAAAATCACCGCCAACGAATAGTTTGCGCCGTTAGTGTTGGGTATATAGACCCGGACATAGTACCGACCAGGCACCCCCTGATATTGAATGTGGTACGCCGGGTAATATCCCTGCGCCACCAATGCCCCATCAGCCTCGGCATACAACAAAATCTGCGCGTCTGGGCCGTGATAATTGGTCAGCCTGATGTCAATGGGCTGGGAACCGGCCTGCAAAACAAAGTAGTCATTGGTGTCATTAAATTGCCCGGTATAGGTTCCATTGCCACAAAGCAGCCCATTTGCCTGCATGGGGTGGTTGTTCGGCTCCACCTCCTCACCTGGCGCAAAACAAGTTGGTGGCTTCAGCAGCAGGGACAAATAAACATTGCCAAATAACACGGCCGTAAACCCATCACAATCCGTATCCCCATCATCATCGGTGACACACACGTTACGCGCATACGTATGACTGCCGCTGACAGTACCATTTCCCATGATGCCGGTGTCCACTACTCCGTCACCCCAATTGATCGTCGCCGTATGGCTATCTTGCCCTGGATCGGTGAATGTTGCCGGTGGGAGGTTGATTGGGTTCGTCATCGCTGTACTCTGATCCCCGCCGGCATTTACCACCGGCGCTAGATTGTTTACGGTGATGCTCGCGGTGGCCGTGCTGGTCAGCCCACCATCATCGGTCACCAGCAACCCGATAAGGTAATTGCCATTATCGTCAAAGCTGACGGGCACGGCCGTGCCGGTGGCATCGTCATATTCGCCGTCATTATCCAGGTCCCAGGCATAACTGGTAATTGTGCCATCAGGATCAGTAGAGCTGGAAGCATTCAGCCACACGGGTGTACCTTCATTAGTTGCATACGTGCCACCCGCATTCGCCACCGGTAATTGGTTGATGATGCCAAACACCTCAATCTCTTGCAGCCAGCCATGTTGTCCATCGAAAAGGGTACGGTCATCGAAGAAGTAACGGATATAGCGTACCTGAACGGGGGTGAAGATCGCCCTTTGCGCACAGCGAGGGATGCGCCAGTTAACGTCTAACATCAAGGTCTCAGTGCGGCAGACGGGTTCCGTCGTGGCAAACACCTCGGTATACGTGACGTTATCCGTACTCACCTCCACGCGCCAATCTCGCACCTCATCATATAGTTCGTGATTCCACGTATGCACTTGGGCTACCGTAAAGACCTCGCCCAGATCAATCGTAGCGTCTTTCCAGCCCGGTGACCCACCGCCCCATCCACCGGTGCCGCCGCGCCAGGCAAAACCGTGTCCCCAGTTGTCGTCCTGAATTCGTCCATCCAGAAGTTCCAGCGGGTCTGAGCAGCAGCCCCAGCCTGGTGAGGTAGTGATTATTTTGTTCAGCGCCAGGTTCGCTGCGCCGGTATAGGTGATGGGGCCTAAAACCTGGGTGGCATTGCCGGCCGTGCCGTCGGGGTCAGTAACAATCGTTTGTATCCAATAGACGGTTCCCGGCGTCAGGCCGTGCAGGCGGCACAGTTTGGGGGCGAAGTTGCCTTCGGGGCCGCAGCGGCGTGTCCAGGGGCCGCTGTCGCTGATGGCTATATCTACTGTGAGGGTACTGTTTCGGTTGGCGTCCTGGCCGATGGGCACCGTGACCAGGATGTAGGTCTCTTTCACGGCCGTTACCGCCATCCCCACCTCCGCGCTATTGGCCGCGGACACGGCCGTATACACCGGCCCGATGATCTGTTCAACTGCACCGATCACCCCATCTGGGTCTACGGCCGTCACTCGCACGTAATAATCGCTGCCGGCCGTCAGGTTGCCCAACGCGCACTGCCGCCAGTCCGATTCCCCCGGTTGGCCATTGCCACAATAGGGTGACCAGGGGCCGGTGGGCGAGGGGCCAGCCTCAAACCGGGCATAACTGTTGCCATTATTATCCCCGGTGAAGGGCGCCCAGACAGAAAGCCAGGTGCTGCTCACGGCCGTCGCCTGAGGGGTTAAGGGTGTTATGCTCGTGTCGTTACCCTGGGCCAGCGCCAGACTGATTGGTTGGGAACCAGAACTGCCTGCTAACAACCAGCCCAACAACAGGCAGCCACAGAGAAAAAACCGACAATTTCGCTTGAAAGCACACATGTATCCTCCATAAAGATGGGCCGCAAACTGCTTTACCAGTTGATGGTCTTGTTTTTTGGCTACCGCCCCCCACCAAATGCTGGTGAAACTGCCTACTTGTAAAATCCAGCCGCTCGTACTCCGGGCGTGTTCACCCGCCTAATAATGTCGCCAACACAAACAGCGGCACTACAATTAGCAGGTACGCCACTACCCAATAGCCAAAAACCGAAAAGGCCCGCTTCAAAAAGCTGTCGCTCAACAGGCCAAGGTCCGGTATTTGCTGCCGGTACTGCAACTGCGCTACCTTATGCTCCAGATCCTTCAGCCGTGCCTGCTGCTGCAAAAGCTGGTGATTTATGGCGGCTAGCGTGGTACCCACGGCAACCAGTCCCGTGTCCATCGTCATGGGCGCACCAGTGGATAAAAGATCAATTGACTGTTCCATTTGGTTATTATTCAACATGATTTTTCTCTCCTTATTGTTCTAATTTAGCTGCTATAGCCGATGCCTTTACCGCGTCATCCGTTAATCATTAGTCCGCCGATTCTGCCGGCCCTGCTTCAGAGCCTTCCGGTATCGTACTCACCGTCTTAGTTACAGGTGCTTCCGGTGCCACAAATATCGCCCGAATTGCTGCTCCCACCAGCCAAGATACGATAAACGCCAGCAACCAACTGGTATCGAACAGATACAGCATCACAAAAAAAACAAACACATCAATGGCATACGAAAAGGTTCTCATGGACACGTCTCCTTATTGGGTCTGGTCAGCCGCCAATCGGGAAATTCGTACTGGTGGGCTGCCTGATAAAAATGTTTCATTGATCACAGGGTACATTGTCTGCTCCTCCGTTTCCTGATCATCCGTTGATCGCTTGTTTAGCTCCTGTTGATCCCTCATCACCTCGCTGTGGCCGCCGCTCAAATCCAACGAGTGGCTGTCCCCGTCGTGCCACCAGGCTTGCTTACAAGGACCTCATCCATCACACAAAAAAATCCCCCGGAACTAGAGTTCCGGGGGAGGCACAAACGCCGCGGCGGGAAAAACAGTATCAAGTGATGGCGCAACCAACGCTATCCATCAGCACTGGCTGTCCCTTGACCCGATGAAGCCTCCAACGCTTCCAGGTCTACGATAATGGCCGGCGTTTCTGGAAAGTAAAAGCGGAAGTCGGTAAATCGTTTGGGAAAAGTGAACACAAACGTTTCCGTTCTGGATTCACCTGCATCCATATAATTCAACAGTGACACTTCATCAAAGAACATGATCTGGGAACTATTCTCGCCGCGATAGAGAATGGCCCTCTTGCTCCACCCGGTATCGGAAGGGCCAACCTGCATTAAGACAACCGCTTCGGGTGAATATTGGCCCTCGCTGCCTTCAGCGCCCAGATAGGTCACCTCGGCCGTAATAATGATGAACTGGAAAGTCTCGTCATTTTGCGAATAGTCGCCAAACTCCTGGCTCAGTTCCACGTCCTGAATTTGCACTTGCCAATATGGCCCCACAACGGTATCGCCTACGGTGGGTGGGGCGGCGGGCGTGGAGGTAGGTGGTGGTTCTGTCGGCTCTGGGGTTGGTGTGGGCGGCGGCGGGGTTTTGGTCGGGCGAGGCGTGAACGTAGGTGGAACGGGGGTTTCCGTGGGCACAGCCGTGGGCGGCTGCGTCGGTTCCGCGGTGGCTGAGGGTTCAACTGCTTCTTCGACCACTGGCGAAGCCAGGAAAGACGCCGCCTCTGCGGGCACATCTAGCCCTTCCTGGCTGGGCTGTTCCAACGCCGGCGTCTCTGGATTAGCCGTAGGCGTGCAGGCCACAGCCAACGCCAGCAGCAAGAACAACCAACCAATTTGCTTAAACACGCTGGGGATACACATGGTAATCTCTCCTCGTATGATATGAAGTAACGGGGATGACCCCGTTGACAATAAAACGAATC
>CAZOPF010000196.1:0-4692 GCA_964581605.1 uncultured Ardenticatenaceae bacterium
GCGAGACCGGGCCGGTCTGCGAGACCGGGCCGGTCTGCAAGGCCGAGCCACCTTTGCCTATTGATGTGCCGTTCGTCAAACTGGAGCAACGACCAATCACCTGCCGCGTGAAGCGGCGTACCGCCGCTTTTCGGGCGCTCCTGGCTCTTACGGGCCAATCGCTGATGGCGCTGGCTGATGTGAGCCAGGGTGTACGGCGGACTTATCGGTAAGCCGTATGCGGCTCACGGCTCACAGTCACTCAGTGGATAATGCCATCAGATAACTATTGACCATTTCTACGGCCGTAAACAATTCCGGCGGTGCGTCGGCCCCATCTAGCACGGAGACGGTGTAAACCTGCTCGTCGTCATCTTTGATAATCAGCGTATGCGTCACCCGGTCACAGCAGGTGTCTTCGGGGAGGTAACTGGCTTCAAATTCGGTAAAACCCAGGGCCAGCACCTCGTCCACCAGCCTGGCAACTTCTTCGGGGGGCACCAGCCATTCACGGCCGTCGCTGCCCACAATACGGCCGTCGGCATAGAATGTCCAGCTATGGCTGGCGGGGCCAAACCCTTTCAGGCCGCCGGCCCGTTCGTAGATCATCACAGCATCATCCAGATTGACCTCTGGCTTACTTTCGATAGCGGGAATGGTGGCGGTGATGTTCTCCGCGTTTTTCTGGGCGGCCGTGTTTGTGGGCACGGCCGTCTGGTAAACAGGTTCAACTTCTGCCGGGGGTTCGCTTGTTGTGGCGGCAGTGCAGGCAGCCAGCAAACCAATCAAAATCAAGACCAATAACATGCGCTTTTGTTGCCACTTGTTCATTTTTATCTCCTGGTGATGCACAGCTGGCAGATTTGCGAGGATCGAGAGCAGCAGATTGCTGCACCATCAGCATCTATTTTTGCACCTATACCCTGTTAATTAGACGTTACGGCCGATTCAGTTGTTCCTGGTGGGTATTTCAAGATCAGGGGATGATCGTGGGCGTGGGAGGAAAACGGGTGGTCACAGGCACGGCCGTGATCTCACCTTCCACCAGCACCGACTCAGCAATAACCCAGCCCGGTGCTCCTGCAATGCAGCACACTTCCAGCCAGCTACCATCCCGAATCCGGCCAATCACCTCCAGCTCCATGCCGGCTTCTATAAGGGCAACGGCATCATAGAAGGTGCCGGGGCCCTGGCGGATATTAAGGCGCGGCACGTTGACTCTGGCTAAAACGAGGGGTACGGCCGTTGGCAGAATTGTGGGGCGTGGGGTGTAGGTGGGAGGTAACGTGGCTGTAGGCAACTGAGTTGGCGTGGCCGTGTTGGTTGGGGTGGCGGTCAGTGTGGCTGTGGGTATGGGGGAGGGTGTGGCGGGTACGGCCGTCGGGTGAGAAGATGTGACTACGGCCGTTACTGTGGGCAGGACGGCCCGATGGCTAACCGGGGTTGGCTCTGGCATCAGCGCGGGTATACGGCCGCTGCCATTCACCCACCATAAACCAATCCAAATGCCCACAACAGCAAACACCAAAACGGCCATGAATCCCCAAAAAATCCTGTGCGTTCGCTGCTGCTGCCTGTCTGCACTGGCAATGCCCGGTGGCAGTGGCCCGCGCTGCTGGCGCAAAAAAACCACACAAGATTCATAGTCGGCCGTCAGACAAGTGGTTTGTTGGTAAGCAATATCCACTTCGCTTTCTGGTTTGGCCCAATGGCAAACAGCCCCCTCGGCCGGAAAGAGCAGGCGCGTGGCGGCATCATCGGGTAAGCCAAAGTAGGGGCAACCCCGATAAACGGCCGTTGGCAGCTGCGGCGGTGTCGGCTTTGCAGGTTCAGAACTATTGACTATCATAAACAGCCTCTTGCGTGAGCGGATTATACCAATAAATGGCCGGAGAGCAGGGCTATGGGCATACTGTCACAATTTTGGGACAGGCGGTGTTTTGATGAGTGATGTGAATAACTCTAAACCGGAAAAGGAAACGGCCGTGACCGCATTGTCAGACAACCTTTTATTGGAACGCATCAGCACCGGGGATAACACCTCCTTTGAAGCCGTTTTTTATGCCCATTATGATCGGGTATATGGGTTATTGTTTCGGTTAATGGGCAACCGCGCTGAAGCGGAGGATTTGACCCAGGAAGTTTTTTTACAACTGCATCACCATGCCTTTCGCCGCCGCCTGTTTCATTTGCAGCGGGAACATAACATTGGCGCCTGGCTATACCGCACAGCCACGAACATGGGCTACAATGCCATTCGCGGCCGCCAACGCCGCTGGCAGCGTGACCTCATCCTGGTGCCAGACCCGGCCGGCAGCTTGGGGGTGGATCAAGAAGTGGAGCAGCGGGAACAGGCAACGGCCGTGCGCCGCGCCCTGGCTCGCCTGCCCAAACGCCAAACCCAACTACTGCTGATGCGGCAAATGGGGTTTAGTTATGAAGAATGTGCCCAGGCGTGTGGGGTTGCGCCCGGTTCAGTTGGTACGCTACTGGCACGAGCCAGCAAAGCATTTAAGCAGGCGTATGAAGAAGAATATAGGGAGGAGGGAATGACAGGAGCAGAATATGAACGAGATGGATGAAACTACTCAAGAATTATTGACTATGTTAGCGCCAGGCGGGGAAGATGCGCCAAAGCCAGCTTCCGCAGCATGGGCACAGGTGCGGCAGCAGGTAGATGCATCTGAAAAGATGCGCTGGAGCACTCGTTTGCAAACCTTTCTGGCTGCACCGGGGCGACGGTATGCTACGGCCGTTGCCCTGGCCGCGCTGCTGCTGGCGGTGGCGTTTAGCTTTCCCACGGTGCGGGCGGCCGCCGGTGAGTTTTTGAGCCTGTTTCGGGTGCAGAACTTTACGGCCGTCACCATTTCGCCACAGCAGATTGCTTTGTTGAATCAGGTGGCTCAGGATGGTTTGATGCCGGGGAAAGTAGAGGTTTTTGCAGACCCCAACCAACTGACGCCGGTAGGCTCGCTGGATGAAGCGGGAGCACATCTGGGAATGATGACCGTGCGTACGATTGGCGCATTAGGTGAGCCAACGGCCGTCTACGTTTCCGCACCGGGCAGCGGCCGTTTAACCATTGACCTGGCCGATTCGCGGGCGATATTGGAAGCGGTTGACGCATCCCCGTTGCTGCTGCCCGATGAAATAGACGGGGCCCAGGTGGATGTATCTGTTTTTCCGGGCATAGAACAGCAATGGCAGGGTATTCACTTTATGCAATCTGCCACGCCAGAAGTGGCTTACCCGGCCGGGTTGAACACGCAATTGTTGGGCCAGGCAGCCTTGCAAGTGCTGGGGCTAAATGAAGCAGAGGCGGCTCGCCTGTCTAAAAATATAGATTGGACCACAACGTTATTGCTGCCAATTCCGACCGATCTGGCCACCTATCAGGAAGTGACAGTGGACGGAGTAAGTGGCATGGCGATTAGCCAGCTGGATGGCGAAGGAGCAACCATCATCTGGCATAATGCGGGGATGCTCTATACGCTTTATGGTGACCGCAGTGCCGAAGAATTGCTGGCACTGGCGGATTCCCTGAAATACGAGTAATTGGGTAATTGAGTAATTGATACCTTCATTACTCGGTTACCCAATTGCCATTCATTGTTGTGACTGATTTTGCCATTGATTCTCACGGTTTGCGTAAGGAGTTTGGCCGAAAAACAGCCGTTGCTGATCTGTCGCTCCAGGTGAAACGGGGGGAGGTTTTTGGCTTTTTGGGGCCAAATGGGGCGGGCAAGACAACCTCCATCAAGATGTTATTAGGGCTGACCCGGCCAACGGCGGGCACAGCCGCTTTATTGGGACGGCCGTTGGGCGACCGTCCGGCACGGGCTAAAGTTGGTTTTTTGCCGGAGCATTTTCGTTTCCATGAATGGCTGACGGCCGTCGAGTTTCTGGATTTTCACGGCCGTTTGTTTAGCATGAGCCGCGCCGAACGGCAGGCGGTTATTCCCGATTTGCTGGAACTGGTGGGCTTGCAAGACAAAGCCGGGGCACAATTGCGCACCTTTTCCAAAGGGATGTTGCAGCGCATGGGGCTGGCGCAGGCTTTGTTGAACAGCCCGGAACTGGTCTTTCTCGATGAACCGACATCTGGACTCGATCCCATTGGGCGGCGGCTGGTGCGGGACATCATCAATGGATTAAGGCGGGAGGGCACGGCCGTATTCCTCAATTCCCACCTGCTCAGTGAAGTAGAGAAAACGTGTGATCGGGTAGCTTTTATTCGTCAGGGAGCCGTGCTGGAAACAATTGATTTGCACTACTTTGAAGAGGAGGCGGTGTTGCTAAACTTGCGCGTGGGGCAGCCTACCCCTCAGCTGCTGCAAGATTTAGCCCAATTTGGGCAAGATGTGGCGCTGACGCTGCTGGACGGCCGTATCTCCCTCCGCCTGGCCCATGAAGCACAAATCCCATTGTTAGCCACCTGGCTGACGGCCCAGGGATATGCGCTATATGAACTCACGCCTCAATCTCTTTCTCTGGAAGAGCGTTTCTTGAAAATTATTCAGGAGGACGATGAAGTGAAATAAGGAACGCCAAAAAGACGCCATTGCATCAATCTCTCTAGCGCAATGGGCAACTCTATTTTTCCCGGAGAGGAGCTGGCATCCTCAGATGCCAGCGGGCGCGTTCTCAAATGCGCCCCTCTCGATTAAATTGAGTAGAAAGTTGCACGTTGCGTATCTCCTCTCTAATAAACTC
>CAZOPF010000197.1:0-4659 GCA_964581605.1 uncultured Ardenticatenaceae bacterium
CCGAGGAGGAGGGAGAAACGGCCGTCTTGCACCTGCACCGCATTTCCCCCTGTATGCGCCTCTGTCCAACAGGCAGTGCCGCCAGTAGCGGTTGGGTACAGGCGGAAGGTCATGGGGACGTTACCCGTCACCGGGTTGCCCTGTGCGTCCAGCAGTTGCCCCTGGTAGCTGAAAACCGGTGTTGTTGTGCCGCCCATCGCCATTTGCGGCGCAGTTTCATCAGCTGGAACCGCGCTTTCTGGCACTGTCTGTGTTTGTGCCCGGCGGGCCAGCGACAGGGCCGCAACTCCCAACGCCAGAACCAGAATCGTATAAATTGTCAGTCGTTTCATTTTTACCTCCTGATTAGTTATAATGTTTGCCGGTTGGCAATTTGTTGAGACATCCGATTTCTCCTGCCACCTTTGGTTACCGAATTCGGATGCCTAAAAGTAATAAAAGTTATGAGCTTGCAAACAGTGACCATCACCTTGCCTGAGAAAATTTACCAGCGCGTCAGCCAGCGTTCCCGATTGGCGCAGCGTTCGGTGGCCGATGAAGTGGCGGCAATCGTGGCTGATTCGGTAGCTGAGGCCGTTTCATTACCGGCCGACATGGAAGCCGAGTTGAGCCAGCTTCGCTTTTTGAACGATGCTGAGTTATGGCGAGCGGCACAGATGAAAGCCACTGATGAGGAAAATGAGCGGATGCAGCAGTTGGTGGAAATACAACAACGAGAGGGTTTAACACCGGCTGAACAACAAGAAGCCGAACAGTTATCCCGCTTTTTTAACCGCATCATGCTGGTACGGGCAGAAGCAGCCGTGTTGCTAAAAAATCGTGGCCACGATATTGCTCCATTATTTACCAGCAAATGAGCCGTTCTCGTATACCAGCCGCTTTGCGGGCGGAAGTCGTAACCCAATCGCCGCCCTGGTGTGCCTATTGCCAGAACCAGCCGCAGGTAAGTGGTATTCGGTTGACTTTTGATCACATCATCCCCGAATCGTCGGGTGGGGAAACGGTGTTGATAAACCTTTGTCTGGCCTGCTGGGATTGTAATCTTTTGAAACAGGACCGAATTTCGGCTGTTGATCCACTGACGCATACGGAAGTTCCTTTTTACCATCCACGATTGGACAGGTGGGTAGACCATTTTTATTGGAATGAAGATGCCACGCTGATCATCGGCCGTACACCGGTTGGACGGGCGATGATCATAGCGTTGCAACTGAATCGTTCTCCATTGCCAGAAGCCCGCCAACGTTGGGTAGCGTTCGGTATCCATCCACCACACCTCACTTGAAGCTACATTTTGCGGATGAAGGCCAGGATGAGGCCGCGCTCGCCGTTAAAATCTTCCAATGCCTGGGCGATGACGATGCCAAAGGTGGGGTCTTTAGCGACTCTGGCGTAGCCGGGCACGGCCGAAGCCACCAGATAATCGCCCGCCTGCACCGGGCCAATCACTTTGATGGGTTCGGCTCCAGCGATGATGGGACGGCCGTCCACACCCGCCACTGCCTGCACCAACGAATCATTGGCCTGACTGCACTTTTCCAGATGCATATCGGCCGCCGACCAGCAAAGCAAATCCCCCTGTTCAAAACGGTCAATACGCCCGGCGGCTCGTTCCGCTGCCGTCATCAGGTTTGCTTCAATAATGGCCCCGGTCTGGATACTGCCATCGCTGATGCGCACGGCCGTACATGTCTCCCCGGCTCCTGCCACCTCATCCCC
Source organism: uncultured Ardenticatenaceae bacterium (assembly GCA_964581605.1). Classification (GTDB taxonomy): domain Bacteria; phylum Chloroflexota; class Anaerolineae; order Promineifilales; family Promineifilaceae; genus CAADGU01. The sequence continues at coordinate 1,720 of CAZOPF010000197.1, forward strand.
ACCCTCCATCGAAGCATTACACGTCCCACCAATGTTCAGATTCCCGCTGATATTGGTTTGATTTGCCCTGATTGTGAACAGGGGCATGGGCACGGCAAATCTTCCGGTAACCAGAAATTCGTCGGCTGAACCTGTGCCGTCATTAGAAAATGCTTCCAGATATATTTTGTTGTCGCCAGGATTGTTACCCAGAGAAAGATAGCCACCCCCAGTATCTTGTAGCCCTAAGTCAGCACCATTGCGGGTGTATATACGGCCGTTGGCAGTTAAGTTGCCATTTTCATCCACTTTCAATAGTTCTTCGGAAACGCCATCATTTTGTATCCGAATAACATCTAAGACGGGAGAATTTCCCAGATTATTGTCTTTGGCGATATGAATTCGGACTGAACCAGAGAAAGTACTGTTATCTAGGCTAGCCAAAGCTATCCGGCTACCGCGAGTCCACGTAGGATTTGGAGGGTACAAAGGTGATGAATCAGCATCCAACCATAACGCGCCGCCGGTTCTTCCATGAATAATTGCTCGGTCTATACCATTAGAGGAATAAGTGTCAAAAAACAAGTGTTGTCCTACAGTTACAGACCCCAGTTGAGAGCCATTGGAAACAATAGCATCGGTGAGAAGCTGACGGGGGGAGAGGGTTTCACCATCTATTTCCAGTTCCAGGTAGCCGTCTTCGGCTAGGCAGCCTGGGTCGGTGGGGGTGATGCTGCCGAGGAGGAGGGAGAACCTCCCTCCTTGCACCGCTACTGCATTCGCCCCTGTATGCTGCTCCGTCCAGCAGGCCGTGCCGCCTGTCAGGCTGGGGAAGATGCGGAAGGTCATGGGGGTATTGCCCGTCACCGGGTTGCCTTGCGCGTCCAGCAGTTGTCCCTGGTAGCTGAAAACAGGGGTGGTTGCACCGCCCAGGGTTGCTGCGGGCACATTGGTTTCTGGTTGCGTGTCCTCCACCGGTACATTTTGCGTTTGGGCGCGGTGGGCCAACACCAATACTATGGCCCCCAAGATCAGAATCAGAAAGGCATAAGCTGTTAACCGTTTCATTTTTTTCCTCCATATGACGACAACAAATGCTTCGACAAGCTCAGCACAAGTTTGAGTAAGAAACGAATAAATAACACGACAGGAACAACTACCCTCCCCAATCACACCATGCAATACCCATTTGGCTGGTAGCAGTGTAGGAAATTGCACGGCCGTACCGCCATCATTCCCCGCCAAATTCCTGCCAAAAATCGGACAGGTTGCCCATCTTGGTTATCACCGCATGCGGTATACTCGGCAGCGTTATCAGGTCATCTTCAAGGCAGGAAATATGATTCCCGACGGACAAATAGACGCGCAGGCCACCCAACTTGCCCCCTGGCAACTCTATCGCCAACAACAACTGCCCCGCACCCTGGAACGGTTTCTGCATGTTGCCCGAACCGACGCCCCATACCCGAAGCGTCTGCAACCTCACTTTCAAACCCTGCTCAATGTGATAGAGGCGGCCCGTGAACGGCCTGAGTGTGGGCCGCTTATTGTGGAGCTGGCACAGCGGCTGCATCCCTGGCCGCAGCGGTGGGGGTATGCTGACGGCTGGCTGCCGGTGCTGCATCTGGCGGCAAACATGGGCCGCCAGATGCAGCGGCCAGACCTGGAAAGTGAATTCCTGGCGTATCAGGCGGAATTGCTGATGGCGACCAGTCAGCTACCGGCTGCCCTGGAAGCAGGGTATCAGGCCATTGACCGGGCGCGTCTGGCGGGGTATGCGCCGGCCGGGGCCAGAGCCAGCTATGTGGTGTATGAACTGCTGGGGGCTTCCGGGCGCACGGCCGTTGCCGACCAGATAGCGCAAGATGTGGCCATGTGGTGGGACACGGCCGTGTCCCCTGCCACCTCTCTCGTCGCCGCCCATTTTGTCACTTTAATCCAGGCCCGCGCCCTGCGTCGCCGTGGGCAGTATCAGGAAGCGTTGTCCCTGATGCAGTCATTGATGGTCACATTAGAAAATGCGCCGGAACTGGATGCGGCTTTACCGGCGCAGGCCAGCGCCAATCTGGGCTGGTTATACCTGAACAGTGGCCGTCACCAGCAGGCAGCCCACTATTTGCAGCAAGCCGTAGATTTTTACGTGCAGGTGGGTGATGAGGCAATGGCTGACATGGTTCGTGGTGATCGGGCCTGGGTTTATTGGGCGCAAGGGCAATTTGCCCTGGCCGAGCCTCTTTTCCTGAGGGCCATTGCCCGTGCTGAAAAACAGGAGTTTCACGAACTGGCCGAATTTATGGGCAATCTGGCCGCCATGTACATGGCCCAGGGGAAATTGCGGCAGGCACGGCCGTATCTGGAGCGGCAAGTGGAACTGGCGCAGCGCAGCGGTCAGCAAAGAGAGATCATCCGCGCCACCATCAACCGGGGCGCGACGCTGCTGTTACTGGGTGAATACACAGCCGGGTTGGCGGATGTGCGGCCCGGCCTGGCCTATTATCAGGCGCAAAACCATGCTGTGATGGCTTTACTTTGCCAGATGAGTATCGCCTTTGCTTACTGGGGATTAGGGCGGCGAGCCGAAGGTATGCCCTTGGCCGAAGAAGTTCTGCATGTGGCGCTCACTCGTTTCCCGGACTTGCCATTTTTTACCTTGTTTGCCCGCCGTTGCCTGGCGCTGTTCCGCCCAGCGGCCGAAGCAGCCGGGTTACTGCAAGAGGCATTAACACAGGCGCGGGAATTGCGTTTGCGGTTGCAGGCAGTAGCCTGTTTGCTTTCATTATCTGCTCTGGCGGGGGAGGGGGTTGAACAGCAAATGTATTGGGATGAGGGGGTCCGGCTGCTGGAAGAAATGGACGCGCTGGCCTGGTTAGACAGTAGCCCCCACAAGCCTCCTTTTATCGGTATGTTTCATTAACAGACCACACGCCGGCCACAACACATAAGGCAGGTTTCATCTTTTCT
>CAZOPF010000198.1:0-4642 GCA_964581605.1 uncultured Ardenticatenaceae bacterium
CCTGGCTGAGGAGCGGGCCGACCTGGCTGAGGAGCGGGCCGACCTGGCTGAGGAGCGGGCCGGCCACGCTGAAGAACGGGCAGCACGACTGGCGGCGCAGCTACGTGCACTGGGCATTGAGCCGGAATAGTTAAAGCTGGTGGTTAGTGGCTGGTGATTGGTACGAGCCACCAGCCACCACTGCCACATATGACGTTAGCGGATGCTTTTGGTTTTGGCGATTGGCCGGAACTGGTGTCTATTGTGGGCGGTGGGGGAAAAACCAGCCTTCTATTTGCCCTGGCGCGGGCGTTGGGGCCGGGGGTCGTCGCCAGCACCACCACGCGCATTTTTCAGGCGCAAATCCGGCAATCTCCAGCCGTGACTTATGCCCACGATTTATCTTCTCTGGAAGGACAGTTACAACAGGTTGGCATGACCCTGGTGGTGGGGCATGTGGAAGGGGAAAAGGCGTTTGGCCTATCGCCGGAGGAGGTGATGGTTTTGTGGCAACGGCCGTTTGTCCATCACGTCCTGGTTGAAGCCGACGGTTCCCGGATGCGCCCCGTGAAAGCGCCGGCCGACCATGAGCCGGTCATTCCCCGCGAAAGTACGCTGGTCATTCCGGTTGTGGGCATTGATGCGTTGGAACGGCCCATTACGGCCGTCGCCCACCGCCCGGAACGAGTGTGCGAACTAACTGGATTGTCACCTGATGATTTACTAACACCAGAAGCGATTGCGCACCTGCTCACCCATCCGGCAGGCGGCCTGAAAAACGTACCGGATGCGGCTCGTGTCATCCCCTTGATCAACAAAGTGGCGAGCGAAACGGAACTGGCGCTCGCCCGGCGCATCGCCTGGCATGTGCTACAAAAGGCACACGGCCGTATCCAGCGGGTGGTCATGGGCGCGGTGCAACAAGCGTCGCCGGTACGGGAGGTGCAAACGCCAGCCACGGCCGTGATCCTGGCCGCCGGTGAAGGGCGACGTATGGGCCAACCCAAACAACTGCTGCCCTGGGGCGACCGCACCATCCTGCGCGAGACGCTGCATCAGGTCAGGAGCAGCCTGGCCCATGAGATCATCGTCGTCACCGGGCACGAAGCTGAAGCTATCAGCGCTGAAGCAGCCCGTTTTGACGGCTGGCCGCAGCCGCGCCTGATTCATAATCCTGATTATCGAGAAGGGGAGATGTTGTCTTCGTTGCAAACGGCCGTGAGGGAATTAGATGAGGGGGTCACGGCCGTGCTCGTCATTCTGGCCGACCAACCGATGGTGACCTCAGCCATTTACGACCAGCTGTTAGCGGCTTTCGGGCAGGGCAAAGGGGAGTTGATCGCGCCGGTTTTCAACGGCCGTCGTGGGAATCCCGTTCTGATCGGTCGGCGCTACTTTGACGAACTGCTCCATTTACCCCTGGGGGCAGCCCCTCGCGCCCTTCTGCAAGCCCACCCAGATGCACTCTACCTGCTGCCGGTAGATACCGATGCGGTCATTTGTGATCTGGATACACCGGCAGAATATGAGCGGCTGCGCCCCAAAGAAGGTAATGGAATGATGGGGTAATTGACATCAATTACCCCATCATTCCATTACCTTTTCATCCATTAACCGCGCCGCAGCATGACCACACCAGCCCCGGCCAACAGCACCAACACCACCGCCGCCACAATCAGAATAACGCCCAGGTTATTAAGAAAAGTGCCGTTCTGAGCGGTAGATTCGCTGCTTTCCAGGGCAGCGGTAGGGGTAGGGAGTTCTGCACCGGCCGTACCTTCCGGTGCAATATCTGTATTGCCGGCGTCGGCCACCGCTTCTGTATCCTGAATTTGCACGCCAAACTGAACTGTTGTCTGTGTCCCCTCCTCCACACTCATCGTCCAGGAATCGGCCGTTGTGGGCACATAGTTTACCGGAGGATATAGCTGCACCTGATACGCACCCGGTTCCAGGTTTTCAAAACATTGTTCATTGGAGACGCCATCGCTCACGTAGGTGGAGATCGTCTGCCCATCTTTGAACAAAGTGACGGCCACATCTGCTTTTAGTGTATCTGTGCCCGCATCCAATTGGCCGTTACCATCCATGTCATCATAGGTGGAAACACAAACAGAGGTGGTGGATTGTTCGGCGGTTGGCGTGGCCTCGGCCGCGGGCGCTAATGGCTCACCTTCCACCACAATCGTTTCTGCTTCAGATTCCGGCGTCGTTTCTGGTGCAGGCGTTCCTTCACCAGCTGCGGCCGTTGGCTGTGCATCTGCTTCGGGCGTCCCTCCGGAAATAAAGTTTCCGGCCTCACGAATAAGCAACTCTTGCCCGGCAATAACAAACTGCGGATTGCCATTCAACTCCTGAATTTGTGTTAATGCCTGTTCAGCCGGAATGCCTAATACGGGCGCATATTGAATAGCAATCGTCCAGAAAGAATCATTTGGCCCCACCACATGCACAATAGAGCCATCCTCACGCGGTGTTACTTCAATGGGTGTGGCTGTGGCGGATGTTCCGGCCGAACCAGAAGAGCCACTGCCGCTGTTGCCACTGCCCGCCGGTGGGGCGTTGTTAACCTGGCTCAACGCATATAAGCCCACGCCATCTATGAAAAAACCGCCGTTAACAAGCGGCTGCTTCACTCCAAACTCAATGAAAATGGTCATGTTCGGTTGGGTAGCCACAAAGTCCCACGTAAATGTAGGCATACTCAGAAAAAATGGGTTGACGTTCTCGGCCGACCAATGTGGGCTATAGGCAACCTGTGAATCATCCAACCAGTTAGCACCTGTTGGCCCGGCACCCAGGCGAATAAACGCCGTCCACAACTCATCCGGCGGAACCTTTTGACCGTCCTCATAATCTTCAATCATGTCAATAAAAATGGGCGCGGATATGCGGTACTTACGGCCGACTTCTAATCCCGTTACATCCTGCGTCAGGGCTGTCAGGATAGGCGCCCAATTTCTGAACACTTTGACCGTATAACTGCCATCCCGGAATAATACCGTTCGCTCATGGGGCGGAGCATCTTCAATGTTCCAAACCACCGTTTCTGGGCGATAAGCCGGCTGCCCGTTGGTACCTGCAAATGGTTGGTTATCCAGCCAGACATACCGCCAGCCATTGGGAGCTGCAATTTGGGGGATATTGTCCTGGTAATAATACCCTTCTTCAAATCCTGGGTTGATCAGCAAATTGCCGGAAATCACTTCCTGGGCAGACGCTGGCCGGTTTACACCTGACATCGTCATCAGGACTGCTATGAACAGCAGTCCCATCAGTTTGATTCTCATTTTTTGAACCTCCACGGGGTGTCCTCTTCCCGGTACTCACCCTGCATATTTTTGCGGCCAATGTATCTTTGACCGGCCCACAAAAATATAGCGCAATCAAAGATTGCGCCAGTAAACGGCCGTTGATTCTAGCGCACTACTAAGGAAATCACTGTTTTGCCAGAGGTATGCTAACATTCCGCCCACATGAACGACCAAAATGGGAGACAACGGCCGTCCCCCCAACGGGACAGTTGGTTCAGTCTGGCACTGATTACATTGCTGGCTATACCGGCCATCAAGCCCTTGCTGCGCGGCGTTCTCACCTGCGGCTTTGATAATGTGTTTCACCTGTGGCGGGCGGTGCAAATAGAAGCGTTGCTGCGGCAGGGTGTGTTATTCAGCCGGTGGGCGCCCCATATGGCGCACGGCTACGGCTACCCCCTCTACCAGTTTCAATCCCCCTTTTCAGCTTATCTGGCGGCGGGGCTGCATCTGGCCGGGCTGGAGTGGGACTGGGCCTTGAATGGGGTATACGCACTGGCAGTGATCGCGTCGGGGTGGGCGGCCTGGCTGTTGGCGCGGGATTTATGGGGCGAAAAGGGGGCAGTGCTCACGGCCGTCGCCACCCTCTATGCCCCCTACCACGCCTACGTCACCCTCTACCGCGCCAGCCTGTCCGAAACGGCCGCCTGGGCCATAGTGCCGCTGGTACTGTGGGGGCTGCGTCGCTGGCAGGTGGAACGGACACGGGTAGGGCTGGCTACGGCCGTGCTCACCTTCATCCTGCTCATCTTCACCCACGACGTAACCGCCTATGCCTTCCTGCCCTTCATGGTCGGCTGGGTAATCGCCGTAGCCTTAACCGAACGCAGCCGCGCCACTTTGGGGCGTGGCCTGCTGGCGTTAACATTAGGGCTGGGTGGCAGCGCCTTTTTCTGGCTGCCCGCCATCGCCGAACGCCACTTTGTCCAGTTCGGCCGGGCGACCAGCGCCTGGCCTTTTTTGTACTACAACAACTTTCTGCCGCTCAACCAGCTGCTGGCCCTACCCCACCAGGCTGACCCGTCGCTGCTGAACGATTGGCCGGAGCGGGGATTGGGCGTGCTGTTGGCGATGTTGGCATTGGCGGGCGCGGCCGTTGCCTGGCAGCGACTCCCCGGCCAACGCTGGCTGACCGGCTTTCTCTTCCTGACACTGGCAGGGTACGTGTGGCTGACGGTGGCCGCCTCACGGCCGTTGTGGGATGCCCTCCCCCTGCTGCAAACCTTCCAATTCCCCTGGCGTTTCCTGGCCCCGGCCACGCTGGCGGCGGCGCTACTCAGCGGCGGCTTGCTGGCGGTAAACGGTAATCGGTTATCGGTAATGGGTAAAAGCCCTTCTTACCGATCACC
>CAZOPF010000199.1:0-4581 GCA_964581605.1 uncultured Ardenticatenaceae bacterium
CTTATTTGCAAACGATCACTAAAAAATGCCCGATATCCGACAATGCTGCTCGGGTAAACAGGATAAAAGCCCACGATGGGATTTGAACCCATGACCTCATTCTTACCAAGAATGTGCTCTGCCTGCTGAGCTACGTGGGCAATTAGACTTGATGGGGCAACTCAATGGTGCGATTGTTAATTCTATTGTGTTAGTGGGCCAGGTAGGACTCGAACCTACGAAGGCTTCTGCCAGCGGATTTACAGTCCGCCCCCTTTGCCGCTCGGGACACTGACCCAGAAAACGATCTAATCAGGAGCCGACGATGGGACTTGAACCCATAACCTATGCTTTACAAGAGCATTGCTCTACCGATTGAGCTACGTCGGCAATGGTAGCCTGATTGTTGTTAAAGATAGACAACTTAAATTATGAGCAAGCCCAGGCGAGCGGTAAGTATAACATCTGCGGTTTTTTCGTCAAATAATAGTTGACTAAGTTTTGGGGTATAATCGGCAGTGATGGATGTTCGTTGCTGACAACACCGCGGAGTGAGAAATCATGGATATATCAGTCAGTCAGTTGAATCATCGGTTAGCATTGCAGTTACCGGCCGAATTGCCATTGGGTCTGGTGTTTGTGACGGGGGTGGTTCGGAATCTGGAGAGGGGGGGGGGAGTGGTCAACGGCCGTGCCGCTCCCATAAGTTTTGATTTAGAGCAAAAAGGGCATCGTTTACGCTGCAAATTAGTACAACGGGAGGCGGGGCGTGTTTTGCTGCGTGAGCAGATGGAGGTGCGGTCAGGCGGGCACCTGATTTTTGATCCGCGCCGGGCTGAGTATTTTCTGCTGGCGCGGGATGTGGAAGTGATTGATGCGGGTGAGGGTGGTGCGAAAAGCGATCCGCTGGCCGTGGATTTGGGTGAATTGGTAGGGGATGAGGCGGCTTTTACGGCCGCCCTTACGGGCATCAAACGCCGGGCCGATGTTTCCCGGCAGTCGCCGACAACTGTACCAATTTGGGTGCAAAAGTTGGCGCCACCAGAACTGCAAGAGGATGACAAGGCCGACGAGCCAGAAGAGGCAGAGTTGCCAGTTTTGGCGGCCGCTTCAGCTGCGCCTGTACTCAATGACGAGTTGGTGACTTATTTGTCGGGGTTGATGGATAGTGAGGATGAGGTGGAATTGACGCCAGATATTCTGGCGCAATGGACGCCAGAGCCGGTGATTGATATTCCTGATGATGTAGATGAATTGGTCACGGCCGTACCTCCCACCACAGAAATAGGTACGAGAGACGAGGAGGTGGTGACGGCCGTGTCCCCCTATGACCCCGTGGGTGATACGGCCCCTAAACCGAAACCAACCCGCCCCAAATCACCCCCACCTCGCCAGCAAACAGATTGGGCGGTCATTCTTTTGTTGGTGGCTATGGTTGTGTTTACGATAGTGATACTTTTTGCGGCTATCGTATTGCGCTAATGAAGGCGATTGAGAAACTGAGAAATTGAGAGATTCTGTCCCCCAATTTCCTGATCTCTTAATCTCTTCTTCAAGGAACCCACATGGAACAACAAGTAACCATTCTTTGTCTGGCTACCTATTTCAAAGGCACTACGTTTCTGACGGCCGCCAAACAATTGGGCTGCCGTGTGCTGTTGGTCACTCGTGAAAAGCTGCGGGATGAATCCTGGCCGCGCCAGGATATTGACGAGATTTTTTACATGCCACTGCTTTCTACACAGCCGGATATTATCTATGCCATTGGCTACCTGATGCGCTCAGAAGCGATTGACCGGATTGTGCCGCTGGATGATTATGATGTGCCGACGGCCGCTTTGCTGCGTGAACATTTCCGCATCCCCGGCCTGGGCGAAACGGTGACGCGCCATTTTCGGGACAAGCTGGCGATGCGGTTGAAAGCACGCGCCGAAGGGTTCCGTGTGCCGGAATTTACGGCCGTTTTCAACCATGCCCGCCTGTCCGAATGGATGAACCGGGTATCGCCGCCCTGGCTGCTGAAACCACGTATGGAAGCGGGGGCCATGGGCATTAAACGGGTCAATTCGGCCGATGAGGTGTGGCATTGGTTGAATGAACTGGGCGACCAGCAATCATATTTTCTATTGGAGCAGTTTGTAACGGGGGATGTGTTTCATGTAGACACCATTATGTGGCAGGGGAAGGTGGAGTTTGCGTTGGCACATGTCTACGGCCGTCCGCCCATCCATGTGGCTCACGACGGCGGCGTTTTTGTCACCCGTACCATGCCCCGCCGTGATAAAGATACCAAAGCCCTACTCACCTTTAACGCCAAACTGCTGAAGGCATTGGGCATGGTCAACGGCGTTTCGCACACTGAATTTATCAAAGGGACGGATGGCGAGTTTTACTTTTTGGAAACGGCCGCACGGGTGGGTGGGGCCAATATCGAGCAAATGGTAGAAGCGGCCGGGGGTGTGAATTTGTGGGCCGAGTGGGCCAAAATGGAAGTCGCCCAGGTGAGAGGCGAAGCCTATACCGCTCCGTCCGATGCTGGCAAGTATGCCGGGGTGCTCATTTGTCTGGCAAAACAGGAGTGGCCGGATTTATCCGGCTATCAGGCGGAGGAAATTGTCTACCGGGTGCCTAAGCAGCAACACGCCGGGTTGATTGTGGCTTCAGAAAGTCAAGAGCGGGTAGAGGAGTTGATTAACGAATACAGTCAGCGCTTCGCCCACGATTTTCTGGCCGTCGCCCCGCCCCTGGACACTGCACCTATATAACTTATAACTTGACCGTATGCTATGATTAACTGTAGGAGATGAAATACCATATGGAAGCGCTGATCCAACCCAAAGATGCGATTTTGGAGCTATTGGCAGAAAAGCAAGATGAGATCACAGCGTTAGGTGTCAAGCAGTTGGGTTTGTTTGGGTCGTACTTGCATGGAGACCCCCGGCCAGATAGCGATATTGATTTATTGGTGGAGTTCGAGCGCGGACAAAAGACGTTTGATAATTTTATGCAACTTTCCTTTTTGCTTGAAGAATTGTTTGACCGCCCGGTGGAATTGGTGACACCTGAATCACTTAGCCCTTATATTGGCCCGCGTATCCTTGAAGAGGTCTTGTATGTCTCGTTCGGCCGTTGATTATTTGCACCACATCCTGGATGAGATTCAATACCTGCTGGGGGAATCAGCAAATCTGGAGAAAGACCAATTCATGGCTGATGAAACCTTGAAACGAGCTTTTGTTCGTAGTCTGGAAATTGTTGGAGAAGCCACAAAAAATGTAGATGAAGTGACGCGATTGAAGTACCCACACATTACCTGGCGAGCTATGGCTGGTATGCGCGACCGGCTCATCCATGATTATGTTGGCGTAGACTATGATATCGTATGGGATGTGGTAAAAAACAAGTTGCCTGTTCTGCAAACCGAACTTGAACAGATCGTGCGTGAAATGCCCTGATGGATGCAGGTAGTTCTGCTCAGGTTATGGATCAAACCTCATGCTGCTGGCGGTAGTCGGCAATGAGGGTGCGGAGGGATTGCTGGCGGGCTACGGCCGTGCCCACCGGCTCTTTCAAGTTAGTCGTGTAAACCGTCTCAATCCCCCGAACTTTAGCCAGGGCATCAGTCGCTTTCACCATCAGGTCATCCCGCAGCGGTTTGACGAGCATTTTGCTTAAGGCAATTTCGTTTTGCTCATCCCGCGCCAGCCACACATCCAACGGCTGCGCCAGATTGGCATTCAGGCCGGTAATGGTGGCGGGCGTTTCCAGCAGCAGGGTGGTGATGGATTGCATGATGGTGGTTGCCTTTTCGCCAATGCCAAAAGGCAGCCATTTTTTGATCCCGGCAAACCACTCATTGACCATCTGCATAAAAGCGCCGGCCGCTTCCACCGCGTCCATGAGCAGGTTTTCAATCTGGTGAAAGTAAAGGTCTAATTTGTTCACGTGGGCGTCGAGCCAGGCACGGCCGTTGGCCAGCACCGGCAAATGATTTTCCACTTCCGCCAACGCCAACGTCCCGACAGCCATGCTTTCTTCCAATGAAGGTACGTCATTCAAAAGATTGGTGAGGGCGTCAGACACGGCCGTCAGCCCATTATCCACCGTCGTACCCAGGTCAACCCCGTCTAGCTGTTCATATAACGCCACCAGCCCGGCCAACACACCCACCCGCTCATTGGCCGAAGCCAGTTCCGTGCGTATCGTTTCCTGGGCAGCGACCGCATGGTTGCCGTGCTGCGATAAGGCTTCAATCTGCCGGTTGGCGGCATCCAACGCCGCTTGCAGACGGATGATTTCTGCCTGGGCAGATGCCAGCTGGCTGAATGATTCGGCGCTGGCATTGGCCGCCAGGGGGGGCAGGGAGATGGCTGGCGCAGCGGGAGGGGAGGTGGTAATGGTGGTGACGGCCGCTTGCTGTGACCCTTTGAGCAAGGCCGCGCCCGCGCCGACGGTGGTGGCGGCTACGGCCGTGACCCCCATGCCCAACAAAAACCCTCTACGACTCACTTCTGATTCCTGATACTCTGCCATAATAGACTCCTCCGAAAATTATGAATTATGAATTATGAATTATGAATTATGAATTATGAATTATGAATT
>CAZOPF010000200.1:0-921 GCA_964581605.1 uncultured Ardenticatenaceae bacterium
GAAGCCGGCTTCCCTGGCGCTGGCCCTGGTGAACTGTTGGCCCCGCGCAATGTGGCCGTTGCCCCGGATGGCACGATTTTTGTGCTGGATTCGGGCAATCAGCGCGTGCAGGCGTTTGCGGCCGATGGCACACTGTTGCACGAGTTTGGTGGGCCAGGCACCGGCCCTGGCGAATTTAATGCGGAGGGGCAAGGGCCTTGGGGTATTGCGGCCGACGAGGAGTTTGTCTATGTGGCCGATACCTGGAACCATCGCATCCAAAAATTTACGCATGACGGTGATTTTGTCGCTACGTTTGGGCAACCGGGCGACATCAGCCAGGCGCCAGACCAGGGGTTGGGGCTATTTTTTGGGCCGCGTGATATTGTGTTGGTGGACGACGGCCGTATGCTCGTCACCGACACGGGCAATCACCGCATCCAGATCATGGATCGGGATGGCAATTTCCTGGGGCAAATTGGCGGGCAGAACGGTATGTCGGGCAGCAATCTGGGCTTTTTCTATGAGCCGGTGGGGGTGGCCGTAGACCCGAATGGGTTTGTGTATGTGACGGATACGTGGAACGGCCGTGTGCAGCAGTTCACCCCTGATTTCTCCCCTGTCAGGGAATGGCCGGTGGAAAGTTGGGCTGGCAACTTTTCCATCAACAACAAACCATACATTGCCAGTGATAGCGCCGGGCGTATTTACGTCACCGACCCGGAAAACTACCGCATCCTCATCTTCAACCCCAATGGCAGCTATCTGGGCAAGTTCGGCCAGTTTGGTACCGATGTAAACAGTCTGGCGCTGCCCACCGGCATCTTTATTGACGACCAGGACAATATCTATGTGGCGGATGCCGGTAATAACCGCGTCCTCCAATACCCACCCATTTTTGCTCCGGCCATATCGCCAGTTGAAGAAGAATCAGTTATTGAG
>CAZOPF010000200.1:1021-4567 GCA_964581605.1 uncultured Ardenticatenaceae bacterium
GAACCGGCGGTTGAGGAACCGGCGGTTGAGGAACCGGCGGTTGAGGAACCGGCGGTTGAGGAACCGGCGGAGGAAGATTCGGACGGGGAAGCAACCCCAACAGAGGAGGCATCACCTACCCCTGAACCCACCGAGACTGAAGTTGAACCAGGCCCAACGGCGAGCCGCGCCACGCCAACAGCATCACAAGAACCGCCTACGGCGCGTCCCTCAGCAACCCCATCGGACTAGGAAACATGTTATAATCATCTCCGGCGTACTGATAGGAGAAAAGAGATGACGAGCCAGATAAAACATCCCCCTGGCGGCATTGTGGCGGATGAACTGCCAGAACCGGAGCGCGGCTGGCGGTATGTACGAGAGACGTTAGCGGACGGCCGTGAAGTTTCTCGCATGATCCCCCTGACTTCTGCTGACTTCCTCAACCCCCGCGAAGGAGATGTGATGCCGCAACAACCATTCCACGAAAAAGCCACCCGCGACCTGGCCGACATACTGGAAACCTACTTTAAGCAGAAAGAGCCAACCATTACCGTTTTTCGGGACCTGATTATGAAGTGGGGTGTTCCGGGACTCTCTGACCCCTCACCAGACATCTCTGTTGTGCCCAATGTCCGCCACCCCGAAACGATAGAGGGCGAATTTTATGTGGCGGAACAAGGGACACGGCCGATCCTCGTTATTGAAATTGTGTCACCCCATTACCGGCAGGAAGATCGGCGCGACAAAGTCAAAATCTATGCCCAGGCTGGCGTCCAGGAGTATGTGATCATTGACCGATTTAAGCGCCGGGGGCAGATGGTGAATGAAGTGCTGGGGTATGAACTGGAAGAAGGCGTGTATTGGCCTAAAGCGCCAGATGAAGACGGCTTTATTTTCTGCCAGACGGTGGGGTTACGGTTCGGGTTAGACGAAGACCAGGTGGTTGTAATAGATGATGGTACGGGGGAAAGATTGCTCACTTACCCCGAAGTGGTAGCCAAAGCGCAGGCGGCCGAAGCTAAAGCGCGGGTGGCCGAAGCCAAAGCGCAGGCCGAAGTTGAGGCGCGGATGGCGGCTGAAAAACGGTTGGCCGAACTGGAAGCCGAACTACATCGCCTGCGTGGTGAATCGGCCTAAAGGGTAACATGCCTACCGTTCTCTTTACACATGGCTGGCGGTTGTTTTTCTATGCAAATGAACGCAATGAGCCACCTCATATCCATGAGATGAACATGAGTAAAAAAATTCATGAAGTGGAAATCGTACAAATTGACGCGATAGGGTTGCACCTGTTGGTAGATGGACAACTGTACCGCCTTGCCTGGGAAGACTGTTCCGCTAAACTGGCAAGAGCCACTAACCAGGAGCGCAGCTATATTGAAGTTTCCCCCTCCGGTTATGGGTTGCACTGGCCGTTGCTCGATGAAGATTTAGCTATCACACCTCTGCTGCAACATGCGGAGATAGCACAACAAGAAACTATCTAGCAGTTTACCTCTGAAAGTTTTGACAATAGCTATTCCTCAACTCATTCAGGCTATTCAGGAAATCCATGCCCGCATCCGGGATGGGGTGGTGGTGGCTTGTGAGGCAGCCAGTCTGGAGCAAATGGCGGGCATCGCCCAAGAGGAAGCGGGGGATACCATTTACGCCATTGATCGGGTGAGTGAAGAGCTGCTGGTTGACTATTTCAGCCATGAGATTGCCAGCCACACACCGATTGTGCTGATTGCCGAAGGGCTGCCGGGTGGCAAACTGGTACTGCCGGAAGGCACGCCAGAGGAAACGGCCGTCTGGCGTATCATCGTTGACCCCATTGACGGGACACGGGGGCTGATGTACCAGAAACGGAGCGGCTGGATTTTGACCGGCGTTGCGCCAAACAAAGGCCCGGAAACCAACTTACAAGACATCCAATTTGCTATCCAGACGGAAATTCCCCTGGTGAAGCAGCACCTTTCGGACATGGTGTGGGCGGTGCGGGGAGAAGGGGTCACGGCCGTGCGCCACAACCGCCTTACCCAGGAAACTTATCCCCTTTCTCTCCAACCCTCTCGCGCCACCACCATTGCACACGGCTTCGCGGCCATTTCCCGCTTCTTCCCTGGGGCGCGGGAAACGCTGGCGGCTATTGATGAGGAGATTGTGCTGGCGGCCTTGGGGCCAGTGCAGCCGGGCAAGGCGCACTGTTTTGAAGACCAGTACATTTGCAGCGGCGGGCAGTTATATGAATTGATGAGTGGGCATGACCGGTTTTGTGCGGATATACGGCCGCTCATGGAACCCCTCCTGGCGCAAAAAGGGCAGGCGTTGGGCATCTGCTGCCACCCGTATGACCTGTGTACGGAACTGATTGCGCGGGAGATGGGGGTGATGGTGACGGATGAAGGGGGACGGCCGTTAACCATCCCGCTCGATGTGGAAAGTGATGTCACCTGGGTGGGGTACGCCAACGCTGCCATTCGCGCCCAAATGGAGCCCCATTTGCAAGCTGCTCTGATCCGGCGCGGGCTGGTGCAACAACCAGCGTTCAACCATGCCCTGGCAGAGAACGGCCACAAAAGCTAATGATGCAGAGGGAAAGGCAGGTTGCTGTGCTGCACGGCCGTAGCCGGATGCAATAAAATGAGCCATCGCGCCAGGCAGGCAATAGCCAATTGCACGCCTGGTGTGGGCCGGGGAAATCCCATTTCAGATAAACCAATCATATAATGACCATCCGTCCGTTGTTTGATAAGCAGCCCCACGCGCTGCGAGACCGGCTCTTCATTGATGTACGCCTCTACCAATAACAACTTTTCCAGCTGCGATTTGAACAACATCGGCAGGCGCACATGCACGTCATCGGCCGTATCATGCAACGGCGTGAAGCGGTCGGCAATTTCGGGCAGGCTGAGGGGGGAGTGCAAAATGACATGGGGCATAGGGGTCTCCTGGGGGATGGGGTATTCATCGGCAGCGGGCACAGCATTGCGCTGCCAGGTGAAGTAATGGCAGGTGGAACCGGCAGCCAGGGCCAGTTGTTCGTATTTGGTGCGGACACGGCCGTCGGGCATCTCTCTTTGTGTCACAAATGGCGTTTCATACAGGCTGTCAAAATGGGGGGATTGGGCCAGGTCGGCGGCAATGGCATGAGCATAATCGGCTACATCGGTGGCGATGTGCAGCCGCCCACTGGCGCACAGGCGCGCCGCCAGCAGCGCCAGGAAGCGGGGGTTGATCAGGCGGCGGTGGGTTTGTTTGCCTTTGGGCCAGGGGTCGGGAAAGTTGATGTACACCTCGTGTACCGTTTCCGGGGCGCAGCAGGCCCATAACAGGTATTCGGCCGAGGCTTGCAGGACACGGCCGTTGCTCACCCCCGCCGCCTGCAACTTTTTCACCCCCCGCCGGATGGCTGGCCGGGCAATTTCCACGCCCAGCACATTGGCCTCTGGCCGCTGCTGCGCCAGCCCGGCCAGAAAGTGCCCCCCGCCAAACCCAATTTCCAGGAGGAGAGGGGCGGGGCGATGGTACACGGCCGTCCACTCCACCGGCCACGCCAGTTCCCGTGCTAATAATTCATAT
>CAZOPF010000201.1:0-4531 GCA_964581605.1 uncultured Ardenticatenaceae bacterium
TCGTCAATGTCAGGCTGGCACTGGCGTTAACCAATAGGTCTGGTATGGTTCTAGCGTAATGTCTTGCCAGGGGTTGAGGAATTGTTCGTCCAGGCGATTGACCAGCAAACCAGCAAAACCAAGTTCTTGCAGCCGGGTACGGCCGATGGTTTGGGGTTGCCCGGTAAAGTTCGCCAGGATAAGGAGACGGCCGTAAGCACTTTCCCGCACCAGCCCCAACACCTGATCATTGTGCGTCCAGATGGGAGTCACGGCCGTGCGGGCGTGCAGCGCCAGCGTCCGTTTGCGGGCCGCCGCCAGCTGACACATCCCTTGAAACAATCGTCCGCTTATTGTCTGTTCGTCGTGCCGGTCGGCTGCTTTCGCCCAATCCATATGCGGCCGATGAATCCAACGGCTGTCGGCCGCCAGGTGAGGATCATCCACATAGTGCCGGTCGTTCAGCAAACCAATCTCATCCCCCATATAAATCAATGGAATCCCACCAAAGGCAAAAATAACGCTGTACAGCAGCAAAACCCGACGAATGGCCAGGTCGGCCGCACCCCAATTCTCCTTTTCGATAGCAATTTCCAGACCGGCCAGTGAAGCACATGAGCCATTCACCCGCCGGTCGTTCGTTTTGGGGTTGAATTGAAAAGTGGTGCCCCGCGCAAATGTGCCCGGAAAACGGCCGGTATAAAAATCGCTCAGGAACGAACGGTGGGCAAAACCATCCAGCCCCACTTCGGCCGCATCTTCTTCGGTGATGGCCCAACCAATGTCGTCATGGCAGCGTACATACGTCACCCAGGCAGTGCGGGCCGGGATGCGCGGCATTTTTTGCAGCACGTGGGTCGCCAATACCACTTTGCGCTCGGCCAGGGCGCTCCACAATGTGACCATAAGGACGTTATGATAGGCAATTTCACACTCCTTGTCGGTGGCTTCCCCGATGCCTAGATAGGGTACAAGCTGCGGCGGCGGCACAATCGCTTCCGCCTTCAGCAACAGGCCGGGGGCGGCGATGCGGCTGAGGGCACGAAACGCTTGCAAAATGGCGTGGGCTTCGGGTTGGTTTTCGCAATCGGTACCCAGCCGCTTCCACATGAAAGCGACGGCATCCAGCCGCAGAATTTCTACTCCCTGGTTGGCTAGAAAGAGCATGATTTCTAGCATTTCAGCGAAGACGGCCGGATTGGCATAGTTCAAATCCCACTGGAACTCATTGAACGTTGTCCAGACCCATTTTTGCACCTCGGCGTAATAAGTGAAACTGCCGGTTTTGAATTCGGGGAAAATTTCGCGCACTGTTTTTTCATATTCGTCGGGCAGCGTGCGGTCGGGAAACATGAGATAGTAAGCCTGGTAATCGGCGTCGCCTTGCCGGGCAGCCTGCGCCCAGGCATGTTCTTTGGCGGTGTGGTTGCACACCAGGTCTATGCACAGGCTAATCTCATTGTGGCGCAATTGGGCGGCCAGGCTGGCCAGGTCGGCCATTGTGCCCAGATCATCACGTACCTGGCGGTAATCCATGACCGCGTAGCCGCCATCATTAGCCCCAGGGCGCGGTTTGAGCAGGGGCATGAGGTGGAGATAGGTGACGCCCAGTTCTTTGAGATAGGGGATTTTTTCTTGAACGCCACACAGGTTCCCGGCGAAGCGTTCGGTGTAGGCCACATAGCCTACCATGTCGGGGCGTTGGAACCAGTCGGGTTGATGCACCCGTTGGAGATCGAGGCGGCGCAAGTCAGACGGCCGTGCCGCATATGCTTTGGCTGTAATTTCCACAAACCGGCCCAACCACGTTTGAAAATCGGGACGGTTGCCATAAAGCAGACGTAACGGCCGTACCACATCTTGCCACCCCTGCGCCAATCGCAATTGAAAGATTTCTTGCTCTAGCGGTTCCAACAGCCGTAAGGGGCCTTGTTCCAATGTTTTTGTTATTGTTTCCAAAACTTTTTGGGAAGATTGAGAGATTGGGAGACGGGAAGAGTGAAAGATTGTCCGGTTGCCCCGTCTCTCACTCTCTTCGTCTCGCCATCTCACATATTTGCACGAGGTAGGGCAACAAAAAATTCGCTGCCCAGCCCTTCGACGCTTTCGGCCCAGATACGGCCGTCGTTCAATTCCACCAGCTCTTTAGCAATTGCCAGCCCCAGCCCCATGCCTTCATAACTTCGCCGCAACGCCGATTCCACCTGGTAGAAGCGGCGGAAGATGCGGCTGATCTGGTTTTCGGGGATACCCACGCCGGTATCCTGGATGCGGAACCACACTTCCGACCCCTGGGGCTGCACGGCAATCAGGATACTGCCCCCTTGTGGGGTGAATTTAACGGCATTGTCCAACAAGTTGCCTAAAACCACTTCGATCATGCTCCGGTCTACCAGCACGGGAATGGGGGATGCCGGCAGCTTAACGTTGATGGTTTGCTGTTTGGCGACGGCCGTTTCGTCTTTTTGCACCTGCATCTCCCGTACAATTTCCACAAAGTCTACCTGTTCACGGTTCACGGCCGTTTCCCCGGCATCCACATAGCGCAAATTGAGCATATCTTGAATGAGGGTACGCAGGTGTACGGCCGCACCCAACACACTGTCCATTTGTGCGGCCATTTCCGGCCCTGCCTCATCCCGCAAAAAGGAAACATAACCCAAAATCACCGACAGCGGCGTTCGCAGTTCATGGGAGGCAATGGCGATAAAATTCGTTTTAAGTTCATCCAGTTCCGCCAGTTCGCTGTTTGCCTTTTCTAGTTCTTCGATCAGGCGTGCTTTTTCCACTGCTACCCCGGCAATATCGGCCAAAACTGTCAATGTTTCAAAATCCTCGCGCACAAAGTGGGGCGTGCCCAGTTTGTTAATCGCTTCCAACACCCCCACCGGCTCTTTATTGGCATTGCGCATGGGTACGCCCAGGATGGATTTCGTCTGGAATTCAATCGCCTGGTCAATGTTTTTATTCCAGCGCGGGTCTTGCGTCACATCCTGAATGTACATGGGCCGGTTGGCCTTCACAATCGCCCCGGCAATGCTGTTATCCAGCGACACGGGAATGTTCATCATATTGGCCGGGATAGGATTGGAAGAAGCGGTAAACAGTAATTGACGGGTGCGCGGATCAAGCAAAAAGATGGAAGCGGCTTCAGCTGTGGTCAATTCGGCCGCCTCTTTAATAATGGTGGAGAGCAGTTGTTCCAGATGCGTTTCAGAATTGAGAATACGGCTGATCTCGACCATGCGTACCAACCGCCGGTTGTCTAATTGGGGAAGGAAACCTGTTGTCATGGATTTTGCCTCTGATACTGCTAGTGGGCAGAGTGGATACAATACTTTGGTATTGGTATGATACGGTATGCAGGCAGCTTAGACAAATGTTTTTAGTAGCAAGTAGCAAGTGGCAGGTGGCAAGTTTACTTGCCACTTGCTACCTGCCACCTGCAACTTGCAACATACCACCCATGAATAATGAAAAGCCTCAGCCTCTACCTCCACATCCCCTTTTGCCGCCACCGCTGTGCGTATTGCGATTTTAATACGTACACCAGTCTGGCCGACTTGCAGACGGTGTATGCGGAATCGCTGGCCGCGGAGGCGCGGCAAGTTGCAGGAGTGGAACGTCGCCCGGCGCACACTATTTTTTTGGGCGGCGGTACCCCTTCGTTAATGACGGCCGGGCAGCTTGAAACCATTCTCACGGCCGTCCACACCCATTTCACCCTCGCTGAAAACACCGAAGTGACCATGGAAGCCAATCCGGGCACGGTGGATTTGGATTACCTGACGGCCGTACACAATCTGGGCATCAACCGCCTCAGCTTTGGCGTACAGAGCGCCATCCCCGGCGAACTGGCGCTGCTGGAACGGGAACATGATTTTGCGGCAGCGGCGACGGCCGTAGACCTGGCGCGGCAGGCGGGTATCACCAATCTAAACCTCGACTTGATTTACGGCGTGCCGGGGCAAACGCTGGACTCATGGGCTGAAAGCGTCCAGGCGGTATTGGCTTTACGGCCCACCCACTTGAGCCTGTACTGTCTGACCATTGAGCCGGGCACACCCATGAAGCGGTGGCTGGACAACGGCCGTATCCCCCCACCTGACCCCGATTTAGCCGCCGACCAATACGCTCTGGCCTGCGAACAACTGGCCGCTCATGGCTACGACCATTACGAAATTTCCAATTGGGCCTTGCCCGGTTACGCCTGCGCACACAACCTGACCTACTGGCGTAATGGGGAGTATTTGGGCCTGGGTGCGGGTGCGCACGGCCATGCGGCGGGGATGCGGTATGAGGTGGTCAAACAACCGCGTGTCTACATCCGTCGTTTAGAGCAGGCAAGAGCGCCGGGCCACCCACTGTCTACGGCCGTTGCCGCCCACCACACCCTCACCGTCCCGGAACAAATGACCGATACCATCATCACCCAACTGCGCCTGCTGGACGAGGGGTTGGACCTGGCCGCCTTCGAGCAGAAATTTGGACAATCGCTGCTGGATGTATACGGCCAACCCGTCGCGCAGCTTATCGAATGGGAGTTGTTATC
>CAZOPF010000202.1:0-3102 GCA_964581605.1 uncultured Ardenticatenaceae bacterium
GTTGTCGTCGGTGCGGCGGGGCGGGGGAAGGGGGGGGGCCACGGCCGTAGCCACCGTTGTCGCTGTTGGCAATGGTATGGGAGTGGCAGCCGGTTCGGGCGCTTGCGTACACGCCACCATCACCAATAAAAAAACGATACCGACCAGTTGGCGCGTCATGGAAACCAGGCGAGACGCACTGTGGCAGTGCGTCTCACCCATAAAACCTAATCCAGTTTTTCCATCTCGGCGACCGCGCCAAAGGCCGGACGTGGCACGCCATTGGTGTCCACAATGCTATACGGCACCGGGTCATCAGTGGGGCCGCTGCCTTTATTGCCAAAGTCAAAATTAAACAAAAACGCCAGCCACACATTGCCCGAATCGTGCATCTGTTGGAATGCCTGGGTGATGTACTGGGCTTGCTCCTCAAGGGTGTTGTCATTGGCAAACTCGAAGCCGGTGGGAACCACATCATACCCTTCGCTGCTGGCCCAACCAAACTCCGTCACACACAGTTTGGCGTTGGGGTCAATGGCCTGAATCTTCTGGGCATAAGTATCCAGCGTCGTCTTAAAGCTCCAGCTGTGATGCGGGTTATCAAACGGGCCACGGAATTGGGCGGTGGCAGCTTCGGCCGTGCTGCCCGCCTGGTCAAAGGCTACGTCCGGCCCAATGTTGTAACCATTATGATGCACACCCACACAATCAGCATAATTCAGCAGACCGGCGGCCAATGCCCGGTCTAACCAGGCAAAATCATCTGCCCAACGCACCCAATCCCCATCCCCTGTAGGGGCTAAAGCCCCACTGATGACCATGATATTGGGATCGGCCGCTTGGATGGCATCGTGCGCCACTTGCAGGAAACGCACATAATCTTCGGGGCTGATGCCATTGGCAGTAGCCCATTCTCGATCCAGGTTTTGCTCGTTCCACACTTCAATGGCCCCAATTTTGCCAGGATAACGGCCGATCAATTCCGTTAAGAAGTTGGCGTATTCGGCATAATCATCTGGCGGGCCATTTTCGCCACCCGCCGCCCGCGTCCAGGCGGGTGCGCCCACCACACTGAGCATCAGGTTCACGTCGTTTTTAGCGGCTTCGTCTACCACCGCGTCATAGAAAAACCATTGTCCAGCACCGGGCGAAGGGTGAACCAGCCACCATTGAATCTGCGCCTTCGCCCAGTTTAGCCCCAACTGCTCGCGTACTGCATGCATGGTTTGGGCGGGGTCGCCCACGGTCGCATTACCGTGTACCTGAACGCCATAACCGAACTTGTCGGCCGGCCACGGCTGTATGATGTTAGGCACGGCCGTTGGCTCACTTTCCACGATGGCCGGTTCCGCTTCTGCCCCTGCCCCTTCTTCACCTCCACCCGAAACCGATACGGCCGGGGGTGGCAGCGTGGGGGTACTTACCTCTGGGGACAGCGTAGGCGAAGCAACCACTTCCGGTTGCGCAACGGCCGTTTCCGCCGCCGGTTCGGCCGTATCACCACCACACGCCGCCAGCGCCCACACTAAAACAATCATCAGTCCAAACAAATTCCATAGCTTCATCTCACACCTCTTGGTTCAAAACAAAAGGCGCATCTGGTCCTCCCAAATGCGCCCTCTTTGCAGTAAACAGTGAACAGTTAGTAATAAACAGTCGCTCACTGTTCACTGTTCACTGTTCACTTCCCACCAATTACCGTCCCATCACCTGCCCCAATGTGCTACACGAGGGGCAACTGCCATCTTTGCGGATCATGGCATAACCAGCTTGCGGGTCATCGCCCCAATGGGTGAAATCCACATTGAAAACAATAACCAGACGCACCCGACCAGTATTGGCGGCCACACTTACCGCCTCAGCCAGCCAGGCCGCATGTTGCGCCACCGTCGTGTTCGCCGCCCAGGAAAAACGCGACGGCACACCACCATAATCCTCACCGGAAAGATAACCCAATTCTGTAAAACAAACCGGTTTACCTAATTGCGAATAAACATTCAAAGTGGGGATTAGATACCAACTGTAATGGGCGCTGCCGGTGGGGTGGCCGCTGTTTTGGCTGGGTGATGTGGCCCCCGCGTTAAAGTGTGCGCCAATACAGTCGGCATAATTGCCACCGCCAGCCGCCGCCATGCCGGCCATATAACGGGAGTCTGACCAGGCGTTAGTGCCATTGTCAAAACCCGTCGGCGCGGGCGCGCCGCTGATCACCATGACATTGGGATTGGCCGATTTGATGGCATTGTAAGCCGGAGCCAGCATGTTATTCACATAGCTGGCCGGGTCAATCTGCCCGGCCGGCCATTCAAAGTCAATGTTCATCTCATTCCACACTTCAATGGCGTCTGGCCCATAAGAAGCCACACCGCGCAGGAACTCCACATAGCTGGCGAAGTCAATACTGCTGGGATACGTATTGCCGCCGGGAATACTGAGCAACACCTTGAACCCGGCGGCATGGGCATTGGCAATCCGGCCGGCCACACCAGCCGGATCATCGCCCGGCCCCCATTTATGCTGAAATTTCACCCAGTTCATGCCGGCCGAAGCCATGAGCGTGGGGTTGGCAAACGTGTGCGTCTGTCCCCCCAGTTCAAAGTTGCCCGCAGCAACCGGAGGGGCTGATACCGGGGGCGGTGCGCCGGTCCCTGAACCGCCGCCGCTTGACGGGGGGGACACGGCCGCAACCACCAGCGCGTCCACATCCAGTTCAGGATTTAGTTCCAGAAGTTGAGCAGCAATCCAGCCTTCCCGGTTATCCGGCAAGATTACTTGCAACCAGGAGGCGTCTTCGTTACGGCCGGTTACATTCACTTTGGTGCCAGCGGCCGCACCACCCGCCAGCGTTGCGTAATTCAGGCCAGGCCCGGTGCGAACGTTCGCCAGGATGGTGACAACCGCATCGGCGTCGCCGGGATCATAAGTGACGGCGGTGGCGGGGGCAGTGGCGGTAGGAGTAATCACGGCCGTAGCCGCATCCCGATCTTCCTCTACAACAGGTTCAACAACAGTCACAGACAGACTATCTAAGGGGATGATGGTGTCACCCAGGGCAAAATTAGCATTGATGGTGTAAACGCCGGGCGTTTCGCTGCCCTCCCAGGCAAAGCTAAGGTTACTGCC
>CAZOPF010000202.1:3202-4489 GCA_964581605.1 uncultured Ardenticatenaceae bacterium
TCGGCCAAAGCCCCCAAAGCCGCCCAATCCTGACCGCCGGTGTCCCATTGGCCGGTGCTGTTATCGGGTGTGCCCAGGGTGATCGCCAGTTTGAGTCCCTGGGCGTGCAGGGCGTCTGCCAGGCTGCTGACGAAGCTGGTGAACCCGTCGCGTTGGGTCGGGTCTACCCCCTGGTAATCCAAATTAACGCCGTTGAAGCCGTTGGAAACGGCCGTGTTCACCAACACGTTGATCTGGTTGCCTTGCGCGGCCGAATCGTTCAAAAAGGCCAGCAGGGAAGCGGTATCCACCACTTCGCCGCTGTTGGTAACGTGCAGATATTTTTCATATTCCCCGGCGGGGGCGGCCGCCACTTCGCCTTGCAGGTCGCCATTGCCCACCAATTGCAGTGTGCCCAGGCTCAAGATGCTCAGTTGGGGCAGTAGTTCGGGGGCCAGCTCACCTTCCGGTTGCAGTTCGGCGGCCAGGGTGTAGGCGACAGGTGCGCCGGGTTGTACCAGCGCGTAGGCTTTGTGCAGGCTGCCGGGCTTTGAGGCGAGATTGTTTGTATCTACATCCGTAGCCACGAAATGCCAGGCTGTACCATCCCAACCATATAAATCGGTGGTGCGGGCTTCTGCGCCTGTTGGTAAGGTAATCACCACCTGCCCTGAAGGGGAGCCTTCGCTGGCAACTATATACAGATTGCCCAGGGCAACGGTGTTGGCGGGCAGTTCGCCCACGCCGGCGGCGGCCATATCGGCCGGGGGGATGGAGGAGACGGTCACGGCCGTGTCTGCCCCGATCACTTCAAATTCACCGGGGATGGTGGGGCTGCTGGTGGCGGTTTCGGCCGTTTCGGTGGTGGGGGCGGCGGTGGGGTCATTGGCCACGGCCGTCGCTGCCGTTTCGCCACCCGTCAACCCTAACCGTTCACCCAACGAGATGGGCGGCAAGAACAGCCCAACCAGCACCAACGCGGCCACAATAACAAAGCCGATGATGATGAACTTTGATGATTTTCCGGATCCGTTTGCCGTTTCCTGGCCTGTATCGGGGGTTGGCTCCACCGCCGATATTGCCCCTGTTTCCTGCATCTCTCCAGATGCCTGTTCCTCTTCCATACTTCTCTATACCTCCATCACAGACCGGGGCGACAGCTGCCGCATAGGGCCTGTATGATCTCAAATTTGCTTTAACGGGGATCGCTAAAGCGGCGAAAATTCTAGCTTAGGGGATAGATGTAGGCAAACGGGGGGTACGGCCGTACTTAGTTCTGCGCCGTTTCATTGAGCAAACGTTAAGATG
>CAZOPF010000203.1:0-4290 GCA_964581605.1 uncultured Ardenticatenaceae bacterium
TTATTGTTTGACAGGCAGGGTGCTGATGGGCACACCCAAAGCCACAAACTGCGCTTGAATCCAGCCTTGCTGCCCATTGCTCAACACCACATACACCCAGGTGTTATCGGCCGTGCGCCCGGTGGCCGTAACCGCCAGACCAGAATAGACGGTGCCGGTAATCTGGCAATTCACGTTGGGGCAGGCACGCAAGCTGGCCGTATTGCCCGGATTCGCCGCTGGCGGCGGAACAGGTGGGGCAATGGGCTGCCCCGGCACCGGGCCAGCCAGCGATGGCAGCATATTCACATTCATCCCTGTGCTAATATAAGTGGCGTTTGCCCACCCTTCCTGCCCATCACTGGCACGTACATAGAGCCAGGTATTATCACTGGTGCGCCCCAACAGCACCACAGCAGAGCCATTGGGGGCAACGGTGACCACCGAGCCGCCGATGCCGGGTACACTGCGGACATTCAAGTTGCCTGCAACCACTGTGCCTGTGCCACTCTGGGAGGTAACCGGCAGGTTAGCCAGATTTGAACTGCTGGACAGGTAACGGGCGTTAACCCAACCCTGTATGTCATTGATATCTGCAATGTTCACCCAACTGGTGTCCAGGTTACGCCCTAACAACCAGACCAGTTCGCCGTTGTCTACGGTGGTCACCCGCACATAGCCAACACCAGGGCCAGAACGAACATTCAGAGCGGCCGTGTTGATTACGGCCGTGTTCGGGATAGTCGTTGGCAGCATGGCCGTCGGCGTAGCGGTTGGCCCTACAGGTGTAGAGGTGGGCACACCGGGTACCGGCGTGGAGACGGAGCTATCTACCACCGGCAACAGGGCAATGGAGGCGCTGGGCGTGATGTATCTGGCATTTACCCAGCCGCGCACTGCGGCCGCAGTCTGAATGAATAGCCAGGTAGAGTCCCCATTACGGCCGATCAATGAGACCACATCACCAAAATAAACGGCGGCAATCACATTGAACTGGACGCCAGGGCCAGAACGCACATTCAGGGCGCCCGTATTCACAACGCCCGTAATACCCGTGGACGGCCGGGCGGTGGGGGTGGCGGTAGCGGTGCCTGGGGCAGGTGTAGCCGTCGCCACGGGAGTGGTGCTCACGGCCGTCAGATCAAATAAATTGATCGTATAGGTTAACCCCTGCGGCCGCATCCAGCCCACAATGTTGTTCGGAGTGCGGACAAATACCCAACTGGCATCAGCATTACGCCCAATCAACGTTACCACCTGATTGAGAGAAACCACATCCACAATCGTCGCCTGGGTATCTGCATTGGCATGGACAGTGGCCGAACTGGTGTTAACAATTGCCGGCGCTGTCACCTGGGCCTGTGTGTCATACGCCATGACCTGGCTTGCCAGAAATAACCCGGAAATCAGCACAACAACCGTCAGCCATAATTTACTGAAAGCCAACTTTGTTTTCATATCTTGAACCTCCTTTCGAGTGCAAGATGACATAAAATCACTTTACATAGTATAGACCATGATGGGGCATTTCTGCAAGTAGAGATTATGTAAAAGAAACGGTGCTTTTTTGATAGGCACCGCCATTCATTAAACTCGCCATTCAATTTGCCTGCCGGTATAATCTCCCTCCCAGAACCAGAGGATTAGAGGCAAGCGTTCAACATGGGTGATTGCCAATTACAACAAGAGAAATGTGATGGCTTGCGGCTAAAAATTTGCCCTGACAAATCAGCCAGCCGCCATTCTGAAAGGTTGAGATGGATATGGAAATGAAACCGCGTATTCTGATAGCCAAACCGGGGTTGGACGGCCATGATCGTGGTGCAAAGGTGGTTGCGCGTGCCTTGCGCGATGCCGGTATGGAAGTCATTTACACCGGTTTACGCCAGACTCCCGATATGATTGTTGAGTCGGCCTTGCAAGAAGATGCGGATGCGATTGGCTTAAGCATTCTTTCAGGAGCGCATCTGCCGTTGGTGGAGCGTATCATGGAATTGTTGGCTGAAAATGAAATGGACGATGTGCCCGTGTTTCTGGGCGGCATTATTCCACCTGATGATATACCGGCCTTGCAGGCAATGGGAGTGGCTGGCATTTTTGGCCCTGGCGCGCGTACAGAAGAGATTATCCAGTTCATTAACGCAACATTGACGGCCGTGCAGGAGGAGAGGGCGGCGTGAATGAGGAGCTGATTGTGGCGGTGCTGGGCGGCCGTGCCCGCGCCATCGCCCGCCTCATCACCCTGGTTGAAAACAGCGCAACGGCCGCCGAAACGGCCGTTGCCGCTTTATATCCACACACCGGGAAGGCCCATCTCATTGGCATTACCGGGCCGCCTGGCTCTGGCAAAAGCACGCTGGTAACTGAAATTGCCAAACAGTTTCGCCAGCAAGCGCAACGGGTAGCCATTATTGCCGTTGACCCCAGCAGCCCATTCACTGGCGGCGCATTGCTGGGTGACCGGGTGCGTATGCGGGACCTGGCCGGTGATAGCGGCGTGTTCATTCGCAGCATGGCTTCGCGGGGCAGCCTGGGCGGGCTGGCGCAGGCGGCCTGGGCAGCCATGAAAGTGCTGGATGCGGCCGGATTTGACAAAATTCTGGTAGAAACAGTGGGCGCGGGGCAGGCCGAAGTGGATATTGCCCAGGCTGTTCATACCACGCTGGTGATCGAAACACCGGGCATGGGGGATGACGTGCAGGCGTTTAAGGCGGGTATTCTGGAGATTGCTGACATTCTGGTGGTGAATAAAGCAGATCGCCCGGGCAGTGACCGGGTGATACGTTCGTTGGAATTGATGCTGCATTTAGGGCCGGCCGGTGGCACCAGGCATCACGGCCGTTTGCTCAGCCCTCCTGCTCCTGCCACCAATGGCACAACTGTCGGCTGGCAAATTCCCGTTTTGCCCACCACTGCCAGTTCAGGGCAAGGCATCACCGAACTGGTGGGGCAGATTCAGTGGCACCAAAGCTATTTGCAGCAAAGCGGTGAATGGCACAAACGGGAGCAGGCGCGGTGTGCGCATGAACTCCGGCAGCTATTACAGATACGGCTGCTGGCGCGCCTGGGCACGGCCGTTGCCCCCCTCGAACTGGATGCGTTGGTAACGGCCGTTGCCGCCAGAGAGATAGACCCGTATACGGCCGTGAATCAACTTTTTAGCCAGCTAACAGAGAGAGCCTTATGAGTGATATTGTAGCGTATGGGAACATCAAGCTATTTGCCGGTTCGGGCAACCCCGAATTAGCCCAAAAAATTGCCGACTATCTCAACATTCCGTTGAGTGGCTGGGACATCATCCACTTTCCTAATGAAAACATTTTTGTGAAGCTGCATGGCAGTGTGCGCGGGCAGGACGTCTTTCTCATTCAAAGCCACAGCCGCCCCATCCATGAAAACATCATGGAGATGCTTATTGCCATAGATTGCCTCAAGCGTGACTCGGCCGGACGTGTGACAGTGGTGATCCCCTACATGGCGTATGCCCAGAGTGATAAAAAAGACCAGCCGCGTGTGCCCATTTCGGCTCGTTTATTGGCGGATATGATCGAAATTGCCGGAGCAGACCGATGGATTACCATTGACCTGCACGCAGAACAGATTCAGGGCTTTTACAAAATCCCTGGCGATTCATTAACCGCTTTTCATATCCTCACCGATTATTTCCGCGCCAAAAAATTAGATGCGGTGGTGGTGACGCCAGACCTGGGTTTTGCCAAGCGCGGCCGTAACTTTGCGGCCACTTTAGAATTTCCATTGGCTTTTGTGGAGAAACGGCGCATCGGGAATGAGACCGCACGGGAAGCGCTCAGTTTGATTGGCTCAGTGGATAGCAAGGATGTGATTATTGTGGATGATATTGTGGATACGGCCGGTTCCATACGCGAGGCAGTACAGTTAGTTAAATCTTCCGGGGCCAGAGATGTGTATATTACTTTCACCCACCCTGTTTTTTCCCCTCCGGCCGTAGACCGCTTGCGCGAGCTGCCCATCAAAGAAATTGTGACCACCGATACGCTGCCTATTCTGGCTGAAAAGCGGCTGACCAATATGACCATCCTCACAGTCGCCAAATTGTTGGGCGAGGTCATTATTCGTTCCCACGAAGGGCGCAGCGTAGGCGAATTGTTCAATGAATAATGCCCCTTATCCCTGCATGCCCAGCAGCAGGCATTGGCATCGTTGAACAAGCATCGTTAACACTCGCCAGACTTTTATGGAACTTTTAGCTTGACGCATTTCTTCCTGCTCACTACAATCCCGCCTCAGTTGTGTGGAGCCGCCGGTCAGCCAACCGGAGCCACCAACCAA
>CAZOPF010000204.1:0-2006 GCA_964581605.1 uncultured Ardenticatenaceae bacterium
GCTTTCAAATTGCCACGATCCCTATTTGGACGCCCGCACAAGCCCTCGCCCAACTCTCCATTTCATAATTCATCCTTCCTAATTCCTAATTCCTTTACCCCCACATCTGTTCAAAAATGAGCTTTTCCTGCTCCCGTTCGTTGCGGAAGAGCCACTCGGGGATGGGAATGGGGTAGTCGCCGGAGAAGCAGGCGGCACAGTGGCCAGTTTGCTGGCGAATCCCGGCCGTCACCGCATCCATCATCCCTTCCAGGCTCAGGTAAGCCAGGCTGTCCGCGCCAATGCGTTGGCGAATCTGTTCAATTTCGGCATTCGCGCCAATGAGTTCCTTTTTGGTGGCCATGTCAATGCCCATGAAGCAGGGGTTGGTGACGGGGGGGGAAGAGACACGCACATGCACCTCCTTCGCCCCGCCATCACGGATGAGCTGCACCAGCGGCCCGGCCGTGTTGCCGCGCACAATGGAATCATCAATCAGCACCACCCGCTTGCCCTTCAGGTTGGCTTCCAGGGGGTTGTATTTGATGCGTACCCCTTCTTTGCGTAACTGGTCGTCGGGCTGGATGAAGGTACGGCCGATATACCGATTCTTCGTCAACCCTTCGGTGAAGGGGATGCCGGATTCCAGGCTGTAACCGATGGCGGCGGGTGTAGCCGAGTCGGGCACACCCACAACCACATCAGCCGCAGCCGGCGCTTCGCGGGCCAACATGCGCCCCAAACGCTGCCGCACTTCGTGGATGACCTGCCCTTCAAAGATGGAATCTGGCCGGGCGAAGTAGACATATTCAAAGACGCACAGGGCGCGTTTTTGGGATTGGTAGCCGGTGAAGGAGGTGACGCCTTCTTTGTCCAGGCGCAAAATTTCGCCGGGCATGATTTCGCGCAGATATTCGGCGGCAATGGTGCCCAGAGCGCACGATTCGGAGGCGACAACATAACCGCCACCCTGTAATTGCCCCAGGCATAACGGCCGTAAGCCCAACGGATCGCGCACTGCATACACCGCCTCGCGGGTGAGCAGCGTCAGCGAATACGCCCCTTCGGCCACCTGCATCAGCGCCCGCAACCGGGCCACCCAGCGGTCTTGTTCCTGGCCGTTCAGGTTATTGCGCTCCGTCGCCCAGGCATCAGCCGGAGCCGCCAGCATTTGGGTGATAATTTCGCTGTCGCTGGTGGAGGAAAGGCCGACCCCTCGTTTGAGCAACTGGTAACGCAGGTGCAGGGCGTTGGTCAGGTTGCCGTTGTGCGCCACCCCCAGCGGGCCGTAGATGGTTTCAATCAGATAAGGTTGGGCATTGCGCAAATGGGAGCCGCCGGTGGTGGAGTAGCGATTTTGACCGATACCCATGTGCCCTTGCAACGGCCGTAAGTTCTCTTCCGTGAACACCTGGGACACCAAGCCCATGCCTTTGTGGCTGTAAGCCATACGGCCGTCGCAGGTAGCGATACCGGCACTCTCCTGCCCGCGATGTTGCAAAGCATACAAGCCAAAAAAAGCCAGCCGGGCCACATCCCGCTCCGGGGCATAAATACCAAAAATGCCACACTCATCGTGGAATTTGTCATGATCGTGGAAATCCAGTCTGTCCATTACATCTCTCCGAAAACGGAGATTGGAGACTAGAGATTAGAGATTGAATGTAAGCAATCTCCAATCTCTAATCTCTAATCTCTCAACAATTCCCTCGCCTCTCTTACCACTTTCTCTGCTTCCTCTACACTATCCGCCAATGCCGTCAGATGTCCCATTTTACGGCCGTCACGCGCTTCACGCTTGCCGTACAAATGTACTTTAATGTTGGGGATGGTGAGTACGGCCGTCCAGTTTGGTACTTCGGCAGAGGGGCGGGGGAGCGGAGGAGCGGAGGAGCGGGGGAGCGGAGGAGCGGAGGAGCGGAGGAGCAGGGGAGCAGAGGGGTAGGAGAGTGACATGATCTCCTCTGCTCCTTCTCCCCTCTGCCCCTCTGCTCCTTCTCCCCCCTGCCCCTCTGCTCCTTCTCCCC
>CAZOPF010000204.1:2106-4247 GCA_964581605.1 uncultured Ardenticatenaceae bacterium
CCTCTGCTCCTTCTCCCCTCTGCCCCTCTGCTCCTTCTCCCCCCTGCCCCTCTGCGCCTCTGCGTTGAAAAATATCCCCCAACAAATTCGCCATTGCCGCCGGTTGCCGGTAGCGGGTATCCCCCAACGGCAGGCCACAAATCGCCCGGCACTGCTGCTCAAACTGGCTGGTGACACACGCTTCAATGGTCAGATGGCCGGAGTTGTGTGGCCGGGGGGCCATTTCGTTGAGCAGTAAACGGCCGTCGCCCGTCAAAAAGAACTCCACACACAATACCCCCACCACCTCCAGCGCTTCCAACACACACCGCGCCATTTCCACCGCCTGGTTTGTCACATGTGGCGGCGCGTTTGCCGGGGCTTTAGAGACATCCAGAATATGGTTGGCGTGGCTGTTTTCAATGAGGCCGTAATGAGCAAAACGGCCGTCCACTCCCCGCGCCGCCACCACTGAAACCTCGCGTTCAAATTCCACCCACCCCTCCAAAATGCAAGCCACCTGCCCGGCTGCCTGCCAGGCCATTGCCGCTTCATCAGGATGGGTGACTTTGATTTGCCCTTTGCCGTCATAGCCGGACACGGCCGTTTTCAACACGGCCGGGCAGCCAATGTGCGCCAATCCATTTTGCAGGTCGGCCAGGGAGTGTACGGCCGTAAACGGGGCCGTCGGCAGCCCATTTTCCGCAAAAAAACTTTTCTCGCGCAGCCGGTTTTGGGCGATGTGCAGGGCTTGAGGGCCGGGGCGAAGGGGGGCGAATTGTTGGCAGGCTACGGCCGTGTCTGCCGGTACATTCTCAAACTCATACGTCACCACATCCACCGCCCGCGCAAAAGCCCGCACCGCGTCCAGATCGTCATAGGCGGCACAAATTTCCAGGTCAGCCACCTGCCCGGCCGGCGTGTCTCGTTCCGGGGAAAAGACATGGATGCGATAACCCAGTTGTCGAGCCGCCAACGCCAACATCCGCCCCAACTGCCCACTACCTAAGACACCAATTGTTGAACCAGGAACAATCAAATCTTGCATATGACTCAATGCGAAGAGAAGTCCATGTACCAACGGAACAGGTTTATCACCAATAACAATGCACCTTCCCAACGCGCCAACCGCCAGCCGCTACGCATCAAAATGACCACAAAAATCACCATGCCACTTAATAACATGATGCTGTTTAAGCCTGCCGGATCTATGACCATTGGCTCTTGCTGGATGAGACCAGCCACGCCCAATATCCCCAGCAAATTAAAGATGTCACTGCCGATCAAATTACCGATAGAAATATCAGAATGACCACGCAACACTGCTACCAAAGAGGTGGCAAACTCCGGCGCCGAGGTACCGGCAGCGATAATAGTCACGCCAATCGCCCATTCCGACAGGCCAAAAAATTCCGCCACCGCTACCGACGATTGCACCAGGAAACGCCCACCAGCCAGAATCAAAGCCAACCCTACCAGGAATAGCAGCGGATCATACTTCCGGTATTCGCCATCTGGAATTTCATCCGTAGGAATCTCACGCTGGCGAAACAGGTAGAACAGGTAAATAAAAAGCCCCAACAACAATAGCCCGCCTTCATATGGCGCTAAATACAGGTCACGCATAAAAAATAACAAAACCAGCGTCGTGCCAATCAGCACTATCCCATCCCGATATACCAGCTTGGGTGAGGTGGCGATAGCGCGAATGGCGACCACTGTTCCCAGAATAAAACCGAGGTTGAAGATGTTAGAGCCAACCACATTACCCACGGAAATATCCGATTCTCCCTGTAAGGCGGCGGCTACCGTCACGGCAAATTCCGGCGCGGATGTGCCCATGGCCACAATGGTCAGGCCAATAACCAATTCAGAAAGTCCAATATGGCGGGCGATACGGGCGGCTGATTCCACCAGTATGTTCGCGCCATAGGCCAATACAACTACACAGATAATGATGATCGCGATGTTGAGTAATATCATAGTCCTCTTCTCAAAAATAGGGTTGATAAAGTCGAATAAACAAAAGGGGCAACGGCCGTGTCGCCAACGCCAACATCCAGCCAGGTTGCTCGCTACTCAAAATACCAATGGTAGATTCAGAAAAAATTATTCTTTCCAGGTTGCTTGTTTCCAACTTTCCCAAGGATTATAATGTGTTT
>CAZOPF010000205.1:0-4114 GCA_964581605.1 uncultured Ardenticatenaceae bacterium
TGAGTGTTTTGGTGTTTGAGTGTTTTGGTGTTTGAGTGTTTTGGTGTTTGAGTGTTTTGGTGTTTGGGTGTTTTGATAGGCTAGTAGTGATACCGGCAGGCAATGATGGTGAGATATTCATCATCCACTGCGTAAATCAGACGATTGGCCTCGTCAATGCGGCGTGACCAAAAGCCAGACAGATTTTCGCGCAAAGGTTCTGGTTTGCCTATGCCGGTGAAAGGTTCACGCCGGGTCCCCTCAATCAACCGGTTAATGCGCTTCAAGGTCTTTTTATCCTGAGACTGCCAATAGAGATAATCTGACCAGGCTGCCTCTGTCCAGGCCAGCTTCCTACTCATCCAGCAATTCCCTTTCCACTACCTGTCCATTTTGGTACTGTTCGATAGAACGGGACAGGTGGGAAGCGTTCGCCGGGGATCGGAGCAGGTAAACCGTTTCCAACAAGCTATTAAACGACTCCAGAGACATCACCACTGTGTCTTCGGCATCACGTCGGGTAATCACCGTGTAATCAGCATCTGCGACGACTCGATCCAATATGCTTTTCAGATTATTTCTCGCTTCCGTAAAGGTGACGACTTGCATGATAGCCTCGCTCACAATGGCCAACTCATAAACCTGACAGGTTTTCTCAAACCTGTCAGGTCTGCCCAAGTATAGTCAGGTCGCCAATTCTGTGCAATATATTGTACAAGTCTATGCGGTCTTATACCAGAGGCCGGTACATTCGGGGAAGCGGAGTTGGGGGCGGGCGGCCATTTCTGGGCCGAAGAAGAAGCCCAGCAGTTCGGCCGCTTCGGCCAGGCTGGCAAAGTGGTAGTCGGTGCGTATCCAGGTGTGGTGGAAGTGGTGTTCTGATTCGAGCCAGTGGTAAAACGGCCGTAAATGCTCCGGCGGTGTGGGCGTCTCAAAACCTGTGCCCAACGTTTCCAGCAAAATCATCACCCCACCTGGTCGCAGCAGGCGCTCCATTTCCGCCAGCGCCCGCCCCGCTTCCGCACGCCAGGTGGCCGGATGCCAGCCCACAAAATGCCCAAACGCCCACCCTTCGATACAGATGTCCGCGCACTGGTCTGGCAGGGGGATGGTGCGGTGGTCGGCTACGGCAAACCTGAAGCTTCTTCGGGCCGTGTGCCCATTCGTCAGTCCACCCTCTAGCAATTTGGCCTCCGCCACCGCCAGCATGGCCGCTGATTCGTCGTAGGCGTGAATACTTTTGGCCAGCGGGGCCAGCAGGCAGGTGAGCCGCCCCGTGCCCGCGCCAAACTCCACCACATCCGCATCTACCAACGGCCGTATGGCTTGCAGCGCCTTGAGGATATTGCCGTCCACATCCTCCCGCGCCACCAATCGCTCATACTGCTCTGGCTGCGTGGCATAAATCTGTTTGAAATCGGTCATACAGCCTTTACTCGGCGGCAAAAATTTCGGTTAACGCCACCTGAAAACCAGGCAGCACATCTTCCCCGGTCAACGCTTCTTGTTTGCGCAGCAATTTCATCTGTTCTGGCGAGCGGTAAATATGAATTTGCTCCAACTGGGGATCAACCACCCATACCATCAATACGCCAATAGCAAAATACTCCGCTAATTTCTTCTGCACTTCGCTCCAGGTATTTGTTGGCGACATGATTTCTACTACTAATTCCGGCGCTATATTCAGATACCCTTCTGCCTGAGCTTGTGCCAGCCGTTCATGGGAAATGAATGCCACATCGGCTGCACGCACCGTGTCCGGGTTTCGTCTGGTATAAATGCCCACCTCGCCACTCAAAGCACGGCCAATAGGGTGTGTTTTCGAGTAAATGTATAACAATGCACCAATAATGTTTTCAATATATCCGTGTGGGTGTCCGGTGGGCATGTGGTATTTTATCTCCCCTTTGACTAATTCAGACGGGCCAATATCGCCCATGGCGTATAGTTCCTCGCCGGTAATGAGTTTGGGCGACAGTTTGGGTGGGTGTTTGGTGGGGGTGGCTACGGCCGTTGGTGTACTCATGGTTCCTCTCTCTGTTTACCAACCACGTGCGCCGCTATATGCGCCTTCACCCAGGCATCCAGCGCCTCTGGCAAAGGCAGTTCTGGCGGTTTGGTGTAATCAACAGCCCGGTCATACCCTACAAGGTCATACATGGCCGTAAAGGCAGCCTGTAAATCTAGCAGCGCGTCGCCATCGTCCGGCAGCAGCGGCACAGGCACAACCGGCAATGGGTCAGACAGGGCAATCGGCCAGACATCGGTGATGGGGCGTTTTTCGGCGCGGCTGAGAAAAACGAAATAGGGGGCGGGTGGCAAGGGTTGTTGCATCGGTACCCGTTTGCCCTGGCGTAACAAATCAATTTCCAGCAGATGGGCGGTGCTGAGTAAGATGCGGCGGCGTTTGGCTAGATATTCGTTATAGCCCTCGCCTCGTTTATTGGTGGCGGATATCAGTTCAACGGCCGTTACCAATTCCCGATTGACGGCATCCCGAATTTCAATGGTGACATGCGGCACGGGTGAAGGAATGACGGTGGCCATTTGCAGGGGGGGGGTGAGAACGGCCGTTTCCCGCAGCCAATGATCGTTTGCACGGTACTCGGTTACGCCCACGTCTGGGTACATTTCCGCAGTGGTAATAGCCACACTCTCCGGCGATTCCATCACAAAACGTTCGGCCGGTAAAACCAGGTAACGTGGCCGCAGTTTGGGGGCCAATTGGCGCACAATTTCGGCGCTCAAAGAAAAATGCACCGTTGTCCACAGTGAACCTTCCAGATAGGGATCCATGCCCGGAAATGGTGATGGCATCATGCTCTCCTCAGGCAAAGCCTGTGGCATTGTACCATAAACAAAATGATGCGTGATGCGGGAGGTCACGCACCACGCATCACGCCGCCTTCCGGTTCGTAACGGCCGACAATCCGATACCGCTTCTGCAAATAGGCGGCGCGCACCCGTTCGATGTCCGCCAGGGTGACGGCGTGAAGCTGATCCAACACCGTCTCATACCAGCGGTAATCACCCACGACGGCTTCAGCCATGCCCAACAACTGCGCCTGCCCGGTGATGCTCTCCCCGGCCAGCACAAAATCTGCTTTGGCCCGTTTGAGCGCCTTGTCCAGTTCGGCCTGGGTGATCGGTTCGGTTTGCAGGCGGCCCAATTCGGCATCCAGGGCGGTTTCGACTTCGTCCAGGCTACGGCCGTGCCGCACCACCGCCTGAATCATATACAAAAACGGGTCTATGGTCGGCGTCAGGCCGCCGGAAACGGAAGCGGCCAGTTCCGTGTTCACCAACGCTTTGTACAGCCGGGAGCTTTTGTTGCTGCCACTACCGCCAAACATGCCCAGGCTGCTGCCCCCGGCCCAGGCCGCATTCAGCAGCGCCAACGGGAAAAAGTCAGGATGGCTGGCCGCCGGGGCGCGGTAGGCCACCGTCAGGTAAGGGGTATCGCCGGGGCCATGCACGACGACACGCCGCTCCCCATTTTGCGGCGGTTCCTGGCGAACGACGGGTAAGCCGTTTTCGCCTGCCGGGAGGTCGCCATACAGTTCTTGCAAACGAGCCAGCATCACGGCCGTGTCAAAATCCCCGACGGCAACGAGGATGGCGTTGTGAGGGGTGTAGTAACGGCCGTAATGCCCCAGCAAATCATCCCGCGTCATCGTCTGCAAATCGGCCAGGTCGCCAATCACTTCATGGTGGTAGGGGTGGACGCGGAAGGCAACGGCCGTGAGTTCCTCATTCAGCAGAAAATCGGGGTCATTCTCATACATCTGCCGCTCGGCAATAATCACCGCCCGCTCCGATTCCACCTCGTCCGCGTCCATGATGGTGTTGACCATGCGGTCGGCTTCCAGGCGCAGCGCCAGGTCAATGCGGTTGGCGGGCATCGTCTCGTAATAGGCGGTGAAGTCCAGCCAGGTGAAGGCGTTCCACTGCCCGCCCTCGCGGGAGACCAACCTGTCCAGCGACCCATCGGGAAAGGTGGGTGTGCCCTTGAACATCATATGTTCTACCCAATGGGAGACGCCGGTCAGCGACGGCCGTTCGTGGCGGCTGCCCACGCGATACCAGACCATGAAACAGATCACCGGCGCGTGGTGCATTTCTTTGAGGAGGATGG
>CAZOPF010000206.1:0-3986 GCA_964581605.1 uncultured Ardenticatenaceae bacterium
GGAAGAGATTTGTGTAGGTGAGTTTGCCCAATACTGCCCCACAGCCGAAGGTGGCACTGAGCCAGCCGAAGAACCGGCCGAGGGCATGATGTCCGTAGCCGCGGAAAACTGCGATTATGGTGGCAAGATTTTGTCAATCGAAGCGGTAGATGAACTGACAGTTGTCTTCAATTTGTGCCGCCCTGACCCCGCTTTCCTGGCTAAAGTAGCCTTTACGCCGTTTGGTATTCAACCGGCCGAATGGATCGCCGAAACCGGCGGTACGGGTGAACTCCTGGAACATCCCATTGGCACCGGCCCGTACATGCTACAAGAGTGGGTGCGCGGTGATTCCATCGTCTACCAACGATTTGAAGATTACTGGGGCGAACCGGCTATTGAAGAAACGGCCGTGCTCCGCTGGGCTACTGAAGGCGCGGCCCGTCTGGTGGAACTGCAAGCCGGTACGGTGGATATGATAACCAATGTCAGCCCGGGCGATTATGAAGCTGTTGAGTCCGACCCCAATCTGCAATTGCTACCCAGCGCCAACCCCAACGTTTTCTATCTGGCTATGACGAATACCTTTGCGCCATTTGACAACTTGCAGGTACGCCAAGCCATTGCCATGGGTATTGATCGGCAGCGCATTGTAGATAACTTCTACCCGGCCGGTTCAGAAGTGGCTTCTCACTTCACTCCCTGCTCCATCCCCAATGGCTGCACCGGCGAAGCGTGGTATGAGTTTGACCCCGAAGCGGCCCGCGCCATGCTGGCCGAAGCTGGCTACCCGGATGGCTTTGAAACCACCATTTATTACCGCAATGTCTTCCGTGGTTACCTGCCTGAACCGTCACAGGTGGCCGTTGAACTGCAAACCCAACTGCAAGAGAACCTGGGCATTACCGCCGAAGTGGTGGAAATGGAATCCGGCGAGTTCATTGCTGAATCCACCGCCGGGAACCTGGATGGCTTCTACATGCTAGGCTGGGGTGCTGACTATCCCCATGTGACCAACTTCCTGGACTTCCACTTCAGCGCCGAAAATCCGCAGTTTGGTACACCACACCCGGAAATCTATGAAACCCTGGTAGAAGCTTCGAGCATTGGCGATACAGCGACGGCCGCCCCGCTCTATGAGCAAGCCAACAACGCCATCCGCGAACTGGTGCCCATGGTACCGATTGCTCACGGCGCTTCCGCTGATGCGGCACTGGTCAGCACCGGCAACGCTTATGTGCCACCCTTCGGAGCCACAGACTTTGCGGCTCTCAGCACCGGAAGAGGTACCGTTGTCTTTATGCAAAATGCTGAACCAATCAGCCTGTACTGTGCCGATGAAACAGATGGTGAATCACTACGGGCTTGTTCGCAGGTGGTGGAACCACTGTTGAACTACATGCGAGATTCTGGCGATACCCAACCCGCGCTGGCAACAGAATGTGTAGGCAATGAAGACTCCACCGTCTGGACCTGTACATTGCGTGAGGGTGTTTTGTTCCATGATGGCTCAACATTAGATGCCAACGATGTGGTTGCTTCCTGGGCGGCCGGTATTGATGCGTCTAATCCGTTCCATGTGGGCAACACCGGGGCGTTTGAATACTTCTCTTACTTATGGGATGGTTTGATCAACGCGCCGCCATCTGAATAATCACCCAACAGACCCTCAGGGTTTTGAGAAACCCTGAGGGTCTTCGTGATATTCTCCCAATTCAGCCATAACGCCTATAACATTGCCAGACGTCCGATTTCGTTAGCCTCTGTGGTTGGCGGAATCGGATGTCTTGTTACACACCATGATTCAATACACTGTCCGCCGCATATTCCTGGCTGTGCCGGTGCTGTTAGCCATCCTTGTTGTTACTTTTATTCTGGCGCGGGCTGTGCCGGGTGATCCATGTAAATCTATTCTGGGGGAGAAGGCCAGCGCGGAAACGTGTGAGTTATTTGCCGAAAGATATGGCTTGAATGAGCCAATTTACGTGCAATTAGGCATTTATATGCAGAGTATGTTGCAAGGGGATTTCGGCGATTCCATTCGCTTTAAGCGGCCGGTGGTGTTGATGTTGGCAGAACGGCTGCCCATGACGATTGAGCTGGGGTTGACGGCCATGATGCTGGCTTTAGTGGTCGGCATACCAGCGGGGGTTCTTTCGGCCGTGCGGCGCAATTCGGCCGTTGATGTGGCCACGATGTTTGGCGCGAATATCGGCGTTTCCATGCCGGTATTCTTTTTAGGGCTGTTACTGGCCTACTTTTTTGCAGTCGTGTTGAAGGATACGCCGTTTGCGCTACCGCCGTCTGGACGATTGTCACCTGGGGTTATCCCGGTGCCTTTTTATGAATACTATCAGTTAGCGGTAGAAGAGGGGACAGCTAAATTTTATCTGTATGAGTTTATTGCCAAGTTCTATTTGCTCAATTCGGTATTGACGACAGATTGGGTGGTATTCAAGGACGCCGCGCGCCACCTGATCTTGCCCGCCATTGCGCTGGCAACGATTCCTTTAGCCATTATTGCCCGGATGACTCGGTCTAGTATGTTGGAGATTTTGGGGCAGGATTATATTCGCACGGCCAGGGCCAAAGGGTTGCCGCAGCGTCAGGTGGTGATGAAACATTCTTTTCGCAATGCGCTGCTGCCGATTGTGACGATTGCCGGTTTGCAAATGGCGGCGATTCTGGGCGGGGCGGTGTTGACGGAGACAATTTTCAGCCTGCCAGGGGTGGGGCTCAGTGTGTATGAAGCGATTACGGCGCGAGATTTCCCGGTAATACAGGGGTTTGTCCTGGTGATCGCGGCCATTTATGTGGCGTTTAATTTGGTTGTAGATTTGTCTTATGGGATTTTGGATCCGCGGATTCGGTTGGATTAGGTAGAAACCCGCGAAGGACGCGAATAGGGCGAAGATAAGGGAAATCAAACTCTGCGTTCTCTGTGTTCTTGGCGGTTCATTCTCAGGCGGCGAAGTGCGCGAAGGTTTTGTTTGATGGCTGTACAAACGGAAGAGAAGATTCGGTCGGTAATCCAGATTCCTGATGATAATATCGCCGATATTGGCAATTATAAGTCCAATAGCTTGTGGCGGTTGACGCTGCGGCGGGTGTTTAAGCAGCGTTCGGCGCAGGTGGGCATGGTGTTGATGGGGTTGCTGATTTTTGCGGCCGTATTCGCCCCTGTTCTGGCTCCTTATGACCCCGCTGAAACGGTGGAGGATGGCAATGGCAAGATATTACGCCGCGAGCCACCCTGTATCCATTTGTTGGGCTGCCCGGAAACACAGTCACAACACATTTTTGGCACGGATGGCAACGGCCGTGATCAATTTAGCCGCATTTTGTATGGAGCGCGTGTTTCTTTGCGCATTGGTTTTACGGTTATTACGGCCGCAGTGGTAGTGGGCGCCATCATTGGCGCAATTGCCGGGTATGCCGGGGGTTGGCTTGATAACTTGCTGATGCGGGGCATGGATATTATTCTGGCATTTCCCTTCTTTTTACTGGCGATTGCCCTGGTTTTTGTGCTGGGTCCCAGTCTGGAAAATGCGATGCTGGCGATTGCCATTGTCAGTTTGCCCGCCTATGCCCGGCTGGTGCGGGCGACCGTGCTGTCGGTGCGGGAAACGGAGTATGTGGAGGCGTCGCGGGCGTTGGGGGCCAGCAGCTGGCGAATTTTGTTCGGCCGTATCCTGCCCAATGCCCTGCCGCCGCTAATCGTATTAGCCACGCTCGGTATTGCCACCGCCATTTTAGACACGGCCGCCCTCTCCTTTTTGGGGTTGGGGGCACAAGAGCCAACGGCCGAATGGGGCACGATGTTGGGGCGCGAGCGTAACCAGATTTTCAGCGCCCCGCACCTGGTCATCATCCCCGGCATCGCCATTTCCATTACCGTGCTGGCCTTCAACCTGCTTGGTGATGGCCTGCGTGATGCGTTAGACCCTCGTTTAGTACATGGCAAAGGTAGCAAGTAGCAGGTGGCAGGTGGCAGGTGGCAGGTGGCA
>CAZOPF010000207.1:0-3959 GCA_964581605.1 uncultured Ardenticatenaceae bacterium
TGGGGGCGGTGCTAATTGGGGGGTGCTGCCGGACACGGCCGTCACACATTCGCCAGATTCGGGATCGCGTGCGGGTGAAACGTGATGCGTGATGCGTAATCCGAAGGCCGATTACTGGTGGATGAGGGATTTTGGAATGGGGGCACGGCCGTTCGTTTTTTTGTACGCGCCTTTGTACAATCGCCTGATGATAACCCGATGGAGATGATGCGGAGGGAGAGTGTTTGATGCGCCGAATTGTTGTTTTGCTCATTTTGTTTTGTTTGTTATTGACAATGGCCACTTTTTCAATGGCCGTAGCCCAGACCCCGGATGTGCTCTCGCCGTCCGTTCAAATTGAGCCAGCACCTACACCCGGCCCTTTGCCCCAATCAATTTTTCTGACGCCGATTGATCCGCAGACAATTGATACACCATTGATCCCGGTGGGTGGCAATGCCGGTGGCGATTTATGCCAGAGTGCCGCGCAGGTTACATTTCTTAATACAGCAATTG
The DNA here is from genome assembly GCA_964581605.1 of uncultured Ardenticatenaceae bacterium. Taxonomy (GTDB): domain Bacteria; phylum Chloroflexota; class Anaerolineae; order Promineifilales; family Promineifilaceae; genus CAADGU01. The sequence goes on from CAZOPF010000207.1 coordinate 496, forward strand.
GTGGCGTGACACCCAATGTCCAAAACTTTACCCAGGACAATAACGATCCTGTTTTAAGCTGCATGTGGCCGGGGGCCACGCGCCCCAACGGGTATCGGACGGTATGGTATAAATTTACGGCCGTGACCAACGCCGTGGTCACCATCAATACCGATACCTCCAATTACGATACGGTCGTCGGTGTTTTTACTTCTTCCGATACGGCGAACCCCTGCCTGGCTTTGCAGCCGGTGGCCTGTAGTGATGATTTCACCGGCTTCACGTCGCAGACCACCTTTACCGTGGTGCAATATCAAACCTATTATGTGGTCATTGCGGATTGGCGGGCAGCCAGTTCCGGCCAACTGACGCTGAACATCTTTATGCAGCCGCAGCCGGTAGATGAAAAATGGGAACTGCTAGATAACAATGCGGCCGGGCAGGTGACGCACCATGATGCGGTGGCGGCCGGGGGTTATCTTTATATAGTTGGCGGCCAGGATAATGCTATAGGCGCTCCTGTACTCAGCAATCGTTTGACACGTTATCAGCTGGGCAGTGGGTGGACGCAGTTAGCCCAAATTCCAGGGACAGGGGTGGCGGATTTGACGGCCGTGCATGTTAGCGGTCGTATATACGTCCCTGGTGGCAATGAGGGCGGGCCGAGTTTTAGTAATACTCACTATGTCTACGACATTAACGGCAATTTTTGGCGATTGTCTACAGAAACCCCCCCTCAAAAAGACACACCTGATGAAGTTCCCGCAGCTATAGGGTGGGCGCAGGCAGTTGCGGCTGCTGATGGCTCTGGTTACTATTTAACCGGCGGGACAACCCAAAAACCAGTCCTAGACCCCGCCACGTCCGGCCGTGCCGAAACCTACTTTTTTGATATTGCCAGTAATACCTGGCTGCCCCGCCCCAACATGACCACCGCCCGGTATGGGCACATGGCAGCCCGGCTAGGCAATCGAGTCTGTGTGGTTGGTGGGGTGAGCGGCAATGTGCTGCTGCCTGGTGGGGAATGTCTGGCCCCATTTAGCACCTGGCAGCCCATTGGCAATCTGAACATCCCCCGTTTTGGCGCGGGCAGCGCCGTGGGGCCAGATGGCAGATGGTATATCTTTGGGGGCATGACTGTTAACACCAGTGGTCAATATGTGGCCGTCTCCTCCACCGAGGTCTATAACCCGGTAACCAATAACTGGTCTGTGTTGAATGTGCCCTACGACCTGCGTGACCCGGACACCGTTTTTGCTCGTGCTTATCCGTCCGGGGAATTTTTGGGCAATTATCTCTATGCCATTGGCGGCAATCATCATGTGCCCAGCCTGAATGATTATCTGGTAGTGCCCCTGGTACAGCGACTGAATGTGCCCAGTGTGCAGCTTTATCTGCCGTTTATCAGGCGTGGTGGTGCTTTGGATTTTGACGATAACATGGGCGCGGCCAGAGGGCTGCCGCTGAATAATTGGCAAGGTGGTGAATTTACCAGTTCCTATGATTTTTACGATTTTTTCTACTTTGACTTACCCACAGCCAGTGCTGTCACCGTGCAACTTCAAGGCATCCCCTCTGGCAGTAACTATGACTTGTATGTGTTTGGCAGCCAAAAGCTGTTGTGGGGGTCCAGTGTGAACCCCGGCAATCTAGGGGAAACGGTGAGCCTGGGTAGTTTAGCGCCTGGACGCTATTACGTATTGGTGCAGCGGCTCTACGGCCCCTCCGAAGGGTCTGGTTATCAGATTGTGGTGCAGCGTTAACCTGTTGTGCCTTCTACCAGCCAACAGGCGGTGAGTGGGAGTAGTGTTAGTGTGTTGTTTTGGAGGGATGGGGTATCTGGATGGAGCAGGTCGTGATACGGTCGCTCTCCCGCAAATGTCGTTCGCTGCCCCACATCCGACAGGTTAAACACACACAACACCGACTGCTCACTGTTTACTGCTGACTGCTCACTGATAAAGCGACGGAAAGCGAGTACGGCCCTATCCCCCGTCTCCACAAACGCAAACTCTCCCCGCCGCAAAGCAGGCTGGCTTTGCCGCGTTTTTAGCAGAAAACGCAGCAAGTTCAGATAGGATTGCGGATCGTTCTCCTGAGCAGCCACATTCCGCTGGCGATACTCTTCATTCACCGGCAGATACGTCTCATTAGCCACAGAAAAACCGGCATTCTTCGAGCCATCCCACTGCATTGGCGTTCGGCAGCCATGCCGGTCTGGCAGCCAGATATTGTCTCCCATCCCAATCTCATCCCCATAATACACAATCGGCGTCCCTGGCAATGACAAAAATAGCGCATGGAGCAAAAACCACCGCTCTTTATCAAAATCTAGCAACGGCGCCAGCCGCCGCCGGATACCCAGGTTCAGCCGCATCCGTGGCTCCGGCGCATACTGCTCCCACATCCACTGCCGCACCTCTGGCGTCACCATCTCCAGCGTCAACTCATCATGGTTCCGCAAAAACGTCATCCATTGCGTGCCCGGCGGGATCGGCGGCGTTTGCGTCCAAATGTCCACAATCGGCGTCTTATCCTGCGCTTTCAACGCCTGATACAGCCGGGGCATAATGGGAAAGTGAAAGCAAACCTGAAATTCAGGGTTTTCCGGCGTGCCAAAATAAGGCAGCAAATCCTCCGGCCACTGGTTCGCCTCCGCAATCAGCAGCGTGCCTGGATATTCACTCTCCACCAACCGCCGCATCTTTTGCAAAAACTGGTGTGTCTCCAGCAAATTTTCACAGTTCGTCCCCTCCCGTTCATACAAATACGGGATCGCATCCACCCGAAAACCATCAATCCCCATATCCAGCCAGAAGCGCATAATGTCAAACATCTCCTCATGCACCTGGGGATTGTCGTAATTCAAATCCGGCTGGCTGCTATAAAAACGGTGCCAGAAATAGTGCCCGGCCACCTCATCATACGTCCAGTTAGATTTCTCTACATCCAGAAAAATGATGCGCGTCTCTGCATACTCCGTGCCGGTATCACTCCAGACGTAATAATCGTGGTACGGCGAATTTTTATCTCGCCGCGCCGCCTGAAACCAGGGATGCTGATCGGAAGTATGGTTCATCACCATATCCGTAATAACCCGCAGCCCTCGTGCATGAGCCGCATCCAGAAACGCTTTGAAATCATCCAGTGTGCCAAAATCAGGATGCACATCCCGGTAATCGGAGATGTCATATCCCCCATCCAACAACGGTGAAGCATAATGAGGCATAATCCAGATACAGTCAACGCCCAGCGATTTGATGTGGTCTAACCGCTCAATCGCTCCCCGGAAATCCCCATTCCCATCCCCGTTACTATCCTGGTATGCCCGGATATACAGCTCGTAAAAAACCGCGTCGTGATACCACTCAGTTGCCATACTTCGCTTATCGAAGTGAACAGTAAGAGGTGAACAGTGAACAGTCTCATTCCCACTGCTCACTGCTCACTGCTCACTGCTCACTGCTCACTGCTCACTGCTCACT
>CAZOPF010000208.1:0-3791 GCA_964581605.1 uncultured Ardenticatenaceae bacterium
CCACCTCCCCTGCCTCGCACGCCATCAGGAACAACCCCACCAAACAAAGCAATAAAAGTCGTTGCTTCATCTCAACATCCTCAAATTAAAGTAGCCCTGCACACCGCACAGGGCTACCCAATTAATAGCCAATGGACAACGGACAATGGACAATGGTCAATGGTCAATTATCAGTTGACCATTGATCAGCCTTTCACTGCACCCCGCGTCAGGCCACCCAAAATCTGGTCTTGCAGCAGCAAATAAATGAGCATAATCGGCAGCGCGCCAATGAGCGCTCCGGCCGCAAAAACACCCCATCGCTGGGCAAATTGACTGCCCGTAAACAGTTGCAAGCCCACCATCAGGGTGTATTGCTCTGTACTTTTCAGCAAGATACGGGCCATCAAAAAGTCGCCGTAAATGCCAATAAAGCTCAAAATGCCAATCACCACCAGAATCGGCCGCATCAACGGCAGCAGCAAAATGGTAAAAATCTGCCAATGCGTGGCCCCATCTACCATAGCTGACTCGTCAATCTCCCGTGGAATCGTGTCAAAAAAGCCCTTCATCAACCAGATGTTAATGCCCATCGCTCCCCCAAGATAAACCAGCACCAGTCCGGGGTGTGTATTCAGGCCAAAGGCTGGCAAAATATCACCAATCTGCCCAATGAGCAGGAAGATAGCCACAATGGCCAGCAAGCTGGGAAAAACCTGGATTAGCAAAATGGATTTAAGCAGCGTCTGGCGGTAATAAAAGCGAAATCGGGAAAAGGCATATGCCGCCAGGGTGGTAATGGACACTGAGAGCAAAGTGGCAATCGTCGCCAGCTTAATCGAATTCCACAACCAGATCGGGTAAGGGAAAATGTCGCTGGTGAGCAATTCCTGGTAATTCTCCAGGCTGGGGTTTTTAGGAATCAAGGATTGTGTCGCCAGGGAATCCGTGGGATTGATGGAAGCGGAGGCAATCCAGACCACCGGGAAAACGGCAAAAATCATCAAAAAAATGGCAATGATCCAGCGAATGATAATCCCTAACCGCTTCTGCATTTTGCGCGAAGTACGCACTTTGTGCATAAAACCTTTTTCTGCTTCTTTTTCCACAGTTATGTCAGACATTTTCACCTACCTGATCCCACATATTGGTAAAACGGAATTGGATTAGGGTAATGCTCGCCACAATGAAGAAGATAATAATGGTAACGGCCGAAGCCAATCCATAATCCGCCCCTCGCCCGCCAGCAAAGGCCAGGTTATAGACGTAGCTAATCAAAATATCGGTATGGCCCGCACGGGTGGAAGCGCCCGCAATGGGTGGCCCGCCATTGATAAACAGGTAAATCAGATTAAAGTTGTTGAAGTTAAACACAAACGACGCCAATAGCAACGGGCCTACGGCTACCAGCAGTAATGGCAGCGTGATGCGCCGGAAACGTTGAAAAATGTTCGCTCCATCCACTTCGGCCGCGTGGTAAATATCATGCGGAATAGATTGCAAGGCGCCGCTGCATATCAGCATAAAATAGGGAAAACCCAGCCATAAATTTACCAGCAAAATCCCGATCTTGGCCCAGGTAGCATTGGTGAACCAGGGCGGGGAAACGCCAAATAACGCTTCCAGCATCTTGTTGATGACGCCTAATTCTGGATTCATCATGCCGCGCCAGATGATGATGGTGATAACACTGGGGATGGTATAGGGAATGAGCAAAACCGTGCGAATTCCTTTTCGCCCTGGAAACGCCGGATCATTAAACAACAAAGCAACGGTCAACCCCAAAGCAAAGGTCGTAAACACGCTTAAAAAAGCAAAAATAAAGTTCCAGGCCGTAATGCGAACTATCGGCCCACTTAAGGCAGAACTGGCAAAAAACTGCCGGAAATTTTCAAAGCCGATTACCGCCCGATAACCTGGCCGCAATTCTTCCCGATTTGGTGAAGTAAAAGTGCCATCAACAGGTGTGTAAATGACGCCCGTTTCCTGGTCAACCATCACATCCTGCACGGGGTCATAGACGTACTTTTGTTGGAACTGGGAAGCGGCCTGCGGTGAAAGAATTTGCACGGCTTCGTCTGGCAGGCCAAACTGAATGTTCCCCAGATTGGGATCAGCCGCCGCCAGCAGTGCGTTGAGCCGTTGGTAGCCTTCAATGGCGGTGGGAATGCCCTTGTCATCCAGTTCGCCCACCCCCACCTCTCCGGCCGCTACCTGTTGCAGTGCTTCGCCGGGCCTGGCCAGATAACTGTTGCCATTGCTGTCTATAAGCCAGAGGGCATACTTACCATCGGGGGCTTTGAAGGCTGTCCAGGTGAAGGCAATGCCTGTTTCCGGCAAATATCGCTCTTTTTCCAATTGGGTAATGGCCTGCTCTTTGGTGAGTAAGTGACCATCGCCAAAGTTGGTAAAGGCGATGAAAACGGTGAAAATAATGGGGTAAATGGCAAACATGACCATTAATACCAACCCCAGAGCCATCCAGCGAATGGGAAATAAGTCGCGGCGCAAAAAAGTGATGTTGACGCCCAGGGTGAGTACGGCCGCCGCCGCCACCAACAAAATATGCCCATACCCAATGGCTGCCCAGGAAAACCAGATAGCCAGCCCATCCAGAATGAACAGAAACATGAGCCGAATTAACAGGGAGGACGCTGAACTTGAGGTTGAACGACGTGGCGCTTTTTGGTCTACAGGTTGGGCTGCTTTCATTCTTCCCACCTCTCTTCCTGTTTGTAGTAGCCGCTTTAGCAGCATCTGAACGGCGACCAATCAATCGCCTACTACGAACGAGAGAAGGCCGGGAATTCCCGGCCTTCTCGACATTAATAACTTTTATTTGGTTTCAATTGTTAGAAGGTGCGTGTTTGGGTCATAGGTGAAGGTAACAGTGCCATCGGCGGCCAGGGAGAAGGTGTAATTAGCCCCATCCTGTTCGCCATCTACGCCATAGTTGGTTGTCCAACTGCCGTCCAGGGCAACCTTCGCTTCGTAATCGCCAGCGGGCAGATTGAAGGTGCCAGTGAATAAGCCATCTTCACCTTCGGTCAGGGCAGACGCTTCACAAGCAGGGTCCCAATCACCACAGCCGATATTGGCTGCTGCTTGCCAGGAGCCAGGTACATTCACCATACCGGCGGCGGCGCCTGCTACTAGCTCGCGGATTTGGGCCGCACCGGTGGTCAAGGCTTCTTCGGGTGTCTGCTCACCGTTCAGGATCAGGGCGAAAGCGTCACCCCAGGAGGCCCAGACGGAACCCATTTCGGGAATGGCCGGCATGAGGACAGCGTTGGCGCCGGCTTCGCCAAAGGCGGCGATGTCCGGATCCTCGGTGGCTTCGAGGACGGATTGGAAGGCCGACGGCCGTTTGCCAGCATCATACAACGCCTGCATCACTTCGTCAGTGGCTACATATTCGCTCAGAAAAGCCTGGGCCAGCAGGTTGTTTTCGCTGAGAGCATTCACAAAAAAGCCCTGCACGCCCGCAAAAGGCGCACCCGCGCCGGCCGGGCCTTCGGGGAAGGTGGTAATGGCATATGGTACGCCAGAGTTACGAATGCGGTCTAATGCCCAGGGGCCGGCCATCAGGAAGGGAATTTCACCGGTTTCAAACATAACATGGCTGGTTTCCCAGTCGGTGGTATTGGGCATGAACCCGGCCGCTACTTGGTCGGCTATCCACTGTCCAGCGGCAATCATACCTTCGCTGTCAATGCCCAGGTCTTGCGGATTATAGTTACCGGCCTCATCACGGCCGAAGACGTAACCACCATAGGCTGTTTGCAGAGGGAAGGCGTCATAAGTGGTGCCGG
>CAZOPF010000209.1:0-3764 GCA_964581605.1 uncultured Ardenticatenaceae bacterium
GGTTGGGCGCGCTGGTGGTGGGCAGGCGATTGCCACGCAAACCGCCTAACAACACAGCCAGCAGGGTAATGCTAAACACCGTGCGGAAGATGGGCGTTTGCCCCACCGCCTGAAACTCGATCACCTCAAAAATAGCCCCGGCCAACAGCCCGATCAGCAAACCGGCCACCGCGCCCCGCCATGACCAGCTCAGCACCTCGATGGTGCGAATGTCGCTGCGATAGCTGGAGCCATGAATGAAGTAGGAGGTGAGGGCAAAAGCGACGCCGGTAAACAGGCTGGAAGCCATGCCGATGAGAGCAGAGCGATATAACCCGACAAAGGCAAAAGAAGTCAGCGTGACGATGAGCACACCAACGGCCGTTTGCTGCCATTCATCACGCGGTCGGAGTACATAGGCTTCGCCCATCCGGGCACACCGGTCATAAAAAGCGATGTCCACCAGGCCAACCAGCAGCCCCAGACCCAGAAAAATAAGCACAAACAACAACAGGCTGAGGGAGTTCAGGGAAATGGGAAAAGTGGCGGTCACGGCCGTAGACCAGACCGAATCGAAGTCAGGTAATGACAGGCTGACCAGCAGCCAGAACATCGTAATCACGATGCCCAACGAGAAGCCATCCAGCAGCCGCGAGGTGAGGATAAAGGCGTGCCGCTGCCGCAACGTGGGCAGCCAGCTTGGTTGCAGTTGCTCCAGCAAAAAAACGGCCTGGTTATGCTGGCCCATCTGGCGGGCCAGCCAGGCCAGCCAGCTATGGGTTTGCGCGGGTGAATGGGCAAGCGGCCCGCGCCGGGCCAACGCCTGGTTGACATAAGTCTCAAAAACCTGGCGACGGCGGGTTTCGCTATCGGTGGCGGGGGCCAGGTTGACGGCCGTTTCCGGCCGGTAGGAATCGCTTAATACCCGCAGCATGAGTGGGGACTGCACCATCTCACTCAGAGTCGGGTCACGGGTAATGGCGTGGCGGGCGCGTTCGAGGGGAATGTGTACGGCCGTCAGGTATTCGTCAATCTGCGCTGCTGACAAATGCTGTAGCCAGATCGCGCCGCTCAATTTGAGGGGGGTATGGACGGCCTGATAATCCTCCAGACGGCTGCAAACCACAATGCCCGTCAGTCCATTCGTCTCCCGAAACTGGTTTATGGCCTGAACACAGGCTTCCTGATGGTGGGCATTGACCTCATCCAGACCATCCAGCAGCAGGATGAGTGCATCCTCCTCCACCCAATCACGCCCCAGGCTGTGGGGGATCTGATACTTGGCCGTCAGTTCGTCCACCACCCACTCCGCCAGGGGTGGCCGATTTTCGGCCCAGGAGGCCAGGTTCAGGATGACGGGGATGGGCTGTGTGGCGTCGGCGCGGGCGCGGTTGATCAGGGCACGGGCCAGGCTGATCAGGGTGATGGTTTTGCCGCTGCCGGGTGTACCCAAAATGAGCAGGGCGCGGTCAGTGGCCAAAAAGAGGCCGGGAATATCGGCGGCGGTGGGCTGCGCTAACTCCAGGACATTTTGCCAGGGATGGGCGACGGCCGTGTCACAGCGTTCCCAGGCCACATCCAGCAGCACCGCCTCCCCAACGGCCTTTTCTAATACGCCATTGACCCAAAAATTCTCTACTTTGTCCAGCAAGACCAGTTGTTTGCGCGGCCTGTCGGTGATTGGGTGATGAGGTGATGGGGTGATCTCCTCTGCCCCTCTGCTCCCCTGCTCCTCTGCTAACCCAGGGAAGACCTGCGCCAGTTCCTCTTCATCTAGGGAACGATAGTTGCCAGCAGCCAGGAAGGTGTTGGCTACAGCCGGAGTGGGCAGGCCGCCACGTTGATGCAGCACCGCCAGCATGGCCACCAGCACCAGCCGGTCATCAGCGTGGATTTTGCTTTTGTCGCGTTCCCAGTCAGAAACGGCCGCGCCGGAATAACCGGCATCCCCTATTTCCTGCCCGATCAGTTCACCCAATCGGGATTGGGTCAGGCCACCGCCGCGCAGTGGATCGCTGCATTGGCGGCGGTAAATGCGGAGAAGGTGCCCAAAAGAGTCCATATTAACTGTTGTCCGAGCGAATTTAAGTGTCACCCTGTTTAGCTTAAGCGCCGGATGCTCTAAGGTGGGCGCAATGATAACGCAAGGACGGCCGTTTTTACCAATAATACCGCGGCTATCTGAATTTTAGAACAATGGTTAAGAGGTGACTATGCAAGTATTTGACTTAAAGAAATATCAAATTCCCAACTGGCTGGTAGGAGGCATATGGGGCGGGTTGGTCTATGTTTTGCTAAGTCTAATCATGTTCATATTCCCATTCATTCCGTTTCCCATGGGCCAAGATTTGGGTGCAATGCTGTTCTGGAGCATTGAGGTCGAACGTGAAGCAATTGGAGCTTTACTGGGCATTCACCCAATAATTGCCGGGAGTATACCTTTTTTATTGCTTGGCAGCTTATTTGGAGCAGTAAACGGGATTGTGAGCCGAATTATCATTTTATTATTCCTGGTAGGATTGGCCCCATTTGTTATGGCAGTTCTATTTTTTTATTACCTTGTCGCCATGCACCCATGGTGACAGCCAAAACAAGGAGATGACAACCATGGCCCAAAAGAACGATATTTCCACGATGCGCCCGTGTCCCCGGCCAAATGCGCGCCGCGCCCAACCACGTCGCCCCAGAGAAGCCCTTTCCGATGAAGCCAGCGGCCAACTGGTGGTGGTAGCGGCGCGTTGGATTCTGGTAGTGGCCGGCTTGTTCCTGGTCATGTGGAACCCCGACGCATTAGACCATTTACGCTTTCAGGTAGGCATCTTGCTGCTGTTGGCCGTCGCTAACTTTTATCTGCACGCCCAACTGTTGATGCGGCGGCCGACCTTGCAACAGGTGGTGCTGGCGGCCAGCGCCTTCGACATTGCCGCCATTACCTTGCTGGTCGCCACCCAGGGCGGGTTCACCTCGAACACCTACATTTTCTACTTCCCGGCCTTGCTGGCTATTTCCGTCGCCTTCCCTCTGGCAACCACGCTGATTTTTGGCAGCGCCGTCATTGGCCTCTATGCCCTGATCTCCCTTTCCAGTTCCTTCCTTAGCCTGACGATGACAACCGACGCCCCCCAGATTTTGGTGGTGCGTTTGCTCATGTTTGCGGCCGTGGTGGCCTGCGGCGTGCTCTACCAGCATGTGGAAGCACAGCGGCGGCAGGCGGCTGAGTGGGCACAGCAGGATTTGTTAGAAGAACTGCAACAACGGCAGGAGATGCCAGAGGTGGTTGGTAGTTAATGAGCGATTTGGAAAATCGCCCTACCAAATCAAAGGAGATTTCAAAATGCAAACATTATTTACCCCTCAACAAGAAGCGGCCGAAGATATTTTCTTCGGGCAAATTGTCCTCATCTGGGCGCGTTGGTTTGTGATTCTGGCGGGTGGTATCTTCGCCCTCTGGTCGGCCAACAGCATCGGCCAGTTGAGCGGCGCCATTGTGCTGATTGTGCTGATGATGGGCATCAACTTTTTTGTACACGGCCGTTACCTGATGGAACAGCCTGTCAACCAGACCTTGCTCATCGTGTTGAGCTTTTTAGACCTGTCCCTTATCACCCTCATCCTGCTGGGCAAGATGTCCGCATGGGCGTTGCTCTTTCCAGTGATCTGGCTGGCTCAGGTCCTTTTCACCATCGGTCTTGTGTGGATCCTCTCTAGCCTAAATGTCTTCGTCCGAGATCTTCAGAATATGATCGCCGTCCTGATTTTGATGCTGATGATGCTAAGTCCTATTG
>CAZOPF010000210.1:0-3683 GCA_964581605.1 uncultured Ardenticatenaceae bacterium
TTGGGTGTTTGGGTGATTGGGTGTTTGGGTGTTTGGGTGATTGGGTGTTTGGGTGGTTGGGTGTTTGGGAAATGTTGAACATCTAAACAGTTGCCTACTTGTGCGGGCGAATACCTTTTACCGGAAATTGTGGCAGAGTTTCGGCCGTCTGGCAAATCTTTCATAACATGAGTTTTTGCTAAACACAGGTTTATTCTGGCAGCGTTTGAGTCTAAAACTATAATGGCTGTATGTTATGCGCCAGGGCATCAGCTTTTGAATGAGAGCGCATGAGCAAATTCTGGAGAACCTCAGGAAACGACACATGGGAAAAAAGGTAGCTATCAATACACCCGCACCCGATTTTGAGTTGAAGGATTTCAACGGCCGTACCATCCGGCTCTCAGATTTTCGCGGCGAAAAGCATCTGCTACTCGTTTTTAATCGCGGCTTCGCCTGACCGTTCTGCCGCCGGCATATGGCGCAGTTGCGCCAGGATTACGCTGAATTTACAGAACGCCACACGGAAATCGTGGTGATTGGGCCGGAAAATGCCGAGACCTTTGGTGACTATTGGTTGGCTGAAGAGCTGCCATATGTGGGGCTGCCCGATCCTAAACACTCTGTACTCAAACTGTTTGGGCAAGAGGTCAGCCTCTTCAAGTTGGGGCGGATGCCCGCCCAGGTCATAGTAGACCAGGCCGGCACGGCACGTTTTGTCCATTACGGCCATGACATGACCGATATTCCCGAAAACGACGAGGTTTTAGCCATTTTAGATAGGCTCAACGGCCGTAACGAATGAGTTGGCCTGGCTCACCGCCTCATAACCCCCAGTGCCCCTTTGTGGTAAACTAGAGCCGCTTCTGGTTGATGGCTTACTTCAGCCACCAGCGTCACTTGAAGGATGGGCACAAAATGAAACTTACACTCTCGCTCGGCCAGATTGATGTGCAACTGGGTGTGCCGGCCGCCAACCTGACGGCCGTCCAGGAAATGACGGCCGCTGCTGCCAGCCAGGGTTCAGACATCATCATCTTCCCGGAACTATGGCCTACTGGCTATGACCTGGAACATGCCGCTCACTATGCCACGCCTGTTGATACCGGGCTTTTTGCCACCATTGCTGCCCTGGCCCAGGCACACGGCATTGCCATTTTAGGCTCCTGCCTGTCTGATTTGGGCGGCGGGCGTATTGGTAACACGGCCGTCTACTTTGACCACACCGGCCATTCGCTGGGCAGTTATAGCAAAATCCACCTGTTCCGGCTGATGGAGGAAGAACAATACCTGGCCGCCGGCGACGGCCGTACCTTGCTAGAAACATCCTGGGGCAAAATGGGGCTGGCTATCTGCTACGATTTGCGTTTTCCTGAACTGTTCCGCGCTTACGCCCTGGATGGCGCCCAACTCATCTTTTTGCCATCCGAATGGCCCCATCCCCGGCTGGCTCACTGGCAAATCCTGCTGCGTGCCCGCGCCATTGAAAACCAGATGTTTGTGGTCGCCTGCAACCGGGTTGGTGAAAGCAAAGGGTCACAATTTTTCGGCCACTCTTGCATCATTGACCCCTGGGGAGAAACAGTCATTGAAGGTGGCGAAACGGCCGAACTGCTCACCGCCACCATAGACCTTTCCCAGGTGACGGCCGTCCGCACCAAAATCCCCGTTTTTCAGGATCGCCGTCCAGAAACCTATCGGTGATCGTAATTGGTGCGCGTTAGCATTCTCATGTATGCTAAAAAAGTTCCCCCCAAGAAAAAACCACCACCAGCAGAACTCCTGGAAGAGAGTGAGCAATACGCCTACCTGACTAATAAATGGTCACGCACGGCCGTTCAACCATTGTTAGTGGCCCTGATCATTACCGCATTTTTTACAACCATCGCCGTCGTCATGGATCAGCTCTTTCAGATACGTTTGAACCAGGCACTTGCCCCCCTCTTTTTCCTGATCTCCCTGGAAGGAGTCTTCACTACCATCTGGCTCAACCATCCCCACCGCCGCCAGCTAAACCATCTGGCATACCGTGCCGCCGAATTTATCATCTTCATTCTCATCCTACGCCTTTACACCTGGTACCAGGCCAGCAGTTTTCCCAACCTGTCCCAACTGCCCGACTACCTGAAATATCCACAACTACTATTTGCCGACGGCTACTTTATTCTCGGCATCATTCTCTTGTTCCTGGCCTGGGTGCGGGCCATCGCTGCTGGCGAGTCATTTAACCATCTGGCTATAGACCAGGCAGAGGTTTATTACTTCATGCTGCCCCGCAGCGAACAAGACCCTGGTCTGAAACCAGCCTTCTCCAACCGCATGGAGGTTGTGACCGGGCTGTTTCATCAATGGGTGTGGGGCGGGGTCATACTGGCCATCTGCACGGCCGTTGCCGCCGTAGACCCCCGTTCCATATCCACCGAAAATAACCTGATTGCCATCCAGCGGCTGGATTTGCCAGCTGCGTTGATATGGTCATTACTCATCTACTTTGTTGCCGGCCTGCTGTTGCTCAGTCAGGCACGGTTGGGTGCGCTCAACGCCCGATGGCTGCACGAAGGCGCCAATAAATCCCCCGAAGTCGAACGAGCCTGGCACCGTGCTACCACCTGGATATTGTTGATCATAGCCGCCATTGCTCTCTTTATGCCATTGGGGTCCACCTTCGCCATCGGCCGTGTGCTGGCCTTCATCGCCGGTTTTGCCATGCAGCTTTTCATCTTTTTGAGTTACCTCTTCGCGGCATTGATGAGTCTGTTTTTTGCCCCGCTCACCAATCAATCATTGCCCGAAGTGGACATCCCACCCACCCCCATCTGGCCGTCACCCACGCCAGACCCTCCCCTCATACCCCCCGTTACACTACCCCCAGACGACACCACGCAAATATTGATCAGCTCTGCATTTTGGGCAGTAGCCATTGTGATGACCATTGTTGCCGTTACTTTCTTCTTGCGCGACCGGGGCGTCCGCTTGAATACGCGCCTGCTCAGGCGATTCGGTAGCAGCCTGCTGGCCTGGATGCGTGCTTTCTGGGGTGATGTCACCACCTATGCCGATGATTTTGTGCAGGCAGCCCGCAGCAGATGGCAAACGGCCGCCCCGCCAGCAGATGCGCCCCCCCCACCACCCTGGCGCTTTGTCCGGCTAAATGCCCTCTCCCCACGCGACCAGATACGCTATTTCTACCTTTCCACCGTAAAACGTGCGTCCGAACAGGGGCAGCCCCGCCACCCAGACGAAACGCCTCTGGAGTTTGCCGAGGATTTGAAGACAAACTGGCCTGACGCTGAAGCGGAAATTGAAGAGCTGACCGACGCCTTTTTGCGTGCCCGCTACAGCCGGGAAGCCATCGAAAAAGAGGATGTAAACTCGATTAAACAGCAGTGGCGGCAGGTGAAAAGCCAATTGCGCCGCACAGGCAACCCTTGAACAGAATGGCAACGGCCGTATCCCCCCAACCTGAATCGTTCCCTAGAACATCGGCTAACCGTTCGCTCTTTACCCCCATTCGTGATAAAAAAAGTGGCGGCTGGTAGTGAGTGGCTGGCCTCTAAACTAGCCGGTTTCTAAGCCAGCCACCATTTACGAAGGAGACAGCACACACAACAACCCACTACGTTCATAATTCATAATTCATAATTCATAATTCATAATTCATAATTCATAATTCATAATTCATAATTCATAATTCATAATTCATA
>CAZOPF010000211.1:0-3669 GCA_964581605.1 uncultured Ardenticatenaceae bacterium
GAAACAGACGCGCTCCCATCCATTCTGCCCAACAGGTGACAAGTTGTTGGTTGGTAACGGCCGTAAAATCCAAATCCTCCAAAATTACCTGTTGCTTACCACCAATGTTGAGCGGCAAACTGCTATGGTGGGCCGTATACGCCTCATCTTTGGCTGGTTGGGGAATGGTTGGCGCGTTGTTAACGCCAATGTGGGATAAAGAACGGCTAAACCGTTGCAAGATGAAGGGAGATGTAACCCAGGCAAACGTGCCGGACAGGGAACGTACTGGCAGGAGCAGCAATCGCTGGTCGGTGAATTGCAGAACGCCAGCCTGACTATTGCTGTCGCTGATATTTTTCGTCTCCGGCCCAAACAACGTTTTGCATAGCGTCTCATCTTTACATTCGTCGCGTAAGACTCCTTTTAACGATGACCCGGGCAGATAAGGAATGTTAGTGGCGATCTCGCGGGCGATGGGTAAATCAATTACCCCGCTTCCCTGTCCCGTGCCGGGATAAAGGGGGGTCAGGGCATGAGTAAAAAGTAGTTTTGCTTTCATTTGTAGAACTCCCGAAGGTATTTAAAAAATGCCTTGATAAGACTGGGTTCTCCACCTAATGGAACGATTTGTTCTGCTTCCTTTTGAGTCAGCGTATGGGCAACAGATTTGCCATCTAAGGCAATACCCCCATCAGGCACAACAGGGCCGGTCAGGCAAATTGCCAACCCAAACGCCTGGTTCTGATCGCACACGAGCGGGCGTAGAATCAAACGGCTTGCCATCCTCTCTTTCGTTACCCCAGTAAGTGTTGCATCCTCCAGCGTTTTTTCTTGCGGAAAATGAAACAGAATGGGCAAACCTAGCTGTGCCCGTGGGAAGACATCGCCCAAATAAGGGGATTTGCTGGAAATAGGCTTGCTGGCGTTCGACCGCACGGCATTAGCCTCCGGCCAATGGGTTGGCCCATACTGATTACCTTCACGCGCCTGGCGAAAGCCGCTTAATGCTTCAATAAGTGTCTGCCACGCCTTTTCAGCATCGCCTTTTACCGTAACAACTTCTAAAAAAGATTTAGCCGAAAGATGAGGGACACTGTCCGGCCATTCACCAGTCACGTCTTTCAGTTGTTGTTTGATTTTGCTGGTAAGCGCGTCTTTTGTACAGGCAATTTCAGGCAAGAGTTGTCGTTTGCCGCTTTCATATTGGGCAAGACAGTGAAGGGCGCCAAACCCGCGTCGGGTACGAGCCCCAACACCGCCAAATGTTTCCCAAGCCCATAAAGCCATTTCCACATCTTGCCGATATTTGCCATCAAAATTTAGTTCTAAGGTGAAGCGAATCCCTTTTTGTACTGTGTGGGGTTGTTTATTTGCCGCAATCTCTTCGTCAGATCGTTGTAGGGGAAACGCAGCATAAGCAGGAACACCAGATTCTTTTTTATGCGTAGGTTTCAGAACCCCATTTTTATTTGGTTCATGAGCAAATGGTGTAACTGATTTTCCAACATCGTCTAAATGGACAGCAATTTGAACAGCCAACGGCCGTTTCTCCCCCTTTTTCGCGTTAGCTGACGATCCCCAAATCTCATCTTCCCGTGCCTTCATAGCTGCCAGGCCATCTTTGCCAAACTGTCCCCCTCGTGTGGCCCGCCACCAAAAACGGAGATGCCCACGAACGGCCGTTCCCCGAATCGGGTTATCTTTGTCCACTTCATTAGCTGTTACCCCACCGCCAAACAAGGGGGTGATAAGTTGGTATTGGCGAGTCATAACCACTCGTCCCGTTTCTCTTTTTTCAATCTGGGGCGGCTGATCAAGCAATGGTTTAACCATGAGATTCCTCCTGAATTGTTTTCGGTTGACCATCCCAAACCCCAATTGCGGCCAACCCAAAGCCACTCAACTGATCTTCTTCACTATCACTCACATTCTGCAACCAGATATGATTCACCCAATCCTTAATGGCTGCCTTGTCCGTGCCTACCTGCAAAAAGTAGACCGACCCGGCCGGTACCATGCGGCGGGCAGGCTTGGGGCCAAGCGGCGGTTCCAGGCGCCAGCCAGATACGGTTTGCGCCTTGCCCACAACGGCCGCTTTCAACTTCGGTGTTATGCGATCCCGCATTTGGAACAACCAGCCCGGCAACCAACCAGCCTTAAAGCAGGCAGGCGTTAACAAAATCAGGCGGCAGCAGCCGCTCGCGGCAATTGAATCAACCAGCCCGTCGGGGAGTGGCGGTAGTTGAGTTTTACTCTCGTACCATTGCATCATGCGCCGTTCACCCCCTAACGGAGCCGGCCCTGCATGGGCAGCCATCCCATTGAGGTTCACCTCAGTTGCTAATGCCAGCCGCTTGACATTCGACAGGGACAATTCATCGCCAGACGGCCGTTGCCAGAACTCCAAACCGCTGGTAGCAAACAACGCCCCCTCCTCGCCGGTCAGCGTGTCTGCGTTAATCGCCACATGGATACGCCACTCCTTGCCGGGGCCATTGTGACCTAATAACGTCGTATCAATTTCTTGCTTCTCGTCCGGCGGGGTGGTAAGCCATTTTGCAAATGTTTCCCAATACCAGTAATGGGGAGCTTTTTTATAAGGCTTAGTCAAGTCTGATTCGGTCATACCCACCGGGTAAGTTAACTCCACAGGCAAGTCGGAAAGCACGTCGCCTTTGTCTAGTGGTTGTAAACGATGGCGAAATACCGGTGCATCATCATTTTCCTGCAATAGGAGAGCATCGGCTGGGGCAGGGATAAGCCAATCCGGTTTGTTTTGTTCATCTACCTCCACCAATAGGGGGCCGCGAATGCTAATCTTTTTGACATCGGCACGCTTGTTAATGTCAAAAAAGCCGTTGCTGTCTTTGCCCGCCTGCGAACGGAAGCCGCCCACCACGGTGGATGGATGAGGAAAATCAAGTGATCGTGCCCGCGCGCCCGGATTAGGGCCAAAAGGACGGCCGTCCCGCACAATGAGCGGGTCACGTGGTTCAATGATCCATAAAGCCATCTATCTCCTCCTTTGACGGCAACGGCAACTTCTCACCTGACTGTTCCGCCGCTTGCGCCACCGTATTGGCAATGATCAACTCGTTAACCAGATACGTCATGGTATATTTTTCATCTAAACGGCCGACCATGTTCATAACCAGTTGTTGCGCCTCCGCGCTTCCCTCCTTGCGTTTGATGATGCGCACTGCCTCTTTTTGAATGATCTGGCGTAATATTTCGTCTTGGGCAACGGCCGTCTCCCCACCCAAATGCAAAGCCATATCCCGCAGTTGGTAAGCCAGCCCGTGAGGTAACTGCTTTTGCTGATAAAAATCGGCAATATCCAGTAAACGCCTATCAAGATCACCCCATTTCCCTTTAACCAACCGGTCAGCGCCACTCCGCCTGGCTTCAATGATGGCCAGCGCATTTTTACCTGGCACAGATTTGGCCTCTTTTTCCGCCTCACGCACCAATTTCAGGGTGTCTTCCAGCGGTTCCAGATGGTGACAGATAGCAATCCCGGCCGAAAAGGTGGCTTCGCTATATCCTTTGGCCTGCATCATTTGGCGAAAGGCCGCAGCTAATTCGTCAGCACATTTCAACATGGTATGTAAAGGGAGTAAAGCCATGACATCATCACCGCCTGTATAGACGGCCGCTCCCTGATTGTTTTCAATAATTTCTCTGGCT
>CAZOPF010000212.1:0-3610 GCA_964581605.1 uncultured Ardenticatenaceae bacterium
CGTACCCGGCCTGTGCCGCGTGGCGTCCCGCGCGGTTGTTCATATGCTAACATGTTCTAAACCAGATTTTCTGGGAAAAGTATGTGGCGTGTGTACGGTTATTTGGCTGTATGATCGCAACTTAGGGCGGTGGGTGGGCATGGTGACAAAGGCGCTTCGCCTTTGTGTGACGGCCAACGGCCGTCACTCTGGGCGGGTTGGGTGGGAAAACCTTTGGCATTGCATATTTCCCTTTCCCATGCCACCCACCAAAAAGAGAACCAGACGGCCGTCGTTACCTACCGTCTGGCTCTCCAACAAACTGCTTAACTGGCAAACATGATTTGCCGCGACTTGTTAATATCACCCAGGCTGCGCGTCGCCCCCAACCCCGCCAACTTGCGCTCCACCTCAAAACTGGCGGCGTAGAGCCGTTCCTTCGTCAGTTGCCCCAGGCTGCCCAGATGCACCGCCCGGACGATGTTCCGTCCAGCGATGCAGCACCCTTTCTGCAACGACGCTTCCAGCAGCCCGGCCCGTTTGCCCGCGTTCCGGCTGCGTCGTTTGTAGGTGATGGTGTAGATGCCATGCGGGAAGATGATCATCTTGCGCACGGCCGTGTTCAGGAACGCCTGGTCTACCTGCTCAAAATGGGTGATCCGCAGTTGCCCGCGAATCTTGATGATCTCCTGGTGTATGGGGGTTAGGGCCAGATACGGCAGCAGATACCGTTTGCGCCAACTCCAGTAGATATCCCACACCTGGTCGTGGGCCAGCCCGGTGCGTTCCTCGATGTGTTCCCAGGTGTAACCCCGCGCCAGCATAGTCATGATGAGGGCGGCGCGATACATCTGCTCCGGGTAGAAGTTGCCACACATGCCGGCCAGGATGTGCAGCACGGTCTGCATCGTTTCTTCTTGCGTAGCCCGTGGCGGGGATAACCGGCGCAAAACTTCCCATTCCATCGGCCGCGGGGCCACATCCCAGGAACGGGCCACGATGCCATCCAGTGTTATCTGTGGCGTCTCTATATCTTCATCCAGTTCACTGGCTAAATCCAGCACCGTATACCCATGTTCGATGCAGGCCATGGATTTCTAGCCACCGTTCGGCCCACGAACATGCACCCAAACATAGTTCTTGAGGGCGGTGCGCACGGCGGCGTAGGCGTAACCACCCGCTGCTTCGGCGTGTTCCAGGAAGGTCATCACGGCCGTTTGTTTCATGTCTTCCCAATGGCTTTGTCGCACGGCAGCGGGCCAGGAGGCCAGTGCTTCGCGCACCAGGGCACCGGCGCGACTATGGAGTTCATCCACATCCCAATCCACTGGCCGGGTCTCGGCCAATGTCGTCAACTCTGTGTTACAATTGTTCTCGTTCATTTTTTGGTCCTCCGATGACCAGGAAATGAAAAAGCCGGACAGAGCTGCAATCTCTGTCCGGCTTTGTTCGTCCCATGCACGCTGTTAAGCGTACCGGGGTCAATAAATCCAAATGCCGGGTTCCACCCAAAGCAGGCCCGGCATTTCCGCAACAACTTCCTCGTTTGTCATTCCCACTGTTCTCTACCTCATCTGTTTCTCCTTATCTTTGTGAACCGGTCCATCATCGAATGAAGCCAAACAGCCTCACAAAGCCCACGGCCAACGGCCGTCCTGCGGTAGCATATCTGGGAGGTTGCTCACTTTGTCGCCGTTTTGATTCGTTCTCTCGAAACCGATCATATGATCGGGGGATGAGGGGCAATGTAGGTGTAGGATTTGCCAAATAATGAGACTCATCGGCAAATAATGAGATTCAATCGCTAAATAATGATACTGAGAGCATTGAGCCAACCTTCATCGACCACGTATTTTGGCCCTAATTATGCCCATATAGCCGGTTCACCATGCCAGGCAAGCCCTCTTGTAGCAGATTTGGGGGCTAAGTTGAAAAAGGCAGCTTGTAGGATTTTGCTTTGACGAAACGGCCGTTTTGGTAGGCCAGTCTCAATATTTACCGAATAAGGCATGATCCGCTTCATCAGCTTCTCTCTGGAACCAGTCCCATTATTTACCGATTTAGTCTCATTTATTACCGGATCCTACAGTACTTGAGTTTAGAGTTGCGCGGTGATGCAGATAACTTCGTCAGCCAACCATCAGGCAACACATACCGCCCTAACCTGCGGTTAGCACCTTAAAAAATGATACAGTTGCCCAGAATTCGCGTCTAAACGGCTGGCTGACGCCGTTTTTTCGTCTGTTTCGACTGCTTTTGGCTCTTGCGGACTACCGGATGACGCTTTTTGGGCTGCGGACGATACCCTTTTGGCCGGCCGTGCCCTTTTCCGGCGGGTCTGGGAGAAGCAGCCGGTGTGCCCAAAGTCAATAAAAAGGGAAGCGCGCCACGCTGCACCATACCGGGGGTCAGCCATTGCTCCTTTGTCAGAGGTGTACGACGCCAGGCAGGGCGATGGTCGGCCACCAACGGCGCTAGCAACAACAACTGCCAATAGGCCAGCGCGACCAACCACATCCAATGAGATACAACCTGGGGATTGGTTGAACGACATGTATTGAGACCCAGCCGTTGTTTGAGAAAACGGAAAGCATGTTCGATGGCAAAACGCCAGAGGTAGATGCGGCACAGCTCTTCGAGGGGAACGGTCAACGGCCCTGTCCAGAGGAGATAGAGGGGCGTCTTGTAGCGCGGTGTGTCATCCGCCTTGAGAAACTCCACGCGCAGCACCATGCCAACCAAAGCGGGCAATTTGCGTAAGTGCAAGTTATGCCAGGCAGCCAGGCGGATTTTCTGCCCGGCCAGAGTGAAAATGGCGCTGCGGTCAGCCGGTCGGGCCGGGTCGGTCAACTTGAAAGCGGGACCATGTACGCACGGCCGTCCTTTGGCGTTGGGTGGTTTGGGGATAGGCTTCTCATACAAACGCAAGTTGCTGCGCAACCTCACCAAGGCGACCACCGTTGTCACCAGCAGGAAGACCGCCAGGAAGTATTGATTGCCATAGAGACTGTCAGCCACCACCACTTTCAGCCGGTCGTTCTGCTTGTCCAACGCCTGGACTTGCTGCACGGCCACGGCGCTGTCTGTGGTCTGCGGCGAGACACGCGCTATATCCTGTGGCGCTACCCAGGAAGTCGTCTGCTTGACCAATCGGACCAGCCAACTGAACTTCTCGCCAACCGTTGCGGCCTGGTTCTTCTGCCTCTTCAGGTTGACCCGTTCGGGCAACGTCTCGGCTTCGGGACGGGGGCCAGGGATACAGTCTACGGCATACACCTCATACCCCGCGATTGTTTCGCCATCAGACAGGTGGCATTGGCTGAATATCGCCCGCAGGTCTGATTCCGGCAACTCACCTTCCTCCAGGATACATAGCGGGCGTACCAGTCCAATACGGCCACCAGGTAGAGCCAGCCACCGCGCAGCCGGATGTACGTGATGTCAATGCCCCAGATGTGGTTGGGGTAGCTGGCGGTGATGTTCTTTAACAAGTAGGGGTACACCTTATCTTCCAGACGCCGCTGGCTCAGGTTGGGTTGCGGATAAATGGCCTGCAAGCCCATCTCTCGCATATAGCGACGCACCGTTTCTCGACAGGTGTCATACCCCTCTTGCCGCAGCTGGGCCGCTA
>CAZOPF010000213.1:0-3604 GCA_964581605.1 uncultured Ardenticatenaceae bacterium
GTGATCAGGTGTTTTGGTGTCAAACAACTCTTCAATTTCCCCATCTCCTGATCGCTTAATCTCCCCATCTCCCATCTCCCATCTCCCATCTGCCCAACTAACCGCCGTCATCCTCACCTTCAACGAAGAATCCCATATTCAACCGTGCATTGAAAGCCTGTCTTGGGCCGATCGGGTAGTGGTGTTTGACTCGTTCAGCCAGGATAAAACGGTGGCGTTGGCACAGGCAGCGGGGGCCACAATCCACCAATCAAAGTTTGAAAATTATGCGCAGCAGCGCAATGCGGCGCTGGCGGTTATCCACACCGATTGGCTGTTTTTTGTGGATGCGGATGAGCGCGGGACGCCGGAATTAGCCACCGAAATTCGGCAGGTGATGGGCACTCGCCGCGAGTGCGGCTGGTATGTGCCCCGGCACAACTATATTTTTGGTAAACTGACGTGCGGAGCGGGCTGGTATCCCGATTATCAGTTGCGGTTGTTTCGCCACGGCCGTGTCCATTACGAGCGCCCCGTGCATGAAATTGCCGTCGTGCAGGGGGAGATCGGCTATCTGCAAAACCCGCTCATCCACCACAACTACCGCGACCTGGCCCACTTCCAGGCCAAACAGCAGGCGTATACCACCTATGATGCTTCCATCCTCAAGGCCGAGGGCATCCGCCCCAAACCGCATCATTACATTTTGCAGCCGCTCCGCCACTTTTATTGGCGGTATGTGACGTTGAAGGGGTATGGCGACGGCCGTCACGGTTTGCGCCTCAGTCTTTACATGGCCTATTACGAATGGGTCAAATATCGTAAACTGGCAGCGCTCTGGCAGTAATCGGTAAACAGCTATCGGTTACTGATTACCCAAAAATGCCCCTGACTTTCAGCATCCTCCTCTTCGCTCTTCTCTTTATTAGTTGGGCCGTGCTGCACTCGCTGGCGGCAGCGGTGGGGTTGAAGCGTGTGTTTAGGGGGTGGGTGGGGGAAGTGGCCTACGCCGGCTGGTATCGGCTGTTGTATAACCTGTTTGCTATCGTCACATTTCTGCCGCTTTATTTGCTGATTCCCGTCTTATTGCCGCAGACGGTGGTGTGGAGTTGGGCACGGCCGTATCTTTACCTGGCTTATTCCTTTCAAATTGTGGCGTTAGCCGGTCTGGTTTACTCCCTTTGGCTGACCGATGTGTGGGATTTTCTGGGCCTTCGGCAGGCAATCTGGTATATGCAGGCAAAAGGGACGCGCCAGAGACCTGCGCCACGTTTTATCACTCATGGCCCCTATGCCCTAGTACGCCACCCGTTGTACTTTTTTACGCTGCTGCTATTGTGGTTTAACCCGGTGATGACGGTGGGAAGCCTGGTGTTTTATACGGCCGTCACCCTCTATTTCTGGCTCGGTTCTATTTACGAAGAGCGAAAACTGGCGGCCGTGTTTGGCAATGCTTACCGCGCCTACCAACAGCGCGTTCCACGCCTTTTCCCGATCAAAAAACCGGGTTTCTTGAAGAAACCCGGTTTCTGAGGATGATTGCATTATCGCATACCCGCGTTTTGCGCGTTGACAGGGATAACCAGCACATCACCGATATAAATCATAGGATAGGTGGTGTAATAACAGCCACCTAAATAGCCATACCCATAGAAGTTTGGCCCGCCGGGCACATAATCATAATGGGCGTTGTAGCCATAGCAGCCATAATTGGCAAATACCAGTTCTTCAATAGGTACACTATAGGCGCGAGAGATTGAAAATAAGGTATCGCCACTTTTCACTGTGTAGCGAATAAGGCAGGGGGGGCCAATGGGTGCGCTCAGGCTACCCACGTTGGGAATGTTCCATACTTCACCGGCCATAATCCAGCCAGGATGGGGCAGACTGTTAGCCGTTACAATCTCAGACGCAGAAGCACCATAACAGCGGGCAATCTGGTGCAGCCATTCCCGTTCCTGCACTGTGTGCTGAGTTGTTACGCCTGCAGGGGCGGCTTCTGGTTGGCCTCCCGTAGGGCCTACGGTTGGCGCCGGTATGGGTGTGGGGTTTTCGGGGACTACGGTGGGAACAACGGCGGTGGGCGCAACCACCTGGCCTGTGTTCTGGCCTTCAGGTAGTTGGGGCTGTGTTTCGCTGATGGGTACGGCCGTTGCCCCTGGATAAGCTGTAGTGCCACTTTCAGCCGCCGGTTGGTCATCATTGCCACCACAACCAACCAGCAGTAAAACCGCTGCCAATAGAGCAAGACAAATGATAAGTTGTTGTCGTTTCATGGGAATCCTCCTGTTTTAGATACGCCAGATAACATTATGTCATCCTAATAGACTATACGATAATGCAAAATTGTCAATCTGGCAAAAATAGAGAAACAGGAGGGGGAGAAAGGGGCAATTGGGTAATTGAGTAATTACCTGATTGGCTGACAAAACTTATCTAACCGCAGAGAACGCGGAGGGCGCAGAGGTTAACTAAAGGAGAAATCTCTGCGTTCTCCGTGCCCTCTGCGGTTGAAAAATGAAATTTGTCAGTCAACTAGGTAATTACCCAATTACTCAATTACCTGTCACGGCCGTTCCCCCACCACCACTTCTACCGTTTGCACCTGCCCACCGCGCAGGATGGTGAGGGGCACGGCCGTACCGATTTTGTCACCAGACAGCGCCGCCAGCAGATCATCATGGTTATGCACGGCCGTATCGCCCACAGTCACTATCGTATCACCCAACGTGAGGCCGCTCTTTTCAGCCGGGCTGTCTGCTTCTACGCTGACCACCAGCAGGCCCCGTTTTTGCCCCACCGTGCTGCGCAGCACCTCCGGCAGGTGGACGCGCTGGGTGCTGACGCCCAAATAGCCACGCCGGATACGGCCGTGCACCAGCAAACTATCCGCCACCCGCGCCAACGTCATTGTGGGCACAGCCACACTCACCCCCCGCGCCAATGCCGATGTATTCAGCCCCACCAACGCGCCATCGGCCCCTACCAGCGGCCCGCCGGAGAACCCTGGGTACATCACCAGGTCAGTTTGCACATACCGGTCTATACTGCCGCCGCCACCGGTGCGCCAGCTATCACCCAGGGCGCTGATAATGCCCCAGGCAGCCTGCACGCTGCGCCCAGGGCGGGCTATGGCCAGCACCAGATTGCCCACCCCTACTTCTTGCTTGTTCGCTTCGGTTAAAGGTGTGAGGGCGGCGTTTACGCGCAATACGGCCAGATCGGTGCTGGGGTCACGGCCGATGAGGGTAGCATCCAGGTTATCACCATCAGCCAGCGCCACACGAATGCCTTCATCACGCGAGATAACATGGTTGGCCGTGATGATCACACCATCGGCCGACCAGACGATACCACTGGCCGGTATACGCCGTCGCCCCTCCACCCGCACCACACTCTGCCCGGCCACTTTTACCGTTTCGGCAAACTGTCTGGATAGCTCCACTATTGTGTTACTCATGCTCAATATCCTCCATTAGAGAAAAATCACGGGCGGCTGTTGTCAGCCACCCGTGCTGACGATATGGCCCTAGTGTAATTCAGCGGTGGCCCCAGGGGTATTAGCGGTATTGTGGGGACATACCTGGAAATTTGGGTAGGTGTTTGTTCAAATAATAATTTAGAA
>CAZOPF010000214.1:0-3594 GCA_964581605.1 uncultured Ardenticatenaceae bacterium
GATTTTGCTCATAGGTTTGCTGTTCACTGCTTAGTAACCGTGCGCTAATTATGTAATTGAGTAATTTGGTAATTAGCTGCTTCAATTACTTAATTACCCAATTACCCAATCGCTAACTTATTGGCAAACGATCACTTACTAATTCCACACACGGCCGTCCACCATCCCTGGCGCATTTTCGCCTAATCCGCCTGGGAGCAGGCATTGAACTTCATCAACACGCACCCGGCAGAGGTTTTTGATCATTTCTTGCAGAGGAACAGTCACGGCCGTAGCTGCCACCCCCTCCGCCACTTCCGCCTTCACCACAAAATAATCCTTGTTATCTGGCTGCGTCACCACGCCCTGCACCTTGAGAATGCCGGGAATTTGCCGTGCGGCAAAACCAAGCTGGTTGGGATGCACAAACATGCCGCGCACCTTCACCGCATCCCCGGAACGGCCGACCAGGATAATGCCCCGCTCCATTTGCTGGCTGTGGCCGGGATTGGGGTCCATATTCACCGCCATATCACCTGTGCCAATGCGGATGAGAGGGTAAATGCGGCTGAAATTTGTAACCACAATCTCCCCTGCCTCGCCAGGGCCAACCGGCTGCCCCGTTTCCGGGTCTACCACTTCCACCAGCGGCTCGGCAAAAAGCTGAAAAGCCAGCCCGCTGCCCGTGTTCAAAGCCATAATGCCAAACTCGGCCGTGGCGTAGGCATTGCCAATTTTTACACCAAACGCTTCAATGGCCGCTCGCATCGGTGGCAGCAGCGGCTCGGCGGAAACAATCGCATGGTTAATCGCCAGTTTGATGCCCTGTACTTGGGCCTTTTCTAAAAGAGAAAGAAGGAAACTGGGCGTCCCGGCATAGCCGGTGGCCTGCAAATCGGCGGCCATTTTGATCTGCAAATCGCTGTTGCCAATGCCACCTGGTACAATCGTGCAGCCCATCCGGGTAAAAGCACCGTCAAACAAAAAACCGGCCGGTACCAAATGGTAGGAAAAACAGTTTAACACGACCTCACCCGGTTGGAATCCGCTCAGGCGCAGAGCTTCCATAGCAATTCCCCAGCTACCTTCGTCCGGTTCAGGCGCGGGTTCATAAATGGGGCCGGGCGAAAAGAAAATGTGTGTCAACTTTTCGCGGGGCACTGTCACCATACCACCAAAAGGCGGGTTTGCCTGTTGTAGTTGAATGAACCCATCTTTGGCGAAAACGGGAATTTTTACCAGATCAGCGACCCCTTGTATATCGTCAGGCTTAAGGCCAGCCTGATCGAAACGGTTTTTTACGGCCGTTGCCCTTTCATACGCATACCCCACAAATTCCCGCAATCGCTCGTCTAATTCACTCATACTTGCTTCTGCCAATGATATGTTCATGTGCCCAAGTGTTCACGTACTCACCTAATCACTCAATCACCTAAACACTTAAACACTTAAACACTTAAACACTCAACCACTACCCCAACCACCGCTTTCGCCGCTTATAATGTTTTACATCCCGGTACGATTTGCGCTCGCCAACGGCCGTCAGCCCCAAATAGAACTCCTTAATATCCGCGTTATTTTGCAGTTGGTCGGCGGGGCCATTCATCACAATACGGCCGTTTTCCATCACATACGCATATTCGGCCGTATGTAGGGCCACATTCGCATTCTGCTCCACCAACAAAATAGAAACGCCAGACTCCTGGTTAATCCGGCGAATAATGTCAAAGATGCTTTGCACCAACATCGGCGCCAATCCTAAAGAGGGTTCATCCAGCAGCATCAGCCGAGGTTTGGACATCAACGCCCGCCCAATCACGACCATCTGCTGTTCACCACCAGACAAATAACCACTGGTGCGCTGCCGAAATTCCTGCAAGCGAGGAAAATAATGATATACCTGCTCCAAATCCCGTTTTAATTCATTACCCGACGCTTTACGGAACAAGGCCCCCGTGAGCAGATTTTCTTCTACAGAGAGGTGGCGGAATAACGGCCGTCCCTCAATTACCTGCACAATACCCAGCTTCACGATTTCTTCCGGGGACAGGCCATCAATTCGCCGTCCTTCAAACTCAATCGAGCCGCGTGTCACTTTTCCCTGTTGGGCGTGCAGCAAACCAGAAATCGCCTTTAGCGTGGTAGACTTACCAGCGCCATTCGCCCCCAATAACGACACAATCTGTCCCTGCGGTACCTCAATAGAAATGCCCCGCAGCACCAGAATCACATCGCTATAAACCACCTCAATGTTGTTAACTTTGAGCATAGGTCAAATATAGGGGCGGGTACAAGACCCGCCCCTACTGCTAACTGCTTACTTCTTACTCCGCTGGCGGCCGTGTGTCCGGCAGCAGGAACATCTCTGTTAGCGGCACATCCAGGATCGTTCCATCCTCTTGTAGCTGCCACTGGCGAATTTGTGCCATGTTGGGCGCCCGGTTTTCGCCTTGCACATCATAGGCAAACAAACCGCGTGCATCCACAATTCCAATATCATTGGCTGCTTGCAGCAGTGTTTCACCGCTCAAGTTTTCATAGCCATATTCGCTCACAGCATGTTGAATAATGTCGCGCACAGCAAACATACTGGCATAGGTCTGCAAGTAGGTGTTGGTACGTTCCGTCTCCGGGTATCCACCGGCTGCAAACGCGGCCATTGCTTCTTGTACAATTTCCGCATCCGTATCTGCCCAGGTCAGATGTGGCACCACACCGTAATACCCATCGGCCAGGGCTGCATTCTCACCCAGGAAATTGAGTACATCTGAGTTGAACGTCCAGTTGACGCCGCCAACAACAACATCATCCCAAACACCCATTGCTCGGAGTGTACCGATCACCTGCGCCACACTGAAGGAGAGATTTTGGTTATAGATGACATTCGCGCCGTTTACCAACATATTTTGCAATTGACCCGAAACATCTGCATTTGGGTCCACTGGTTGTTCTTCCAATGGTAGCACGGTGATGCCCAACTCTTCGGCAACAGCCAATGCTTCTGGCGTGGTGGCGCCTGCACCAAAGGCATTGGCCCAACCAATCACACCTACCACGATCTCGTCACCGGCCGATTCTGGTTTCACATCAGCCCAGTTTTCGCTTAACCAGGTTAAGAAACCGGCAAACTGGTCTGAGTAAATGGGCACAGCCCCGATGGTGTAACCACCACGAGGCACATAAATAGCCGGGCCATTCACCCCGGCCGCAATGGACAAAATTTTGTCTTCATTGAAGCGGGGAGCCAGGGCGACAGTTGCACCACTACCATAGGTAAAGATGAGAATGGCGTCTTCACGGGTCTGTTCGTAAGCAGCGATCTCTTGTTCGACATCATAGTTGGTTTCAGTAAATACGATAGCAATTTCCGCTCCACAAACGCCGCCCGAACCGTTAATTGCAGCCAGGGCATCGTTGGTGGCGTAGGCGAAAGCTTCGCCCAAGATGGCGGCCAGTGGGCCTTCACGGCCGGCCTGTTGGTGCAAGGTAATGGTCTCGCCAGTCAGGTCTACTTCGCAGCCTTCCATCATTTCTTCGGCCGGTTCTTCGGCTGGCTCGGCGCCACCTTCGGCTGTGGGGCAGTATTGGGCAAACTCACCTACACAAATCTCTTCC
>CAZOPF010000215.1:0-3336 GCA_964581605.1 uncultured Ardenticatenaceae bacterium
CAGGTGGAGAACGGCCGTCTGCGTCAACTCATGCCCCCTATTCCCGTGCAGCGCCGACGGCTGGTCTGGCAGCGGCAGTTAGCTACGGGCTGTGCTGCGCTGCTGCTTTGCCTGGGGCTGTTTGGGCTGTACCATTCCAGCCAGCCGGGAGCCGGGGCTTCCCCGACCTATGTCGCCATCACTGCCACGTTTACCAGTGAACCAACAGCTACGGAGACACAAACGGTGACGAGTACGGCCGTTGCCCATCCCGCCATCATCGCTACTCCTGCCCCACCCACACCGGTAGCCGCATTGCCGTTGGCCGTCAATCGTAATCCGTAATCCGTGAGCCGTAATCCGATATCCGACCACTTCATAATTCATAATTCATAATTCATAATTCCTAATTCCTAATTCCTAATTCATAATTGTTAACTCCTATGACCGAACTAACACCCTTACACGAAAAAACACAAAACGACTCTTTTTTGTCACGGCCGTTAATCGCCACTCTCAACCTGGACTGGGAAAAGGCCCTCTACATTCTTTTCATCATCCTGGCTATTGTCACCCGTTTCTGGGGGCTGGGCGACCGGGTGATGAGCCACGATGAGAGCCTGCATACCCAGTTTTCATACCAGTTCTATCGGGGTGATGGTTTCCAGCACACGCCGCTCATGCACGGGCCGTTTCTATTCCATGCGACGGCGCTCTCCTACTGGCTGTTTGGCCCCAATGATTTTACGGCGCGGATTCCGGCGGCTATTTTAGGGGTGCTGCTGGTGGCGCTGCCTTATTTGTTACGGCCGTATCTCGGCCGTATTGGTGCGCTTTTCACCAGTTTCATGTTCCTCATCTCCCCCTATCTGCTCTACTACACCCGCTACATTCGGGAAGACATTTTTGCCATTATCGGCTATTTGCTCGTCTTCATTTTCATCCTCTACTACCTGGATCGCCGCGAAGAAAAATATCTCTGGTGGTTTGCCGGGGCACTGGCTTACCTCTTTACCACGAAGGAAATCTCCTTCTTTTTTGTGGCGATCTTTGGCAGTTTCCTCACCCTTCGTCTGTTGCCGCAGGTGTTAACGGCCGACTGGTTTGGCAAGGTACGCGGCCGTTTGCTCTGGCCTATGGGGGTATTACTGATCGGGTTGATCCTGGCCGGGGTTGGTTTTGTGGGCTACCGCATGGCGGCCGCGCCGGAGGCGGCTACCGTCACCCCGGAGAGTATTGAACCTTTTGCCGCGGATCCGGCGGAGGAGACGGCCGTTACCCCTCCCGCCACCACTACAACCGCCCAAAATGGCTTCCGTTGGTTGGGATTGGCCGGCGTGGTCGTGGCTACGGCCGCTCTCCTGTGGGGCATCAGCACCCTCCGTCCTCATCTAGATAAGTACCCCGAATTTGACTTCATCATGCTCTTCTCCACCCTCATCCTGCCTATGATCACCCCGGCCTTTATGATTATCGTCGGCTGGAAGCCCACCGATTACGTGCTGGCGGCCTGTTTCCTGGAAGGGCAAGAGACAATGGCCCCGCTGCAACTGGCGCTCACCCGCCTCGTCTCCCCCAGCTGGTGGTCATGTTCCCTCTCCGCCGGGCTGATGCGTATTATCTTTTCTGTCCTGCTCACCCTGGGAATCTCCATAGCCGTAGGCCTCTGGTGGAATCGGCGGCGCTGGCTCATTGCCGCCGCCATCTTCTGGACGATCTTCCTCGTGTTCTACACCTCCGTCTTCACCAACCCCAATGGGCTGGTCACCGGCACGGTTGGCTCGTTGGGTTATTGGCTGGAGCAACAAGAGGTACAGCGCGGCAGCCAGCCCTGGTTTTATTACATCTTTGTTATGCCCTTTTATGAATTCTTGCCGTTCCTCTTTTCCTTGCTGGCTATCCGGCTGTGGCTCATTGGCGAGCGGCTGAACAAAATTGTGGGGTATTGGCTGGTCGTGCTGGTACTTGCCTGGCTTGGTTACAGCCTGACAAACTGGTGGTTCAATGCCCAGGCGCTGGCTTTGGGCCAGGAAGCAACCCAATTTCCTGGTGGGCTGGCGGCCCTATTGGTGCTGCTGATGGGCATTTTGTTCTGGTTCCTGGTGCGGATTCGGCAAATAAAGATTGGGTATGACATGGGCAACCAATCACTATTCAGCCTGTTTCGCTGGCAAGTAGTGTATGGTATTGTGCCCTTTTTGATCTGGTGGCTGCTGCTGGTCTGGGCCACATTCAGCTATGCCGGGGAGAAAATGCCCTGGCTGAGTACCCATTTTGTCATTCCCATGGCCATGTTGTCCGGCTGGTACTTCAATGAAAAGCTGCGTGGCTTTGAGTTGAACCGCCTGTTTACGAAGGAGGCGGTGCTGTTCTGGCTGGTTTCCATCACGGCCGTCGTCGCCTTTTTCATCGCTTTTGGCCCCATCATCCTGGGCATTGTGCCGTTGGGCGACCAACAGTTGACCACCCTCAAGAATGTGGGGCGAGTGTTAGGCGGTCTGGTGGCATTTGGCCTTGTGGTCTGGTTATGGTTCAAAATGCGGGAGAAGATTCCAGACGGCCGTATTCGCAGCGCCATCTGGTCACTCAGCATCTTTGCTATCTTGAGTTTGCTCACCATCCGTTTTGCCTACATGGCCAGCTTCCCCAATGCCGACTATGTGCGCGAATACCTGGTCTACGCGCATGGCGCCCCTGCGGCCAAAAGCATCGTCCTTGACCAAATCGGCGAACTGTCGCAGCGTCTGTATGGCGACAACAGCATCAAAGTTGGTTACGGCGGCAGCGGTGTGCCCTGGCCCTTCACCTGGTACATGCGCCAATATCCCAACGCCATCTACTTTGGCGAAAATCCCTCCGCCAGCCTGCAAGAGTCCCCGGCCATTATCGTCGGCCGCAGCAGTTGGGACGCGGCCGATAATGTCTTGGGCAACGACTACAGCTACAAGACCTACACCTACCTCTGGTGGCCGATGGAGGATTACCGCCAAATCAACTGGAACGCCATCATGGGCGACCCCAATTTGCCCCAAGGCTCGATGAAGCGTGGCCTGGGCAATGCCGATGTGCGCCAAGCCATTTGGGACATCTGGTTTTACCGGAATTATGAGAAGTATGACCAGACCTTCGGCCGGACTCACACGGACAGTCAATGGCCGCTGCGCGACGAACTGCGCCTCTACATCCGCAACGATGTGATGGCCCAACTGTGGGATCACGGCATCTCGCCAGTAAGCGTGGAGCCGGTAGTGGAACCATTCACCGAAGGCGAACTGCCGGTCTCGCCGTCGCTGGTGCTGCATGAAGCCGGCTTCCCTGGCGCTGGCCCTGGTGAACTGTTGGCCCCGCGCAATGTGG
>CAZOPF010000216.1:0-3227 GCA_964581605.1 uncultured Ardenticatenaceae bacterium
ACCAACATTATCTGGAAGTGGCAAAAATTGGAGGATGTAGCCACCGGCAGCTCAACAAGAGTGGACGATCCCAACAAGTACACGATTGTCTTTCACACCGATGGCACAACGACCGGCCAAGCCGACTGCAACACGTTCTCCGGCACCTACTCGCAAGAAAATGGCTTCACGATCCAAGTAACTCCCGATGTCATGGCGGCTTGCGATCAAGGCTCTATGGATCAGCAATTCCTGAATTTATTGGATGACGTGGCCGCCGGTGGGCCAGATGGCGCGGGTGGCCTGATGCTGCAAACCGCTGGTGGCGCACAGAAGTTGTCTTTTAGCAATGGTGGCCCGGCACAGTAGAGCGTAAATGAATAAACCTGACAGGTCTCCAAGACCTGTCAGGTTTTAATGTGTGTCTACTACGCTACCCGACAAGCCTACCGGGCGGCGCAGAATTAGTTAGCGGCGGCAGATGCAGAAGCAACGGCCGTTTAACCATAAGAACGATGAATTTGTAAAACTTTCAAGAGCTATAAAAAAGGAGATTAAATCATGACTGCTCAACCTGACAAACATTTGCGCGCACAACTGCCCATCCCTGACATCACCAAACTCGGATTGACCACCTACGACGCCAAAGACCCGGACAATAAGTTCCCGCCCATCGAACCACTGCGTCCGCCCCAAGGCGCCCCCAACGTCCTCATCGTTTTGCTGGATGATGTCGGTTTTGGCGCCGCCAGTGCGTTTGGCGGGCCGTGCCAGACGCCAAACTTTGAAAAACTGGCGGCAAACGGATTGAAATATAATCGCTTTCACACCACCGCCCTCTGCGCCCCCACGCGCCAGGCACTCCTGACAGGGCGCAACCATCATTCTGTGGGCATGGGAACCATTACCGAACTGGCCACAGCGGCGCCCGGCTACAACTCGCTGCGTCCGAACACGGCCGCACCGCTGGCAGAGATCCTCAAGCTGAATGGATACAGCACAGCGCAGTTTGGCAAGTGCCACGAAGTGCCCGTCTGGCAGACCAGTCCCATGGGGCCGTTCGACGCCTGGCCTACCGGTGGCGGTGGTTTTGAATATTTCTATGGGTTTGTTGGCGGCGAGACCAACCAGTACGCGCCCGCCATCTATAGCGGCACAACCCCTGTGGAACAAGAGAAAACGGCCGACGAAGGGTACCACTTCACCGAAGACATGACAGACCATGCTATCGAATGGGTGCAGCAGCAAAAAGCGCTCATGTCCGACAAACCGTTTTTTATTTACTATGCGCCCGGCGCGACGCACGCGCCGCATCATGTACCCACGGAATGGTCAGACAAATACAAAGGCAAGTTTGATCAGGGCTGGGACAAGCTGCGTGAGGAAACATTTGCCCGCCAAAAAGAACTAGGCGTGATTCCTCAAGAGGCCGAACTCACGGCCCGCCACCCCGAAATTCCGGCATGGGATGAGATGCCCGACAGCCTGAAGCCCATACTGGCGCGCCAGATGGAGGTCTATGCTGGCTTCCTGGAACACACCGACCACCATGTGGGGCGGCTGCTGGATACGTTGCAGGAATTGGAAGTTCTGGATGACACGCTGATTTATGTCATGATTGGCGACAATGGGGCATCGGCGGAAGGGACTGTTCATGGGTCGTTTAACGAGATGTTGCTGCTGAATGGCGCGGCGGGGTTGGAAACGGTCGAGTTCATGGCCGCGCGGATTGACAAGTTTGGCACGCCAGAGGCGTACAACCATTACGCGGTTGGTTGGGCACACGCTATGGACACACCCTACCAATGGACGAAACAGGTGGCTTCGCACTGGGGCGGCACACGCAATGGGACGATTGTGCATTGGCCCAACGGTATTCAGGCGAAAGACGAAGTGCGGAATCAGTTCCACCATGTGATTGATGTGGCGGCAACCGTGTTGGAAGCAGCGGGATTACCCGAACCGACGTTTGTGCATGGTGTGCAGCAGATGCCGCTGCAAGGTGTCTCGATGCTGTACTCATTCGATGACGCTCAGGCGGCCGAACGGCACGAGACGCAATACTTTGAGATGTTTGTGAACCGGGGTATTTACCACAAAGGGTGGACGGCCGTTACCCGCCACAGCATACCTTGGCTCATGGTGCCCCAACTGCCCGCCTATGATGACGATGTGTGGGAGTTGTATGCGCCTGATGATTGGACGCAGTCGCACGATTTAGCCGCCGAAATGCCGGAAAAACTGCATGAACTACAGCGGCTTTTCCTCATTGAAGCGGTTAAATACAACGTACTGCCCTTGGATGACCGGCGCGTGGAACGGTTCAATTCCGATCTGGCCGGGCGACCGGTGCTGGTCAAGGGCAACAAGCAGATTCTGTTTGGCGGCATGGGCCGGCTCACTGAAAATACCATCATCAACACCAAGAACAAATCATTTGCGCTCACCGCGCAGATCATCGCGCCAGACAGCCCTGCTAACGGGGTCATCGTGGCGCAAGGTGGGACGTTTGGCGGCTTTTCGCTCTATGCCAAAGATGGCAAACCTGCCTACTGCTACAACCTGTTTGGCTTACAAGAGTTCAAAGTGTATGGCGACTCCGACATCCCTGCCGGAGAGCATCAGGTGCGCATGGAGTTTGCCTATGACGGCGGCGGGCTGGCGAAGGGTGGCAATGTGACGCTCTATCTGGATGGGAACAAGGTGGGCGAAGGGCGCATCGAGGCCACTGTGCCGATGATATTCTCCGGGGATGAGACGACGGACTTAGGCAATGACAGCGCCACCCCGGTCAGCAGCGACTATGGGCCGAAAGATAGCAAGTTCAACGGCCGTGTCCGTTGGGTGCAAATTGATCTCGGTGCCGACGCCGAAGACGCCGACCATCTCATCACGCCTGAAGAGCGTCTGCGTGTGGCCATGGCCCGGCAGTAAATCTTTCCGACCTGACAGGTTTTCGATAGCCCGTCAGGTCTTTTTCTTTTTTGTAGCGTGTTACGTAACGATTTTTCGGCAAGAGGAATTTGAAATGATGACGATAGACCCCACATCGCTACCCCTGCCAACATTTTTTGGCGGCACAAAAGCAATCACCTTCACCCCAGTTGTTGGCACCCCGCGCCGGGAATACGCCGACATGTTTGTCGGCGGCATCCGGTCTCTCCATCGAACGGGCAACGATGGCGCTCAATGCGGCGCATACCTCACCGCCGGCCGCCGGCAAGGTGTTTAGCATGGTCAAGCCGCGT
>CAZOPF010000217.1:0-3066 GCA_964581605.1 uncultured Ardenticatenaceae bacterium
TGCGTTGGTGGCGTTGTGGCTGAGGGTGAAGATGAGGTCGCCGACCCAGGTGTGGCTGGCATCAATGTACACATCCACATCCAGGATGTTGCCGCTGTCGGGGATGGTCATGGTGTCGCTCACATCCGGGTCATCGGGGATGGGCAGGTTGGGCTGGCTGCAATACATGGTGACAGTGGTAAAGTTGAACGTTGTCGAGAAGGCGCTGTTACCACAAGGATTTTCGGCCCGTACCCGCCAGTAATAGGTGGTGTTGGCATTCAGATTCGCCCCGACAGTGTGACTGGTTGTTGCTTCATCGGCCGAGTAGACGATGTTGGTGAAAGCAGCGTCCGTAGCAACGTCTACATGGTACACACTGGTGTTGGCCACAGCAATCCAGGAAAGGGTGGGCGCCAGCGCCACACCGCTGCTGCCATTTGGCGGTGAGACTAATGTGGGCGCCGAACCTGGAGCGCCGGCAAAGACGTTGAGGCCCACATCAACGGTATCGGTCACAGCGCCATCATCACCCAGGATGTTGATGGTGTAGCTGCCGGCCGCCACAGAGCCGGTGTTACCAATCGTCAAATCGGTTGTGTCTGGTACAGTGGTGACCGGGTTGGGATTGAAGGTGGCGGTGGAGGGGGCGGGGTTGCCCGTGGCGCTCATGTTGACGGGTGGGGTGAAGGCGGTGCCTATATCCACGGTGTAAACGGCCGTCTGCCCCTGGCAAATGTCGTTAGAGGTGGGGTTAACGCCCAGTGTCAGGCAGGATTGGGGCATGTCAAATGCGGCGGTACCATCGCTGGTGCTGTTGCTGCTGCCCTGGCTGGCGCTGAAGCCCAACCCGCGTTTGGCAAACGCTTCCCAGATGATACAGGCATTTTGCCCACCGGTCAGCGCCACATCGGCGGCCAGGATGGCGTCACGGCCGTCCACAAAACCGGGGCTGCACGGCGTCAGGTTGAACCCTTCGGTCACCAGGGCATGCGCCAGTTGGTTGCCAGACCAGGTGCTGGGGGCGGTGTTAG
This sequence comes from uncultured Ardenticatenaceae bacterium, assembly GCA_964581605.1. GTDB lineage: Bacteria > Chloroflexota > Anaerolineae > Promineifilales > Promineifilaceae > CAADGU01. The sequence goes on from CAZOPF010000217.1 coordinate 1,014, forward strand.
GCAGGTACAGGTCTTGATTAAAGCCATGCTCGGCAATCAACCCCCAATTCATCTCCCACAGCATCGTCGCCCAGACAAACCCGACGCCGTGTGGCACCGCCATGCTGGGTAAATTGCTATAGGTGTACCCATTGATGGACATGTCGGTGTTGTAAGGGGCCGGGCGAATGCCCACACCGTTGGTAGGCTGATTCAAGGCATAGGTGCCCACACCGCGATTGGTGGTGGACGTATCCCCATTGCGCATGGTCATAATGACCGATTGCCAGTCGCTCCACCCTTCGCCCATCTGCTCGCTATTGTTCAGGCAGTTCACGTTGCTGGGGCCACCCACCATGCGGTTGGAGATGCCATGCCCATATTCGTGAGCGATGATGCCGTTATCCAGGTCGCCGTCCCGGTTGGGAGTACTTAAATTCCACAAGTACATCTGCATCCGGGGATTTTGCCCATCAGCCGGCGTGGCAAAATTGGCGTTGTTGGTGCCGCCGCCATCCTGCGCTTCAGCATTGACATAGTCGCTGCCCAAACCACCCAGGCCATAGTTGTTTTCCTGGAAGTTGCCATGCACTTCATCAAACCCATACCGATAGTTGACATCATGCATCAGGTTGTTCCAGTGGAACAGGTTGGTCACGGCCGCTGGCTGGTAGGTGCTGGGAGCCTGTGTGAGGTCCAGGGGGAAGTTGAAATCCAAACCGGCGCCCCCATCCGGGCTGGAGCCGGGATCAGGGCTGTTGTCGTTGTTGGTGTCGGTGTAAGCATGGGCATTGTTACCCTGGGTCGTCGTGAACTCGGCGCCGGCTGCGCCGTTGGTGTCGTGCCAGCCAAAGGGAGAGCCACCACCCGCATCGGCCGGGGTGTTTTGGAGGGTACGGCCGTCGGCCGGCGTAGGCGGCGACGAATGGCTGGGGCTTTCAATAGGCAGGTGATAGACCGTATAGCTGCTGCCATCGGCTACGGGCGTTGGGCCAAAAGGCACTTCCTGCCCGGCGTTGGTCATGGCCGGGGCGGCCGCCACTGCGCCCTGTGCGTCGCCCGCATGGGCGCCCCAATTTTCGCTCACAACCCAGTCGTTCTGGGACAGGATTTCACCGGTGTTGGCATCCACCCGCACATTCCACCAATGCAAACTGTCTAGCTGGTAGATGATGACATTCCACGCCAGACGTGGGGACTTGCCAGAGGCATCATACACCAGTTTGGCCGGGATCGGGTTCTGCGATATGCCGCCATCGCTAAACAATGTCGCTTGAGCGGGACCACTGGCCTGCTCGATGATTTGCAGCGGTGTCTGGATGGTTAACCCTACATGTGCCGCCGCCGCCTGCACTGCTTGCTCGGCACTGATGCTGGCTGTTCTGTCAGAGACAGACCCGGCCAGATCAGACACGAAGCGATTACCAACTGTCAAAACATCACCATTAGGCATGATGCTGATATTGATGAGGCCATTGAAAACTTCGATACCACCTAACTGCTGATTGAGATAGATGGTGGTGACGCCGCTGAGGCGGCTGACGGTGGTATCAGCTACGCGGGCTCCGGCCAGGTCGGCCGCCGTCAGTCCCAGAGATGCTTTGTTTTGTTCCAGATGTGCCAGGGCAATAGTCAGGGCATCGCTATTAACTGTTGGCGTCTGCACGGCGTTTTCGCTTTCTCGCGCCATCACTATGCTGGTAATGGCCAGGATAGTTATAAACAGGACGACCAACAATAAACCACTCTTTTTGATTGTATTCATCTTGTTCTCCATACTTTGACATGAATCGGGCATATAAGCACTGCAGAAAATAGAGGGGGGAACGATCAGGGGCTTAAATCAATAGGCTTTACCTCCGTTGTTGGGGTTGTGGGTAGGAGTTTGATTGGTACTCATGATCTACCATCAAGCAAATAATACCGACCTGTGATGATTGATGTAGTGAGAAAAAAGTACCTGTTTGGTAGATTGAGTTATTACCACCAGCGTGGGATTGTAACGGTAATACCAGCCTCTCGTCAATGTCAGGCTGGCACTGGCGTTAACCAATAGGTCTGGTATGGTTCTAGC
>CAZOPF010000218.1:0-1380 GCA_964581605.1 uncultured Ardenticatenaceae bacterium
TTGACTTCCTTCGTTTCCTGGTGTGCCATTGTCATTCCGAGGTCTTCCGAGGAATCCCCTCTTGTTGGCTGCTCGTACAAGATTCCTCCCCGTTCGGCTTCGCTCAGGGCCGAAGACTCCGCTCGGAATGACACTTCTTCCACTTCCTCTTGCTTTGCGCCTTCTGCGTCCTTTGCTTCCTTTGCGTATAAATCCCCTTCTTCTTCCTTCGCGCTCTTCGCGTCCTTCGCGGACAAATCCGCCATCGCCGCTTCGACAACGGCCGTGGCCTGCGCCATCAACTCTTCATCCGGCGCCGGCAGTTCCGCTGGCCCCCGCCCCATCGGCCCCAAATCCAGCACCGGATGACGCACCTCCTCCACCCAATCCTGCAACTGCTCCACCGTCGTAATTTTGTCGCCGTCAGCAATACGGTCAATCAGGTCGGGGATGCCTTCCCGTTCGGCCACATGCTGCAACTCGTCGGCCATCGTCTCCTTGATCACCTTACTCAGCCACACCACCCGCTTAAAACCGCCATCAGCGGAGATAAACTTGGGGCTGACCAGGTAATACTTGCCCACGCCCATCACGCCCGGCGTTTGCACGCCGCCGCCGGCCATGCCCGCCAGCGTGCTGAACTTCATGCCCGCTGGCGTCATGCCCACATCCTCACGGCTGACCACCATCACCCCTTCCACCTCCGGGATGTACATGACGATGCACTCAAAACAGCCACAAGCCGTCATGGGATTTTCCATGATGCTGTACATGGACACATTCTGCACTGCGCCGTGTGACCCCTTACGCGCATAATCAATCGTGCCGCTCCAATAACCCACGGTGGGATCAAGCAGCTTGCCTAGTTTAATGGGTTGGTTGGGGCCGGTGGGATTGATGCTATAGCTGGCTTTGCAGTCTAGCCAGTTATATGCGCCGCATAAGCCCAGCCGCTCTGGGCTGACGATGCACACATGGTCGGGGGCAAAACTCTGGCAGAGGGTACAGGAGTAAAATTCGTGTACGGCCGTGTCCGTCAAATCGGCCAATCGCTGGTTGCGGAAACTGTACGCCTCCCGCGCCTTCGCCAGCCACTCGGCCATAGCTGCCGGGTCGGTATACAGCGTCACCTGCACCTTGTCCACAATCGCGCCAAAATCGGCATGGAAACGGGCGTGCAAAATCTTGCCAAAATGAGTCAAGTCAAAGCCCTTATCCACCGCCGCCTGCGACAGGCGAATCCAGGCAATATCCCGCTGCCCAATGTGCTGCACCCCAGACGCGCCATTCACAAAATAATGAATTTGCCGTTCCAGCACCGGCTCAAAATCCTTCTGCATTTCCCGCCCCGCCACCTGCACCACAATGCCCAAATCCATCGAACCCTTGTCCGGTATCTGG
>CAZOPF010000218.1:1480-3001 GCA_964581605.1 uncultured Ardenticatenaceae bacterium
ACCGGGAAGCCGAAGTTGATGGCTCCCGCGGCGGCCGCATATTTCAGGTCATCCACTTCGCCCAATGCCAGCACAAAGGCATACACCCGCTCCTTGTTGTAGAGCAAAATGTCCCGCGCCTGCCCCGCTTTCAGCCCGCCAAAGGTGAGCGCGGAGCGGGTAGCAAAACCGAGGGCATAAATGGCGCTCAACGTGTCCGTGCCAAAGGGCACGGTGTAGGTGTCGTAGCCCAGTTCCACCCCTTCTTCGTGCAGTTGGTGGATGATGGAACGGCCGTTAACATTCCCCGATAAAAACGTCAAAATGTTGCGCCGCTGCAATTCTCGTACCAATTTCACGGCCACTTCGTTCGATTTAGCACAGCCCACAATGGCGGCAAAACCGGGCATACGGCCGTCTACCAACTGAATCCCCCACGACCGCAGCTGGATGTCGTCAATCGGACCGTTCAAATGGCCGTCGCCGTTTTTGAATTTGCCCTTGCCATTGTCCGGGCTGGTAAACGCCGTACCGCCGGAGAGGTGGAAACCGGGCATCAACTCCGGCTGCGCCCCATACACAAAACGAATCGCCTCAATCACTTCAGCGGCAATCAACGTGGCCATGCCGCTGTCCAGCGTCTCGCCCAGGTAGGGCGTCCAGTTTTGCGCCGACGGCAGCGGGTGCAGCAGTTCATGGGCATGGGTCAGCGCCGGCTGCAAATCGGCCAGCGTCTCCACTTTCTGCCCGGTCATACCATAAATCAGCGGCAGGTAGTAGGCAGTGTTGGGGAAGGAGACCGGCGTGACCGGTTTCTTCTCCTTGAGCGCCCGTTGCAACATCACCTCCGCTTCATGCACCAGGGCGTTCGCCCCCCGAATGGCTCGTGTGGCTATGTATCGTGACATGGTTCCTCCAACTTGTTGCGTCATACGTTAATGCCCTGATACACAGACGGACGCAACTCAGTAGACAGGATGATCTTCTATCCTGGCTTAACGGGCAGTCAAGTGATAATTGCCCCCCCTTCCAGTGACAGATGTCATCAATCATCTACCACCTGACTGAAAACGCAGGTTGACATGATTGGAGGCTTGAACCATAATCTTGTCACGTTCTCTTAACGCAAACACTGTCGCCAATCACGAAAAGCTGTTTACATGTTTAATAAGGAGCTAATCTCATGCACAAACGAGTGTGGTGGCTGTTTAATGGCGCTATCGTTGTCGGCACGGTAATTTTCGTGTTGTTCCAATTGGCCAGCGTTCCCCAATCAAACGCCTTATTCCCCAACGGCAACTTACCCGGATCGGCGCTGGCGTAGCCAGCGCCGATCACGCATCTGGCATTTGTGATGATTCCCACAAACGCAGCAGGAGATAGTGCCGTCATTACCAACACCCAATCTGCCTCTTTGATCGCCTATCCTGTTGGCCCAAATGGACCCATAGCCGAACCACAAACCTTATTTAGCTACCCCGTCTCTCCCGATTGTGACATTGACCACCTCTTTCCCTCGCCCAACAGCATCCACCTCATTCT
>CAZOPF010000219.1:0-2993 GCA_964581605.1 uncultured Ardenticatenaceae bacterium
GCAGCAGGCGGTGACGTTATTGGAAAGGTGTGGTGTGATGGGGTGGGTGGACGGCGAAGCCGCAGCAGCTTCGGGCCGTACGGCCCAAAACCCACCTTCCTTACCGTTGATTGGGTAGAGAGAGGAGATTAGGAGATTGAGAGATTGGGAGACTATACAATCTCCCAATCTCTGAGTCTCGTTCTGGTCACGGCCGTATCACCACCGGCAAATACACTTTCTGCGTAATGGGGGCCACGTTTTCGCCAGAGCAGGCCGTTTCAAAACCGGGATGCACCTGATAGGTGTTGCCCTGCATGGGGGCAGTGTCGTAGGGTTGGCCGATGGTGCTGCGCACTTGATAGCTGTTGGATGCGGCCGTGCCACCGCCCAGCCCCATAACGCTGCACGCTACCACGTAGTTGGCTGATGAGGGAGGGTCTATGTTGAGCACGGCCGTGACCGTTGCCATCATCTCCTGCGAGATATTCCCCGCTTCATCTTTCACCTGGGCATAAACGGTTTGGGCGTCTGGCTGGTTGCTTAACTGCCAGCCATACCGAGTGGTAAAAGGTTGCCAGGGCGTCCATGTTTCTCCGTCAGCGCTAAAACGCATGGCGGCGACGCGGTTGTCATCCTGTGCTTCCAGGTGTAGGGTGATGTTGAGGCTGTTTACCTGTTCGCCACCGCCGTTGATTTGCAGACGGCCGTTAGGCGGCATGTAGTCGGGTGGGCGGCTGGTGTTGGGGCTGGAACTGTCGTCATTGAGGGTGGGAGCGGCGGCCGTAGGCGCGTCTATGGGTGGTGTGGTGGCGGGTAGTTGCACGGCCGTTGCCGGCCCCTGTGGTACAAGCCCGGCAAACGGGGAAAGCGGGGAGGTGGTCAAATCATTCCGGTTTTGATTTGCCAGGGAACAGCCACAACAAGGCGGTGTATTTGTAGAGGTATACGGTGTCCCATTTGGCGCATTGGAAATGGATTGCAGCGAATGTCCTTGAATGGTAATCAGGTTGTTCACTTCAAAGTGTAAGTGCATAGCGGTACCGCAGCCGCAAGGCGTGGCGTACTGATATGGGGCACAGCCGCCACAAGCAGATGGTGGATTGGAGCAGACAGTACCATTGTACAAATCGCCTAAATCCTGACCGCGTGGAACGTTTTGATTATACAGGCCCGTAGGTATCGTATTTATATCCAGGTGCAAATACCCAGATTCATCTGTACCATGGTCAACTTTGACCATACCTTGCCAGCTATCCTCACACATGGGTGTTAAGAAGCCAGATTCAATGGAGCGGACAATAGGCGGGTTACCATTGGGGATAAAGTCCAGTGAGTAGCCCAGAGTATTGTAATGAAATCCCTGCGTCTTTATCCAGGTATGCCCGTTTGTCCAGGGGAAACGATAATCACCACCCCCTGAAAGTTGTTCCGGGGGAGCAAAAAACACAATGTCCCAGGCGTTTGTTGTTTTATCGGGCAGCGCGGTGAGGCGAATGACATTCTCTTCCGGCAAGAGGAGTTCCCAATTGCTTTCATATACGTCTGTTGGCACCAACACAATGAGTGTTTGCTGGTCTGGGTATTCACGACCGACAGTTACAGTAAAATCGTAAATCCCTTCTGGCAACTCTGCCCGGCTCGTATTTAGAAAGTCATGAATTGGTTGATGCAAGGCAGGATCCAGATTGACCACACGAGTAAATTGAATGTTTAATGGAGGCTCATTCTCTTGTTCAGGTTTAGACAGAGGATGTTCACCGGGTATTTTTTCAGGCTGGCGATGATGGGCCGGAAGATAGGATGATGCCAGGAAGAACAACAAGATAGTTACCCCTGTAAAGCTGGTGAGTAGTTTCATTTTTCACCTCCCTATTGGCGAATCATTACTTTGATGAGGCCGGATTCGCTGTTGAAGTCTTCCAGAGCTTTGCCGATGATGGTACCTGGAGTCGCAAAGTTGTTTACCATCGCATAGCCGGGCACGGCCGAAGCTACCAGAAGGTCCCCGGCCGTGACCGGGCCAAGTACCTTCACTGGTTCTGCGCCCTGGACGATGGGCAGCCCTTTGCTGTTGGCGACGGCCATAACCAGGCGGGTGTTGGCCTGGGTACACTTTTCCAGTCGTTCCGTTTGGGTTGACCAGCACAACACGTCGCCCTGGGTGAAGCGGTCAATGCGCCCGGCAGCCCGTTCAGCCGCCGTCATCAAATTCAGTTCGATGACCGCGCCGGTTTGGATGCCATCTTCGGTGATACGCACGGCCGTACATGTCTCCCCCGTCCCTGTCACTTCATCACCCTCAATCGAGGCATTACAACTGCCGTTCACATCCAGATTGCCATTGACCGTCAAGTTCGCACTTGAGCCACAACCAATACACACACCATCAAATCTGTGCCCAGAGCCACCCCAAGGCAACAGGTGTAGTAAGCGGTTTTCATCATAACGAAGCGCTACGCTAGTGTTTCCGCTTTCGCCCATGCGCAAGTCGTACCCATTCATCGTGACATTTCCGGCTGTAGCCATATTGCCGTATTGGTCAACCTGCGTGAGAGATTGCCCTGTACCATCACTCCGTGCTAAAAATATCGAAAATGTAGGAGAGTTGTTCTGGTCAATATCTTTCGCAAGATGCACTGTTGCAGAACCTGGCCAGTTGCTATTTTCTAAACTGCTTAACCAAATCCAACTACTTCTGAACCAGTCTCCCTGTGGGCGCAGTGAGGCGCGATTGGCTGACAAATACAAATAACCTCCTGAAGGACCAAAAATGAGGGTACGGTTGGTTCCAATCTCAAAAGATACGTCCTGCCCTATGACTGTTTCTCCTAGTTGGGAGCCATTTGAAACGATGGCATCGGTGAGCAATTGGCGGGGGGAGAGGGTTTCGCTGTTGATTTGTAGTTCCAGGTAGGCATCATCGGCCAGGCAGGTAGGGCCGGTGGGGGTGATGCTACCGAGGAGGAGGGAGAAACGGCCGTCTTGCACCTGCACCGCATTTCCCCCTGTAT
>CAZOPF010000220.1:0-2951 GCA_964581605.1 uncultured Ardenticatenaceae bacterium
TGACTGACAAATTTCATTTTCAACCGCAGAGGGCGCGGAGAACGCAGAGATTTCTTCTTTATTTAACCTCTGCGCCCTCTGCGTTCTCTGCAGTTAGATAAGTTTTGTCAGTCAATCAGGAAGCATAGAAAATCAGGTGGGCATTTTTGCGGGGGCCCGGTACAATACCGTTCCAAAGCTTGCCATACATGAAGCGGCCCACCTATACAAATTAAAAATCACAGGCAAAAAGAGGGATTTGTTTGAAAATCCGAAAAAATCCGGTAGACTTACTCTTCGCGCCTGGTGGCGTCGTTAATTACAGATAGGAATTAAGAGGATTGATCATGGCTCGAAAGTGTAAAATAAGTGGAAAAGGCCCCCTGGCTGGCAATAACGTCTCCTTCTCCCAAAAGAAAACCCGGCGGCGCTTTTTGCCCAATCTACAAACAAAAGCAATTTATGTGCCTGAAATGAACCGCACGGTAAACATCAGAATGTCAGCGCGGGCATTGCGGACTGTGGACAAAATTGGTTTAATGCCCTACCTGAAAAAAGAAGGGCTAAAACTGCAAGACGTTATCTAATACATCATTAAGAGGAACAAGAACTCATGGCTAAGAAAAAAGATATTCGTGGTGTTATAAAACTCCGCAGCACGGAAAGCTCCCATGTCTATTACACCATGAAAAACCGTCGGAATACGCCAAACCGGATTGAGCTACGCAAGTTTGATCCTGTGCTGCGCCGTCATGTGCTTTATCGTGAAACACGCTAAGAGCCACCAATAAACACAGGAAAGGCCTGCCAACACAGTGGCAGGCTATTTTTTTGTTTATCTCTTTGGTATAAAATATCAATAATGACTCACAAAACGGGGCGTGGCATCAACCATCAATTAACGGCTCCCTGCCTGCAATTTACAGATGTTTCGGTGGCCTATGCTGGCGGGGCACACGGCCGCACCATGCGCAACGGCTCAGACAGGGCATTGCACCATATCAGCTTTCAAGTGAAAAGTGGGCAGTGGGTAGCTGTGGTTGGCCCCAATGGCGCAGGCAAAAGCACCTTGCTGCACCTGATGGCTGGCACCATCCAGCCAACTGGCGGGCAAGTGCAAATTTTTGGCTCTGTACCTGGAAAGCACATCTGCATTGCTTATGTTCCGCAACGCAGCCAGATTGACTGGTCATTTCCCGTCACGGCCGCCGATGTGGTGATGATGGGCCGTGCCGGGCAAATTGGCCTGCTGCGGCGGCCAGGCCGCCATGACAGAGAAGTGGTTCAAGATAGCCTGATGCGTGTCAACGCCCTGCATCTGGCGCACAAGCAGATTGGCGAATTGTCCGGGGGGCAACAGCAGCGTGTTTTTATTGCCCGTGCGCTGGCCCAGGAAGCTGAACTCCTCTTGCTGGATGAACCGCTGGCCGGCCTGGATCTGCCCAGCCAGGAAGCACTCTTTTCTGTTTTAGAATCGCTGCGCCCAGATGGGGTGACGGTGGTTATGGCTACCCATGACCTGACGCTGGCAGCCGAACAGTTTGACCAGATTATGCTGTTAAACCGCGAAATGGTGGCGTTTGGCCTGCCAACGGCCGTGCTCACTCCTGAAAATCTGCTAACAGCCTATGGCGGGCGTGTCCCTTTGTTTACCCAAGCCCCCTCTGCGCCATTGGAACAACAAGAAACAGCATGGTAATTGATTGGTTATTGGAACCACTGCAATACGCATTTATTGTGCGGGCATTACTGGCGGCCGTGATTGTGGGTGTTGTGTGCCCGGTAATTGGCGCGTTTGTTGTTTTGCGCGGCATGGCTTTTTTAGGGGATGCCCTCTCGCACATTATTTTGCCAGGCGTCGTTATGGCTTATTTGCTGGGCTGGCCCCTGGCAGTGGGAGCGCTGGTGATGGGCACTACGGCCGCCATCGGCATTGGCGCCCTGACCGAGCGGCGGGTGTTGAAAGAAGATACCGCCATTGGCGTTATTTTTGCCGGCCTGTTTGCCTTAGGCGTGGCCATGCTATCAGCTTCCGGTAACTATGCCGTTGACCTGACCCATTTTCTCTTTGGTAATTTGTTAGGCGTGACGGCCGCAGACATCTGGATGACTCTCTTGCTGGCAATTGTCGTCCTATTAACCATTGCCCTGTTCTTCAAAGAGTTCATGATCATTTCGTTCGACCCCATGTTGGCCGTTACATTGCGTATGCCGGCGCGCTTTTTCCGTTATTTGCTGTTGGTCCTATTGGCTGTCACCATTGTCATCTCTTTGCAGGTGGTGGGCATTGCCCTGATGCTGGCAATTTTGGTCACACCAGCGGCGGCCGCTTCGCTGCTGGCACGGCGGTTGATTTCTATGATGATATGGGCAGCTGGCATTGGCGTTTTTTCGGGTATAGTGGGCGTATACGCCTCTTATTATCTGGATGTGGCTTCGGGGCCGGCGGTGGTGTTGGTGGCCACGGCCGTGTTCATTCTGGCCTTTCTGCTGGCGCCACACCGGGGAATTATCTGGCAACGATAGTAAAATCAATGTGCGAAATCTGAGAGGTAGGACATGGCAAACGAGCGAAACAATCTTTTTGCCGAGCGGCTACACCAACATGGCTATCGGCTTACACCAGCCCGGCAAGCAGTGATTACCGCCTTGCTTACCACAGGCGGCCATCTCAGCGCAGACATGTTGGCCGATGCTGTACATGAAACAGCCCCACAGGTCGGCCGTATGACTGTTTACCGCACACTTGAATTACTCAGCGAATTGGGGTTAGTGCGGCCCGTCTATCAGGGAACAGGCGCAGCCCATTATGTGCTGATAGACAGCGGCCACCACCACCACCTGGTTTGTGCTGGTTGTGATACGGTTATTGAATTTGATGATTGTATGGTGGCCGAAATTGAACAAGTGGTGGCGGAACGTTTTCAGTTTGAAGTATGGGGGCATTTGGTGGAGTTTTACGGCCGTTGCCA
>CAZOPF010000221.1:0-2939 GCA_964581605.1 uncultured Ardenticatenaceae bacterium
GTGGGGGAAAGCCTGATAGAACTGATAAGGCAGGTATCTTGCATCACATTTAGAAGCGTTATTTTTGCCACTGTATTGGCCTGCCTAGGCTTTCGGACTATGTTACCTGGTAAAAAGGCGTTTTCCGGTAGCAATTGTCATGCAAGATGGTACTGAACAGGAACGGCCGTTGTCGTATGCCTATGCTGCATCAGAATCCCCCGCGGTAACAGAAAGTCCGCTGCTGCACACCAGGCTGCGTATTCTTCTTTCCGCCCCTACGTTACTCATGGCGCTGGATTTACTGGATGCAGTGGAGTTGATGGAACCTTGATGGTCTGGCGCTGTTTTTTTGCCAGCCAATTTAGCGCAAAATGAGGGGCAGGTATTGCCGGTGGGATGCGGGAGAGGTGGCGGCCGTATCCAACCAGATTGAATCGCTGGCTCTGCGAATGGCCCCGGTGCCGTTGAGTCCATTGCTTATTTCAGCATACACTGTTTTGAGTCCGTCACCGCTGCTTAACTCCCAGTTTTGGTCAGAAGCAAAGGGCAGCCAGGCAGACCAGACCCCGTTTTCATTGCGCAATCGGAAAGATTGCGCCCAACCTTCCCCATACATATACAGATCTACTACACGACGGCCGGTTTGGTAGGCTTCCCGATTAATGATGAGCGGTATCACATCATGCCGACGGCCGTAATCCTGTGTCCAGTAATGGTAGTATGGCCCATTGGCAAAAGAGTCAGCCCGACAATTTTGATTGGTACTCTGGCGCACATCGTTCTCATCAGCGGCCTGGTATATATAGCCGCTGCCCACTTCCCAAAAATCGGTGGAGAGAATGTTTTGGCGATGGTTCTGGCTTTGCATCCAGCCGGCGACTACGTCTTCCGGCGAGGTGTAACCGGCGGCAATGTTTTCCCCAGTGATGGCCCAATCCGCAAACCCGGCCTGTTCAATGCGTTTCCAGAAAGTAGAGCCGGTTTCAAAGTCACAATGGTCTATGAAATTGTGTGCGGCCATGCGACTGCTGTGCAATTGGGCAGCCATCTCCAGCAAAGGGTTGCTCTTGAAGGGGGGAAGACGGCCGTTTTGCCAGCGTGTCTGGTTTACTACCTCTACCAATTGTTGGGCATAGGTGGGGCCATCAGGTGGCGTCAATTGGGCGGTTGTTTGTGTATGAAGCAGTGCCAGAGCCAGTATCGGAATAGTCAGGATGAAGAGGCTTTGCCAGCGGGGCATGATGATCTCCTGTGTAAATGTAGGGCGATTTTCCAAATCGCCACTCGATTTGGAAAATCGAGCTACAACTTACATCCATCGTGGTGGGCAACTGCCCATGTCGTCTCCTTCGTAAATAGGACGCGGATTGACGCGGATGACGCGGATAAAATATTGTGAACAGGCGTCCTGTTTTCATATGTCGTGGTGCGTATCCACCCATGAAGTCTCCTGTTGGAAGGGTTCCTGGGGGAGGGCTTGCCAAAGACGGCCGACCATCCTTTTGCTCTCCTCAGCCCCAATAGTGCCAGATCAGGCCCCATGTTGCAACTGTTTTTTACCCGGCGCCCGCCACCCGGCACCTGATCTGTTTTGGTGCACACGGCCGTTGTTGTTATATACTGGCAAAGGGCATAATCTGACATTTTGCCTTCTGGTTGCAAGTGGCAAGTTGCAGGTTGCAGGTGATTGATGCCAGAGCAACTTGCCACATGCCACTTGCAACTTGCCACCAAATGAAATGCAACTTTATGGCCTCGCTGAGTATAATTCTTGTTGTTCATTATATTGGTTGCGTGGGGATCAGGTCGGCCCATCACAAAAACAAATTTGTTCGTAGCAGGCGATTTATCGCCTTTTGACGGTGATAAATCGCCTGCTACAAACTTTCTGGAAAGGGAGGAAAACTTATGCGTCAACGAGTCGTGTGGCTCATCAATGGTGGGGTGGCCTTTGTCACTCTCGCCCTCATCTTTGCCCACTTTACCCAACCACCGCAAAATCAAAATTTTCCCGGATCGGCTGCGCCGTAAGCGCAGCCGATCGCGGCATTGGCATTTTTAGCTTACCAAGGGGAACAGAATGATGTGAATGCCAGTATGAACAACACGGCCGTCACCCTCGCCGCCTACCCCACTGACCAGAACCAACAACTGAACACCAATGCTCCGCAAACATTAGGCAGCCAACCCACCCGCGCCATGTGTGAAGCTGACCAGCTAACGGCTTCATCCAACGGCCGTTACCTGCTCATCCAATACAACTGTGAAGCCGCCCTCTTTGCCATCTTGCAAAATTTGGAAACGGGCGTGAAAACCACCCTGGCTCGCGGCTATTTTCTCGATTGGTCGGCCGACGGTGAGTGGCTGCTTTTCCGTCAGACCGACGAAGGGCAAATCTGGCTCATCTACGCCCCTGACGGCCGTATCTCCATCCTCAACAACCTGCCTGCGGGCACGTACAACGCCGCCTTTCACCCCGATGGGCAACGGCTGATCACGGCCGCCAGCCGCGGGCTTGGTTTTGGCAGCGAATTGGGTGTGTATAATCTGGCCGGGCAAAGCTATAGCTCCTGGCAAACCTTCCCCGACCAGATAGTGGCCTTCCCACGCTGGTCGCCGGACGGGGCGCGGCTGGCCTACATCCTGATGCCAGACAGCAACCAGCCTTTCACAATCGGTGAACTGTGGCTGGCCGACCCCATCACCGGCGTCCCCACCCAACTGCTGGACGCGGTAGACGCCGGGCACGGTTACCCGCCGCTCTGGTCGCCAGACAGCCAAACCCTGGCCTACGTGCGCCGTGAAAACCCGGACAGTGTGCGCGCCGACCACCTGGCCCCGGCCCTGCGCAGCAACCTGATGCTGGCGGACGCAGTCACCGGGCAGACGACACCGCTGACCACTTTCCCGGACAGCCTGGTGTATGACGCTATCTGGTCGCCAGACGGCCGTCAACT
>CAZOPF010000222.1:0-1538 GCA_964581605.1 uncultured Ardenticatenaceae bacterium
GGATCTGCTGCCATTCAAGGAGGTATGGGCGAACTGGTGGGAAAGCTCTACTTTTCGGGAAGATGGTGGTTTTGGCCTTATGCAAGCCCTGGCAGGGATATGGCATTGGCGATCTTTTGGGGTTGAGTATAAGTGGGTAACAGAGTTAAACAAGGAATTGTATGGTGATGTCTACAGTGTCTCTAAAAATTATTCAGCTTTTTTATTGAGAGAAATTCTCGGTTGGTTGCTTCTGCAATATCCACCACTAGATGTGCCTGACCGTTTGTTGGATGGGGTGGAACATAGTTTTTATTTGGTTCAGCGCATAGGTGTTGAAAAGGAAAATTGGCGCAGTTATCGCTGGCAGGGTTGGAGCGGAGTAGCGAATTGGCATCGCCTGGTTCAACCAGAGGCATGGCAGGGTGAACATGATGTGCGTTATTGGCGTTTGTTGCTCTGGCTGGCGAATCCCAGCCTGAAGGATATGGATGCATATGGCCGAGCGCGCCCGCCGCTAGATGTTCTCATCAGGGCATACCATGCGGGTGGGGCAACACAAGCGGATATGATTGACCACCTTATCGGCGAGCGCAATGTAACAGCTTACGGCCGTGCCTTTCATGATCTCTGGCTGGTCAGTGGGCGTAAACCGCAGCCCACGCCTCATCTCCATTCTGTAGCTGACCCGGCACTGCAAGCCCAGGTACAGCGCATTCGGGAACGTATCCTGGAAGTAGAGTTGCAGCGGGGGGAAATGCAAACGGTCGCTTCGTTGCCCGCATTGTCATTGCGTTACGCCGGCGACGGCCGTGTCCTGTTGGGGCTGCTTAAAGCCTTAGGCAAAGAGTCATTTGCACGTGGTTGGAGTTATGATCGCGGCAGTAAACATCATGTCTTGAGCCATCTCATCCGCGCTACTTTCCCCGGAGACGCTGATTCCCCGGAACTGTTTGCTGCCCAGGCAAAGTCACTCAAATTAACGGCTAAAAGGTGGGTAGAGACGGCCGTTTATGCTCCACAATGGGCGCAGCATATAGAACATGTTTTGGGTTGGCCGTTATTCACTGAAGCGATCTGGTGGTTTCATGCGCACACCAAAGACCAAAATTGGCAAGTAGACCGCGAGATTCGGGAGCAATGGGCAGCCGAGATCAGCCAGCGCACACCATTAGCGGCCAATGAACTGGTGGATGGCGCGGTGGATGTGGCCTGGTTCTGGCGGGTGTATGAAGTCATTGGTGCGGAACGCTGGTGGTTGTTGGACAATGCCGCCAAATATGCCTCTGGCGGCAATGGGCATGTGCGGGCGCGCTTGTTTGCTAACGCTATGTTGGGGCAGGTTGACCAAAAAGAGTTGAGTAGCCGGATGTTGCAGAAACGTTATCAGGATGGCGCACGGGCGTTAGGTTTGTTGCCGTTGCCAGAGGGCGACGGCCGTGACGCTGAACTCCTGTCACGCTATCTCCTTCTGCAAGAATTTGTACGCACCGGCCAAAAATTTGGCAGCCAGCGCAAGGCCAACGAGAAGCTGGCTGCCCAAATCGGCATGGAAAATC
>CAZOPF010000222.1:1548-2859 GCA_964581605.1 uncultured Ardenticatenaceae bacterium
AGAGGCTGTAGCTGACCTGGCAAACGGCCCCGTAACTGTCGCCGTGGAGGATGTCACCGTCACCCTTTCCATTGATTTTCTCAGTCGGCCACAAATTGATGTGGAACGCAACGGCCGTGTCCTCAAATCCATCCCACCCAAAGTGAAAAAACACCCGGCTATCATCGTCTTGACCGACCGCAAACACGCCATTAAACGGCAGGCATCCCGTATGCGCCAATCGTTGGAGCAGGCGATGTGCCGAGGGGATGGGTTTACGGCCGATGAACTGCAATCTATGTTTACCCACCCCGTCCTCAAACCCATGCTAATAGATCTGCTGTTTGTAGGCGAGGGGCTGATGGGTTATCTGGCCGAAGACGGGACAAAATTGGAAGGAATGGCCGGGCAAATGCAAACCATTCCAGATGGAGTGGTTTTACGTCTGGCGCACCCTTATGATGTCTGGCAAACGGGTGAATGGCATCTCTGGCAGCATGATTGTTTCCGCCGCGAGCGGATTCAACCGTTTAAGCAGTTGTTCCGCGAACTGTATGTGTTGACTCCTGCGGAGCGTGATACCCATCTTTACTCATTGCGTTATGCCGGGCAGCAAGTACAGCCCCAGCAGGCTGCCGCTTTACTGGCGACGCGCCACTGGGTTATCCATTACGAAGAAGGCATCACTCGCACGTTCCATGAAGCACAAGTCACGGCCAGTTTCACCGTTGACTATGGCATATTCACCCCGGCCGATGTCGGTTTGACCACACTCAATCAGGTGGTCTTCACACGGCCCGGTCAGTGGCAGCCGTTACCTCTGGAAACCATCCCGCCACTGATTTTCAGCGAAGTGATGCGCGATTTGGACCTGGTTGTTAGTGTGGCTCATGCAGGCGGCGTTGATCCGGAAGCGACCACCTCCACTACCGAAATGCGTGGCAATCTGGTGCGGGAAACGGCCGAACTGTTGAAATTAACCAACGTGCAGGTAATTGAAAAATTGGTTTTAATTGAGGGCAAACTCAACAACTACTCGATTCATTTGGGTAGTGGGGTGGTGCATCAGCGACCGGGAAACTATGTTTGCATTGTGCCCGTTCATGCCCAACAACGGGGGCGTATCTTCTTGCCATTTATAGATGACGACCCCAAAACGGCGGAGATCATCGCCAAGGTCATCATGCTGGCGCGGGACGATAAAATCAAAGACCCAACCATTTTGCAGCAGATTAAGAGATGACAGGTTCACGGAGTAAATAAGATCTATTGGTGGAATATGAATTATTAGCACGGGAACTGGCGTGGCCGGTGGAGTGGACGGCCGTGTAC
>CAZOPF010000223.1:0-2798 GCA_964581605.1 uncultured Ardenticatenaceae bacterium
GATAGACATCCGGCGGATAGACATCCGGCGGATAGACATCCGGCGGATAGACATCCGGCGGATAGACATCTGGCGGATAGGCATCCGTAAGAGAAGACGATAGCGGTTCATTCCTGGCCACCGCTGCCTGGAATATAGGCAGAACGGCCGGGCAGACGGTTGCCACTAACTCCTATGCCCACTAGAATTGCTGCCCATGACGGCCGTTGATTACCTGCTGATTGGTCATATTACCCGCGACCTGACGCCGCACGGGGACGAACCGGGGGGCACGGTGACGTATTCGGGGCGGGCGGCGGCGGCATTGGGCAGCCACACGGCCGTGCTCACCAGCCACGCCCTCGATTTTGATGACCGGCAGGTGTTGGCCGGCCTGCATGTCCACAACGTGCCGGCGGCGACGACGACGACGTTTGAGAATGTGTATACGCCGCACGGCCGTGTCCAGACCGTTCACGCCACCGCCACCACCCTGACGCCCGACCATCTGCCAGAATCTTGGGGCGAGCCGGCCATTGTCCATCTGGCCCCGGTGGTGCATGAGGTGGATGACAGCTTTAGCCATCACTTCCCCCATAGCCTGATATGCCTGACGCCGCAGGGGTGGCTGCGCGAATGGGGCGGCGACGGCCGTGTCCGCCCCCGTGAATGGCCGGCCGCACAGGCCATCCTCAGCCGCGCCGATGTGGTTGTCCTCAGCCAGGAAGACCTCCCGGATGTGGCGACTTTCTGGCAGTATTGGGAGTGGTGCCGGCTGCTGGTGCTGACGGGTGGTTCCAAAGGATGCCTGGTGCTGCAAGGGGAAACGGCCGTGCGCATTCCCACCATCTCCGTTCCCCAGGTTGACCCCACCGGCGCCGGCGACATTTTTGCCACCGCCTACTTTATCCGCTACCATCAGACGGGCGACGCCATCAAGTCCGCCCACTTTGCTAACTTCATCGCCGCCCATTCCGTGACCCAAAGCGGCATTGATGCCGTGACGGAAGCCGTCAGAATGGCGGCGAAACAATATGAGATAAAGAGGTAATTGAGTAATGGGGTAATTACCCAATTGCTCAATTACCCAATTACACTATGACCAAAATCTACGCCATTGCCAACCAGAAAGGAGGCGTGGGCAAAACCACCAGCGTCATCAACATTTGCGCCTACCTGGCCGGCAGTGGGCGGCGGGTGCTGCTGGTGGACATTGACCCACAGGCCAACGCTACCTCCGGCCTGGGTTACGACAAATACCAATTAACCCAATCCACTTATCATTTACTGCTGGAATCGGCGTCATTGGAGGCGGTACGCCAGAGCCAGCCGGAATTCAAGCTGGACATTTTGCCGGCGCATCCCCATCTGGCAGGGGCGGAAGTGGAATTGGTGAACGCCATCGGCCGTGAATACCGGCTGCGGAATGTGCTGGAAAAGGTGAACGGCCGTTACGACTACATCCTCATTGACTGTCCACCCAGTCTGGGGCTGCTCACCGTCAACGCTCTCACCGCCGCCCGTGATGGCGTCCTCATCCCCGTGCAGTGTGAATATCTGGCGCTGGAAGGGCTGACCCAACTGACCCAAACCATCGAACTGGTGCAAAAATACCTCAATCCACAGCTACAAATTCGCGGCCTGATTATGACCATGTATGACAGCCGCACCAATCTCAGCCGCCAGGTGGTGGAAGAGGTGCGTAGCCATTTCCCCGGCAAAGTGTTCCGCGCCATCATTCCCCGCAATGTGCGCCTGAGCGAAGCGCCCAGCTTTGGCCAGCCCATTAGCGCCTACGCCCCCGCTTCGCCTGGCGCGATTGCTTATAAAGTGCTGACGGCCGAACTGGTAAAGGGAGATGGCGCATGACTAAAAAACGCAGCCTCGGCCGGGGTTTAAACGCCCTTATCCCCAGCGGCGTGGAAACGGTAACCAGCACAGATGAAGCGGTTGGTGGCGTACAAACCGTGCCCATCACCGCCATCCAGCCCAACCCACACCAGCCACGCACAGTGATGGACGCCGAAAAGCTGGCTGAACTGACCCTTTCCATCAAAGAGCATGGCCTGATTCAGCCGCTTATCGTCACCCACAGTGGGGAGCAGTACACCCTGATTGCCGGGGAACGGCGCTGGCGGGCCAGCCAGCAAGCCGGGTTGGCGGAAGTGCCCGTCATCATCAAAGAGGCCACGCCACAAGAGATGCTGGAATTGGCAATCATTGAAAATATCCAGCGCGCTGACCTCAATCCATTGGAAGAAGCCCATGCCTACCAGCAACTGATAGAGGAGTTTGGTCTGATTCAAGAAGAGGTAGCCAAACGGGTGGGCAAAGGGCGTTCCACCGTGGCCAATCTGGTGCGGCTCCTTAATTTGCCGCCCAACATCCAGCAGGCAGTGGCAGACGGGGAGATTAGCGGGGCGCACGGCCGTGCCCTTTTGCCCCTGCCCACCCCCGAAGCGCAAACGGCCGCCATGAACCAGATCATCAAACATGAATTGAATGTGCGCCAGACGGAAGCCTTGGTCAAAAAGCTGCTGGCCGAACAAAAACCCACCCCTAAAAGCCGCCCCACGCTGCCGCCAGAACTGGCCGACCTGCAACGCCAGTTTGCTGATTCACTCGGCACCCGCGTCAACATTGAGAAAAGCGGGCAGGGCGGCCGTGTGGTCATCCACTATTACAACGACGAAGACCTGCAAGCCATTTACGAAACCATCGTGCGCTCTTCCTGAAATAACAAGGCAACAGAGTGAATTTTCACCCAGCCATTCGAAATATGGTCTAAACCGTAGGGGTGGGACAGGCGGGCCACGTTT
>CAZOPF010000224.1:0-2725 GCA_964581605.1 uncultured Ardenticatenaceae bacterium
TTGCGTCGTAATTACCATATCGCCATACTGGCTCAGGGCCAGGGCGGCCAGCGTAACGCCATATTGCAGCCCGGCCACAAAATCCCCGCCCAGCCAGCCATGAATGACCCCGGCCGCCAGTGCGTCCCCCGCGCCAATCCGGTCTACTATCTGTACCGGTGGGGCCGCCTGCCACCGATAGTTTTTCCCATCCCAACCGATTACACCTTCATTTGCCAGACTGACGATGATGTGCCGTGCCTCCGTTTGGGCCGCTAATTGGGCGATCACCTCTTCCGGTTCGCCCTGGCAGCCAAACAGGGTTTGGGCGTCACGCTGGCTGCAAAAGAGCAAATCTACCTGCTGAATGAGGGGCAACAAGGTGGCTGCGGCCGTTGCCGGCGACCATAACTTCTGCCGATAATTCACATCAAAGCTCACGGCCGTACCCCTCCCCTTTGCTCGCTGTAAGGCCTCTTGCACAATTTCCAGACAGCCTGGTGACAGTGGCGGCGTAATGCCCGTCAGGTGCAGCAGCCGGGTATCCAACAGATAGTCCCAATCAATCTGTTCTGGCTGCAACTGGGTAAAACAGGAATTGGCACGGTCATACACCACCTGCGTGGGGCGTGGCGGCCCGGCAAACTCGATGAAGTAGGTACCCATACGGCCGTTCACCGACCACTGTACGGCCGTGACATCCACCCCCGCCTGCCGTAATTCATTTGTCACCAACCGGCCCAAGGGGCTGTCTGGTAAGGCGCTCACCCAACCACACGGCCGTCCCAACCGCGCCAGCGCCGCCGCCACATTCGCCTCCGCCCCCGCCGGAAACAGTTCCAACTGCCGCGCCGTTTCCAGCCGCACTCCGGCGGGCACACTCAGCCGCAGCATCGCCTCCCCAATCGTCGTCACATCAAATCTGCTCATCATCCACACCTTTTTCAACGCAGAGACGTGGAGGCGCAGAGGGATCACATCTCAGCGCCTCAGCGCTTCTGCGTTAAAACTGCTATTAGTCCGGGTGGTCTTCTGGGGTGGGGCTGCGCAGCGACCAGCCGCCGTCTACCTGGATGGTTTGCCCGGTGATGTGGCGGGCGGCGGGCGAGGCCAGGAACAGGGCGGCGGCCACAATGTCCTCTACTTCACCAGCACGGCCGTCCGGCGTTACCCCACCCCATTTGGCGGCATAATCGGGGTCATCGGCCACGGTGCGTTCGGTGACAATGGCGCCGGGGCAGATGGCGTTGACGGTAATGCCAACCGCGCCCAATTCCAGCGCCAATACCCGCGCCATGTGGATGATGCCCGCCTTGCTGATGCCATACGTACCCAGGCTTTTGAACGCCCGCAGCCCGGTAACAGAGGACATCAGCAGGATACGACCGTCGGGCGAATGAGCATTCGCCATCCCCAACTCAATCATCTGCCGGGCCGCCGCCTGCGCCGTAAAGTAACTGCCCCGCAAATTCACACCCATCACCCGGTCAAAATCGGCGGCCGTGTATTCCAGAAATTTGCCGTATTGGGTGATGCCCGCATTGGCAATCACAATATCCAGACGGCCGTGCTGCTGCGCAAAATGGGTGATGGCGTTTTGTACGGCCGTGACCTCCGCTACATCAAAGGTATAAGGGGTGACAGTCGGAGCAGGTAAGTTGGCGTTGATTTTCGCGGCGGCCGTCTGCGCCAGCGCTTCATTCACATCGTTCAACGCTACTAACGCCCCTGCCTCAGCAAACGCCCGGCACAGGCCAAAACCAATGCCCACGGCCGCCCCCGTCACAAACACCGTTTTGCCTGCAAATAGTTGTTCGTTCATGGTCTCGGTTTATGGATGCCAGCCAGCTTTAACCCAGGTCTGACGGGCACGGAGAACGTAAGGGTTGTTGATTTGCAGAGCGTCAATAGTGGCTCGCCCAACGGCCGTCAACCCCGCCAATCGCACCCCATCTTCCTCCCAGGCAAAGTGCTTGTGCCATTGTAGTTGGCGTGGGTTAAAAAGTGGCAACATTTCACCAGATTCCTCGTCTAAAACCTGAAACCTGGCCCCCTTGAAACGATTACAACGAGGGCAGGCAAGGCAAAGATTATCAAGGAGTGAAAGGCCGCCCATAGATTCGGGGACAATATGCTCTACCTCCAAAGGCATCCCGATAATGAGTGCCTGTGTCTGACAATACTCACACCGGTAATTTGCTCTTTCGGCAACCTGTTGGCGGATAGCTGATGAGATGTAACTCTGGCTCACGGCTGTTGAAGAGTGGCAGGATCAGAAAGATCATAACCACGCTGCATCAGTAAATGGGCAGCCTGGGCACGACGTACCAAAACCCGGTCAAAATATTCAACCAATTCTTGTTGCCGGAAAATCTGGGATGCGGTTAACGGCCGTTCGCTTGCCAACCTGTTCAATTCTGCCAGTTCTTCCTGTTCTTGTGGAGAAAGTGTACTCCGGGCGAGTAACCAGAGGACATCATCAGAAAGATTGGCAAAAGCAGCCAGTTCAACCTCCACATCATCCGGCAGAAGGGGCAGCCTGGCAACCTGATGCAAAACTATTTCTTGCACCAGGTCTGGCACCGTGCGCTTTTGTTGGCGTGCTGTCACTTCTAATTGTCGCACCGTAGCGGCGGGTAAATCAATTGTAATGGGCATTTGGATCATTATCGTCACCTCATGCTGTAGAAAATAGTGCATCTTACCACCATCTATTCATTGCCAGCAACCTCAATTTAGGGTAGCC
>CAZOPF010000225.1:0-2684 GCA_964581605.1 uncultured Ardenticatenaceae bacterium
AATAAAAACCTCTTACCAGTGATTAAAACAGATGCTTTGGCAGAAGCGTTAACCGTTTTTGCCGATGATATTTTGTCTGACGTATATGTAGGTTGGACACGTGGCTACCTGGATGAAGAACGAGCCAGCTTTGAAGATTGGGCCGCTGGCAGAAGCAATATCCAGATCAGCCATCCCCGCCAGGCATTCATAGCGGTTCGGGATGCCCTTCATGCCCATGCCGAATGGCTGGAATAGGATAAGGAAACCATGCGCGTCTTAAAAGTGGTGGCAGAAGGGCTGACAACCTCTTTCCGCTACCCGCACTTTATCCAGTCGGTGCATCCCACCTTGCCCATGCCGCCACCCGCTACCATTTATGGGCACATTGCCAGCGCGTTGGGTGAATGGTTTGATCCGGCCGGGGTACGGTTTGCTTACCACTTCACGTATGCCGCCAAACAGCGGGACATTGAGCATACCATTATGTTGTCGTCGGCTGGCGGCAAGTTGAAGGGGACACAACTGCCAAAAGTGCTGGAAGGGAATGTAAACCCGTTTTACCGAGAGATATTCTTTTTTCCACGCCTGACGCTCTATATCAACCAGGTTGAGTGGCTCTCCGCCTTTCGTTCACCCCGTTTCCCGGTGGTGCTGGGGCGTTCGCAAGACCTGTTCACTTATACGAGTGTGGAGGTCGTTTCTCTGGAACAGGCAGCCCAGGCTTATTTTGAGGGTGCATTGCTGCCGTATAGTACCAACCGGCATACCGGGCGTGGTTACGCTATCTTAATGCCTCGCTATCTGGATAATCAGCGGCAGCGATTCCCCTATTTTGCCCGGTACTTTGTGGTGGAGGAGCGGATCAGTAGCCAGGAATTTTTATGGTTTGGCGAGAAGCCAGCGGGTGAGCGTTATTGGGTTGATCCCAATTCGCCGGAGGTGAAAGGCGAACGGCGGGGCGTGGCCTGGTTGGGCTTTGTAGGAGAAGAAGATGAGGCCGTCTTGCTGGCCGGATGAGTTGGAAACAACACTACTGGCCAAAAGTGCCGATAAAGGGGTTGGCGGCCAACCAGAAAGTCTGGCTGAACATACCTGGCTGGTGCTGTCCCGATTGGCGGAGTTTATGCGGTTACGGCCGTCACTCCCCACTCAACTCGACCAGCCGCACCTGTGGCACTGCCTGTATTGGGGTACGTTCTTGCACGACTTTGGCAAGGCTATGCCTGGTTTTCAAGGGGTTTTGCGGCGAGATGCGTTTTTGAAAGAACAGTGGGGTCGCCACCGCCACGAGGTCTTTTCGCTGGCGTTTCTGGATTGGATTACCGATGGTCTGAATGATACAGAACGGCTATGGGCTGCGGCCACCATCGTCTCCCATCACCGTGATAAGCCAGCAATCCTTTCGTCTTATTCGTTGATGACGGATGATGACGGCCGTGACCCCCTCTGCAAACACCTGGAACCATTGCCCACCGCCCACCTTGCCGGTTTGCACCAATGGCTAGTCAATTGTGGCTGGCCCTGGGCACAGCATTTGGGGTTTGATTTGCTCGGCGTTCGGCCAGTCGCTTTTGTAGAAAAGCCAGAGACACCTTTTACGCCAACGGCCGTGCAGCGCATCCGTTATTGGCTGAATGAGTACGGCGATTTTGTGGAACGGATAGATCGGCGCAAATATAAAGCTTTAGCCATCCCCCTTACAGTTCTACGCGGTTCGCTCATCAATGCCGACCACAGCGCTTCGGCCCATGCTCCAAGCCTGCCGCTACCCAGATTTACCGGGCAAGATATTCTGGATGCAGTCAGTACAAACGAAAAGAAAATTACCTGGGGTGATTTGTATGACCATCAATGGGATGCCGGAAAAATGGAGGGTCATGCCTTGCTCATTGCCCCCACAGGCAGCGGCAAAACAGAAGCCGCTCTGCTCTGGGCAGCCAGACAAACCGTAAACGGCCAATCATCACCACGACTGTTTTACACGCTACCCTATCAGGCTAGTATGAACGCCATGCAAAAACGACTGAGGGATATTTTTGGTGCAGAGAATGTGGGCTTGCAACACGGCCGTACCCTCCTCGCTCTCTATCGCCAATTGATGGAAAGGGATGACAATGATCCTAAAAAAACGGCACAACTAGCCCGCTGGATTAAGAATCTGAACGAACTGCATTATCCGCCAGTGCGCGTCTTCAGTCCTTACCAGATGCTCAAAGCCATGTATCGCCTGAAAGGATATGAAGCTCAACTGACTGATTACCACAATGCGCTGTTTATCTTTGATGAAATTCACGCCTACGAGGTGACGCGCCTCGCCTTGATTCTGAAAAGCATCGAATATCTACGCCGTTATTATCACGCCCGCTTCTTCATCATGTCGGCTACTTTCCCTACCATCATCAAAAAATGGTTGCAAGACACGTTGGAAATGTCGGTAGAGATCACAGCTGATTCTGACTTGTTTGCCCAATTTCAGCGCCATCAGTTGAACCTGATAGAAGGGGAACTATTAGAGCCGCGACATCTGGATCAGATTGCGCTGGATGCCCGCAACGGCCGTTCCGTCCTGGTCGTATGCAACCTCGTGAAACGGGTACAAACCACTTTTGATGAACTGAAAAGCCGCTTAAAACAGGATGGCATTCGCGTAGAATTGCTGCACGGCCGTTTCAACCTGCGTGATCGCTGGAAAAAAGAACAAC
>CAZOPF010000226.1:0-2649 GCA_964581605.1 uncultured Ardenticatenaceae bacterium
CGGCATGAGGAAAAAGAGCAGTTGAAAAAGAGTTTTGAGATTGAGTAATTGAGTAATTGGGTAATTGGGTAATTACTCAATTACCCAATTACCTGATTACCCAATGCCCCCCTTTATGAGAACACGACGACCCACCACCCAACCACGACTACGCAAACAGCCGAAGATGCGGCGGCTGGAAGCGACCGCGTTTGTGGCCCAGCCGAAGTTGCAAGTGCCCAAAACGGCGCGCAAACGGCAGCGGCGCAATTTCCGGCGTGTGCATGTGCCGGTGGCGGGCATTAAGCAGGTCATCTTGTCGGCGCGGTGGATGAGTTTGCTGCTGCTGGCGATGGTGGTGATGGCGTTGGTGATGATTGGGCAGGATGAGCAGTTTTACGTGACCACGATTCCGGTGGATGGGGCGAATGCCATTCCGGCGGCGGAAATTGTGACCGCCAGCCAGTTGGCGCGGCAGCACATTTTTGCGGCCGATCCGGTGAGCGCGGCCGAGAGCATTCTGGCAGTGCCCGGCGTTTTGTCGGCCACGGTGACGGTGCAATGGCCGAATCTGGTGCATATCCAGGTGAAGGAAGATGCTCCCACTGCCTTGTGGGTGGAGGGGAGTAATCAATTTTGGGTGATGAACGACGGCCGTTTGCTGCCTGCCCGCGCTGATGTGTTGGGTTTGCTGGTGATTGAGGCGGAGGGGGTGGACGTGGCAGCTACGGCCGTGCCGACCACCACCACCATAGCCGGCCCACCCATCGCGGACACCGCCTTTGTCCCCACCGATGTACTGGCGGGCGCATTGCAACTCAAAGCATTACGGCCGAACATTGAGCGGCTTTATTTTCAGCCCGGTAATGGCCTCAGCTATCAGGACGGCCGGGGCTGGCGAGCCTATTTTGGCAGTGGGCTGGACATGGAACAAAAACTGGTCGTCTACGAGACCATCATTGAGCAGCTACAGGGCCGGGGCATTACCCCGGCGTATGTGAGTGTGGCGAATCAGGAACGGCCGTTTTACCGCAGTAATTAAGAAGTGAGCAGTAAGCAGTGAGCAGTAAAGGACCCACTGCTAACTGCTAACCGCTCACTGCTCACTGATTTGTAAGAAGAGGGTACATGGCAGACATTATTTTCGGACTGGATATTGGCACCACCAAAATTTGTGCAGTTGTGGGCGAAGTGCGGGAAGGGCAACTGCAAATCATCGGGTTGGGCATCACCCCATCGCGGGGGATGCGCAAGGGGATGGTGATTGATGTGGGTGAGGCGTCGCTGGCATTGGCAACGGCCGTTGAGCAGGCGGAGCAAACCTCCGGCTACGACCTCTCCCAGGCACTCGTCAGCATGGCCGGGGAACACATCAGCTCCACCAACAACAACGGCATTGTGCCCATCAACCGCAACAGCCATGGGGTGACGGCCGATGACATCGAAAAAGCGTTGGACATCGCCCAGGCTATCCCCCTGCCCCATAACCGGCAAATCGTCCACATCATCCCGCGCGGCTTCAAAATTGATGACCAGGACGGCGTGCGCAGTCCATTGGGGATGCACGGTTTCCGGCTGGAAGTGGAGGCGCATATTGTCACGGCCGACCGCCCGGCGCTGCAAAACCTCTCCCAATGCACCCACAACGTGGGCATCCACTCCACCGAATTTGTCCTCAACGCCCTGGCCTCCGGCGAAGCAGTGCTGGAACCCAACGAACGGGACATGGGCGTCATCGTCGCCGACATTGGCGGCGGCACCACCGACATCGCTCTCTATGCGCAGGGCAAAGCGTGGTACACCCGCGTCTACCCCGTCGGCGGCTACCATATCACCAACGACATCGCCATTGGCCTGCGCGCCCCGTATGATGTGGCCGAGCAGGTCAAAATCCAGTTTGGCGACTGCCGCCCAGACAAAATTGACCCGGAGCATGTTTTTACCGTAGAACCATTTGGCGGCGAGAAAATTCAGGTCGGCCGTCAGGATTTAGCCTATGTAATCGAAGCCCGCGTGGAAGAAATTTTCCAGGTGGTGCTGCAAGATTTGAAGCGGTGCGGCTACGAAGGGCTGCTGCCGGCGGGCATCGTACTCACCGGCGGCACAGCGCAGCTACGCGGCATCGCCGATATTGCCGAGCGGGTGTTGAATGTGCCCGCTCGCGTGGCCCAGCCGCGCAATTTGTTGGGCATGGTAGATAAACTCCATTCACCTGCCTATGCCACCAGCGTCGGTCTGCTGCGCTGGGCCATGAGCGATAACCACCTCTACCAACCCCGCGGCCAACAGCGGGAATGGGGTCGCCGGGTGGGGTCGTTGTTGAAGACATTATTACCAGGATGAAAATAGGTGGTTTAGTGTTTTGGTGATTTAGTGTTTTAGTGGCCTGGTTCACAAAAACACTAAAACACAAAAACACCAAATCACACAATCACAGAGGGTCGAAGAGATGAAAACAAAAAATGGAACAGCGCAGCAGTTACCGTTACAGCGGATGCCGGTGGCCGAAGGGTCAGCCTTGATCCGGGTGGTGGGCGTGGGCGGCGGCGGCAGCAATGCCATTAACCGCATGATCGAGGCTAACATCGCCGGCGTGGACTTTATCGCCATCAACACCGACCAGCAGGCGTTACGTGGCTGCAACGCCCGCACACGGGTGGCCATTGGCGA
>CAZOPF010000227.1:0-2649 GCA_964581605.1 uncultured Ardenticatenaceae bacterium
GAGGTTCCTATGCCCATCATCCAACATCTCATTGCCGACGAGTTCGGCAGCCATGTCGGCAAATACCAGGGCCGGCTGAAAGTAACCAGACAACAAGAAGTGCTGGCCCAGGCCCCCCTGCTGCATCTGGAAACCGTGACCATCGCCAACCAGGGCGTCAGCATCTCCGCCGACGCCATCCGCGCCTGCACCGAACATGGCATTCCCATCCACTTCCTCAGCGGCACTGGTACACCGTATGCTGATCTGTACAGCGCGGGGCTGACGGGCACGGTGCTGACCCGCCGCGAGCAGCTGATGGCCTACCATGACTTGCGGGCCATCCATCTGGCGCTGGCCTTTGCCGGTGGCAAAATCCAGAACCAGGCCACCTTGCTCAAATACGTGGGCAAGTATCGCAAAGAGACCGCGCCACAGGTGTACAAAGAGTTGCACTGGCTGGCGGCCGAAGTGATTGACCACATGGAAGAGTTATGCGCTATTGATTTCCTGGCTCCGCGCGAGCATTACCACATTGATGATGTACGCGGCACGATCCTCTCGGTTGAGGGGCGGGCGGCGCAAAAGTATTGGCGGGGTATCAAACTGGTGCTGCCGGAGCAGTTGGCCTGGCCCGGCCGGGAGGGTAGGGGGGCGCGTGACCCGTTCAACAGCGTTCTGAACTATGGTTATGGCATTCTCTATGGCGAAATTCAGCGGGCCATCGTGCTGGCCGGGTTAGACCCGTATGGTGGCTTTATCCACGTAGACCGGCCGGGCAAACCGAGCCTGGTGCTGGATATGATCGAGGAATTCCGCGCCCCGGTGGTAGACCGCACCATGTTGGGGCTGGTGAACAAGGGCGTGAAAATTGAGCAGGATGAAAAAGGCTTCTTGACGGACAAAACCCGCCGTTTTCTGGCGGAAAAGATATTGGCGCGGTTGGAATCGCAGGAAAATTTTGAGAAAAAACGATACCCGTTGCGCGTCATTATCCAGATGCAAGCCCGCCACCTGGCTACGTATGTGCGCGGCGAGCGGGAGAGTTACCGGCCGTTTGAGGCCAGTTGGTGAGAAAGAATAGTAAGCAGTGAGCAGTGAACAGTAGGCTGCCCACTGCTCACTGCCCACTGATTGATGCACTGTCTGCTCATCTACGACATTCCCGATGACCGGATTCGGACGAAGATTGCGGACGTTTGCCTGGATTATGGACTGGACAGGGTTCAGTTTAGCGCCTTCAGCGGCGACATCTCCCGCAATCTACAAGAGGAACTGTTTCTCAAAGTGACAGATTTGTTGGGGAAAAAGGTGGGCAATGTGCAGTTGCTGCCTATTTGTGGCAAGGATTGGGTGAATCGGTTGGTGTATGCAGTAATGAGTGAGCAGCAGGCAGTAAGCGGTGGGGCGACTATCGGCCATCAATGACCAATGACAGACCAATGACGAGTGACAAATGACAAATGACGAAAAAGACCTCTTTACCATTCGCGTGATTGATTTGAAGCAGTATGTGTATTGCCCACGCATTTTGTATTACCAGACGGTGCTGCCAATGGTACGGCCGTTAACTTATAAAATGGAAGCAGGCATCATCGCCCATCAAGTGGAAGAGGGTCGGGAAAAACGACGTAGTTTGAACTGTTATGGCTTGAAAGAGGGAGAATGTACCTTTAATGTACCACTTCTCTCTGCGGAATTGGGGTTGTCTGGTATCCTCGATATGCTGATCGAGACAGAATCGGAGTTAGTGCCGGTTGATTATAAGCAGTCAAAAAAGATCGGTAAGCATTTCAAGTTGCAGTTGATGGCTTACGCTCGTTTGCTCGAAATGACGCACCTCACTGGTAAGCCCGTCAAGCGCGGTTTTATTTACCTGATTCCAGCACGCGAAGCTACGGAAGTGGTGTTTACAAAACCGCTGAGACGGCAAGTAGATGACGTTCTGGCAGCTTTGGGCGAAATTGTGAAACATCAGCGAATGCCTGCCCCAACTAAATTTCGTGGCCAGTGCATTGATTGTGAATTTCGCCGTTTTTGTAATGATGTATAACGTGGAAAAGGCTTGTTCTTACTCGTTTGGTGAGGCGGTCTTGCCTGGTCGTTAGAACAAAGGGGACAACCCATGCCCCCAAGCAATTACAGGCCTGGCTGGATGCTCAAGCTCAGGTGAATAATGGGCCCTTTGCTATGGAAGTGCTTTAGTTGCTAGCCAATGCTTCCTGGTTGGGCCAAACGGCAAGCATATCCCCATTGTGGGCATTACTATCTTGCCGCATGATGACGATATCGCCATCATTGACCAGCTTTGATGTGCCCCAATAGTGGCACACTTACCAGATTGTTGATGGCTTGCATCACGGCCGTTTGTACATCTCCTACCACCTGAGCCAATTCACCCGTTAAACGCAAACCGCGTGGCCCATCTGCTTTCGCGAATAGTGGGTGGACGGCCGTGTTCGCCACATATGTCTGAATGTAAGTTAAGATATTCTTCGAATATGTTTGCCGCTCATATGGTCTGAGAGTATACAAGAACAACTGTTCGGTGTCAGGTGCCAATTTTACATAATCACGGTTTGTCCATATCCCGTCTTGCCAGCCAGAACAGGAGCGTTATAATCCTCATCGTTCATTGTATTGGTTGCGTGGGGGCGTTAAGCACGACCC
>CAZOPF010000228.1:0-2546 GCA_964581605.1 uncultured Ardenticatenaceae bacterium
AAGCGGGCAGGTCTCTCGCCTGCTCTCCGAACTGTGCGAAGGTTGGTTTTTGCACACCCCCCGGCTCAACAATGAATCGCTCAATCTGCACAAGCCATCTAGCCAGCAAATAAACGCTAGTGAAAAGGTGATTGATTATTTGCTAAAGCGACAGGATGGGGAATTTTTCCCCTTTGATTTGGGTTTATCTGGTTATGGCCCTGACCGTCTGATTTTGCGTACCCTGTTGGTACAAACTGGTTTGCTCCAACCGGTTGATGAAGCCGCTGAACCGCAACAATGGCGCTTATCTCGTCCACAAGAACCCGCGTTGGCCCAAGTATGGGATGAAGTGACAAATTTCTTGGAATCGGCCGAACAGGAAGAACAAGGGCTATTGCCATTGATTGAAAGCCTGCAATTGCCGCCGTTTGGCCTGCGGCGGGGCGTTTTACCTGTTATTCTGGCAGCAGTGATGCGCTCCCGCTTGCAAGTAATGACCATACGCCAACAGCGGCGAGTCATTTCACCTATTACCGGCCAAACCTTCACGGCGCTGGTGGAACATGCCGAGGAGTTTACGGTAGAAGTGGGGATTTGGGACAAACGGCGCGAATTGCTTTGGCGCGTTCTGGAAAGTCGTATTTACAGCTTTTTGGCTACCCAAGAGCATGAGCTTCAACCACTTAGTTACCTGAGCATTGGTTTGTTGCGCTGGCTGCAATCTCTTCCCCGCTACTGCCGAGACACCCAACAACTCTCGCCGGATGCGCTCACATTCCGCAACTACATTCGTAACGCGCAGCGTGAACCGGCCAAGGTGTTGCTGCATGATCTATTGTCGCTCTTGGATGACGGCTCCGTTGACGTGACAAACGGCGAGGAATATCAACGCGCCTTGCGAAATCGCTTGGCGTTTTTAATGGATGAGATTGCCGATGCGTACCAGGCATTGCGGTTTGAGCTAGACCGTTTTGTGGAGACGGAGTTTAGCTTGATGCAGGTAAAACGGCTCTATGAAGGGCAGGCTGTTTTGTCGGAATGGCTGCACCGGCTTGATGAACAAATAGAAGGTGGCCTGGAATCGGTGCGCTTTAGTGACGCGCTGGCGCAGCGGTTTGTGGATGTGTTGCAAGAAGGGGGGGATGACGGCCGTTTCTGGGAACGCCTATCCCAAGCCATTTTGGGTATTTCTACTTCTGACTGGAATGATCGCAGCGTTGAAAATTTCAAGGCCACTTTGCTGCAAACACGCGAACGTCTGCAACGCGAACTTTTTGCGATTGAGGAAGAAGAAGATAGTATAGAGTTGCGCGTGAATCGTCCTGGGGAGGGCGAAGTTTTGTACCGTTTCCGTACCTCTGACCTCTCCAAACAGGGCAAGTTCATATTAGAAAATTTCAAATCTACGATGGCTATTTCGGGACGGCCGTTGTCACCTGACGAAAAACGGCAGGTGGCCTTGGCTTTCTTGCACTATATTTTGGATGGGGATTCCCCAGAGCATGGACGTAAAAACCGCAGCCTCCAACGACGAGTCTGAGATTGTTTACCTGGATAACGCAGCCACAACCTGGCCTAAACCGGCTGGCGTGTATGAGTTCGCTTATGATTTCTATCGCCGGTATGGGGGCAATGCCGGCCGTGGCAACAATCCCTTAGCCCGTGCTTGCGCCCGATTGCTTGAGGAAACCCGCCATAAAGTTGCTGCCTGGTTAGGTGCACCCACGCCCGAACAACTCATTTTTACTTCTTCAGCCACCCACGCCTTAAACCTGGCCATCTTCGGCCATACCTTTCACGCTGGCGATGTCATTTACGTAACCCCCTTTGAACATAACTCCGTGCTGCGCCCTGTGGAGCATTTGCGCCAAACAAAAGGGATTCAAGTACGCCTGATCCCCTTTAATCGGCAAACTTACGCTTGTGAACTGGACAAATTAGAGGCTGCTTTTCAAATTGAACCGCCAGCGATGGTTTGTGTGACACAAGCCAGTAATGTTTGTGGGGTCATGCCGCCTGTTGTTGAAATCGCTCGGTTAGCTAAAAAGGTCATGCCTCATGCCATCATTGTGGTAGATGGGGCGCAAACAGCAGGTTTGTATCCTCTACCCCTGCAAGATGGCTTAATTGATGCTTTAATCTTCTCTGGGCATAAATCCCTTTATGCGCTTTATGGTATTGCCGGTTTGGTTTTAGGCACGGATTGGCGGCCCAAACCCTTGTTGTTTGGCGGCACAGGCACCATTTCCGAAAGTGTAGAAATGCCCACTACCCTTCCCTCTGCCTACGAAGCGGGCAGCCAAAACATTCTGGCTATTGCCGGTTTGTCTGCGGCCGTTGATTGGTTGTATAGCAATGGCCGGGAGCAGATTACCCAAACAGTAATGGCGCTGGCTGGACAGATACGTGACGAATTACAAAAAAACCCAAAGTTTCAAGTTTTCAATCCCACGCAAAATGATGCTTGGTGTGGAATCATTTCATTTTGTACTGATGACATAGTTTCTCAGATGATGGAAACTATACTTGGGTCTAAACAGATCGCTGTACGAGCCGGGCTACAC
>CAZOPF010000229.1:0-2538 GCA_964581605.1 uncultured Ardenticatenaceae bacterium
ATATGAAAAGAGGAACGGCCGACAAGAAGCCAACCGCCCCTCTCTCCTTTTTGGGTAAAGCCAGTCTACTCCCGAACCGGTTGGGGGTCAAGCGGCTTGTCTGCTACGGGCTGCTGTACAGCCAGGGTCAGCAGGGCGGAGCGCAAGGCATGAATGAGTTCCCGCTGGCTTTCATTGAGCGTTCCCTGGCCCAAAGCATCCACCAGTGCCACCAGTTGCACCGTAGTCAAGGGAGTGGGTGGGGTGGCCGGTTGCCATTGCTGCTCTATCGTGGCCATCGCCCGGTAATAGTCGGCAGCCACCGTGCCATCATAGAGCCGGGCATAGGTCAGGGTGGTGTCCAGTTGCTTGTGGCCCAGGATGGCCTGCACCGTCAGGATGGGCGCACCGGCATTGAGCAGCAGCGTGGCGCAACTATGGCGTAACTGATGCGGCCGAATAGCAAAGCCCCCGCGCTGCCCATACGTGCGCAATCGTTCGGCGCAATACGTTACCGTTAACGGCCGATGGCGGTAGACAAAAAGATGGTCATCCGTGACCGGGCCGCGTAGGGGTAGATAGGCTTCAACGGCCGTCACCGTCGCCGGACTGAGAAAAACAATGCGGTCTTTCAACCCTTTGGATTGCTCAATGCGCAACCGTTGCCCGGCCAAATCCAGGTCAGCCTGGCGCAAGCGGCGCACTTCACCGGTGCGCAAACCGCTGTGCAGCATTAGCAAAAACCAGGCCCTATCCATCATGCCGCAACGGCGCACCCCAGCCAGGCCACTAGCGGCATCCGTTTCAATCTCTGCTGCCAGACAGCGTAACTGGTCAAGGGGCACATCTTTGGGCAGGGTGGGGCCTTGTTTTAACGGTTCTACCCGCAGCAGCCGGTCACAAATGGGTTTTTCCAATTCTTGCAGATAGCGGAGAAAGCTCTGGATGGCATGTAACTCTTTGTTGGTCGTTACTGATTTCACACCCACCGCCAACCGTTCATCCAGATAGGTAAACCAG
Organism: uncultured Ardenticatenaceae bacterium; assembly: GCA_964581605.1. Lineage (GTDB taxonomy): Bacteria > Chloroflexota > Anaerolineae > Promineifilales > Promineifilaceae > CAADGU01. Next base: position 1,000 of record CAZOPF010000229.1, read on the forward strand.
AGGTCAGGGGTCAGGTCAACGGCGGAAGCGAGAGTGGTCTGGGTGGTGGCCCAGCGGAGGAAGAGGGTGAGAGTGGCCAGCGCCCGGCTGGTCAGCAGTCGTTGTTCCTCCGGCAACCAGGCGCGCTGCTGGTAACGCAGGTAACCACGCACCTCCTCAGCCAAACTGTCGGGTAGACCGGCCAGAAAGTAGACCCAATTCACCGGTTTTTCCGATTGCGGTTGCCCCTGTCGCTGGTGCAAAAACTCGGCCAGCTTGAGCAATCCTTTGTGATACATCTGGCGCGTGGCCTCGCTCTCAAAGTGGTCAGTGATAAGGGCGCGCACGTCGTCCAGGTCGGTCTCCGTTATCTGCCAGTAAGGTTTGTCCAACTGGCTAATGGCTAAACGAACGGCACAACTATAGGTGCTGACCGTGGATTCACTGTAACTGCTCTGGCGTAACCATTGGCGAAAGGCGTTGTAGCACCCCCAGTTGGCCGGCAGCCAGGTGTGAATAGGTGAATACAGGTGAGCATGGTCAGGGGAGGCCATTATTCACCTCCTGGTAGCATCAATCGCGTTGCTAACGTGGCCATGGCGGCCTGATAGTCTGCCTGGGTTTGGCTGTCCGAGATATGCAGATACACCTCCGTCGTGCGTAAACGGGCATGACCCAACAAGCGTTGAATGGTGGTCACCGGTACGCCCGCTTCCACCAGATGGCGGGCAAAGGTGTGACGCAACTGATGGCACGTCACCCATATCCCTGCCTGGTGACAATAGCCAGCCAGAATAAACTGGATGCCGGTGACGGTGAACCGCTGGTCAAACCGGTTGAGAAAAACCGCCGAGCCAGCGGTCAGAGGGCGTAAACCCAGCCAGGTTTGTAGCGCATCCAACGCCTGGGCAGAGAGATAGACGACGCGCTCATAACCACCCTTGCCATGTAACCAGAGACGGGGTAACTGGCCGGGCGCGGGCTGCAAGTACAGGTCGGCCATATCCAGGTTGCGCACTTCCCCCACCCGCAGCCCACAGCGGAGCATGAGCAAAAACATCGCCCGGTCACGCGGCGCGTGGATAACGGCAAACAATTGGGCAATGACTTCATCTTCCACATCACGCGGCAGGCGACGACCCTGGCGGATGTAATGGCGTTGCGGGATGACCGGGTTGCGCGGGGCATCGGCCAGGGTCAGGTCAAGAAAATGATAAAAGGCACGAATAGCCGCCAGACGCCGGTTGATGGTGGCGACAGCATGGTTTTGGCGTCGGCTGTGTTCAATAAAGGCGTCAATATCGGCTGCACTGATATTGTTGACGGCTTTCAGATGCCAGGCAAAGAACAGTTCTAAATCGTTGGGGTAATGAATAGCGGTAGAGGCTGAGGGACTCCGGCGGCGGAGCCACTGTTGGAATTGGACAATTTCAGCTAACATCGTAGCACCTCCAGGTGATATGAGATTGGGGCCGAATCTGGGTCGATTCTGACCGCATCATACCACCAGGAGGGCTTCCCTATACCAACTTAATGTAAAAACATGGAGTTGGGCTTGCT
>CAZOPF010000230.1:0-2510 GCA_964581605.1 uncultured Ardenticatenaceae bacterium
GGGGGGTACGGCCGTACTTAGTTCTGCGCCGTTTCATTGAGCAAACGTTAAGATGTCACTCCCCTTGTTGGTCAAATGTAAAGCAAAAAGCCCCAAGAAACCTGGGGCTTTTTACTTGTTTAATGGTCTAGCCGCTATTTGATGATAATTGGCAGGTAGATGTACGACGTTGTACATTCAACTTCAATTGTCACCACCGCGATATTGGAATTCGCTAGTCCATCCGTAGCATAATAGGTGAAACTATCGGATGTCCCGCAGAAGCCGGAATTGGGGGTGTAGGTGAAGGAACCATCAGCATTCAATATGACGGAACCGTTCGTAGCGTTGGTGTCCAAAACGGCCGTCAGGTTTTGCACCACAAAAGCCATTCCTTTTGCCTGATGATCCACATCACCGACTAAAGTGGGTGTACCATCTGTTGTCACCCAATAGAGAGGGCCTGTACCGTGATTTTGTTTCCACAAGAAGCCACCTTGCCAGTAAACCAGGGCTTGCGCCTCTTCATCTGTTAAGACTGTTCCCGAAATGGGAATATCAGTGATCGTATAAGGCGCCGTGCGGTCTATTGTTTCAAAGACCACACAACTGCCCAAATCACCTGGCGGACAGTCACCTGTATGACCAGAGGCATGATACAACAGGCCATCATCTGGGTTAAAGCCCAATGCTTCGCCATCATCCCCATTTCCCAACGGTGTAACCATTGTCGAAATAGCGGTGGTTGTATCCAGGGTAAACAAGGTTTCTGAAATAGTTGCGCCATCACCAGTCACCCCGTACAACACGCCGGTATCGTCAAACACAATGGCGGCAAACGCATCCTGCGTATTACCGATGCTGGTAGCAATACCGGTGGTGGGATCAATTGTAACCAGTTCCCGGCCAGTCTGGCCTTCTAACCTTAATATGCCATACAGCACACCGGTCTGAGGATGTGTTGCCAGGCCAACACCTCTATTTATGGTCATGCCCCCCGCATGGGTGAGTTGAATGTTACCGATGGTTGCCCCAGTCAGGGGATCAATTTCCCGGAGCAAATCATCATTACCACCACCGCTGACGGTATAGAGATGTAACCCATCGTTATCAACGTCATTGGCTAAAACGCCGGGCGCACTGACTACTAATGGGGTGTCTTGTGTGGCGGAATAAAAGTCGTCATTAGCAATAGGAGCTTCGTTAACGGCCGTTACCCAAATGGTCACTTCTGCACTATTGGAGTTGTTGAGGCCATCGGTCACATAATAAGTAAAACCGTCTGTCCCGTAGAAGTTTTGTGTGGGCGTGTAGGTGAACGAGCCATCCCCATTGAACGTGAGTGCGCCGTATGTGGGATCAATGTCTAATACGGCCGTTAATACCCCTCCATCATCAAAATCGTTGGCTAATACGCCCGGCGCTGGTACTTCTAGCGTTACGTTTTCAGTAGTAGTGAAGACATCCGGGTTGGCTACAGGCGGGCAGTTTATCAGCAACATTTCGGCCGCACTGACAAAAGACCCATTCCAGCCAGCCGCCTTAAGCGCCATACCATTGCCATAAGCTGCCCCTATTGTTCGTGCGCCTACATTCAGACCTGACCCTGGCTGCCAGGCTGCCCCATCAAAATACTCTGTGCTGGTCAAATAGGTTGTCCAACCACCGCCAACGGCCCACAGGTTGGTGCCATCAAAAAATGCGCCAGGCCCACCACGGCCGCTGTTCATATTCGCAATCGCATCCCATGTGTCCGTACCCGGATTGTACCGCTGCGCCGTACTCAGGTTCGTAGTGTTGCCACCTAAAACGTATATATATGTGCCATCTGTCGCCGCTGCGGGATATTGCACGGCCGTGATCAGCGGTGTCCCCATTATCCAGGAGTCTGTGCCGATGTCATAAATGAAGTTGGTCGTACCGGCCGCTCCTGTGCCGCTACCACCTAAAACATAAATCTTGTTGTCAAGTGCAGTCACAGCATGAGCAAAATTGGCAGCAGGCATAGCCGTCATCGTAATGACCGTGTTTGCCACCGGATCATATCGTTGCATGTCGGGTATGCCGCTGCCCCCTGTGTATCCACCAGGGATATAAACATATGACCCTACCCCAGCAGCACCACTATTGGAAACACCGGTTAGAAGATTGGCTCTATTAGTCCAGGTATTGGCTACCGGGTCATACTCTTCAATGGGGTTGTTCCTATTACCGCCGGTGGCTTCGCCACCAGCCATGTAGAAATTACCTGTGGCGGCCAGATAAGCCAGGCCAGTTCGTGAGCGTGCCGTATTGACGGAAGCTACCGTTTGCCAGGCGCCAATACATTCACCACCCAAACCGGGGGTGGTCAATGAGGAAACGGGTACGGCCGTGTTTGCCGATGAGGCATCACTCTCCACACCTGGCTGGCTGTCTGTTACCGTTCCGCCGTCGGCACTTTGGGCAACGGCTATCGAAGCGATGACGAAAGTCAGGCTAAAGAACAAAATTGAGATGATGATCAAAACTCGTTTCATGGGTTACCTCCT
>CAZOPF010000231.1:0-2423 GCA_964581605.1 uncultured Ardenticatenaceae bacterium
GCTACCAGCCGCCGGCTACCAGCCGCCGGCTACCAGCCGCTATTTAGGCAGGAATAAATTATGATGAATGACGAAAGTGCTGAATTACCACGACAATTAGGGGATGGGATGGTACTGCGTTGGGCAACACCATCTGATGCTGAGGAATTGGCTCAGTTTAACCTACGTATCCACAGTGACGATGTGAATGATCCAGAGATATTTCTGGTTTATTGGACAAAAGAGTTGATGGCTGGGCATCACCCCACCACAAAAGCCAGCGATTTTACGGTGGTGGTGGATGAAAATGCGGGTGGCAAAATTGTGTCCAGTATGAACCTGATTTCGCAAACATGGGCGTATGATGGCATTCCGTTTGGGGTGGGGCGGCCGGAGCTGGTGGGTACGGATGAAAATTACCGGCGGCGGGGTCTGGTGCGGGCGCAGTTTGAGGCGATTCATGCTAAGAGTGCCGCACGGGGTGAATTGGTGCAGGCTATTACGGGTATTCCCTGGTATTACCGCCAATTTGGGTATGAGATGTGTGTAGATTTGGGCGGCGGCCGCAACTGCTATCTGCTTCCTTCGCGCTTAAAGAAGGAGGAGAAAGAGCCGAAACAAGAGCAATATACCCTGCACCCGGCTACGGCAGAGGATATTCCCGTGCTGCAAGAATTATACCTGCGCTATTGTGCCGCTGGCTTGCTATACCGCCTGCGGGATGAGGTGCTCTGGCGGCATGAGATGTTTCATGCCCACCGGGAAACGCATAATGCACGGTTTATCTATTTGATCAGAGTAGCTGATGATAATGCTCTGGCTGGTTATGTGGAGATTACCGAGTGGAATGCAGCGGGCACTTACTTTGTGCGGGAGATTGCGGCCGTACCCGGCCATTCCTTACGCGCTCTGGGGCTGTTTGTTATTCGCTATTTAGAGCATAAAGCTGCTGAATTTAACCAGACGGCCGCTAAACCAATGGACATTATTTCGTTTCGCCTGGGCACGGGGCATCCGCTTTACCAGGCGCTCAGTTGGGAATTGGAAAAGCAGGAAAACCCCTATAGCTGGTATATGCGCGTGCCTGACCTGGTCGCCTTTTTACGCCACATTGCACCAGCTTTAGAAAGGCGGCTGGCCGAGAGCGTCATGGCCGGGCACAGTGGCAAAACGCGGTTGAGCTTTTATCGTAGCCAGTTGGAGCTGGTCTGGGAAAACGGCCGTCTGACCGCCATTGCCCCTTATCAGCCCCAAAATGCGCACGACGCTGACGCCTTTTTCCCTGATCTCACCTTCCTGCAACTGCTCTTCGGCCATCGCAACCTGGAGGAACTACGCCAAAACTTTGTGGATTGCACCGTAGAAAATGGGGATACGGCCGTCTTGCTGAATCTGCTATTCCCGCGACGGCCGTCATGGGTCATTCCGTTGGGGTGATTTAGTATTTAGGTGTTTAGGTGTTTAGGTGTTCAGTCCCCATTCCTAATTCCTAATTCCTAATTCCTAATTCCTAATTCCTAATTCCTAATTCCTATGGTTGATCTGGTCGCATCGTTTATAAATTTCCAGGGGTTGCTAGTGGTGGATGGCGGGCTGGCCACGGAACTGGAGTGGCGTGGTTACGACTTACACGACCCGCTCTGGTCGGCGCGGCTGCTGCTGGAAAACCCGGCAGCTATTCGGCAGGTGCATACCGATTACCTGTGGGCCGGGGCAGACTGTGTGATTGCCGCCAGTTACCAGGCCACACTGCCAGGGCTGATGGCGCGGGGGTTGTCTGAGCCAGAGGCAGCCACTTTGTTGCAGCTGGCGGTGGAGCTGGCCTGTGCCGCACGGGATGCGTTTTGGGATGGACATGATCATCAGGAGCGGCTAAAGCCGTTGGTTGCGGCCAGTATTGGGCCATATGGGGCCTATCTGGCAAACGGGGCGGAATACACCGGCGATTATGATCTGGATACGGCTGGTTTGCTGGCCTGGCACCGGCCACGCTGGCACATTCTGGCAACCAGCGGCGCGGATTTGCTGGCCTGCGAGACGTGCCCTTCGCGTAGCGAGTTGGAGGCCTATTGTGAACTGCTGGCAGAGACACCGCAGATACGGGCCTGGGTAAGTTTTACAGCGCGGGACGGCCGTCACATCAGCGATGGCACCCCTATTGCCGATTGTGCCGCCCGGTTGAACGACGTGCCCAACGTGGTGGCAGTGGGGGTGAACTGTACCCCACCGCGCCTGATGCCGGAATTGATTGCCGCTATCCAGTCAGCAACCGACAAATACATCATTGTCTACCCCAATTCTGGTGAGCGGTATGACCCGGTGCAAAAAGTGTGGCAGGGGGAGTCTGACCCTTCGACTTATGGGACAATGTGCCGTGAGTGGCGCAAGTTGGGGGCGGTGCTAATTGGGGGGTGCTGCCGGACACGGCCGTCACACATTCGCCA
>CAZOPF010000232.1:0-2383 GCA_964581605.1 uncultured Ardenticatenaceae bacterium
AGTTGGGCGAGGGCTTGTGCGGGCGTCCAAATAGGGATCGTGGCAATTTGAAAGCCTTTGGGATCGCGGGTCACAATACCATCCAAACCTGACAAAGCGGCACAGGCGATTTGAAGGTTATCTTCAAAATCACTGCCAGGTAATGTACGCGCAAGAAGAAGGGATTGACGATTTACAGAGCAAATTTCAAAAGTTTGCAGACAGGTATCAACGGCCGTTGCTGCTTTGGTAACATCCTATTGTCGTTTAGCAATGTAGAAAATGCCCGTAAATGTCGTTGCCGTCAGATAGCCCGTTAACAAACCATCCTCATGTGCCTGCCAGAGTTTCTGGGCATCCTGAACCCAGGGTTGACGGTATAGGAGGACATCAAGGACAACATTGGTGTCAAATAGTAGGTTCATGCCCCATACTTTTCCAGGCGACGTTCATCAAGCCACTGGTCTATTTCTTCATCGGTTAGTGGTGGATTATTTGTTGACAGGAGACCAAGAGCCGTTCTTAATGTCTTTTTGCGCACGGGTGGTTCTTCGTTTTCAACTTTTAAGTTGCGTAGAATATCCTCAACCAATTGTAAACGGCGGTCAGTTGACCAAGTTTGCACGATCTTGACGATACTTTTGTGGGTTATTGTTTGTGTTGCCATGTGGGTGTTATAACGGTTCTGGCAAGTTCAGGAAGGATGATGAAAAGATTATCTGTTTTGGTTATTGGTAGTGGGGGGCGGGAACATGCGTTGGCGTGGAAGTTGGGGCAGTCGCCGTTGGTGGGGCGGGTGTATGTGGCGCCGGGCAATGCGGGCACCGCTTTGGTGGCCGAAAATGTATCCATCGCCGACGATGATTTTGCCGGGTTGATTGCTTTTGCGCGAGAGAAGGGGGTGGGGCTGACGGCCGTTGGCCCCGAAGTTCCCCTGGCAAATGGCATCGTAGACCATTTCCAGGCGGCCGGGCTGCCCATTTTTGGCCCCACGCAGGCAGCGGCCCAGTTGGAAGCGTCCAAAGCGTTTGCCAAGACGTTCATGCAGGAGATGGGGATTCCCACCGCTGCCGCAGTGGCCTTTACCGACTATGAAGAGGCGCGGGGGTATCTGGCGCAGAACCCCGGCCCGGTCGTCATTAAGGCCAGTGGCCTGGCAGCAGGCAAGGGGGTGATTGTTTGTGATGATACCGCGCAGGCGGAAACGGCCTTGCAGGAAATCATGTTAGACCGGGCGTTTGGTATGGCCGGGGATGAGGTGTTGATTGAAGAGCGCATGGTGGGGCCGGAGCTTTCGCTGCTGGTGCTGACGGATGGGGTCACGGCCGTACCTCTGCTGCCTGCCCGCGACCACAAACGCATCTACGACGGCGATCAAGGCCCCAATACGGGCGGCATGGGCGCGTATGCCCCGCCGCCAGACGTGACGCCTGAGTTGATTGACGAAATTATGACGACCATCGTCCACCCCACCATTCGGGGCATGGCCGAGCGGGGGACGCCGTATGTGGGGGTGTTGTATGCGGGGTTGATGTTGACGGCCGTTGGCCCCAAGGTCATCGAGTTTAACTGCCGCTTTGGCGACCCGGAAACGCAGGTGGTGTTGCCTATGCTGGATGGCGACTTGGCGGAGATCATGCTGGCCTGCATGGAAGGGCGGCTTTCGCCAGAGATGGTGCGTTTTCACAGTGGGGCGTGTGTGACGGTGGTGCTGGCGGCGCCGGGCTACCCTGGCCCGTATCCCAAAGGGCTGCCTATCACCGGGCTGGATGCTGTGCCGGAAGATGTGCTGGTCTTCCACGCGGGCACAAAAATGGAAAACGGGCAGATGGTGACCAACGGTGGGCGGGTGTTGGCGGTGAGTGCAAGGGGAGAGGGGTTGAGTACGGCCGTTGGGCGGGTGTATACGGCCGTGCCCAAAATCCACTTTAACGGTGTCCACTACCGAAAGGAAATCGGAGGGAGTGTGGTGTAACCTAGAGAGAAAAAAGCCTGACAAGGTAACATCTGTCAAAGGTTGTAAAAGATGTGGCACCTTCGCGCCCTGATTACGCTTGTTCAAATTGGTCAATGACCACCTCGCCTTCAGGGAATTGCGCGATAATCTTCAAGTTTCCACCCATTGCCGAAAGCAGTTTGCGAAGCGTACTAATTCGCATATCTGTTTGGTTTTCCATTTTGGACAAAGCCGCTTGATTTACGTTAAGAATATTTGCTAAATCTTGCTGAGTAAGCTGACGAGTCTGGCGTAATTCCTGAAGGGCCATACTGATCAAAATGGCTTGTGCCCGATCTTCAATTTCTTCTCGCCGCTGCGGTGACATTTTTCCTTTTAGTTCATTAAATGATTTTGCCATTATATTAACCCTTCCTTTGCCAACAATGTGAGGTGCTCATCATATAA
>CAZOPF010000233.1:0-2359 GCA_964581605.1 uncultured Ardenticatenaceae bacterium
GTATGATCCGGCAAATTGTGGAGATTGTGGGACACGGCCGTATGCGTTACGTCTCGCCCACGCCCACCTTCACCTACCGCGCCGTCGCAAATTTGAGTGACGATCCGTTGCGTGGACCTTATAAACAAGTGATTGGAAATAATGCTAATAGGGTCAAAGCCGGTTATCTTAAACATAAAGGAGATAAATGGTATGTCGTTCCAGCATTGACCCAAAAAGCTGTGAAATGGTCAGATAAGTCTAATGACCAATACATTAAAGTTTATGACGAAGATATATCTGATGACGATCTGCCTGGTTTCTTAAGAATCGGTCATTCAAGTTATGAGCCTCAATTTCACCAAATCAGTTTCAAATACGGCCCCAGGAAAAAAAAGACTAACTGGAATCACAAAGGTAGTCCAACAAGGCCCAGTATTATTGTCGGCTTACCAAATGCAGATTTGGGATTCATAGGTACGCTGGTTTGCGCGGGCGATATGCTTGAAACGACCAGAAGCGATACTGACGCATCTACACAACACCAGGACAGTCAAAGGAACAAACATGTCATTGTGCTGCCACCTGATAAGGAAAAAGAACTGCTCGTTTCAGAGCGAGCTATTGATGATTACCGTGCTGGGTTGACAGATTTTCAAAAAGAAAAATTACCAGCCTGGACAGGTGGAGATTGGGGTTGTCTTAGGGATGGTGCGCCTGTCTTTTACGTACCGCAGGGTAACGTGATACACTATTTCGGTCATTCACTCAATTTCCGCATTCCGGCCCGCCTGAACCTGCCCGGCGAAACCCGCGCCGCCAACCCACGCGACTTTGTGCCCGCCCACCTGCGCGACAATCCACAGCCAGACCTGGCCGACGCTATTTTTGGATGGGTTGAGGAGAAAGAGAGAGAGAAAGTGATTGGGCCAGCAAAACAGCGAGCCGGGCGGGCCTTTTTCAGCGACGGCCGTTTTGAACCAGCTGCCAACGGACTCTGGTTCAAAGACAAGCCGATTACCCCCCATGTCCTCTCCGGCCCCAAGGCGACAACGTTCCAACATTACCTGGTGCAAGACGGCCGTGCCGGGCAAAACGGCCACCATCCTGATAACAAAGTCGCCCTGGCCCATTATGGTACGCCGCCCAATGAAACCCAGATTCGGGGTTACAAACTATATTGGCACAAAGGCAAACAGCCTGATATTGAAGCCAGCGCAACAGAATTGGCGCACCCCAAACAATTGACCAAAATCAAGCCGCTGCAAGCGGGCGTCCGCTTTCGCTTCAAGGTCTATTTTGAAAACCTACGGCCAGAAGAGTTAGGGCTGTTGTGGTGGGCGCTGGCCCTGCCCGGCGAACCGGGCAAGCAGTACCGGCACAAATTGGGCATGGGCAAACCGCTGGGCATGGGTGCCGTCGCCATCACTCCCCATCTGTTCATCACGGACAGGAAGACGCGATACAAGACACTATTTACCGGCGAGGCGTGGCTGGAAGCGGCGCAACCGGCCGATGCCCAGCCTTACCTGGACGCACTCAATCGCTACCTTTTGCAGGAGCAGGGCTTAGGCGCACGGCGAGAAAACCTGACGGAGTTGGAGCGGATTCAAATGCTGCTGACTATGCTGGAATGGCGCGAAGGCACACCGGATTGGCAGGCCAAAACACGCTATATGGAAATTGAACGACCCACTGGCCGCCTCCGTCCTAATGGTGAACCAGAAACATTTAATGAGTACAAGGAACGGCCGGTTTTGCCTGATCCCATGGGCGTGATCTCAAGTCCTGGATCTTCTTCACCGCCATCAAGTCGGATACCACCTGGTAAACCAGGGCAAGGCAAAATGCAAAATGGTGGATCAGGTGAGCAGCTGAGAGGCCAACATAAGCCACAACCGCAACAGAGTAAAACAACGCCAACCAAAACGGCCGTTCCCCCCACAAAACCGCCTACACCGAAAGCAGCCCAACCTACTGCTCCTCAAGTTGGTGAACAGGTCAGGGGAATTGTAGACACCCGCGAAGCTAACGGTGACGTTTACTTAAGGCCGGACAATTCAGCCTATCAGGATTGGTTATTGCGGATCACGCAAGACAGGCAAGAAGGTATCAACTACCAAATTGGCCAACAAAGAAACTGTATTGTTTTGGCGTTATTGCCAGATGACGATATTGTCGAGTGCAAACCTGCGCCAAAAAAGAAACTGGCGGGGTGAGGTGATCATAGCTGTGCAATTGTGGTAACTTGCAGTTGCTTTACTGTCATCAGGGCCAGACTGCCACTTGAACCATCATGTCCCGCCATAAACGACCACCCATTCCCGTTCACCTTTCCCTGCCGGCCGAACCACCCACCCAGGCCGAGGTTGACGCCATC
>CAZOPF010000234.1:0-2323 GCA_964581605.1 uncultured Ardenticatenaceae bacterium
GCCGGCCGTAAGCGGCCAACCATTGGCCTGTTTGTGGAAAACGCCTCCGATGTAGATCAAGGGTATCACCCCAGCATATTAAATGGGGTCCATGCCGCTGCTGAGGCGCAGGATGCCAACTTGTTTTGTTTTGTTGGGGGGGCACTTTATGGCGTCCCTGGTGTGCAATTTGATAGCCAGCGCAACATCCTGTATCAAATTGCCTCACCGGATCATCTGGATGGCCTGGCAATTATCAGCGCCATCGGCAATTTTAGAGATGAAGAAGAGCTGCAAGACCTCAATTCCCGCTACCGTCCTTCATCCACAGTCGGTATTGGCGCACCCATCAAAGGGTCGCTCAATGTCACGGTTGATCACAAAAAGGGCATGGTGGATCTCCTGACACACCTGATTGAAACCCATCACTACCGGCGGATAGCCTTTATTGCCGGGCCGGAAGAAAGCCCGGACGCGCAACTGCGGTATCAAGTTTACAGGGATATGCTGGCTCACTATGACATTCCCTTTGATCCGGCTCTGGTGGCGCCTGGTCTTTTCCGCTTTTCTTCAGGAGCGGAAGCCGTTCAACTATTGCTCGACGAACGGCAGGTGAATTTTGAGGTGATTGTGGCGGCCAATGACCATATGGCAATTGGGGCGATGGAGGGGTTGCAGGCCAGGGGAATTATTGTGCCTTATGATGTGGCTGTGGTGGGTTTTGATGATATTAAACAGGCCAGTAACATTATGCCCCCCATGACAACCGTGAAACAACCGCTGCACCAGATGGGCGAAGAAGCGGTAAACATACTCCTGGCAAAGATGGCCGATGAAGGCAGCCCGGAACAAATCGTATTACCCACGGAGTTGGTCATACGCCGTTCTTGTGGCTGCTTTTGGCCTGATGAACCAGCCATTTCACCGCCAGCACAAGATGATGGTGGGGCAGCAGGGGCGTCACCTTTGCTGGCTCATCGTGAGGCGATTGTGGCCGATCTGGTGCAGGCGGTAGATTTTTCCGGTTTGAATGGTCGGGAGACAGCTCATAAGCTGCTGGATAGTTTTTTTGACGAGGTGATGAATGAGGCAAACGGCCGTTTCCTTTCTACTGTAGACAGATTTTTGCGCCTGGTGAAAGGGGCCGGTGGTGACATTGCTTCCTGGCAGGCATTGGTGGCGATTTTACGCCGTTACTTTCTGGCTGGTGCGGTCAGAGATGCGCTGTCCTGGCGGGTAGGCGCACTCTTGAACGATGCCCAATCCTTTATCGGTGAGGAAATGAGAACGGCCGATGCCCAGGGATACCGGCAAACGGAGAGCCAGAATTGGCTGCTGCACGTGATTGGGCAGTCATTGATTACCATGTTTGATCTGGAGGGGTTGATGGAGACCATTACCAAAAGTATACCGCGACTGGGTATCCCCGGTTGTTATTTGGTGCTGTATGACCCAGCCCGGTTGTACCAATATCCCCAACCGCCCCCCCCATGGTCACGGCTCGTCATGGCTTGCAATGAACACGGCCGTATCCCTTTGCCGCCGGATGGACACCGGTTTTTGACCAGCCAGTTGTTGCCAAAAAAGATATTGCCCACCGACAGGCGATATACCATGATGGTGGAACCGCTCTATTTCCGGGAAGAACAGATCGGTTTTGTTATGCTGGAAAGAGGCCCAAAAGAAGGCATCGTCTATGAACTGCTGCGCGGTCAGCTTTCCAGCGCCCTCAAGGGTGCCTTGCTCTTGCAGGCACATGAGCAAGCTGAAAAAGAATTAAGACAACATCGAGATCACCTGGATGAATTGATACAGGAACGCACGGCCGCGCTGGCGGCCGCTAATGAACAACTCCGGCAAGAAGTTGACGAGCGCCGATTGGCCGTACAAGAACTACAAGAGAGCCAAAAGAATCTGGCTTATGCCCAAATGGTCGCCCAACTCGGCTATTATTATTGGGACTTGCTCACAGGCGTTATTTTCTGGTCTGATGAAATGTACCACCTTTTTGGCGTGGATAAAGCAACCTTTGTGCCGGCTGCAGATACCTTTGGGCAATTTCTCCATCCCGATGATTTGTATATCCTTTCTGATGAGAATTTTGACAGGACTATCAGGCAGAAGAGTCATCAGATGGAATTCCGCATCATAGACCACCGCACCGGCGCCTTGAAATATCTTTATCTTTGGGGCGAAACCACATTTGATGATCAGGGACGGCCGAAAAATAATTTTGGCATTATCCAGGATGTCACCGTGCGGCGACAGGCCGAACTGAAGCTAGAAGCGTATACGGCCGAACTGGAACGCAGCAACCGCGAACTACAAGAGTTTGCCTATGTCG
>CAZOPF010000235.1:0-2268 GCA_964581605.1 uncultured Ardenticatenaceae bacterium
TGTTAGTACGGCCGTAACCCCCCACTCACTCCTTTACAAACCAGGCCAGTTTGTGCCTGAACTGGCCTGGTTGTTTAATCTTTTACCAGAGGGCCTATGCGCACACATGTCTTTCTCATTTCTTTAACCATCACTTTGTTTCTAGGCGTCGCCTGTGCTGAACCACCGGCTACGCCCACAGCAGCTACGGCCGTGCCCCAAACCACACCTACCCACACGGCCGTACCCACCGCTACCCCATCATCCACTTTCACGCCGACGGCCACTCCGACTGCTACCCCAACCCCAACTGATACAGCCACGCCTACCTTCACCCCCACTGCCAGCCACACACCCACCGCCACGCCGACGGCAACGGCCGTGGGCGGCGGCGGCCAGATCATCCTGCAAATGCCCCGTAACCTGTACGACCCGGAAGCCGACGCTGCAGCTATTGACCTGTTTGCAGTAAATAGTGATGGCACCAATTTAAGGCCCATCACAGATGGTTTTAATCGTTTTGTTGCAAACGCTATCCCTTCGCCAGACGGCCGTCACCTGCTGGCTAGATCCTATGCAAATTGGCCTTACGACGCCCGGTTTGGGGAAGTACAACTGGCTGTTGTAAGCATAGATGGATCATGGAGAACTGTTGGGGTTGTGACCAGGCATTTGCCTTACTGGTTGGCCGACGGCCGTTTTATTTACCTTTCCAACGCAGGTGGAGGCTCTGTTGCCGTTTTTATTTCCTCACCAACAGGGGAGGAGACCAGACGGTTATCGCCACCTGGACACAACGTCGTGCTAAATTATCCTGTTGGCAGCGATTTAGAGAGAATCTACTATGAGACGGGAAGCAATTCAGGCGGAAATATAACCACCACCGGCTTTTATTGGGCAGCCATTGACGAACCCATCAATGGTCTCATATGGGATCGTTTGGCCCAAAACTACTATCATCATCCTTACTGGGAATTAGAGTTTAACGGTCAAACATACCCAATTAGCACCATATATAACATTGGCCGCCTGTTTTCTAATGGGCTGGTGGAGGTTCGGGTAGACCACCATGGGCTTCCCGAAGAATTGGTTCCTGAAGAACTGCTAAATAATGAGACTGCCTGGAACTGGAATAACAGCCTGTTCCTGCCGCCAGATGCTTTGCGTACCCTGGCCACTCCACCCGCAGCCATGCCTGAATCTGTAGTTCTTCCCAGTTTTTGCAGTCATACCATTTCTCCTGATGGATCTCAAATGGTGATTGCTACAAAAATAGAAGAAGAAAACAGATACAGGTGCCCCGGTGGCCCCCTGTATATCTGGTCCTTTAAGGAAGAAACATATAGCCCTCTACCAGAAGGTTATCCTGGCTTCGGGAACTTCTCTCCTGATGGACAGTTCTTGACCTTATTTGACCCAGAAAGGAACCCCGCGTTATACAATCTGGCGACGGGTACATTGATACCTCTTAACCCGGATTACAATGCCCATCTTTTTTCTCCAGACGGCCGTACCCTATTGGCCGCTCAAAACCCGACAGTTGAAGAGTCCTCAACAATGGTTTTACCTGTTTTAATAGACATCGAGAGTCAAACGTCACGGCCGTTGCTACCGCAACTAGAGGGAACAAACGCGCATATCAGAGTGGTAGCCTGGCTGCCATAACGTCGTCACGCCAGATCAGCCACCGCCAGACATCCGATTTCTCAAGCAACCTTTGGCCGCCGAAATCAGATGTCTGCCCCTCTTACACAATGAACGGCAAACAGGCACGGCCGTAGCTCAAACAAAACGCAAGGTATTCGCCATCTGTTCGGGTGTGAGGGAATTGAGCAAAGACAATGTGCGCCGAACCAACATCCCCTTTTCAAACTGGCGGGCGACGATGATGCCTGGGTGATTCGTGATTCACCTGTTGTTCGGCTAATTGTTGGGCTAATGGCGCAAAATCACGGATATTGTGGGTAAACATGACCCGGTTTTCGGCAATAGCAAAGGCCATCTGCGCCTCATCATCATATCCTTTGCGGTCCAGATCGTTGATGGAAACGGCATCGTATCCTGCTTCCCGCAAAACGATTGCCAACCCGCGCCAGACATCTTCATCCAACAAGAGGCGTATGGAATTCATCTCCATCAATTGCCCAATAGTTGAACGGCCGCTTCCCCCATATCCTGGCGCAGACGGTTTTGCCAGTAAGCGGCCGTGTGCATGTTGACCATCTCATCCACTGCCTCTCGATGATCTTCGTAATAGCTCAGGGCGTCATATACCTGGGCCAATGTCAG
>CAZOPF010000236.1:0-408 GCA_964581605.1 uncultured Ardenticatenaceae bacterium
TATCCTGACCATGGCGAAACCAAGGATGATCTGATTCGCCTGGCGGATGCTGCCATGTACCAGTCCAAACGGGGGGGACGCAACCAATATCGCTTGGCGGAACTCGAAGCTTAAACGGCAATGCCTGTGCCGCGTTTGCGGCATAAAAATAAATACCGGGAGAGATAATAATGAGTCACCTTTCCTTACCGACCCTCATCGAGGACCTGCAAGTCAGCCCTGCTTGGGTGGCGGAGTTTTTAGAAGTCTCCACGGCATTGGTGGAGGACTGGTGTCAGGGTAAGGAATCCCCTCCGGAGAGTGTTATGACCTTGTTGGGCGCTGTTCTCACCATCAAACGCATCGTACCGGAAGTAGGTTGCCTCTGTCAGCAAAACGATCCCTGACTGGCACTTAAGCGCTCGATGC
>CAZOPF010000236.1:418-2225 GCA_964581605.1 uncultured Ardenticatenaceae bacterium
CGGAAGTATCGCCCGACACGCGAGCGCAAGCATAGCAGCCGGTGTAACGCCCGGGATACGGGAGGCTTGTCCCAGGGTGGTGGGGCGTTGGCGGGCGAGTTTTTCACGGATTTCCTGAGAAAGCCCACTCATTGCCTCGTAGGAGAGATTTTCCGGTAATCTCAGGTGTTCGTACCGCTGAGAACGACTGACCTCTTCTTGCTGACGTTCGATATAGCCGGCATACTTCAATCGTATGGCAACCTGCTCCCCAATCAGCGAATCCACAGCCCCCGCGTGGTCCAATGCGCGAATATCCTCGTAGGAAAGATGCGGTCTTTTGAGTAATTCCGCCAAAGTGAACTCTCGTATCAAGGGTTGGCCCAGCTTTTCTTGCAGATCCTCCTCCAAAGGCGTGTCCGGTTTCAACCAAGTACAAGAAAGACGACGCGTTTCTTTCTGGATGCCGGCTTGCTTTTTTTCAAAATACGCCCACTGGGCATCATCGATAAGTCCCAGTGTACGGGCGATGGGGGTCAAGCGTTCGTCGGCGTTATCCTCTCGCAGAGAAAGCCGATATTCGGCACGACTGGTAAACAGGCGGTAGGGCTCGTTGGTACCCTGCGTGATCAAATCATCCACCATCACGCCTAAATAGGCCTGGCTTCGGATGGGCCACCACGGTTCCCGACCTTTGATTTGGCAGGCTGCATTGATGCCAGCGAGCAGTCCTTGTCCGGCCGCTTCCTCGTAGCCGGTGGTGCCGTTGATCTGTCCGGCTAAAAATAATCCACTGAGCGTTTTACTTTCTAGGGTGGGTTTTAATCCCTTGGGATCAAAAAAATCATATTCCACGGCATAACCCGGCCGGAGAATTTTTGCCGCTTCCAGTCCTGGAATCGAGCGCACCAGGGCCGCTTGTACATCAAAAGGTAAACTGGTGGAAATGCCGTTTGGGTAGATTTCTTGACTTTCCAATCCTTCGGGTTCTAAGTAGATTTGGTGGTGATCTCGGTTTGCAAACCGAGTAATCTTATCCTCGATGGAAGGACAATAACGCGGGCCAACGCCTTCAATAACGCCGGTAAAGAGTGGCGAACGGTCCAAGCCCTGGCGAATGATGTGATGCGTTTCTTCTGTGGTATGGGTGAGATAGCAGGATTGTTGCGGCAGAGGCACAATCAAGGGGGGCCAAAAAGAAAACGGGCGAAGAGGATGATCTCCCGGTTGCGGCAAAAGACGCTCAAAGGCAATGCTGCGCGCATCCAAACGCGGCGGTGTGCCGGTTTTGAGCCGGCCCGCGCCCGGTAATCTTTCCCGCAAACGCGAAGCTAGGACCGTGGCGGGGGCATCGCCTGCGCGTCCGCCAGGTGTTTGGTGAAGGCCGACATATAAACGCCCGGCCAGAAAGGTGCCCACCGTCAAAATCACCGCTTCTGCCCGCAAGTTAACGCCAAAAGCGGTGCACACGCCCACCACGCGCTGATTTTCAACCCATAAATCCGTCACGCTTTGTTGGAGAAGAGAGAGCAACGGTGTTTGATCCAGTTGCCGGCGGATCGCCTGTTTGTAACGCAGACGGTCAGCCTGCACGCGGGTGGCTCGCACCGCGGGGCCTTTCGAGGCATTGAGGGTACGAAAATGGATGCCGGCGGCATCGGCGGCCCTTGCCATGACCCCGCCCATGGCATCGATCTCCTTGACCAAATGACCCTTGCCGATTCCGCCAATGGCAGGATTACAGCTCATCTGCCCTAAGGTTTCCAGATGATCCGTCACCAAGGTGACGGGTACCCCCATCCTGGCCACAGCCAGGGCCGCCTCTACG
>CAZOPF010000237.1:0-2072 GCA_964581605.1 uncultured Ardenticatenaceae bacterium
GACGAATGGCCGCCGGGTTGTCGGTGTTTACTTCCAGTTCTACGCGGGTCAGTTGTAGCCAATCATCGGCCAATTTAACGAGAGCGTCCATCAGTTGTGAGCCAATGCCACATCCCCAATAGGCGGGATGCACCATCATGCCCAGGTCGGCGGCATGGCGTTCGCGGGGGTTTTGTTTTTGATGGAGAGCAATCAGACCCACCACACGGCCGTCCACATCGGCTACAAAACGATATAAATCGGGCCGGGTCTCTTTCAGCCGCTCGCGGGTGTGGCCGATTTCCTGGCTGGGTAGTTGCAGCGTGGTACGGCCGACTTCGGGCAGGCGGAAGATGTTATACAACTCATCTATATCGTCGGGGTAGCGGGGCGGGCGGATGGTCACAGTAGTGATGTCTGGTTTGGGGTACGGCCGTAACTGTGTTAATTCTGGTTGTTCAGCATACCACTCCGGGTGGCGCAGCCGGGCCATCACCTGTGCGTCAAAGTAACGGCCGTCGCCAAACACCGCTTTCCGTTTGATGCCCTCGGTCTCAAAACCGAATTTTTCATACAGGTGAATAGCCGGAGTATTGTGGGTATACACTTCCAGTTCCAGGCGCAGCAGATCAAGCCAATTATCGGCCAGGTCGAGGGCGGCGGTCATGAGCGCACTGCCCACACCCTGCCCCCAATAGTCAGTGTGTACCATCATCCCCACCTTACCGCTGTGCATCAGGCGCGGCCGCAGGTTTTGTTGCACGTTGATGGAGCCGATGACACGGCCGTTGAATGCGGCCGCCAGCCGGTGTCGCCCTGGTTTAGGTTCTTGAACCCATTTTTGTGTTTCGGCCAGTTCCGCGCTGGGCAGGTGCATCAGGTTTACCGCGACACGGGGGTCACTGATGATAGCATATTGGTCGGCGGCGTCGTCAGGGTGGAGGGGGCGGATGATCAGGTGATTGTGCAGGGACATGGTTTTCCTCAAGAGTAAACAGTGAGCAGTAAACAGTGGAAATGGCTATTTACTGCTCACTGCTCACTGCTCACTGCTCACTGCTCACTGCTCACTGCTCACTGCTCACTGTTTACTATTCAGTCGGGACGACCTCAATTTCATACAGAACAGGCCAGCGTTTGCCGGTGACAAAGAGACGGCCGTTTTCAGCATCATAGGCAATCCCGTTCAAGACGGCATTGGAATCGCCCTGAGTTTCTGGGGGACGGAGGCCGGTCAGGTCTACCCAGCCGGTGACTTGCCCGGTGGCCGGGTCAATACGGACGATGCGGTCGGTTTGCCAGATGTTGGCCCATACCTCGCCATTGATATATTCCAGTTCGTTTAGTTGGCTGATGGGGGTATTGCCATCTAATACCTGCACCTGACCTGTTTCGGCAAAGGTGGCTGGGTCACGGAAAGTGAGGGTGTTACTGCCGTCGGACATAATGAGTTGACGGCCGTCGTGCGTAATACCCCATCCTTCTGTGTTATAGGCAAATTGCCCGATTTGTTCAAACGTTTCTCGGTCATAGACCAAGGCGGTCTGCTCTTGCCAGGTGATCTGGATGATCTGGTCTTCCCACAAGGTGATGCCTTCGCCGAAGTAGTTGGCAGGTAGGGAGATAATTTGTTGAACTGTGCCGGTTTCTGGTTCTACGCGCCGCAACGTTGATTCACCGCGTAGCCCGGTGCCTTCGTAAAATTCGCCCTCAGACCAGACCAGCCCTTGTGTGAACGCAGCCGGGTCGTGAGGATATTCGTTGACGATCTGGTAAGTGTAAACCGGGATTTTGCTTGCCGCTTCTTCTGGCGCTGGGTAGGCTTCGTTAATTGCAGGGGTGCTGATAACGGCCGTGTAAGCGTCAGCAGGGTAGGCGAGAGCGGTGTTTG
This sequence comes from uncultured Ardenticatenaceae bacterium, assembly GCA_964581605.1. GTDB lineage: Bacteria > Chloroflexota > Anaerolineae > Promineifilales > Promineifilaceae > CAADGU01. The sequence continues at coordinate 1,871 of CAZOPF010000237.1, forward strand.
TGGGCACGGCCGTCGCTGGCGGATTGGCCGGTATGGTGGCTGTAGGCACAGCCGTTGGTTGGGGTGATGTGCAGGCCGTCAGGGTTACGGCCGTGAGCAGCAGTGCCAGGATGAGAATTCTATTCGTTCTTTGCATAAGCCTCGTTGATCCTTTTGGTCAAAACGGCCGTTATTTTAGCGGTGTTGTCAGGATTCTAAAACT
>CAZOPF010000238.1:0-2029 GCA_964581605.1 uncultured Ardenticatenaceae bacterium
ATATCTCGCTTAGCCCGTCTAATCCAACGGGAATGATTTTCGCAGGAGTCCGTGTGGCCAACAATGCGGCACCGGGCCGCGGAGGTCGAAGAACGCTTGCCCAGCTGCCCCCCTCCGGGAAAATGCTCAACACGCCTTTTTGCTTGAGGATCGTTTCGGCAGCCAACAGGCCATCTCGCGAAGAGGCGCCGCGCCGGATCGGTAAAATGCCCCACAACTTGCGGAAAATGCCAGACCATGCCGGTGCGTTGGGGGTTGTCGGACCACCCACGAACTCCACCGGGTACGGTAAAGCCAAAATCAGGGCGACAGGATCGAGAAAACTGAAATGGTTGCCCACTACCAGCAGCGGCCCTTCGTTGGGCAAATTATCTTTACCGCTGATTTCCACGCTTGCCAATATATTTAATGCGGCGGCGATGCCGGCTTTCAAAACCGCCCGGATGGCGCGCCTGCGTGGATAACGAATCCCCTCAAGTGCCATCATTCCGCCGTAGTTTCAACAATCGCCGGTTTTTTCTGCCAGTTACGGACAAAGAGCAGTGCCAATAAGCCCAACGCCAGGAAGACGATCATGGCAATCACTGCCAGGCGCAAGCCCGATTGCTCTGCCGGCAGCGCCTCCCAGCCGTTGCGTTCGCGAGCAAAGGCAATCGAGGTTACCAGCATACCGTATATCGCCGGGCCGGTGAAAGCCGAGATTTGCCCGGCCAAAGAGTAAATGCCAAAATACTCGGCTGAGCGATCCTCGGGGGCCAGTTGCCCGACCGCCGTGCGGCTGACTGACTGCACGGCCGTCAGGGTGAAACCCGCCAGAGCTCCGACCAGGTTGAAGACCAGCAACGAGTCAGCCACCATGATTAATGAGCTGACCAGGATCATGCCGATGATTGCGATGATCAGCGCGCGTTTGCTGGTCAGGCGGTCCACCAGCTTGCCAAAGGTGAATGCTCCCAACACACTGGTGATCTGAACGATGATCATGAATACGATCAATTGTTGTTGGGTCATGCTGAATAATACTGCGCCTATGATCCCGGCGAAATCCATCATCATCATGATGGCGTTGTTCATGATTAAAAATGCAACGACAAACAACAAGAACTGGCGATGATCCCCAGCGCTTTTCCATGTCTGGTAGATCTTTTTAAAGGAGACGCTGATGTAATTCTCGCGTTCTGGCAATGGTTGCGGAATGCTTCGCTCGCGTAGAGTGAGAAAGAGAGGCAAGGTGGCAAACAAGTAAAACACCGCAGTGATCAGGAACGAAACGTGGATGATCGTAGTGCCTTTGACCAGGGTGATCAGGGCTAACACAATGATCAAACAGATAATTCCACCCAAAGAGCCTAATGCCCAGCCGTTTCCAGAGACCCGGCCCATTTCGCCGGGTTCTGCAATTTCAGGCAATAAGGCGTTGTAAAACACCTGACCGCCGCGGTAACCAATTTCAGCCAGGATAAAAAAGAGCATTCCTTGCCAGATATCGCCTGGCCCCACAAAAAAAAGCATGGCGGTAAAAAAGATCGCCATGCCTGAAAATATCGCTAAAAATCTCTTCTTGGAAGCCGAAAAATCAGCCAGCGCACCAAGGACCGGTGAAATGAGGGCCACGACCAACATCGCAATCCCAATTGAAAAGCCCCACAGCCGTGAGCCTTCTGCTCCCCCTACTACCTGCTGTTTGAAGTAAGCCGAATAGACCGCAAGCAGCACCACGGCGGCATAGGCTGAATTCCCAAAATCATACAGGTACCAGGCCCAGCGTTCTTTCCGTGTGGCGGGGATGCGCCGTTCACGGCCAAAAGTTTTCAATTGAGCGGTTCGTTCCATGGTTGATTTAACCTTTCTACCAGGTTAAAACAAAGGTACCGGTAAAAAGGTGCGCCTCCTGAATGGCCTGGGTATGCAATTGTCTGGCAATTGTCTGACTTAAGCCATTTTCATGGAGAAAAGCAATTCTGTCAACCTCTCGGCAAGATTATTACGAACAAGCTGCCCTTTGTCTCGTCGGGTGAAAATTCAAGCC
>CAZOPF010000239.1:0-2020 GCA_964581605.1 uncultured Ardenticatenaceae bacterium
TTGGTGGTGGCGTAGTGGGTGACGGCCGTTGTCCCTCCCACGCCCGCCTCTTTTGTATTGCAGCCGTTTTCTTGCCACTCATCTCCCCACACATATACCCGATTATCCGGCCAACCGCCCCGTGCTGCTTTTTCCCATTCTTGTTCGGTGGGCAAGCGGTAGGTATGTTTCGTTTCCGCACTTAACCATTCTGCATAAGCCTGCGCTTCCAACAGAGAGACATTAGTGACCGGGTGATCCAAAATTTTTGCTGGCGGTTCTGTCCCGGCCCAGTGGGTCGGTGGTGTAGTGCCTTTTGCCTGAACATATCGCGCAAATTCCTCGTTTGTTACCGGGTAACGACCGATGCAATAATGAGGCAATGTCCCCTCATGCTGTGGCAATTCATTTTGGTGGGCGTGGGCAGCGCCGCGTAAACTCCCCAACAAAAAACGACCGGCAGGGATGAGAACCATTTCTGGTGTCAGATCATGTTTTTGGTCTGATCTTGCCGGTTTAGGTTTAGTCGTTACTTTTTCTTCTGCTTGTGACAGTGACTGTTTGGGCAAAGGGGTCCTAACTTCAAAGGATGCAGAGTATTCAGAGTATTGCTTTGGGCGCTCTTGTTTTAATAAAGCCAATAGTTTTTCAACTTCCCCTTGCTTATAACACCAGTCAACCAAGCTTAATATCTTTTGCCTTTTGCTTTGTCCGTTGCTGAAATTGTCATAGACATTGTAAAAGTGTCCTATGCACAGAGAGTTTAGATCTTCGTCACTGAAAAATTTGCTGAGAAAATCGATGAGTGTGGATTGTTGGCTAGTAATCATGGTGTGTTACTGATGTGCGCTGAAAAAAACTTCATTCATCGCACAGATTCACTGGATATGTCGGGTAAGCGCTGTAATTTTTATTTTCTGGCTTCATGGCAATCAATTCGCCTCAAAAGTATGCTACTGGACTAACATTTCTTTTGGGCTGACTATTGCTACATTTCACACTACAGTTGAACTTGACATATTGTACCGGTAAATGAACGAGTTGCCCACTAAATCGAACCCTGTTACCTCGTCTCCCCGCCACACGCTATAATCTCCGCTCACCTGCATAATAAGGATCACCAATAACGTTCAATAACTGCCTGAACCAGATGACCGAACAATTTTTTGACCAACCCATCCTCCCCCCCCTATCAATCAGGCCAACCCGGAATTGTGGGGGGTGGCCTTCAAGCTGGCGACCGGCGCGGCATGGCGACGGCCGAAGCATACGGCCGCATCCCCGCGCCGTCTCGTCCATCAGCGGGGTAGGCGGGGCGAGACGGGCGGGAAATTGCATGTTGGTGAACCGGGCAGGTATCGCCCCGCCCGTCCCGCCCCTACGGGGTGTGATATGAACAAATATGACCCAACCAAACATCATCGCCTTTCCATCCGGTTGCCGGATTGGGATTACCGGTCGCCGGCCTATTATTTTGTGACCATTTGCACCTATGAACGATACAATTTATTCGCCGATCCCGATTATTATGACATTGCCGTCGCCGCCTTGGTGCGTATCCCGGAACAAGACCATGCCCGGCATGTGGCGGTAGACGAATCGGTGGTGATGCCCAACCATGCCCACATGGTGTTTGATTTCACCCAATACCCGGCCCAGGCAGATATGACCATGCCCATCGGCAATTTCCAAAATGCGTTGGCCGGGTCATTGGGTGTGGTGGTGGGGCGGTACAAAACGGCCGTCACCACCCGCGTCAACAATCTACGTCACACTCCTGGCGCAAAGGTCTGGCATCGTGGTTATTATGAACGTATCATCCGCAATGAGCGGGAATTGCAGGCCACCCGGCAATACATCCGCCTCAACCCGGCCCGCTGGGCCGAAGACCGGGACAATCTGGACGCCCTCCTTGCCAAAATGACCTATCACCCATCGTAGGGGCGGGACGGCGCGGCATGGCGACGGCCGAAGCATACGGCCTCATCCCCGCGCCGTCTCGCCCCCAGGCGCGGCATGGCGACGGCCGAAGCATACGGCC
>CAZOPF010000240.1:0-1975 GCA_964581605.1 uncultured Ardenticatenaceae bacterium
ACTCGACGTTCGCTTAAATTTTGTGAATAAAGCAAAATTTGGTATACCCACTACATTATGGTGGATATAGACAATATTGAAACTCAAATCGAAAATGTTGACCAATTACCTATCGTCTATGGATTGCTCCAAAAGATGAAGATACAAACAACCATCGATAAAACGATACAGCCGCACGGCAACTGGCAAGGATTAAGCATCGGTTGGGTTGTCACGATTTGGCTGATGCACATTTTGACCCAACAGAACCATCAAATGGATCGTGTGCAGGCCTGGGTGGGCAAGCATCTGGTCGTGTTACGGAAATTGACCGGGCAAAAAGTCACGGCGCTGGATTTCACCGATGACCGATTGGCCTTGTGTTTGCGCTACCTGTCACCAGGAGCGCAGTGGTCCGAGTTGGAAAGCCGTCTAACCCAGGGCGTCATTGAGGTGTATGACTTGCAAAAAAAGCTGCCGGCCAGATGGTTGATGCGGCTGGATGCCACTGTGGGCAGCGTCGGCCATGATGCCGGGCAACATACGCTGTTCCAGGTGGGCAAAGCCAAGAATGGTCTGTACGCCACATTGTACAAAATGATGGTTGCCAGTTTAGACCCCTTGGGCATGCCCGTCGCTGTTGATGTGGTGCCGGGCAACCGGGCCGATGACCCGCTGTATGTGCCAGTGTATCGGCGGATCAAAGAAATCATCCGGGAGCAAGGTTTGTTGGTCGTCGGTGACAGCAAGATGAGCGCTCTGGCCACCCGTGCGGCCATTGTGCAAGGTCATGACCAGTACTTGACCCCCCTGGCCTATCTGAAAGATGAGCCAGCGTTGTTGCCTGATTTGTTGGCTGGCTGGTCTGGTCGGGAAGCGGAGATGGGTCTCATTTTTCTGGAGGCTGACCTGTCTGATGACGGTCAGATGCCCGATGAATCCCTGGCCATTGCTCGTGGCTTTGAGGTGGAACGCGAACAGACCATGGTTCTCGCCGGGAGTGAAGTGACCTGGACCGAACGGTTGCTGGTGGTACGTTCCTTCAGCTATATGGCGAGCATGATAGCCGGTCTGCACCAGCGTTTGGACAAAGCCGAAGCCGCGTTACGGGCGCTGACACCACCGCGCAGCCGTGGCAAACAGCAGATAAAAGATGAAGCGAGTTTGCTGACCGCCATTGAGCGCATTGAAAAACAGTATCAGGTTGCTGGCTTGTTCACCTATGCCTACCACCAAGAAGTGACGGAACGCCACATACGCAAACACAAAGAACGGCCGGCCCGCACGGAGCGCACGGTGCGTTTTGAGTTAACCGTTACCCGCCAGCCGGCGGCCATTGCTACCGCTGAGTTGCAAATGGGGTGGCGCATCTATGCCACCAATGCCCCACCAGCAGAACTCTCGCTAGCCCAGGCGGTTTGGGCGTATCGCAGTCAATATCTGGCCGAAAATATCTTTCGCCGTCTGCAAGGCAAGTTGCTTTCGATTACGCCCGTCTATGTCCAGCGGGATGACCATGCTCAGGGCCTTTTCCATTTGTTGACCATTGCTGCCCGCTTGCTGGCTTTGGGTGATTATGCCGCCAAAGAAGCATTAGCTCAACAAAACGAGGAATTGACGGGTATCTACGCTGGTAATCCCCAGCGCGGTACGGCCACGCCGACGACAGAGCGTATGCTCCAGGCTTTTGACAACATTCATTTGCTGATTATGCGCCTGGGACCACAAGTTCGTTACCAATTGACACCCCTTTCGGCCGTGCAAGAGCGGATTCTAGCGCTGTTGGGTTTACCCACATCCCTTTATACCGACTTGCAACTGGCTTAACCAGGGGTGAAGTGGGCCTGTTGCTTGTATGGAATTGGAAAGGTGCTGATGGAAGCGACAATTTGAGATTATTGCCAGGGTTTTGTCACGACCTTGTTGCTTCCCTTTACTTTTTGTTGTGGCTTTGCCTATTTTAGCTTTTGCTCATTTTTTTGAGCGAACGCCCTGT
>CAZOPF010000241.1:0-1931 GCA_964581605.1 uncultured Ardenticatenaceae bacterium
GGCCTGGGCAATGGCCGCCAGCCGTACCCCCTGCTGAATAGCCCCATTCAATCCAGCCTGTGGTGGTTCGGCTAACGTCAGGGCACCATTGGCGGCGGCAAGCTGCTGCACGGCCGTATCCCGGCTTACCACCACCACCCCTTTCACCACCGCCGACTCCCACAATATACGCAACGTGCGCTGCAAGAGAAATTGGGTCAGGCTGGCACGTTCAATAGAGGACAGTACGGCCGTCAGCCGGCTCTTCGTCTCCGCCAATGATTTCACCGGAATAATCGCCCAGATTGCCATCGGAAAATGATTGTAACAGACACGGCCATTGGGCAAAAAATGGATTGTGCTACAATCACGGCACCCACATTTCATCTTTGGAGGTAGAGTTCGTATGGCCTTTGCCATTCCCAGCTTACTCTTGAAACAGTTATACACCTTTGGTAGTTTGAAAAACGGCCGTCGCGGCGTCCGTTTTGCCATTAAAAACCGCCTCAGCGACGCCCAGCTCACCGGCATTCAGGGCGTCAGCATCGGCAAACAAGAGATTCCGCTCACGGCCGTGACTTTAGAACTGGATGACGGCCAGACCCTCCGGCCAGAGGCGCTAACGCCGGAAAACCCGCTCGATTTTCCGCTGCGCCGCATCCTGCACGTCATTTGCGCCATAGACCACCTGCCCGAAGGCAAATACAGCATTGAAGTCCGTTTTTCGGCCACCCCCTTTGGCAAGCTGACGCTCAAAGTGGAAGACGCCATCAGCGAAGAAGAAGAAAACGTCGTCAAAATCCCGCGCCATCCGGCCGATGATTACGCCCCCGACATTATCGCCGAACGGCAAAAATTTGTGGGCGAATTCACCGGCAAAAAGCTGGAACACCTGCCCCACTACTCCTTTGATCCCCACATGGCCCGGGGCAACATCGAAAGTTTTACCGGCGTGGCCCAGGTGCCTATCGGTTTTGCCGGGCCAATCACCATCAACGGTGAACACGCGCAGGGCGACTTTCTCATTCCCCTGGCCACCACCGAAGGCACACTGGTCGCCTCCTATAATCGCGGCATCAAGGTCTTAAATCTGTCCGGCGGCGTCACGTGCAGTGTGGTGGGGGATTCGATGCAGCGCGCCCCCGTTTTTGTCTTTGCCAATGCCCGTGATGCGCGTGAATTTATCAACTGGGTGCAGGCCAACTTTGCCAAAATTGCCGAGGAAGCGGAAGCCACCTCCAGCGTCGCCAAATTGCAATACATTGACCCCTACACCGCCAGCAAGTTTGCCTATTTACGCTTCAACTATTCCACCGGCGACGCCGCCGGGCAAAACATGGTAGGGCGGGCCACCTTTGCCGCCTGTAGCTGGATTCTGGATCAATACCCCGGTATTTTGAACTTCTTTTTGGAATCCAACCTGGCCACGGACAAGAAGGCGTCGCAGGTGAATGTGATGCACACTCGCGGCAAACGGGTCACGGCCGAATGTGTGGTCAAGCGCGATGTGCTCATCCAACACATGCGTGTGGAGCCGGAAAAGCTCTTTTTCCATGCGGGCATTGCCAATGTGGGCGCGATTTTGTCCGGGGCCAACAACAACGGCCTGCACTCGGCCAACGGCATCACGGCCATGTTCATTGCCACCGGCCAGGACGTAGCCAATGTCTCCGAATCGTCGGCGGGTATTATTTACACCGACCTGACGCCGGAGAAGGATTTGTACCTGTCCATCACCATCCCGTCGTTGATTGTGGCGACGTATGGCGGTGGCACGGGGCTGGCCACGCAGCGAGAATGTCTGGAACTGTTGGGCTGTTGGGGCAAGGGGAAGGTGAATAAACTGGCGGAGATTATTGCGGGCGTGGTGTTGGCCGGGGAAATTTCGCTGGCTTCAGCGATCTCCTCGTCCGATTGGGTGAGCAGCCATGAGCAGTACGGCCGTAATCGGT
>CAZOPF010000242.1:0-1839 GCA_964581605.1 uncultured Ardenticatenaceae bacterium
GCCGGTAATCGGTGTGGACACAATGAAAATATGGATATCCATGTAATAACCAACCAGCAGATTGAAAGCCGCCGGTACTGGGTTGAGGAGATAAAAGGTATCTTAGGGTTTGTCTGATGAGCGAGATAAACAACGATTACCTGGATCGAGTTACTCTTGGAGATTGCCGAGAGCATATATTAAACCTGGCTGATGGTAGCATTGATCTTTTTTTGTCTGATATTCCATATGGTATCAGCCTGGATGATTGGGATGTGTTGCACAACAATACTAACTCAGCGCTTTTGGGCCAATCACCGGCTCAGATTGGTAAATCTGCTTTTAAGAGAAGGGGCAAGCCGATCAACGGCTGGTCACAAGCTGACAGAAATATCGGTAAGGAGTATCAACAGTGGTGCCAGCGATGGGCGGAAATGGTTTTGCCCAAGATGAAAAATGGGGCATCTCTTTTTGTTTTTGGCGCACGCCGCACGATACATCGGGTAGTCAATGCGTTTGAGGATAGCGGTTTCCTGCTAAAGGATGTATTGGCATGGAAGAAAGCATCGGCCCATCATCGAGCGCAGCGTCTGAGTATTGTTTTTGAGCGTAGAGGGCTGGCTGATGAAACCGATTATTGGGCTGGTTGGCGTTTGGGCAATCTGGCACCAGCTTATGAGCCTATTGCCTGGTTCATCAGACCATACAAAATTGGGGGAACAATAGCTGATAATGTTCTTGAACATAGTGTAGGGGCTATAAATTTACAGGATTGCCAGATAGAGGGGGTGAATCCAACGAATGTTTTATCATTTTGGTTTCGTGAAGGTGAGAATCGTGTTCACGAAGCACAAAAACCGCTGGGCCTTATTGAGTTTCTGATTAAGCTCACGACTCAAGAAGGGCAGGTTGTGCTTGATCCAATTTATGGGAAGTGGAACAACGGCCGTTGCTGCCAAAAGGTTAAAAAGACACTTTATTGGCTTTGAGATAATGCCTGCGTTTCAGGAAATGGCACAGCAAAGATTGGCTGATGAACAAGGAATTGTTTATAGGAGTGGAGAGATTACGCCCTTTCAACCGATGTTATTTGAGAAAAGTGATGATGGATACGGCCGTTCGCAGAAAGAATAATGCAGGGTAATGGGGAAGTTGTGAGATGAGTAGGGTGCGTGGTGTATATCGTCTGATCACGGGGGCCGTACTTTTGGTGACAGCCACCATCCTGGTGCTATTGGCGGCATTGCTGCCATTTCATGTGCGGGGGTATCGTCCTTCCTTTTTGGTATTGGGTTATTTTGTGCGCATTTTGCTGCGGGTGCTGCGGGTAGAGGTGGTTTGCCCAGAGGCGGAACGTTTGGCCGCTTTTAGTGGTTTTGTTTTTGCCAATCATGTCTCTTATCTGGATATTCTGGTATTGCTCGCGGTGACGCCAGTTAGCTTTCTGGCGAAGGATGAGGTCAGGCGTATGCCGCTGATCGGCTGGATTGCCAGGGCCATCGGCTGTGTTTTTGTGGAACGCGCAGACAAAGCATCACGGCAGGCAGCCCGACATACCCTGTCGCGCATTTCCTATCACCCGCCGATTGTGTTATACCCGGAGGGGCAGCGCGGGCCGGGCACGGAATTATTGCCCTTCCGCTATGGCGCGTTTGAGATTGTGACGGATGTGGGCGCGGCCTTTCTGCCGTGTGCCGTGACCTATAGCAATCTGGAAGCGGCTATCTGGCAGCGAGAGGAGGGGATTGGCCGGGCATTGCAGCGGTTGGCCCGTTTTAAGGGGCCATTGGTGGCTGAAATTTCGCTGCTGGAGCCGGTGCTGCCCACGCCGGGTGCTTCGCCGGTGGAGCTTTCAGAGAT
>CAZOPF010000243.1:0-1612 GCA_964581605.1 uncultured Ardenticatenaceae bacterium
TAATTCCTAATTCCTAATTCCTAATTCCTAATTCATAATTCCCAAATACCGCCGAATCGTCGTCTGATCCCGCACTAATTCCGCCATCAATCCTGTTTTCACCGTCTGTCCTTCGTCAATAATCACATACCGTTCGGCCAGTTTGCTGGCAACCACAAAATTTTGCTCCACCAGCAGCACTGTCGTGTGCGCCGAAAGCTGGCGGATAGCGGCCATCATCTGCTCGATGATGACCGGGGCCAGCCCTTCGCTGGGTTCGTCAATCAGCAGCAACTCATTGTCCGGCACCAGGGCGCGGGCCACCGCCAACATCTGCTGCTGCCCACCAGACAAATTCGTGCCCGGCAGTTTGATCAGCCGCTTCAAATCGGGGAACAGGGTAAAAATGAACTCCTCTTTGCGCGCCAGGTCTCCCTTTTTGCGTTCAGCAATCTGCAAATTTTCGCGCACGGTCAGGTCACGAAAAATGGCGCGGTGTTCGGGCACAAAGCCAATGCCCATGGCGGCAATATCGTAGGGGCGACGGCCGTTAATCTCTTCCCCCTTAAACAAGACCCGCCCCTCACGCGGCGGCGTCAGCCCCAGGACAGTCTTGAGCGTCGTCGTTTTGCCCGCCCCATTTCGGCCCAGCACGGCCGTAATGCTGCCCGCCGCCGCCGCCAACGACACCCCTTCCAGGATGTGAAACTGGCCGATGAAAGTATGAATGCCCTGGACCTCTAAAATGTTTGCCATCTCACCCTGCCAATTCCCCGTACAACTCACCCAGATACGCGGTCTGCACGGCCGTGTTCGCCGCAATTTCTGTGGGTGTTCCTTCGGCCAACACCGCGCCCTGGTGCATCACCGTAATCCTGTCCGAGACGCTCATCACCACATTCATGTTATGCTCCACCAGCATCACCGTTTTATTACCCGCCGCCTGGATTTGCTGGATGAGTGCCATCAACTCCGGCACCTGCTCTGAGGCCATACCCGCCGTTGGTTCGTCCAGCAGCAGCAGTTCCGGGTCAGGGGCCAGGATCATGCCCAATTCCAGCTTGCGCTGTGCCCCGTGCGGCAGCATCCGCGCCAGCTTCAGCCCATCTTCCGTCAGCCCCACCTGCGCCATCACATCCCAGGCGCGGGCCGCATACTGCTGGTAGCGATTGGCCGAACGAAACAGCTTAAAGTTGTCCCGCCCCAACGCCTGCGCCGCCAGCCGGATATTCTCAAACACCGTCAGGTTGGGGAAAATGTTGGTGATCTGGAAGGAACGGCCGATACCCAGATGCGCCGTTTTATGCAGGGGCAGCCGGGTAATATCCTTGCCTTTGAAAAAGACACGGCCGTTTGTCGGCGCAATGTTGCCACTGAGCAGGTTAAAAAAGGTGGTCTTGCCCGCTCCATTGGGACCAATGATCGAATGGAGCGAACCGGCCTGCACCTGGATACTCACATCATCCACCGCCACCAATGCCCCAAACTCGCGGCGCACCTTTTGCGTCTCCAGAATCACGTTGTTATTCATCTGCTTCCCAGATAAAAGGTGACAAGGTGCATTTCCTTTTCACCTTGTCACCTTCTCACCTTCTCACCTTCTCACCTTCTCACCTTCTCACCTTCTCACCTT
>CAZOPF010000244.1:0-1596 GCA_964581605.1 uncultured Ardenticatenaceae bacterium
CATGGTATATCGCCTGTCGGTGGGAAATTTCTTTTTTGGCAACATGTGGCTGGTTAAAAAGCGCTGTCCATCGGGCGGCAAAGGGATACGGCCGTTCTCATTATAAGCCATGATGAGCCGTGACCAGGGGGGGGGTGGCTGGGGATAGCGGTACGGCCGTGCCGCCTCATACAACACCAGGTAACATCCAGGAATACCCAATTGCGGCACACTTTCCGCAATAGTATTCATCAATCCCTCCAGATCAAACATGGTAATCAATGACTGCCCAATCACGTGCAACTGCCAATTTTGGTTTTCCGCCTGCCAGTATTGCTGGGCATCGGCCGTTCTTAACTCCCCGGCAATGAAATCCTGCATAGTGTGTAAGAGCGATCCGGCCCGCCATGACATGTCACTCTGAAAAAAGCCGGGCAGGAGGTGATGGCGTAATATCGTCGCCACCAATTGCCACGAGGCGATATCACCGTCGGCTCTTCTTACTAAACGCAAAAATTTGTCTACTGTGGCAAGGAAACGGCCGTTTGCCTCATGCGCCACCGCATCCAAAAAACTGTCCAACAATTTCCCGGCGCCATCCCGGCCACCCAAAGCAGAAAAATCTACTGCGTGAACCAACTCGGCTACAGTTACCCCCCGATGGGCGAGCGAAGGCTGTTCCCATATCACCTTGTTACTATCTTCCAGTGGCCAGGTAATAGCCGGTTCCGTTGGCCCAAAGCAGCCACAAGAGCGGCGCACAACCAACTCCGCCGGGAGCATGATCTGTTCAGGGACACCCTCATATGCCAACCTCGCCAATAACAGGTTTACCGCCTCTTTCCCCATCCGATGAAGCGGCTGCCGCACGGTTGTCACGGGGGGCACAATGTCGCTAGCCTGTTTAATATCATCAAAGCCCACAACAGCCACATCATAAGGGACAACAATTCCCCTGGCCTGCAACTCCTCCATCGCCCCCACCGCCATATGGTCATTGGCTGCTACGATCACCTCAAAATCCACCTGCCGTTCGTCAAGCAACAGTTGAACGGCTTGCGACCCGGAAGCAAACCGGAAAAGGCCGGGCGCTACCAGGGCCGGATCATATGGAATGTTGTGGCGGGCCAATGCCTCTTTATAAACTTGAAACCGCAATTGGGCATCCGGGCTTTCTTCCGGCCCGGCAATAAAGGCTATCCGCCGGTAGTGATGCGCCTCAATGAGGTGTATCAGGAGGTCCTCCATTCCTTTTTTGTGATCAACCATAACATTGAGAGACCCCTTGATCGGTGCGCCAATGCTGACTGTTGCTGAAGGATGGTAACGGGAATTGAGGTTTTGTAACTCTTCTTCAGCCCTGAAATTGCCGATGGCGCTGATGATGACCAGGCCATCCAGATTATCCGGCGAGGCTATTTGGTAGAGGATGTTGCGTTGGCTATCAAAGGGCACATCAGGGATGCCATGGAGTGCCCCCCCAATAAAACAAAGGAGGTTGGCATCCTGTGTCTGGGCAGCGGCATGGACCCCGGCTAATATGCCGGGGTGATACCCTTGACCTACATCGGAGGCGTTTTCCACAAACAGGCCAATGGTTGGCCGCTTACGGCCGGC
>CAZOPF010000245.1:0-512 GCA_964581605.1 uncultured Ardenticatenaceae bacterium
GTGGTGCCTAAGTAGATGTTGGTCCAGTTGAGGCTGGTGGTATCCCAGTCATTGTTCACAGCCCTCTTCCAGATCCGGGTGGTCAGTGACCTGGGTCCGACGTCCATCACCTGAAAGCCGCCGAAAAGAAGCCCACCAGGAACACTGAGCGACTTGAGGCTCAAAGTCAGCGTATCATTGGTCAATCGGACGTCTTCCCCAAACACGGCATACTGCCTCTCCTGCACGCCAACGCCGGTCGTATTCGTCGTTTGCAAAAGAGTCACCGGGGCGGTCGGGCTCGCGAGCGGCCGGTAGTAAAACGTGGTGGTCCCATCCGAAATGGATGCATTTGTATTCGCCACAAAACCGCTGAGGTAAACAATGACCTTGTAGCCATTGGGAAAGTTCGCATTCAGGTTGCTTAAGGTGACAGTGGCTGCATTGGTATTGCCGGCGTTGATCTGCAATCCTGAAAATAGCGGCGTGCCGCTGTATGCGGCATTGGCAATGCCCGAGCCATTCGGCGCGTA
>CAZOPF010000245.1:522-1565 GCA_964581605.1 uncultured Ardenticatenaceae bacterium
CGTAGTTGGTCATGCTGACGGTGCTCAGGGAGCCGTCCGAAAACGGAAGCTGCGCGATGTAGTTGGAAATAGTATACGGAGCCAAACTACCCGGGGGCGGGGCTACATTCAGCCATCCGCCCACGACACTATCCTGGCTTGCAATGCCAAACTCGCCGGTGATCGCATGGGGATTGGTGCGAATGAGATTGACACTGATAACAGCCGCTGGCGCGGAAACGGCGGTGGTAATCATTGCTCCGGCAATGCAAACGGCGAGGTTTTTTAATAACTTATTGATGTTCATGGGCATTAGTTGGTTTTCGATTGTTGGCTTGGTGAATTGTTTATTGCGACGGTCGAGGCCGCGAGCGCCATCGGGGTGAGTGGATTATTATCTGGTAACGGTGCACCACCCATGTGGCTGCCGCTGCTTAGACATGGTTTTATCTAAGTGGGTCTGATCATTTGCATCGCCCGCTCTTAAAGTCTGCGTGTGGCCATCAAAGAAGCCGTAGTTGCGTGTGTTGCTGTGAGCCGGCTTTTCTATGAGTTGTTCGAGCGCCTTGTTCTGGGTGTCATCCGGGGAGAGCGCACCCGTCAAACCGGGGAAACTCCGATCATTGTCAGCAATGGCGCCTTCTGCCGAGGGAGCCTTGATGCTGGCGAGCTTGGGCGAGTTGTAGGTCCACATCGGGCTGCCTTGAACATAGCGCCGCAGGCGGTACATGCGGCGGTTTTGATCTGGATCAGTCGCGCTGAGTGCGCGCTGATTGTAATCCGGGGCGCGGATAAACGCGGGGCAGACCATCAACTCACTCTTGGAAGTGTTTTGATCCACAAATACCCGGCTATTGGACACGTAGGGCTTGAGATGAAAGGCGATTTCGGGACGGGTGGGATTGTTGTCCACCCAGCCGTTGCGCGCATTGAGGCCGAGCGATGCCGCCGTCCCGGGCGGATTGTAGTACGGCGTCTGACCATCCTGGAGGGTATTGAAGGGCAAACGGTCATCGTGGTCCATGGCAAACAGGTTCGCCCCGAGCATGATCTGCTTGAGGTTG
>CAZOPF010000246.1:0-1500 GCA_964581605.1 uncultured Ardenticatenaceae bacterium
CGGTGATGCTGCAACACAGCTTTGCCTATTTGCAAAACGACTTTCTGGTGAACATCACCAATGAATACCGCAGCCCTAATTTTCACCAGGTGAGCGCCTGGCCGTTTGCCGCCCTGCTGTTGGGGTCGTTGGGGTTTGGCTGGTTGAGTGGGCGGCGGCTGGCCTGGACGCCGTTGATTTTGCTGGTGGTGTGGACGGCCTTTGCCCTCTATTCGGCACGGAACATCCCGTTGTACGCCCTGGTGGCCATTGTGGTGCTGCTGCCGGAGGTGGATGGCTGGATAGACGGCGTGTGGCCGCGCCTGGGGAATTTCCTGACGGGTACGGATGTCGCTTCGCGCCAGACATGGGGCTGGATGTGGGCGGCAGTGGTGGTGCTGGGGGTGATGTGGGCGCAGGCGAATGGGGCCAGGATGGACATTTTCCGGGCGGGCAATACATTTAGCGAACGGCAGTTTCCCATCGCCGCGATTGATGCCCTCCGGGACGATTTGCCGGAAGGCAATATGTTTAACGAGTTTCATTGGGGTGGCTATCTGCTGTACCGACTGTGGCCGGAAAAAGAGGTCTTCATGGACGCGCAGACCGACTTTTACGGCGAAGATTTAACCCGCGAGTTTATCCAGATTGCCGACGCGGAAGAGGGCTGGCAAGAACGGCTGGCGGCGCGGGATGTGCAGTGGGTGATTTTGCCCCCGGAACGGCCGTTGGCGGCCTGGCTTTCCCAATCGCTGGCATGGGAGGAAGTGTATCGGGATGATACGGCCGTGATTTGGGTCAGACAGCAAAGTGATTGATCGAGCGCGATGAAAGTTGTATTCGTAGATGAATCTGGAACCCCCGCTCCCGGTCGTGATGAACGGTATTTTGTTGTGGCTGCATTGGTCGCAGACTCCACCCGACCAATAACCACTCAATTGAAGCGTATCCGGCAATCGTTGGATATTAAATCCCGCCAGAACGAATTGAAAGCAGCACGCAGTCAATCAACGGTCATTAAACGGGTTTTGAAATGGTTGGGGCAAGGGCATTTTGAAGTCTACATCGTCATTATTGATCAAAAAGAAGCGCCAATAGAGAAAGGAGAAGTATTGTACCGGTTAGCACTGGCACGTGTCGTCTCTCATTGCCTGAGCAAACATCCCCAGTTGCATGTCTATCTTGACCGACGTTATACAAATCGACGTCAGGCGGTACGGTTAGAACAAGCCATACGGCAGGAGGTGAGCCATATCCCGGAGCAGGTGCTTATTATTGAGCAGGTAGATTCAGCCGTTCACCCTGGTTTGCAGGCAGTAGATTTTGTGGCCTGGGCTTTGTGGCAAAAATATGAACATGATGAATTCTGGGCTGCGCAACTGATAGAAAAGGTGATTGTGGTGGAAGATGTGATAGAGGCAAAAAAAAGCGGCCAGCCTGGTAGCTGATAACCACCGCTCTAGGCGGAGTGGGGCGTTCTCCGAACGCCCGGCTAATCCAGGACTTACAACGCCGCGTCAA